>CAWIZB010000008.1:0-54814 GCA_963840505.1 uncultured Actinomycetota bacterium
ACACATAGTCGATCACCGCTTCCTTGATCTCGGGTTCCGATTCCGCCGTACGCAGCCGGAAGGCTTCGCCGTAGTCCACCGTCTCCAGAACGAACCGGGCGCCGTTGGCGCGCACCCGAAGCGCCCCTTCCAGCGGAGCCACCGCCGAGTCCTCTCCCGGCAGCTGAATGTCGAATCGGGTGAGACCCAAGGCATCCAGCTCATTGCGAAGTCCGTCAAGCACCCTGCAACGTTATCGAACTGCTGGGAGGAGATGCCTGGCAGAGTCTTTGAGTACTACTCGGGTAGGAAGATGAGTAGTATAGAAGTATGAAGGTCAGTCTGAGCATCCCGAACGCCGATGTCGAGTTCCTGGACAGTTATGCCCATGAACACGGCTTCGAGTCACGTTCTCGGCCGCCGTCCAGCGCGCCATCGGCCTGCTCCGCGCATCGGAGCTGGGTGACGCGTACGAGTTGGCCTGGCAGGAGTGGGAGCAGTCGGGCGAGGCGGAGCTGTGGGAGCCGACTTCCGCTGACGCGTTGCCGCACTCATGAGACGGGGCGAGATTCGCTTTGCCGACCTGGAGCCCGTGCGCGGGTCAGAGGCCAACAAGCGACGACCGGTGGTGATAGTAAGCAATGACGGGGCGAACGCGCGGGCGGCGACTCTTGGCCGTGGTGTGGTGACCGTCGTACCGGTGACATCGAATGTGGTCCACATTCTCCCCTTTCAGACCCTGCTCGTAGCGTCCGCGACCGGATTGCAACGCTCGTCAAAAGCTCAGGCTGAACAGGTCAGATCCATTGATGTCCAGCGCCTCGGGCCACGCATCGGACAGCTGCCGCCATCGGTGATTGCCGAGCTGACGCCGCGTTGCGGCTGCATCTTGGCCTATAGTCGCCGCCGGCTTTGTGTCGACATCGACCGCAAGATCAGAAGGCGAAATTACTTCGCCAGGTGTAAAATCACCGACGAGTGGAAGGGGATCGTGATCATGATCAAGATTAAGTTCCTTAGCAAGCTTGCACTCACCCTTGCGGCGGGATGTCTCTCCGTTGGGATGCTGGGAGTGGACGCCAGCGCGCAAACCCCCAGGGCACTAATCACCGTGATCATCGGCGATAACCACGCCTTCAACAATATGGACCTCGGCGTCGCGGCGAAGCTGCTGGTCTCTAACTTGTGCGGCGTTGATGAGCGTGACGCTAAGGAGATCCTGGAACTAGCGGCAATCAACAACCAGAAGATCGTTGCCATCTGTCCCAAAACGGGGGCGGTATTCCACATCATCCCGTAGCAAAGATCGACTAGCGTCAAGATCACTGAGCCTTCCGGCCAGAGCAAGAGCCGCTGGGGGCGACATTGTGCAACACCTGGTCGAGACATCCTCGCTGATGGCCGCAGTCGAGACATCCTCGCTGATGGCCGCGGGGCCCGTTCTCCCGCCCGGAATGGCTGCTGATCAGGTTGGCGACGACCGACCTGTTACCAGCGATGGTGGATCTGGGCCCTTAGCTCCCGGTTGTACAAGTCGCGTACGCCGGCCATGAAGTCATCGCCAAGCGGCGGCAGGTCACCGGCCGCCGCATTGCCTTCTGCCTGCGCGACGACCCGGGCACCGGGGATCACCGTGGTCACGCCGGGCTGTTGTGCCACCCACGCCAGGGCCGCCTGTGCCGGCGTAGCCTCAAACGGCAGCCCAGACACAAGATCAGCGAACTCTTGCGCGGCGCGTACGCCAGTCTCATAGTCCACACCGGAGAAGGTCTCGCCAACATCGAAGGCCTGGCCGGCTCGGTTGAAGCTTCGATGATCATTTTCGGCAAACGTGGTAGTCGCGGTGTACGCCCCAGCTGAGCAGGCCGCTGGCCAGCGGAACGCGCGCGATGATCCCCACCCCGTTCGTGATCGCCGAGGGCAGCACGGCCTCAAGCGGTTTGAGACGAAATGCATTGAGGATGATCTGTACCGTGGCCGTGCCGCGCCTCGCCATCGCCGTCAACGCCTCGTCGCAGGTCTCGACACTGACGCCGTAGTTGGCGATCACTCCGTCGGCCACCAGTGTGTCCAGCGCGTCATAGATCTGATCTTGAGAGTAGACAGCGGTCGGCGGGCAGTGCAGCTGGACGAGATCGAGTTGATCCATGCCCAGATTGCGCCGCGATCGGTCAGTCCAGACACGGAAGTTCTGCAGCGTGAAGTTCTCTGGCACCTGATCAACACGTCGCCCCATCTTGGTTGCCACCATGATCGGCAAGTCGGGGTGCTGCGCTCGGAAACGACCGATCAGTCGCTCGCTGCGGCCGTCGCCGTAGACATCGGCCGTGTCGAAGAACGTCACTCCGGACTCGACAGCGGCGCCGAGCACGTCCAGCGCCGCCGTCTCGCTCACCTCGCCCCAGCCCGCACCGAGCTGCCAGGTGCCCAGGCCGATAACGGACACAGGACGCTCAGTGCTGCCGAGTACGCGTTCCTCCATGCCCCTTACCCTACGGAGGGCTCCTGTCCCGGATGACGCAGCACCGCTGCGGCAACCCCGGCGAATCCGATCGCCTGCAGCACGGCACCGATGACCTCGAGCACCTCGCCGCCGATGATCAGCCCGATGACATGCAACGGAGGCCACAGCATGATCAGGATCGCCGACCAGGCCGGCACTGCACGACTGCGCAACAGACCAATCGCAAAGAGCAGCGTGCCCAGCAAGTTGCCCAGGACGAAGATCGGGAACACCCACACAGTCCAGGGATCGCCTTGGTTTGTGTCAATCAGAACCGCGTAGTCAGCCAGCGGGCCGCCACGCTCCGCCATGGCGATGATCATCGTGTTACTCAGCAGGACACCGAAGTAGCAGACGTAGCCGGCGATCATCATCGACCCGCCCACAAAGGCCAACCGAGACCGCCGGGCGTGGCTCAAGGCCGTGAGCACGGCCGGGATGATCAGCAGGCAGCCGATCATTCCGGCGACCACGGTGAGCCGAAGCACATCAGGGCCGGTCGCCGCCAGGGCCAGGGCTTCGGCTCCCGTGCTGTCGCTGCCGCCGTTGCGGATCATCCAGGCGTAGCTGGCGTTGGCAATGACAAAGCCCCACGGTGCCACGACCAGGGCGAGTGCGCCGGCCAGCCGGCGTACCCGACCCGTCATGCGCGCTGAGCTCGTCGAAACGCGCCCTTCGACGGGCTCAGGGCGCATGGCGCTCTGCTCGACGGCAGTCATCACGCCTCTACTAGGGCAGGTTGCCGCAGGCCAGCCAGCGTGAGCACGATTCCGACGATTGTCAGGACGATGAAACTACCGGCAACCGCCACGACCGGTCCGGGCACACCAGTCACCCAGAACGCCGGCACGGCCGTCAGCGCCGACAGCACTCGGACCACACAGAGACCGACGGCTGCTGCCGTGCGACCTCGCCAGGCGAATACAGCGAGCACGATGCTCACCAAGCCCAGCACCGACCCAATGACCGCGATGATCATCGGCGGGTGCTGACCGTCGGTGTACAGCGGCGCAGCCAAGTCGATCACCGAGAGAATGCCGAGCAGCACCACTCCGCTGCGATAGAGAGCAGACATTTCTTGCCTCCCACAGGTCTTCGGCCGACCAATCTGATCGGTCGACTTCAGCGTGACTTCAGCAGGGGCGCGGTCGGATGAGTCAAAGATCTGTGCGACTCGGGATCTTCCCCGATCACGTCGGGAAAGCTTCCCGAGACATCGGGAGGGTGTTCGGCGCAGACTTGGCTTATGGCACCGCCAGCACGCACGGGCAATTGGCTCCACGTGTTGGCCGCCGCACTCGGTGTTTTCGTGTTACTCGAGGTCATCGCGGCGGCTGTTCTGTCCGCTATCGCTGGATGGTCCTGGCAGGACGCCCTCGACGCCTTCGTTGTGACCAATTCGGCAATCGGGCTGTCTTTCGGCATCTGTGGTGCCATCTTGGCCTGGCATCGTCCGCGCAATCCGATTGGCTGGCTGTTCGCGGCCGGCGGCGTGGCCTATTCGACATCGGCCCTCGCGGCACCGTTGGGTGCCGTGCTTCACGATGCAGCCGCACCTATTGCTATGCAGCGGCTCCTGATCACGATCTTCAGTTGGTCCTGGCCGTGGGCGATCGGACTGTTCCTACCGCTCGCGTTGCTGTTGTTCCCTGATGGACGACCCCTCTCTCGCGGCTGGCGGTGGGTCGTGATCGCCGTGATTGTCACCGCACCGCTCTTCGCCGCGGCAATGGGCGCGTGGCCAGACGCACCGCCGGGCTACCCGACCGGCTATCTCACACTCTCGGGCTACGCCGCCCTGCAACCGCTATGGACCGCCAGCGGGTGGCGTACCACCCTTGCGCTCTTCCTCGGCGTGGCTGCGCTCGCCGTCCGTTACCGCCGCGGATCAGACGTCGAGCGCCGTCAGCTCCTCTGGCTGCTGCTGGCTGTCCTGGTGGCGTTGATCGTGATCTTGCCCTGGGGCTTGGTTGCCGGCACGCCCGTCGAGGTGCTGTTCGCCATCCCGCTCATCCCGATTGCCGTCACGGTCGCGATCGTGCGCCAGGAGCTCCTGGACATCCGCCTCGTAGTCGCGCGCCTGCTGGCCTGGATGATGTTGCTGTTGGCGGTAGTCGTCGCCTATACGGCACTCATCGCGCTGATCGAGCGGTTCGGGCCGGTCGGTTTGCGCTGGTCAGCCTTGGTCACCGTGCTGCTTGTGATACTCGCGGTGCCCTTGTTACCGCTGCTGCAACGACTGGTTGATGGCGCGCTGTACGGCGATCGCGGCGACCCCGCTCGGGTCGTGTCCCGGCTCGGCGAGCAGCTCGCAACTCCGGATGCAGGGCTGCAAGGAGTAGTGACAACGATCCGTACGGCCCTCCGACTGCCCTACCTCGCAATTGAACGGGACGGCAGAATTCTGGCCAGCGACGGTGAGCGGTCAGAGCGTGTGTATCCGTGGCCGCTCACCCATGGCGGCAAGTCGACGGGCCAGTTGATGGTGGGGCTGCGCGCAGGTGAGCGAGAGCTGGCGGCTGCCGATCGCCGCGTGCTGGCCATGCTGGCCGACCCCGTCGCTGTGGCTGTGCACTCGACGGTCGTCTCCGAAGAGCTGCAGGCGTCTCGGGAGCGGATCGTCGCTGCGCGTGAGGAGGAGCGCCGCCGGTTGCGCCGTGAGCTGCACGACGGGCTCGGCCCGACGCTGACCGGCATCGCCTTCGCTGCCGATGCAGCGGCGAACACCATCGATGGCAACCCTGCGGAGTCGCAGCGCCTACTGACCACATTGCGCCGTGACACGCGGGCCGCCCTCGCCGACGTACGACGGCTGGTCGACAACCTGCGACCGCCGGCGTTGGATGAGCTCGGGCTAGTCGGCGCTCTGCGGCAGCGAGCCGATCAGCTTGCCTGGCGGGCCGACGGTGAGTCCGTCGACGTCCGCCTCGATGTCCCGGATCAGGTGCCGGTGCTGCCGGCCGCAGTGGAGGTGGCGACGTACCGGATCGCGACTGAGGCCCTGACCAATGTGGTACGCCATTCTCGGGCCACCGGCGCGGTGGTGCGGTTGCGCTGTGGCGAGCGGCTCGAACTGTCGATCACCGACGATGGCGTGCCAAACGGCGCGTGGCCTCCGGGCGTCGGGTTAGACGCGATGCACGAGCGGGCGGCGGAGCTTGGGGGGTCGTTCCAGGCTGGGCCGACGCCGGACGGCGGCCGAGTCTTGGCTTCGTTTCCGCTGATGTCGACATGAGCGACATCCGCGTGGTGCTGGCCGATGACCACCCCGTGGTGCGCGCGGGTCTGGCCGCCTTGCTTGGGTCTCTGCAGGGCATCGAGGTCGTGGGCGTGGCAGCTGACGGTCGCGAGGCCGTACGAGAGGTGGTGCTGCAGCGCCCGAACGTGGCAGTGCTCGACTTGCAGATGCCGGGCCAGGACGGCTTTGCGGCCACTCGGGAGATCACCCGGGTTGCACCCGAGGTCGCGGTCTTGGTGCTGACGATGTTTGACGACGATGACTCGGTGTTCACTGCGATGCGGGCCGGTGCTCGCGGCTACGTCGTCAAGGGGGCTGAGCAGGAGGAGATCGGCCGGGCAATCCGGGCCGTCGCCTCAGGCGAGGCGATCTTCGGGCCGGGAATCGCGCAGCGGGTGCTGCGCTTCTTCGCAACTCCGGCGCCGACGGCCGATCCCTTCCCCGAGCTGACACCGCGGGAGCGGGAGATCCTCAACCTGCTCGCCGCCGCGATGCCGAACTCGATGATTGCCACGCGTCTCGGCCTGTCGCCGAAGACCGTCGCCAACCATCTGTCCTCGATCTTCACCAAGCTCCAGGTCGCCGACCGGGCTCAGGCCATCCTGCGGGCCCGGGACGCGGGGCTCGGGATCCGGCAGGACACTCCCTAGCGAGACGCTCGGCCGGGCGGCGCCCTGGTTTTGCATCACTCACAGCGGGTCGGAGCTCTCATCCGCCGGTATCGGGCTCGTGAGTGATGCGTTTTCAGGGCGTTGAGCTTGCCATGCTCCTGAAACCTCAGGTCTTCCGGACGAATCGGACGTGGAGTGCCGCCGGCGTACCGACGAACTCAGCGATCTCGTATCCGGTTGGCACGTTGCCGAGCTCATCGAAGAGCCGCTCGCCGTAACCATCGAGGGACACGCTGAAGTCGTGGACGCGAAGCTTTGGCACGGATAACCCTTCCGCTCTGCAGGATTCGATTGGCACTCTGACAAGCTGTTCGCAGATTCCGACTCCTTCGGCGCTTGCGTTGCAAACCAAAAGCGCTCACGTTACGGGCAACCGCAGGCCCCTGCAGTCGTCGGAGCGAACACTCGTCATAGTGCCGTGTTCCTGACGCTTCGCATATGTTGCAACGTGTGCAAAGCGCCAACAACGTTGGGGTAACCCAGTTTCCGACAAGGGGCCGGTGGAGGAAACCGATGAGGTCTGTTATTGATCAAGGAGAAACGCGGTGAGTTATCAGAAGGATCCGCGGGTCGACGAGTACATCGACCCACTGCCGGCGTGGCAACAAGACATCTGCCAGCAGGTCCGTGATCTTGTGCATGCAGTCGATCCGGAGGTCGTCGAGACCATCAAGCGGCGGGTCCAGCCGTACTTCGTGCTCCAGGGAAACATCTGCGCACTGCTGGCCGCGAAGGATCACGTCAATGTCTTCCTGTACGACGGAGCGATCGTTCCCGACCCCGAGGGCATCATCACCGGCGGCCACAACAACAAGACCGGCCGTACGGTGTCGATACGCCAGGACGAGGACATCAACACGCGTGCCCTCGGCGAGATATTCCGACAGATCATCGCCAACAACCGCGCCGGCGGTTGGCGCAAGATCAAACGAGAAGCCCAATGAACTCATCTGGCGAGGAGGGCTTGGTGACTGGTCGTGCTATCCCGCCGCGGGTGTGGCAGCTCGACGCCGCGAGTCTCTCCGACGCGAACAAGGCGCTCCGAGTCCTGCCACGGGAGCTTCGCCCGTACACGCGTGGCATTCGTATGGTCGGTCGGGCGGTGACGGTCGCAGCCTCCGGCGACCTGGTGCCGGTACTCGCCGGTTTGGAGCAGTGTGGAGCCGGCGACATCCTGGTCGTCGAAGCCGGGACCACCGAACACGCGGTGCTCGGTGAGCTCTTCGCCACCGAGGCCATCCGGCGCCAGATGGCCGGCGTCGTCGTCTACGGACTGTGCCGCGACACCGCGACCCTGGCCCAGCTGCCGCTGCCCATCTACGCCCTCGGCACGATTCCCCGAGCGGCCGGCGCCTCCCGCCCTCCCGTGACGCAGCAGCCAGTACGTCTTGGAGATGTCGAGGTCCACCCTGGTGACATCCTGCTGGGCGACGATGACGGCATCGTGGTAGTCAGCGACGCCGAGCTTGACGCGGCCGTGGAAACCGCCGAAGCGATCCAGCGACGCGAGGGCACCATCCGAGGCGCCATTCACGGTGGCACGCCATTGTTCGAGCAGCTGAACTTCGCTGAGCATCTCGAGAACCTCCAGTCCGGGCAGCCCAGCTCGCTGAAGTTCACCGTGGAATGAGAGCGCAATCCGTGCAGTGGACTTCGCGGCTCGGGGGGCGTAACTGGACCTCCGCACCAGCCCGAGGAAGGCCAAGGGAGTTCCACACTTCAATGCCGGGCTACCGACCGACGCCGCTGGTCGAGCTTGCGGAACTGGCTACCGAGCTTGGTGTCGGAGCTGTACTGGTCAAGGACGAGTCCGACCGTCTCGGGTTGCCGGCCTTCAAGATCCTCGGTGCCTCCTGGGCAGTGAATTGCGCGCTGAGCCAGCGCGCCGGCTTCGACGCGCCGGCGAAGAGCCTGATCGAGCTTCGGGAACGTTCGGCGCCGGTCACTTTGGTTTCAGCGACGGACGGGAACCACGGTCGCGCTGTAGCCCGAATGGCCGCACTGCTCGGGCTCGCAGCGCGGATCTACATTCCCGCGGGAACTGTCAAGGAGACCGTGGAAGCGATCACCAGCGAAGGCGCCGAGGTCCTGCAGACCGACCTGGCCTACGACGATGTGGTCTGGGCTGCTGCAAGTTCCACCGCCGGCCACCCCGACGACCTGCTCGTCCAGGACACCGCATGGCAGGGCTATGAGCAGATCCCCGGATGGATCGTGGACGGCTACGGCACCCTGTTCGATGAGATCACCGCGCACCTCGCCGAGCGAGTGATCCACCTGGTTGCAGTGCCGACCGGTGTGGGATCGCTGCTACAGGCCGCGTTGCAGCACTACCGCGATCCGGCCCTCGAACAGCGACCGGCGGTCCTTGCCGTCGAGCCGGTCACAGCGGCTCGCGTGACAGCCAGCCTTGCGGCGGGCAGGCCGGTCAGCGTCGACACCTCCGAGCCCACGATCATGGCCGGACTCAACTGCGGCAACGTGTCCACCATCGCCTGGCCCGCCATCCGCGACGGGCTGGATGCCGGCGTCGCAATCACCGATGATGAGGCCAGCGCAGCGATGCATCGGCTGAACGAGCTTGGGGTCGCGGCGGGACCGTGCGGCGGCGCGGCGCTGGCCGGCGTACGGTCGGCCTTGGGCGATTCCGATCGTCGCGCAGCGCTGGGGATCAGCGGGGACAGTGCACTGGTGTTGATCAGCACAGACGGCGCGGTTTAGTGTCGCGCTAAGTGGTGGTCGGGGCTGCAAGCTCTAGGAGTTGATCATGGTCGATCAAACCGGCGCGTACGCGTACAACAGCTGGTGGCAGTTCCGGGCGGATTCGTGGTCTCGGTTGGAGGAGGCGACCCGGCGGGTCGCCAGCTCGTTGCGACGCGGGAAACCGATCGACCAGGACATGACCGATGCCGTGCACGCGGCATGCGCTGCCTTGGCACCGCTGGAGCAGTTTTGGGCATTTCCTGGCCACGCGGCCTTCGGCGTCGTCCAGGAATTCGCGTCCACTGGAGCCTGGGAACGGCTGGCTCGGCTGGTTGCTCGGATCAACCGTGCGCTCGTCACGGAGTCCTACCGCACGGGTGCCCTCGGCGACATCGCCCGGGTTGAGCATCGCGACGACAGCGTGGACTTGATCTTCAGTACCTCACAGCACGATCCCTCCAGCCGGCCCTATTTCGAGGTCCTGGTCATTGAGGGCATGTCGCCGAGACAGGAGCAGCGCCTCCGTGAGGAGGTGCACAGCTGGCGCCGGCCCGGAGATCGCTTCATCTATGACCTCGTCGTCGTCGGCAGTGGCGTCGAGGCAGCCGTGGCAATGCGGCTCAACGCGAACATCCAGGCATGCGTGATCCGGAGACGTTTCGCCCACGCCGCGCTACACGATCTCACCAACCTCGCCGACTTCGCCGACACAACACTGGCGGACGATCTCGCGGACCACTCCCCCGATGAACGCGCCCAGATCCTGGCGCCTCGCTTGGCCCAGATCCGTCCCGAGGTCGACCTCTACCTGATGACCGACATTGCGGTCGAAGACGTCGCCGGCAAGGTGAGCCATCATTTCCGGCGGGTGTTCCACGCCCGGGAGGGCGCCCTCGAGTTGCACCTGACCATCCTCGCGGGCGTTGCCGACCGTTACAGCACGCCGTTCTTCGAGGCGCTGCGTGCCTACAGCCAGCGGCCCACCGGAGTGTTCCATGCGCTGCCGATCTCGCAGGGCAAGTCGATCGTGAACTCGCACTGGATCCGCGACATGGTCGGTTTCTACGGTCTGGACATCTTCCTCGCGGAGACCTCGGCGACTACCGGCGGGCTCGACTCGCTGCTCGAACCGACCGGGCCGCTGCGCGACGCTCAGCAGCTAGCAGCCGAGACCTTCGGCTCGCGACAGACCTATTTCGTCACGAACGGCACCTCGACGGCTAACAAGATCGTCGCTCAGGCTTTGCTCGCGCCAGGCGACATCGTCCTCGTCGACCGCAACTGTCATCAGTCGCACCACTACGGGCTGATGCTGGCCGGCGCCGAGGTCTGCTACCTCGACGCGTACCCGCTCAACGAGTACTCAATGTATGGAGCCGTGCCGTTGCAGGAGATCAAGTCCAGGCTCCTCGCGCTGCGGGCAGCCGGCAAGCTCGATCGGGTCAGGCTCTTGATGCTGACGAACTGCACCTTTGACGGCATCGTCTATGACGTCAGCCGCGTGATGGAGGAATGTCTGGCGATCAAGCCGGATCTGGTGTTTCTGTGGGACGAGGCGTGGTTCGCCTTCGCACGCTTCCACCATGTCTATCGATCGCATACCGCGATGGAGGCGGCGCGTGCGCTCGCCGAAAAGTTGCGCTCAGCCGAGTACCGCGCCCGGTACGAAGCGGAACTGCCCCGCGATGACAGCGCCGAGTCCTTGATCAAGAACCGGCTGAGCCCCGACCCGGCGCGAGCCCGGGTCCGCGTCTACTCCACCCAGTCGACGCACAAGACGTTGACCTCGCTGCGCCAGGGGTCGATGATTCACGTTTACGATCAAGACTTCGCGCTGAAGGTGGCCGAGGTCTTCCGCGAGGCGTACATGGCGCATACCTCGACATCGCCCAACTACCAGATCCTCGCCTCTCTTGATCTTGGTCGGCGCCAGGCTGCGCTGGAGGGATTCGAGCTGGTGCAACGGCAGCTGGAGTACGCGATGAAGCTACGCGACGCGATTGATCATCATCCATTGCTCAGCAAATACATGCACTGTCTGAGTACGGCAGAAATGATCCCGGAGCGATACCGCGCCTCCGGTATTGCCCAGCCGCTGCGTACCGGGCTCAGCAACATGGTCACGGCCTGGGAGCAGGACGAGTTCGTGCTGGACCCGTCTCGGGTGACTGTCTACATCGGTCTCACCGGTATTGACGGTGCCACGTTCAAGCACCAACGGCTCATGGACAAGTTCGGCATCCAGATCAACAAGACCTCCCGCAACACGGTCCTATTCATGACCAACATCGGCACCACGCGGAGTTCGGTTGCCTATCTCATCGAGGTTTTGGTCAGCATCGCACGGGACATCGACCTCCATGCCTCGGAGATGAATCTGGCCGAGCGGGCGGTGTTCGAGCGCGCCGTGATGCACCTGACGAATCCAGTCGCTCCGTTGCCGCACTTCAGCGGCTTCCACCCTGCATTCCTCAGCGAAAGCGAGCCGCCGACGCCGGAGGGTGATGTCCGCAAGGCCTTCTTCCTGTGCTACGACCACACCATGTGCGAGTACTTGCTGGCTGATGAGGTCGAGGAACGAATGGAATCCGGTGAATCCGTGGTCTCAGCCACGTTCGTTACGCCCTACCCGCCGGGTTTTCCGGTGCTGGTGCCCGGCCAGGTGTTCAGCGACGAGATCTTGTCCTTCATGCGCAGTCTGGACACGCCCGAGATCCATGGTTACCAGCCGGGGATCGGATATCGGGTCTATACATCGAAGGCACTAGAAATGGTCGCTGAAAGACCCAGTGGTTGAGCTTCAGTATCCATCGCCAATAGAGACCAAAAAGACAGGGGATGACGGGTGGAATTTCGCTACGTTGGCAACTCAGGTTTCAAGATCTCGGAGATCACCTACGGCAACTGGCTGACCCACGGCTCACAGGTCGAGAACGATCAAGCTAAGGCTTGCGTGCGGGCAGCACTCGAGGCCGGCATCACCACCTTCGACACCGCGGACGTCTATGCGAATACCAAGGCCGAGACTGTGCTCGGCGAGGCCCTGAAGGGTGAGCGGCGCGAGTCGCTGGAGATCCTCACCAAGGTCTATTGGCCCACCGGACCGCGCGGGCACAATGACATCGGCCTGTCTCGCAAGCACATCATGGAATCGATCAATGGATCGCTGTCCCGGCTGCAAACCGACTATGTCGACATCTACCAGGCGCATCGCTACGACTACGAAACTCCACTCGAGGAGACCATGCAGGCGTTCGCCGACCTGGTACGGATGGGCAAGGTGCTCTATGTCGGCGTCAGCGAGTGGACCGCACAGCAGATCCAAGACGGATACGACCTCGCCGAGGAACTCGGCATTCACCTGATCTCCAACCAGCCGCAGTATTCGATGCTGCGACGGGTGATCGAGGGCGACGTGGTACCGGTCTGCATCTCGCTCGGCATCTCGCAAATCGTCTTCTCGCCCATCGCCCAGGGTGTGCTCACCGGAAAGTACCGACCGGGTGAGCAGCCGCCGGCCGGGTCACGGGCAACCGACGAGAAAGGCGGCGCGGACATGATCAAGAAGTGGATGAGCGATGACGTGCTGAAGCGAGTCCAACAGCTCGTACCGGTCGCCGAGGAAGCCGGGCTGTCCATGGCGCAGCTGGCTGTGGCGTGGGTGCTGCAGAACGGCAACGTCGCCAGCGCGATCATCGGCGCATCGCGGCCCGAGCAGGTCCATGACAACGTCGCGGCTGCAGGAGTCAAGCTGGAGGACGACCTGCTGAGCAAGATCGACGAGGTATTGGATCCGGTGGTCGAGCGCGACCCTGCCAAGACGCTGGAGAGCTCACCCAAGACCCGCTAAGGGTGGGACCCGATTGCGAAGGACTCTCGAACATCTGAGACTACGATCGTGCCTTGGCCACTAGCAGCGAGGAGAATGCCGTGATCATCCGCGTCTTCAGGCCGACGATCCAGCCAGGCAAGGAGTCTGAGTTCGAGTCGTTTCTGCATAGCGAGGCCATTCCGCTCGTGTCGCGACAGTCAGGGCTCGTGGCCCAGCACGTGGGGAAGCCCCGCGACCCGTCCTCCACGGAGTATCTATACGTCACTGTTTGGGAGGACGTGGAGTCGATCCGGGCATTCGCCGGTGAACGCTGGCAGGAGGCCGTCATCACACCTGACGAGGAACATCTCCTCAAGGACACGTGGATCGCGCACTACGAGGTCATCCAGACAGGCTGAGAGTCCCAGCCCGTGACGCCGCGTGGCCTGACTGCTCAGAGGCGCACGTTTCACATCACAACCGCGAAAAACGAACACCAAGACCGGCCCGAGACGTACGTCTCTCATCACGACCGTGAAAACGAGCACGCAGATCGTAGGAGACACCTCTGGGATTGTCGCTACTCCCACGCCTCGCAGCGCGCGGTCCTGCGGCTCGCGCATCAACCCTGAATCATCTGGCCTCGCGGCGTTGCTGGCGCCAGGGGAGCTGGTTCACGCTCTTGACAGAACAGCTGCGCCGAGACCGCGGACAGGAATCCGAACAATGCTGCCGTCGCGATCACGAGTCGCACGCTGAGGGTATTGAGGTCAGGCCAGCCAGCGATGACCAGCACCGCCACGACCGTCGCCACGGCTGCCACCGCCCAACCTCGCCGCCCAAGCGCTGCGTACCGTCGTGCGAACACCCCGCAGGCAGCGATCGCGCCCACGAAGCTCAGCCCGAAACCGACCTCGTGCAGCACACCATGCCAGCTCATCGTTGGTGCTCCGGCCGGAGCACCCGGCGGAAATCCGGCACCCGCGTCTGTGGAAAAGACTCCGGCGACAATCAGCCCGATGCCAGTTGCGCCGACGAGCAGCGGAGCCCAGGTGCTACCCCGACCCGGTCGCAGCGCCTCGCGCAGGCCGACAGCACCGGCCAGGTACAAGACTCCGCTGACGACGAAGTTGGCGATCTGGACCCAACCCAGGGAACCGAGACTGAGCAGGCTGATCGGGTGCCGACCAAGATCGAACCCGGTGCGGGTGAACGCCTGGGCGAGGCTGGCGGTGACGAACAATGGACCAGCCACGATGCCGCAGGCGAGCAGGTTGTACTTCATGATCGAATAACCTTTCTTTACCGACGCCGCCCTCTTGGCGCCTCTCACCAGGGACGTCGGAACCGAGGACGCATTCCGGACATCGATCCGGCAACGGATCAGTGATCATCAAGGCGCGCCGCGCGGCCTATCAGGTAGCGCTGCTGCGGCACGTTTGTAGCCCGGCGGCCGGCAGCCCGGTAGGCCTCACGAGCGGCCGGAATGTCACCACTCATCTCCAACAGGTGGGCGCGTACCGCATACAGCCGGTGATCTTCAGTCAGTTGCTTGTCAGTCGCCAGCGTCTCCAGTCGCTGGAGCCCAATGTCCGGGCCATCGGCCATGGCGACTGCTACGGCATGATTCAGCGCAATGATCGGATTGTCCGAAATCTGCAGCAGCAACTCATAAAGCGCCTTGATCTGTGGCCAGTCGGTATTTTCGGCGCTCGCGGCCTCATCGTGGACCGCGGCGATCGCGGCTTGGAGTTGGTACGGACCGGTCCTGCCGCGCGGCAATGCTTCGGTGATCAAGGCGACGCCTTCAGCGATCTTGCCGGCATCCCAGAGCGTACGATCCTGCTCGGCCAGCGGAACCAGCTCACCGGTCGCGGTAGTGCGGGCGCGGCGGCGGGCGTCGGTGAGCAGCATCAGCGCCAGCAGTCCGGCAACCTCACCGTCATCCGATAGCAGTTGATGGACCATCCGGGTCAGCCGGATCGCCTCCGTGGAGAGTTCGACGCGATACAGGCTGCCGCCGCTGGTGGCGGCGTAGCCCTCGGTAAAGATCAGATAGAGCACGTGGAGCACAACCGCGAGTCGCTCGGCTCGCTGCGCGCGAGCAGGCAGACGAAAAGGAACCCCACTGTCCTTGATCTGCTGCTTCGCGCGGGTGACTCGCCGCGTCATGGTGGCCTCGGAGACCAGGAAAGCGCGGGCGACTTCAGCGGTGCTGAGGCCACCGACCGCCCGCAGGGTCAGCGCAATCTGCGACGACGGCGACAGCGCGGGATGACAGCACATGAACAGCAAGATCAACGTGTCGTCGGAGTCGCCTGCTCTCTCAACGGCGTCAGTCTGTTGGTCAGGCAATTCCCACCGCGCGACGGTGTCCTCACGGCGCCGCCGAGCCTGCTCACTGCGCAGCAGGTCCGTCAGCCGCCGAGCTGCGACCGTGATCAACCAGCCCTTCGGGTTGTCCGGCAAACCCTCACTCGGCCACTGCGTCGCCGCCGCGAGCATCGCCTCCTGCACCGCGTCCTCGGCAGTATCGAAGTGACCGTAGCGGCGTACCACTGCGCCAAGAACCTGCGGCGCCAGCTGGCGCAGCAGGCTCTCAACGGCAGCCTCGGACACGGGTTTCTTGATCAGTAGGTCAACTCCTCAGCCGACTCCATGATCGGACGTATGTCGGCGTACGCGTTCGCCGCGACCTGCTCCGGTGCCGGGCAGGCTGCCAGCCGGCCCGCGATCTCGGTCGCACGGTCGAAGCTGTCGCATTCCACGATCCAGTAGCCGGCAAGCACCTCCTGGGTCTCGGCGTACGGGCCGTCGGTGACGAATGGCACGCCGTTTTGCGCGCCAAGGCGCCGGGTGTGCACCGGCGCGGCCAGCCCTCGGGTCTCCACAAGCTCCCCAGAATCGGTCAGTTCGTTGTTGAAGGCCTCCATGAAGGAGGTCATCGCGGCGAAGTCCTCCGGCGACCATGGCGGGGCGTCGCTGGCCTGACCAGACATGCCGTCGTAATCCTGCTGCGAGGCGTAGCTCAAGATCATGTACTTCATGTCCTCTCCTTTCAGTGCGGCACCTCTTGGTGCCTCTCACCGGTGACGTCGATGCTGCTGGCGCAACCCGGACATTCCCATTCCATTGCAAAGTCAGCGTGCCAGGATCGGGCTATGAGCGAAGACTCCGCGCCGCTCCCCGTCGCGTCCGCGGCTGGCGCTGGCCACGTGCATCCTGATCATTTGCGCAAGGAGGCCTGGACCATGGCCCTCTACGTCGCCATCTGCCTGATTGCCGCACTGACCGCCTTGCAGAATGTCACTGCCGTCCCCGGGCACATTCTTGGGTTGGTGTGGGGCACCACGGTCGGTCTGGCAGTCGCGCATGTGTTCGCCTTCCGCATTGCCGGTCGTCTCGTGCACGACGGCGTCCTCCCCATGGCCGATCGCATCGTTTCCGTCGTTCAGTTGGCTGGCGCCGCCGCGGTCGCGGTGCTTGTGAGTGTCCCGGTTCTGCTGGTCCCGCCAGCCTATGAGTTCGCCTGGGCCGGCTACACCTGCGCCGCCATCATCGGTGTAGCCGGCTATCTTGTCGCCCGAGGCGCCGCCCACGGCCGGATCCGTGCCGTGCTGTTCGGCCTTGGAGTGCTCGTCGCTGCTTTCGCCATCGCCGCGCTCAAACACGCGTTGGCGGGTCACTAGCCGGAGCCCGGATCCTCCGCCTCAGACGGCACCTCCATGCTGACGATCTCCGCGACGGCGACAGTGATGTTGTCGGGCCCGCCTCCGGATATCGCTGCCTTCCAGAGCTCGAAAACCGCAGCCACACCCCGGTTTTCTTCCAGCACAGCAGCGATCTCGGCGTCGTCGATGACGTCGCTGAGCCCATCGGTGCAGATCAGGTAGCGCGTCGCGTCGTCGATCGCGTGGACGGAGACATGCACATCGAGGGCCTCCGGATTGCCGTACCCGCCGAGAATCTGGGTGATCAGCGCGGTGTGAGTCACCCAGGGCGGCAACAAAGGGCTGTCGTCGACGCTGATCTGCCGCAGCCCGTCTGGGCCGTAGGAGTAGACCCGGCTGTCACCGACGTTGAAGACGTACGCGTCGCGGGCAGTGAGTACTACACCGGCGACCGTGGTACCCATACCCTCCCGGGCGGGATCACGCGCTGCCTCCGCGTACACCGCACTGTTGCAGGTTTCAACGGCATTGCGCACAGCTTCCGCATCGTCGAGCTGCGGCGCGAGCCGTGCCAGCGTCTGCGCCACCACGCTGCTCGCCACTTCGCCTGCCGGGTGCCCGCCTAAGCCGTCCGCGACAGCGATCACCGCTGGGGCTGCGAGCGGAAGAGCGAACGTCGCCGGCGCGGTTGTAACGGTCGCACACGCCGTCCAAGGACCGACGACCAGGCTGTCCTCGTTGTGGTCGCGTACAAGTCCGTCGTGGGTGATGACCGACACTTCCGCGAACCGATCCGCCATGGATCCAGCCTGCCTTGTCGCCGGGGACTTCCGCAGGTCAAGTGGCCGATGTGGGTTTCAGCTCGCTGCGGGAGTTGATCATGCTGCGTAGAGACTTAACGACTGCCCGAATGCGCTCCAGATCGGTGGGGCGTGGTATCGAGCGTTCGGCGTCTGCGAGGGCTGTCGTGGCGGCCTGATCCAAAACGGCCAAGCGATCTGAACCGGCGGGCAGTACCTCGACACAGTTTTGGAAGAGGCGAAGCAACGCCAACATCACGATGACATCACTCGAGCCGTAGCGTCCGAACGCCGCACTGATGAAGCGGACATAATCGTGGAAGGTGCCTCCCGGCAGGACAACGCGTCCCTTGCCTACCGGGCCGGTGAGAACCTTGGTGCCGAGCGGCCGGACAGCGAGGTCGCAGTAGACGACGGAGAGATGATCGAGGGCCTGCACCGCGGTGTACGGATCGTTGACCGCCGGCGAGAGGGCCTTGCAGGCAATGTCGGTCTGCTGCCGGATGCCGAATCCGATGTCTTGTTCGACGGTGCGCTCGAAGCCGACCCGGACGTCAGAGAGTACCGCGGCCTCAAAGGACTCGGCCTTCGGGCGCGCGTCGTCCGGCGAGTGCGCCCAGACCCAACCGAGGACTGTCCCCGCGACCACGTGTTGCCCGACCCGGTGGCGAAGGCCGATGGTGACCCCGTGCTCGGCGGCCAGCGGTAGAAGCAACTGCAGGTGGACGGTCTGGATGTAGCCGGAGTTCCTGCCAACCAGCGGCACTGCCCATTCGGGAACCTCGGGCGGGACCTCCTCGATGGGCACCCCGTCCTCCTGGATGATCGTGCGGCGAGTGTTGCGCTCGATCAGGCGGTTGATGGCGTCAATCTGGATCGAATGTGCTAGGTGGTCAGCGAAGTAGACCACCATGCCCAGGCTTGCGAAGAGCAGGAGGATAGCGCCGCTGACGGCCAGCCGGGGGAAGTCCTCTGTCCGGGTGCCGGATGCCAAGCCGACGGTGAACAGGCCGGCTGCGCTGTAGACGAAGGTCGCAATGAACACGCTCAGCACCACTTGGGTCCCTCGATCCCGTAAGAAGTTTCGCAGCAGCCGAGGCGAGAACTGGGTCGAGGAGAGCTGGAGCGCGACAACAGTCAGACCGAGGACGAGAGCGATGACCGTCACGACCGTGCTGCTGACCGTGATGAGCAGTGCACGGGCATCGTCGGCGGTGCCCTGAAAGGCGAAGCGATCCAGCATCGAACCTGGGGACACGGTGACCTGGGACATCGCAAAGCCCACCGCGAGCGCCACAAGTGCGGCCGCGCTTGGGAGCACCCACAATGCCCCGTTGACGTACTCCTTTAGGCGGTGCCAGGCCACAGAGCGGCGTACGCGGCGGGCAAAACCGTCAGACGTGGATCTCATGATTGCGGTCAGGCTATCGCCAGCGAACCCTGTCAGTCATGCACGACTTTGCCGGTTCGGGTAGGCCGCAGTGGGCAAATCCCCCGCGTCGTCGTGATGCGAGAATTGCTCGATGTGACCAAAGTCCAGAGAACCGTGATGCATGCCGCCAATGCGCTGAACAGCGGCCTGTACCGAGCGTCCGGTGGTCGACTGATGGGCAAGCTGCGCGGCATGCCGGTACTGCTGATCACCGTGGCAGGTCGGAAGACCGGGATCAAGCGGACCAATCCCGTCATGTATCTCGAGGACGACGGGCGATATGTGGTGACCGGGTCGGGTGCAGGGTCTGCGGCCGACCCGCAGTGGTTCAAGAACCTGCGCAGCACCCACGAGGCAGAGATCGAGATCGGGCGGCGAAAGCTGGCCGTGAGTGTGGCAGTCGCTGCAGGCGAACAGCGCGACATCCTCTGGAACGAGCTGGTCGCGCGCGCACCCTTCTTCGCCGACTACCAGAGGAAGGTCGAGCGGCAGATACCAATGGCGATCTTGATGCCCAAAACCTGACGCGTTACCGATCGTGCCGCGGCCGACCCGGCGTTCTTGCGTTTTTCCGCACACGGTCGCGTATGAGGCCGGATTCTGGCTGTGTCTCCTTCATTCGTGGCCTCGTGCGGAGCAACGCGTGAATGAGGGAATCCGAAACGGTTGAATCCGCCTGACGCCTGAGTGCCGCAGGCTCTAGGGTTGTCGATACCCAGGGCTCGACGAGTCCCGCTAATAAATGTGCAGCTTCTCGAGGAGCGCCAAGGGGTCGTCGATCGACTCGAACAGATCCTTGTTGTGCTTGATCATCTTGCTGCGCATGTAGACGCGAAGCCACTGCTTGTACATGTAGAGCTCATATCGATCGAGCATGTCTCTGAGTGGCATGTCCCGCTGCGCGATTAGTCCCGCCAGAAACATCGCACACTCCAGACCCAGTGAAATCGACTGAAAGTACGGAGAGCCGATAGCCGAATCGCCGACCAGGAACACCGGCGAGTTGGCGAACGGGTGGTCGCCAGGCAAGTTGCGCCATTGCCGGTTAGTCGCATTGCGAGCTCGGTACAGGTTCAGCGGTATCCGGATGATCTCCAGGTCGCCGAGCAGCTCGCCATGAGACTCCTGCTTGATCTTGTCGATGAAGCGGTCGATCGACTCTGCGACGCTAGGAAAGTTGTGCCGCAGCCACGGCCCGTCGAACCGTGACGGCATCGCTGCATATTCCTCGGCGGTGATCTTGACGATGCCGGTCACGTGCGTGATGCTGCCGTCGTAGTAGGTGCGGTGAACCGCCGGAATGAACTTGTAAAGCACGTTCTCGATGTTGTTGTTGTACTTGCAATACTCAGTACACGCGTATAGCTGCCCGTAGAGGAAGGTGACGACGAGCGCGTATTCGAGCCGGATGTTGACCGTGTTCGCGCCTTCATCCGCGTCGCCGGAACCAGGCAGAAGGTGATCTCGAAGCAGTGATCGGCTGCCCGTGCAGTCGATCAGGATGTCTCCCGGTCCGACCATCGCCATCGCGTCCTGAGCCGTCATGACGCCGGCAGTGCGCTGCACCGAATTCGACCCGCGCGCATCGATCAACTCGCTAACGGCGCGCTCGATCGCGTTGAGCGGACAAAACCCCAATGCCCATTGGCGCAGAAGTTCCATCAGATCCATAGGAATGGATTTTCTGAACGCTAGGCCCTCTTCGAGCTCTTGGGGATCGAAGATGGCCTCAACGTTGTCTCCATCGATGTAATCGGCACGGTAACTCTCAACTGAGTCCGCCACGAGGTACGGCTCGAGCTGGACCATCCGAGTGCGCGAGTACTCGTGTCGCTTCTCATAAAGGTGCACAGAGAACCCTTCCATCGACTGGAGCAGTGCGGTGAGCAGAAGGCCCACCGGTCCAGCGCCGACGACGTGCACTCGTCGCGTCGCAGGCAGGGTCTCGAGGGTTGTGGAACCGGATGTCGCGGCGATTGCAGGTGCCATGGAAGGAGTGTCTCTCAGATGCTGTCTTCCGTGCAGGGGGCGGCCGCGGACGTGACTGCCGCTCTGACGTCCGCTTCCTTCGGCCGAGGTTGGCTACTCGGTCTGGCCGCGCGAGGTCGTAGGGCCTTCGGATTCTGACCACTCGGTCTGGACGGACGCGCTCCCCGTGAGACGCTGCTGGGCGAGGCGGAGCATCTCCCGGGCGACCATGGGACCGGCGTTTTGGTTCTGTCCGGTGACCAGGTTGCCGTCGATCACCCAATGGTTCGCGAGCACGTCGGAGATCCGCTTGCTGGACTCGTACAGCGCGCCCTTACTGCGGAGCTCGGTCTCGGGATGCTGCGGCGTATTGGTGATCCGAAGATCTCGTACCTGCCGATTGCTGACCCCTGTGACGCGCCGGCCCTCGACCAGCGGCCTGCCGTCGGCGCCGGTGGCGTTGATGAGACCGAGCGGACCGTGGCAGACCCCGCCGATGATCAAGCCAGCTGCGTTGGCTTCGGTGATCTTGGTGGCAAGCGGCTCGGAGAAACCGAGGTCAAAGGCTGCGCCCCAGCCGCCCGCCAGATAGACGATGTCGTACGCGTCGATGTCGACGGATGCGATGGGCAGCGAGTCGTTGATCTTGGCCCGTAACACAGCGTCGCCAAGAAGGCGATCATCCCCCGCCGTACGGATGATTGGGTTCACCGACAAGGGCTCGACCGGGATCAGACCACCAGACGGGCTTGCCACGTCGACCTGCATGCCGGCGTCGAGGAAGGCGTAGTACGCCGCGGTCAGCTCGCTCGCGAAGACCCCGGTGGGCCTGCCGATATCGAGTGCACCGTGGTTGGTGGCGATGACAAGTGCCCGACGGCCTGCCACGTCAGCCTCAAGCGGGTCATGATCATCAGGATGTAGCCCCAGCCGCTGCACGACCTTGCGGATCCATAGCACCGGTCGTGACGGTCGTTTCATAACTGCCTCTCCGGCGGTACCGCTTGCATTCGCGCTCCCACGGGAACGTGTCGGTCGAGATTGAATGCCCTCTGCCAGTCCGGGTCGGCGCGCCTATGGCGTGGGATCCGCGCTGGGCGGCAGCCACCCATCAGTCTCGCTCACCTCGAGGAATGACAACAGAGCTAGACCGGTAGCGTCGGTTACGTGAGTGTCCAGCTGAACCACACGATTGTCCGCGTACGCGACAAGCAGGAGTCGGCAACCTTCCTGGCGGAGATCCTCGGTCTGCCTGAGCCGACGCCCTTTGGTCCCTTTCTGGTTGTTCAGGTCGCAAATGACGTTTCTCTCGACTTCGCCGACGACCACGGTCCCCCACATCCGCAGCACTATGCGTTCCTGGTCAGCGAGTCTGAGTTCGACATGATCTTCGGCCGGATCCAGGAACGCGACTTGCCGTATTGGGCCGACCCGTTCAAACGCCGGCCGGGCGAGTACAACACCAACGACGGAGGCCGCGGCGTGTACTGGGATGATCCCAACGGGCACATCCTGGAGATCATCACCCGCCCGTACGGGAGTGGCGGCTGACGACGCGGTTGCGAAGGAGACGATGTGTCCTACCCAGAGCCGCGCTACCACGGCGACACCGGCGAGGTCAGCGCCTCTTTCCGGCACTCCGAGCACTTGCCGGAACTGACCTACCCGTCGGGCGGCACGGTCCATTACCTGGCCACGGGCGGGTCCACCGGCGGTGAGTTCGGGCTGTACCGCTGGGATTTCGCGCCCACCCCCGGCGGGCCCGACCCGCACTTCCACAAGACGATCTCGGAGTCGTTCTTCGTCTTGTTCGGAACGGTCCGCCTGTACGACGGCAAGCAGTGGATCGAGGCGACGTCGGGCGACTTCTTGTTCGTTCCCGAGGGCGGCATTCACGGGTTCAAGAACGAAAGCGGCGAGGCGGCGTCGATGCTGCTGCTCTTCGCACCTGGCGCCCCACGCGAGGACTACTTCGAGACCCTGGCCGAAGTTGCCAGCGGGCGCGTGCTCAGCGAGGAGGAGCGCATCGAGTTCTACCTCAAGCACGACACCTACTGGCTCTGAGTGTCATACACCCGCCCGAATATGGATCACTTGATGGCGTACTCGAGCGTCACCGTTCCGGTTTTCTCACGATGACAACTGACCGACTCGGCCTACGCCACCTGCCGGCTGCCAGTGCCGGACTGAAGCCGCGCTGGTCGAGCTGGATCGCCAGGTCGACGATCTGATGCCGGGAGGGGAAGGTCCCGACAGCCTTTGCACCGCCAGTAAGCAGGTCCACCTTGTACAGCCTGGACTTCTCCCCGACCTGCAGCGTCGCCAACGCGGTGGCCGAAGTGGCCTTGCCGTTGCCCAGCGGACTGTAGATGTCGAAACCCGCCGAGCTTCCGGCGTCCACCCCGATCTTGCCGGTCGGCGCGAGCGAGCCTGCGTTGGCCGGCGACTGCACAGAGATCTGGTCGAGCGTGGTGTCCAGGTCGAACAGCGTGGTCGCGGTGCTTGGGTCGAGGTCGTTGTTGGTGTACGCGGCCGCGGTGACACCGGTCGCGGGGATGGTCGCAGGCGGGTAGGTCAACGTGCCGTCCACCACGGTCTTACCAGCGGCGGGCATGCCCATCGGGTCGTCGATGTTGTGCCTGAGGTTCTGGCCAGAGTCGCTGATGACCCGCAGCCGGTTGGCCGCCGGGTTGAAGTCCACACCGAAACTGTTGCCATCCAGCGCCACGCTGAGCTGGGAGACCTTGCTCGCCTTTGCAGTGCCGATGCTCAAGGTGTAGATCCCACCCTTGTTGCCGACGCCGTACAGCTTCCCGTCCTGGATGCGGTAGTCGATGCCGACCAGCGACTTGTCGTCTGAAAGCCCGGCGACCTTGCCGATGCTGCCAACCCCGCGGGTGCGCTCGGAGTTGAACGCGACCAGCCGGCCGTCGGCCGTGAGCCCGACAACCCGCAACGCTTGGCCATTTCCGCCACCCCGATCCTGGTCGTGGGCCAATGCCAGCGGGGCGGCAGCGCCCATCATGAGCATCACCAGCGACCCGATCAGTAGAAACTTGCGCATAGTGCACTCCTCACAGTGGTCCGCCCATCCCCGGCGGCACATGGAGTTCGGTGCACTCACTCGTCTGGATGGGGAGTCGTTTCAGGCGAGGACAGAATGGGGGACGACCTTGCCGATCGCGGACCTTGATTCGGCGTCACCTCGATCCAGCCCGTCGGGCACGCGGTGTAGCGGCTTCCGTCAGGGTGGGGTTGATAGGCAAGTGACTACTTGCATATGCTGGGAGCCATGGGCGATGTGTTCAAAGCCCTGGCCGATCCCACCAGACGCAAGATCCTCGACGAGCTGGCAGATCGCGATGGCCAGACACTCTTCGAGATCTGCAGTCGGCTGATCATGAGGCACCAGATCTCGTCCTCGCGGCAGGCGATCTCGCAGCATCTCGATTTGCTCGAGGCGGCGGGCCTGGTGCACACCCGCAGGGATGGCCGCTACAAGTTCCACTACCTCGACACGGCGCCGCTGGACCGCATCGCCGAGCGGTGGCGTCCTAAGGAGAAGAAATGAAGATCAATCTCGCCAGCGTGTTCGTTGACGACCAAGACAAGGCGCTCAGCTTCTACACCGAGACGCTGGGCTTCCTGAAGAAGACCGAGATGCCGGCCGGTGAGTTCAAGTGGCTCACCGTGGTGTCTCCGGAAGACCCCGACGGGGTCGAGCTCTTGCTCGAACCGTCCAACCACCCCGCGGTGAAGCCGTTCAGGGACGCCATCGTCGCCGACGGCATCCCTTACACGTCGTTCGCCGTCGGTGACGTGCAGGCCGAGTATGAGCGGCTGAGCGCGAGCGGGGTGAAGTTCGTGCAGCAGCCGACCAGCATGGGCCCGGTCACCACGGCCGTCTTCGACGACACCTGCGGCAATCTCATCCAGATCGCCGCGATGGACTAAAGGGAGAAGCGCTGTAGCAGCTGGCGGCCGGCAGGAACACCTGGGATACCCGCCGTCTGGGCCGGTCCCAGACAGAGGTGCGAGTATCACCGCGTGGGATCAGTGCTGGTGGTGATAGGCGGACTTCCTGCGACCGGGAAATCGGCCGTTGCGACAGCGCTAGCACGGCAGACCGCGACGCCCTACCTACGCGTTGACCGCATCGAGCAGGCGATCGTTGACTGGTCTCCGCTTTCCCATCCGCTCGGACCTGTGGGCTACGCCGTTGCCCACTCGCTCGCACTAGAGCAGCTGCAGCTCGGCCTGGACGTCATCGTGGAGTGTGTCAATCCCCTCGCGGTTACCCGCGACGGCTGGCTGGGTACGGCCGCAACGGCCGACGCCGCCCTCATCGAGGTGGAGGTGATCTGTCCAGATCGGACCGAGCACCGGCGCCGGGTGGAGACCCGCACCTCCGACGTGGAAGGGCTAGCGAAGCCCACGTGGACGGAAGTCGTCGAGCGCGCGTACGAGCCATGGACCAGGGAGCGCCTCGTAATTGACTCGACGATGACTTCTCCTGAGAAGGCCGCGGACATGATCGCATCGGAGATGGCGTCTGCCAGGGCAAGTAACGCCAGCGGCCGCTGAGCCCCGAGTGGACTCGTGCCACGCGTACGTTTCTCATCACAGGCGTCAAGACGCGCCAGTCTGGGCCGAGAATGCGTGCGTCTCTCATCACAGCCGTCAAAACGTCCACCTCCGAGTCACGTTTCCGCGGGATCACTTCCGTGACCGGTCCACGAACGGGAGTGCCGTCTGATGGCGTCGACGACGTACTCAGCGTGCGCGTGTACGGCGGTGAGGTCGGCCCAGCGCTCCTCGTCCTCGCCATCCAGGTACATGGCCCGGGCTCGAGCAAGGACAGGTCGGTGCTCGGGCGGAAGCTGCTCGAGCACCCAGGCCGCCGCCGCGTCCTTGGAGCGGATCTGCCCGGTCTGCAGCGTCGTCCAGATCCGAGCAAAGGTGAGCAGCACGTTGCGGGTGTCGGACTCAAGATCGCCGAGCAGCTCCGGTATGCCAGCGATCGCACCGCGGATGAGGTCGTCGTGTGGCACCGGGTCCAGCAGCTGCGCGGGCGGAGGTCCGACCAGCACAGTGTCACCCTGCAACACCATTGTGATCAGGATGGAGAGGTCGGGAGCCGGTTCTGGCTGCGGCGTACTGCCGAGTTCGTAGGTGTCGCGCAGCCACTCGCCGTACAAGAACTCCTGGCTCGGCGGGTAGCGCCACGGCTTGACGTCGCCTTCGACGACGACGCTCAACTCGACCGGTCGCGCAGGGCCGCGGCGAGCCCGCGCGCCGGAAACATCGAGCAGGCCCTCGACCAGTGCGCGACGCTCCGTCGCAGTGGTCCGCCGCTCGAGGACGACGAGAATGTCGAGGTCGCTGGTCGGCCGCAGGCCACCGAGTACCGCAGAGCCGTGCAGGTACGCGCCGAGCACGTCGCTGCCGAACACTTCGATCACCAGCCGCACGATGCTCTGCACCTGCCCGGACTCCCGCCCTTTCAACACCGCGCCACCCCCGCCCTCCGACCGATCAGCGACTAGCCAACAGCAAGAAGGAGTGGGAGACGGCATCGATGGGCCTCGACTGGGATTGCGCATGCAGCTGTTGGAGGGCTGGCGTGGCGCTGGTCCAGTCGAGATCCTCGAACGCCCACGGAGTTGTGCGTATGTAGCCGATGAGCGCGGCGATGTCGGAAAACCGCATCGTCGTGTGATCCTCGCGAACTTCCTCGATTACCCAGCCTGCGGCCTCGAGTTGGCCAACAGCGACGTCGGCGGTCCAGTCCGGCTCGTCGATAGGCAAGCCAAGCAACCTGCGCACCGAGGCGGCCTGCTCGCTACCGACCTGTTGAGTGAGGAATCTTCCGTGCGGCTTGACGATCCGCCGAACCTCGTCGGGATCAAAAGCTGTGTGTCGGTTGAGAACGACGTCAAAGGCCTCAGCTCGAAACGGCAGGCCCGATCTTGCTTGATTACCCTGTTGACCCGGCCTGGGCACGTTATCGGCGCTCCCGAGCGCAACCACGAGGTGCACGCCGAGTGGTCGAAGCGTCGCCTGCGCAGCGGGAACGGTCGGCCACCACCCCTCGTACGCGACCGTCAGCTCGGGTAGCGGCGCCAAGCTCGCCAAGACTCCGCCCTCTCCGGTCCCCATGTCCAGCGCGGACTCGGCCTCGGCAAGGATTGCGCGAGCCGTCGCCTCATACGACCAGTCCGGCTTGTCGGCCCGGTAGCGTCCGGTTGGAAACCCGGCGCCCCAGTACGCCTCGACATCAACGCTGAGACCCTCGGCCATTAGCCGATCAAACTCCGTGCTCATTTCCTGGCCACGTGGGCAGGACGCCGCCCGATGCCGCACCCCAGGTCGGCCACGCGTGCTGACGGAGTCTGGTTGACAAAGGCGAAGAAGAAATCGTCCTCACGGGACAAGGTGAATTGCGCGTCGTAGATCTCGATGAGCCGCGGGTGCCGAAACTCGCCATGCCACATTTCGAAGAGACTACGTGCGTCGGGAGAGGGTCTGCGAAGCGCACACCCCACATGACAGGCTGTCAGCCGATCATCTCTTCACCCGAGAGAAGGAGCCCGGTTTGCCTATCACGGTCGCGATCACCGGGGCCGCTGGTCAGATCGGATCCGCGCTCCGCGCAGGTCTGGCCCGCGAGGACTTCCGCATCCGTGGGATTGACGTAATTCCGATCACCGACGCGGCACCCGATGACGACACGCGGCTCGTTGATCTTCGAGACGCCGCCGCCACCCAGACAGCACTCCAGGAATCGGACGCCGTCGTCCACTTCGCAGCGCACGCAGCTGAGGCGACATTCGAGGAGATCCACCAGAGCAACGTGCTAACGACCTACAACGTCTATGAGGCCGCTCGGCACCTTGGCATCAAGCGTGTGGTTTTTGCCAGCAGCGTGCATGTCTCCGGCTTCTACCCGTGGGGAAGGACCACATCACCCTCCGACCCGCCCCGCCCCGACACCTACTACGCCCTCAGCAAGCTCTACGGGGAAGGGCTGGGAAGCATGTATGCGGACCGCTACGGCTTGGAGGTCGTCAACCTCCGGATCGTCGGCTTCTCATTGGAGCCCATCGAGCCGGCTCACCTGTGGGGGTGGCTGAGCCCCGGAGACACCGTGCGCCTCGTCACCGCCGCCCTCACTGCTCCCTCCGTCCACATCGTCACCTGCTACGGCTTGTCACGAAACACGAGGCGGTTCTATACCGACGATGGCTGGGCCGAACTCGGCTACCACCCACAAGACGACGCCGAGCAGTTTGCCCATCGGTGGCCGGATGCCGCACCTCCGGACCTACAGGGCATGACCTTCACCGATCCCGACTACTTCGGGGACTGAGCTCTCCGCAGCGGGCGTCACTCGCAAGTCAGGACAGCTTGGCCACTGTCAGCAGCACCGCGGAATCTTCCAGCGCCTCGAGGCTATGGCGGAGATCGGGCATGATCAGCAGGTCACCCCGAGCTGCATCCCAAGACATGTCAGCTGCTGCGAGTCGAACCCGCCCGTGCAAGATCAGCGCCGTCGCCTCGCCAGGATTCTCGTGCTCGGCAAGGCGAGCGCCCGCGATCATGCCGATCACTGTCTGGCGCAGCACCTTCTCATGACCGCCGAAGACAGTGTCCGCGGTGTGTCGACCCCCCGCGTTTGCGGCCAACTTCATCTGCTGGCGTGCCAGGGCCTCGAGCGAGATCTTCTGCATGGCAACAGTGTCCCTTCTCGAAGCGACACAGGTAGCCCGGGAGTGCCGGTTGGCACGCAGTGTCGTTTCGGCCCATGCTCGGTGCATGCCGTTCGTCCAGCAGAGTCGTTGGCTTGGCGTCATGATCGTTGTTTCCCTATTGCTCGGGTGCAGCCCGTCCGACGACGAAGTTCGCCGGGCAGAGGAGACGCCGGACACGCAGCCGCAGGTCTCCGCCGAGCTCATCGCGTTCGTGTCCGACCGGGAGGGGTCAGATGCGTTGTTCGTCATGCGCGCCGATGGTTCGGGCGTACGACGTCTCACCGGGGACCTGCCAGCCGTGTCCCACCCCGCCTGGTCGGCGGACGGGCAGCGGATCGCTTTCAATGCCGGATCACCGACCGCCAGCGACATCTACCTGATCAACCTCGACGGCTCAGCACTGACCAAGATCACCAATGACGCGGCCGCTAACTTCTACCCGACCTGGTCGCCGGACGGCTCTCGATTGGCGTTCAGCTCCAACCGAGACGGTGATTGGGACATCTATGTGATGAATGCCGACGGTTCGCGGGTACGTCAACTCGTTGATTCCCCAGGGCTGGACGACAAACCACAGTGGTCGCCGGACGGTTCCCGGATCGGCTTTGCCACAACCCGCAGCGGCTCCCCAGAACTGCTGGCGGTCGACCCGGAGACCGGTGAGGAGGAAACGCTCTTTCCGCAGCCGACCAGCGGCCTGAATCCCGCCTGGTCCTGGGACGGGTCGCAGGTCGCGTTCAATGTCGTCACGTCGAGCGGGTTCGACATCGAGGTCATGGCCCCCGACGGGGAAGACCGGCGATCGGTGGTGGCGAGTGGTGCATCTGAGGAGCGGCCGCGCTGGTCCCCGGATGGCCGACAGCTCACCTACTACTCGGACGCCGGCGGATCGTGGGAGGTCTACACCGTGCTGGTCGAGACAGGTGCTGCGCGATCACTGACCGATGGACCCGGGTTCGACGGGCAGCCGGCGTGGCAGCCGACTCCGCGCTAGAGGTCACGAGCCTGTGATCGCTAGCCCTTCGGGGTATTCGGCGGATCCGTCCTCATCCGAGTCGCGACCATCTGCTCGTCGTGCGTCCAGGTCTGCCCGGCATCGCTCGACGACTCGGCTGTCCAGAGGAACGACCGGGGCGTGATCTCGGAGAATCGCCATCGCAGCGCGGGGTCGTCTTCATCGCTGAGTAGCTCGATGCCATCGGTCGTGGGGCGACCGATGAATCGGCGCACCAGCCCGTTGATCGGTTCGATCCACGTCGATCGCCATGCTCCCAGGGCGTCATCGAAGAATCGGATCGTCGTCCCGTGGAAGGCCAGCGGCGGTTCGCCCTCACCTGGCTGACCTGGCCCGGGAACGATCCACACGTCCTGCACCGCGCGGCCGCCGAGTACGAAGCCAATATGCAGCTCGCCGGTAGCCGACGCGGCTTCGCCGGCAGCTGTCGTCCCGCTCCAGTCGAGGTGCCAGGAGCCCACGAACTGGCCGAACAGCGACAGCGCTTCAGCACGGCTGTCCAGCGGTCCGCTTGCGTGCAACACCGAAGCCAGGCCGCCGGGCGAGCTCGAAGCGACGTCAGATGCCATTGGTCCAAAACCTCCGCCCGGTCGGATAGGGAGCTCGGCACTAACGATAGACAAGACGGCGGAAGCCCTTGCCCACTTCGACTCTGTAGGCGGCCCGGCTGAGGCGCCACGGTTTGCGTCGGAAACGACGGAATAGGTTGTTGTCAACCGGACGGCTCACTGAGCGCGTTCTAGGTTTGTGGGCGACTCGGGACCTCGAAACGAGGTGATCATGGCGGGTGAGCAGCTCGTCGTCCCGGCTCCCGCAGTTAGTCCTCAAGCGCAGGCCGACTTCACGGCATGGGTGGCCGACCACCACCGCCCACTGTTGAACTTCGCCCAATTGGTCGCAGGGGATGCGGCGACCGGCGAGGATCTGCTGCAGATCGCGTTGGCGCGCGCCTATCTCAAGTGGTCCAAGATCAGCGCTAGCGGCGAGCACCCGCTGGGTTATGTGCGGCGCATCATCGTCAATGAGAACGCTTCGCTCTGGCGGCGCGCCTGGAAGCGCCGGGAGAGATCCACCAGCTCATTGCCGGAAGAAGGGACGGTCGATCCCACCTCAATCGACACGACGTGGGAAATGGTGCAAGCACTGCCGCCCCGCCAACGGGCTGCGGTGGCCTTGCGGTTCTACGCAGACCTCAGCGTGACCGAGACGGCGGAGACCATGGGCTGCTCGGTCGGTGCGGTGAAAACTCACACGTCAAGAGGCATTGCGAAGCTGAGGGAAGCGCTGGCCGACGGAGGCGAGTCATGACCGATCTCTTCGAACGTCGACTGGCAGAGCGGCTGCAGGCGCATCCGCTGCCGGAGGAGATTCCGGACCTGGGTACTCGGAGCGTACGGCTCGGAGAACGAATGCGCCGCCGCCGCATTGGAGCCGTCGTTGTTGCCCTGGTCCTCCTGCTGATGATTCCGGCCGCAGCTGGACTGTGGCGGTTTGCAGCCGGCACCGAAGAGCCGCCGGTGATCAGCCCGACGACCCCGCCGCCTCAGATTTCTGCCGGCCCGAAAACGGTGATCCTCGACCCCCTCTCTCGCCCGCTAGGCCCTGCTCCGGAAGTCAGTACCGTACGCGGAGGGTCGGTTTGGCGCCCGTCTGGGGAGACCGTGAAGCTGCCGGACGCGCAGTTCGGTTCGATCGCGGAGTACGGCCCAGGGCTCGCGTGGCTGACCCGCGCCGGAGGGGAGATCCGGCTCAATGTGTCATCGGAGCCCTTGCCGATCGCCACGAATGGAAGCGATGTGACCGGTGCCGAGCCAGGTCCCAGTGGATCGGTGATGATACGGACGAAGGCCGGCCCGGTGTTCCTCACAAGCGGCGCGAGGCTCGTCACCCCGGCCCAGCCAGAGTTGCGCACCAACCGGATGGTGGCAACAGCCGACGCCATCTGGGTGGAGAACGGCGCGCGGGTGGCGCGCGTGCCAATGGCTGACCTCGAGATTGGATCCTTCGCCGGGCAGACCTATCCGCAATGGCGGAAGCTGGTCGTCGGTGACCCTCGCGCGGATCGTGTGGTGGTGATCGATGATCAAGGCTGCCAGGTCGTCCTCAATGGCTCGACGAACGCGCAGGTGTGGCGGAGCTGCGACTGGAAGCTCAGCGCATTCTCGGCTGACGGTCGACTTGGTGCAGGTCGCAGCGTCAAGTACGGCACCATCGGCGTCATCGACCTGAGTACTGGCCAGCTAGCACTCGGAATCGACCAAGAGAGCAACCCGGTCGGACCGCAGCTGGTGTTCGATGAGGCTGGTCGGCTGAACTTCCGGGTTGGCAGTCGGGCTTTGCGCTTCGCATTTGTCGTCTGCGACCTGGCGGGGCAGTGCTGGATCTCCAACCCGGGCCATGTGGATCCGATCGACTTCGTACTGCCGAACAGGAAGTGACGCTTCAAGACCATCCTGTGCTTGCGGATGTAATGCGCGATCGTGATCGAGTCAAGGAGAACCCAGATGAACATCGAACCGAGCCCATCCGTACTGATGCGCACACCGAACTCGGCGCATCGTCTGCAACGTTGCGATCGCCGTCATCGCGACGATCTCAATCGCCGCATGTTCCTCGGGTGCCTCTGAGAAGCCCACGGCAGCTGACCCTGCAGAGCCGACCGTGTCGACAACAGCGCCAGCCCCCCAGCTCGATCGAAGCAACGGCACCTACTGATGGAGGAGATGTTCACGACGGACCCGGACGCCCTGCGGCACCGGGAATGGCGTCGGCGGCATCAGGCACCCGGAGGTGACGCGATGCAGTCACCGTTCGACGGCATGCCGGCCGGCTGGGAAGCGGACGGGGCGTTTGTCTCCAAGTCCGGCGCCGACCCAGGTCTTCGGGTTGGTGTTCGAATGGATGTCGACCAACATCTGCGCCGAAGGGTGCAAATGGGTGCTGGTCGACGCCCGCGCCCGGTCGCGACCGTCGACGACCTCGTCTCGGCCGGTATGCGAAGCTGCCGGGGTGTCGGAGCCGCTGTACCGCGATGTCAGCCGTCGAGCGGGTTTCGCCAGGGAAGCAGATCCGATGACGCGGTTCGCCGAATCGCCTGCAGAGCGAGCGACAAATGCACAGGCGGCAGTTCGGCGCACGTCATTATGGAACTGACCATTCCGGTGGCACGAGCGCGGCTGCGCCGAGCGATCAGGTTAACGCTCGGGTCGTTTGTGATCACAAGCACCCAGAAGAGCGGAGTTGCGCATGAATCGGCTCGTCTGCGATCACAAGCACCCAGACGCGCCCTCCGGCGGCTACTCTCCGGTTTGTCCGTCCACCGACTCCCGAAGGAGATCGGCATGGCCGTTGTGCCGCGCGTACTCCTCGATCATGTGGCAGATGATCCATCGCAGGCTCGGTCGAGCCCCGTCTGGCCAAAGGGATACCTTGCTCAGCTGATCCAAGCCGCCGTTGGCCAGTGTCTTCGCGACCAGGGAGCGGGAGCGGGCCGCGGCATCCTGCCAGAGCGCGAGAAGCTGCTCGGGAGTGTCCTGCGCGGCGGAGTTCCAGTCCCAGTCCGGGTCGGCCTTCCAGTCCACCGTGTCCGACGGCGGCTGCGGTCCATCGCCGTGCAGCCATGGCGAGAACCAGTAGTCCTCAACGCCAGCTAGATGCTTGAGCATCCCACCCAGGGTCATGGACGAAGGGTCGACTGTCGCCCTCAGCCCTGCCGCATCCAGTCCGCTGCACTTCCATGCCAGGGTCGCCCGCTGGTAATCCAAGAAGCCCAAAGGGTGTCGACCTCGTTGGCCGCAGAGGAGGTTCCGGTCGACCGTGCTCGTCCAGCTCGAGTCATGGGCGGCAGCCTACCGATTTGTCCGGCCCACGGCCGAATTCCGCTCTGGTGCCGATGGAGCCCGCTGATCACCCGGTGAGGTGGTCGAAGTCCCCTCGGACCCACGCGATGTAGCGGTCGGCCGATCGGCGCACCCATCCGTCGGCGTCGCCGATGACCTGTCCGCCGAAGTTGTCGTAGAGCCGGTCGAAGTCGAGTTGCAGCTACCCGGTCAGCCACCTTCGCCACGACAGGCGCCGATAGGGGAATCTTGTTCGGGAAGCTGCGCATGAACGAGACCCAATGCTCGTCCGGCGTGCCTGCGACGGTGTCACCGCTCAGCACCACCCCGCGACCGTCAGCCCCCGCAAAGTGAACGACCGCACTGCCGGGGAAGTGGCCGCCGATTCGATGAAGCACCACCCCGGGCAACACCTCCGTCTTCTCATCCCAGGTTGCGACCACCGGGTCGTCTCGCTGGACCCACTCCCGGTCAGCCGCCTGCACGTAGACCGGCACGCCGCCGAACCGGTGCGACCACTCCACCTGCACCCCGAACATGTGTGGATGGCTGGCAGCGACGGCAGCCACCCCACCCAACTTGTGAATGGTCGCAACCAAGTCATCGTCGAGGTATCCGTTCGGATCCCACAAAAGGTTGCCCGACGTCGTCTGGACGAGCAGGGCACGTTGTCCGATCCCGACCGACGGCTCGATCGTGATGCCGTACAAACCGGGCTCGACTTCGGCAACCGTTCCCCGGTGCCCAGCAGCGCCCAGCTCCTCCAAGGTGGTCCACCGCTGGCCGGTGGGGCGCACATATTGCCGCTCATCGCTGCAGATCGCGCAGACCGCGGCTGGCTCACTGGTATCCGGCTGCTCAACAGCGCAGGTACGACAGACAAAGATCGTCATGATGCCCTCCTTGGGTTCGAGGCTTGACTCCTATTCAAGCCTGCCGCCACCATGGCGAGCCGCTTGACCGCGTCGCGATGAGTTCCTGCCGGTCCGAAGGTCTATCCGTCATGTCACGCCACACAGCTATGGAGGTCACCATGAGCACGCAGCCGAGCCCACACCACCTGGACGTCCCAGGCGGGAGCCTGTTCTACGAGGTCCGCGGCTCCGGTCCGCTGCTCCTGGTGATCGGTCAGCCGATGACCAGTGCTCCGTTTGGACCGTTGGCTGACTTGCTCGCCGAGGACCACACCGTCGTGACGTACGACCCGCACGGGCTGGGCGCGAGCACGATCGAGGATCCGTCACTCGACGTGACGCCGGAGATCGAGGCGGATGATCTGGCGCACCTCATCGACGCGGTCGGCGGTGAGAGAGCGGATGTATTCGGCACCAGTGGTGGCGCCGTCGCAGCGCTGGCCTTTGCCGCTCGCCATCCCGACAAGGCCGGCGCCGTCATCGCCCACGAGCCCCCAGTCGCGGAGTTGTTACCGGACGCACCCCAGGTGCGCATCGCAGTCGACGATGTCGAAGATGCCTACCGTTCGTACGGCTCGGGCGCGGCGTGGGGCAAGTTCGTCTCCCTCGTTATGCACGATGGGCCTGTGACCGAGGCGGGAGTGCCGCCTGCCACATGGCCGCCCCCCGGCGACGGTAGTGAGGACGGCCCGACTCAGGGCGGTGAGGATCTCGACGACGCCGAGGCGCCGTCGGAGCCAGAGAAGCAGCAGGCCGATGACGAGCTGTTCTTCCTCCGCATGTTGAAGCCATTCACCCGCTACCGACCGCCGGTCGAGGTGCTCCGCACCGGCGGCCCGCGAGTCGTTGTCGCGGTAGGCGCGGACTCGCGCGGCGAGATCGCGCGGCGCTCGGCCGAGGCGCTGGCCGAACGGCTCGGAACCGCTCCTGCCGTGTTCGCCGGCGACCACGGCAGCTTTATGGCCGACCCCGCGGCGTTCGCAGCGACAATCCGGCAGGTGCTGACCGAGTCTCGCCGAAACCTCGAGCGTGCGCGACACGTCACCGCAAGGTCCGAGAGTCGGTAGCAGTCCGGTTCGGCCGGTCGGCAGGTCCGTAGCGTCGCTGACCAGCTCGCCTAGCATTGGCTGTGTGCTGTACGGCAGGGAGGCCGAGTGCGCCCTAATCGACAGCTTGATCGCTAGGGCTGCCGATGCGCGCAGCGGTGTGCTCGTTCTCCGTGGCGAGCCCGGAATCGGCAAGTCGGCACTTCTTGAATACGCCGCCGAGAACCGGGTGTCCTGCCACCTGTTGCGGGGCGAAGGTGTCGAATCGGAGGTGCAGCTGCCGTACGCGGCGCTCCACCAGCTGTTGTATCCCCTCCTTGATCGGGTCGACACCTTGCCAGAGCTGCAGAGCGTGGCATTGAGAAGTGCGTTCGGTCTAACGCCGGTGCCGGCCCCGGACCGGTTCCTCGTTGCCGTGGCCGCCCTGACCCTGATGTCTGACCTTGCCGCGGACACCGGGCTCGTCTGCCTCGTAGACAACGCGCACTGGTTGGACCAGCCATCAGCCGACGCCCTGCGGTTTGTTGCGCGTCGTCTGCAGGCGGAAGGGATCGCTCTGCTGTTCGCCGCCAGGGAGGGCGAGATTCACCGCTTCAACTCGATCGGCCTCCCTGAGTGCCAGGTCCGTGGCCTTGCTAATGCCGATGCCATCGCGCTGATGACCAGCCGGACGCCTGCACTGCCGGCCGCCGTCATGAAGCAGCTGATCACCCAGACCGGCGGAAATCCCTTGGCGCTGCTCGAGCTGCCGTCGGTGCTGACCACCGCCGAACTCGCAGGCGAGCATGCGTTGCCTGAGCCACTGCCGGCCGGACGACAGATCGAGCTGGCTTTCGCTGCAATGGCAGGACGCCTGGATGCTGGAACACAAAGCCTGCTGCTGGTGACGGCGGCAGAGGAGACCGGCGATCTGTCCGTCGTGCTGCGAGCTGCTGGCATGCTCGGCGCCCCTTCAGCAGCCTTGGACCGTGCCGAGCGCACAGGTCTGCTCCGGGTCAGCGGCAACACAGTGAACTTTCGACATCCGCTGGCCCGCTCGGCGATCTATCAGCACGCCACGTTCGCAGCCCGACGTGCAGCCCACGAGGCGCTGGCTGGCGAGCTGCACCGCGAGCAAGAGGTGGACAGGCGTGCCTGGCACCTGGCTGCGGCTGCAGTCGAACCGGACGCTGAGCTTGCCGCAGCGCTGGCGGCTTCAGCCGATCGAGCTCGTCGACGGGCTGGTCCATCTGCTGCGGCGGCGGCCTTGGAACGCAGCGCGGCGCTCACTCCCGAGGACTCCCTACGGGGGAGCCGGTTACTCGCTGCCGCAGATGCAGCCTGGGCTGCGGGTGCGCCGCAGTACGCACTCTCGTTGCTCTCCCGGGCTGATCCGCTCATCGTTAGCGGCCGAGAGCGGGCTGCGCTGCTCTACCTGCGTGGGTTGATCGAGTTGCGCTGTGGTGTGCCTGAAACCGCGTATGAGCTGCTGCTCCGCAGCGCAGCGCGCAGTCGCGAGCGAGATCCGCGGGCCGCGCTTGAGGCTTTGGTGCTGGCTGGCGAGGCGGCTTCGTTCGGAGGCGACCATCGACTGACCATCGAGCTCGGTCGGCATGCGGCCGCGGTCCCGGCGGAAGGGACCGCCGAGCAAGCGCAGATGGTTGGCCTGCTGGTTGGAGTAGCGGAGGCGTTCTCGGGCGACTGGCAGGGTGGAGCACAACGGCTACGCGGCGTGGTGGAATCGGGTCAATCATCGGAGGACCCGGTACATCTGTTGCGGGTCGGCCGTGCGGCTTTCTACCTCGGGGATGACCGCGCGGCTCTTACGCTTCATGCCCGCGCCGTCGACATCAGCCGCCGAACCGGCGCCATCAGTCTGTTGCCGGTGGCCTTGGAACGCTTCGCTTTCGCAAATCTGCTTGCCGGCAGGCTCGCCGAAACCGCGGTGGCTGGCACCGAGGGACTCAAGCTGGCCCACGACATGGGCCAAGAGGAGCTCACAGCCCACCATCTGCTGAGCCTGGCCCTGGTGGCTGCGTGGCGCGGGGAGGCCGACGCCTGTCGCGGATATGCCAGGCAGGCTAACGACTTGGCCACGAGCCGCAGGCTGGGGTTGATCGCCTCGGCCACGACCTGGGCCCTCGGCCTGCTTGAACTCGGTCTGGGCAGGCCTACAGAGGCGCTGAAACATCTGACACCGGTGATCAACGGACACGGCCCGGCTCATCCCGCGGCGCGGCTGTGGGCAACCCCGGATTGGGTTGAGGCCGCCGCCCGAGCCGGTGAGCCCGAACTGGCCATGCCAGCTATGCGAGAGTTCGAGAGCTGGGCTGACATGGTCGGCTTGCCGTGGGCACGCGCGGTCGCGGCCCGCTGCAGGGCGCTTCTGATTCCAGCCGATGATTCCGCAGGCGGCTACCTTCCTGCCCTCGCCTTGCACGATGACGGAAACCGGCCGCACGAACGGGCCCGTACCGAGTTGGTCTACGGCGAGGCACTGCGCCGCGCCCGTATGCGGACGGCGTCACGGATCCATCTGCGTGCTGCCCTGGCGAGTTTCGAACAGCTCGGTGCCGCGCCGTGGGCAGAGCGTGCCCGTGCCGAACTCCGCGCAAGCGGTGAAACAACGCAGTCACGCGGGGTCGAATGGGACAGGCTCACAGTGCAAGAGCTTCAAATCGCTCAGCTCGCTGCCCGTGGAGCCTCCAATCCGGAGATTGCTGGCCAACTGTTTTTGAGTAGGCGCACCATCGAGTACCACCTACACAAGGTGTTCACCAAGCTCGGCCTGGCATCTCGGGCGGAGCTGGCGAGGGCCAAGAATCTGGCCTAGTGCCCTCACGGATGCGGTGACCAGTCCGGGATTCATACGCTTGCCTCATGATGTCCGAGTCCGCACTATCACGTCACGCTGGCCCCATCGTGCTTGTTGTCGGTGCGTACTTAGCGGTGTCCCATTTGGCGCTGTTCGTCGTCTTCATGAGTCACAGCGATCCAGCCGCAATGTTGGCTGATCCGATATTCCGCGTTCTGAATCTGGCCTACGCCGCCGCATTCTCCGGCTTGGCGATCGCCGCTTGTGCCGCATACGACAAACAGGCTCGCGCAGCGGGCACATTCGGCCTTGTGGCCCTCTGCGCCGCAATGGTCGGAACAGTCAATTTGGGCGCCAATATGTGGTTCGAGGGCTTCGCCGCTCCCTGGCTTGCCGACGTCGTACCCCAAGTTCTCATCGCGGAGAAGACGACGTTTTGGAAGGTCGGATACCTCTCCAGTTACCTGCTGTTCGCGATCGGTTGGGTGCTCTTCGGGCTTGCCTCCCTGCGGGCCGGCGTCTTTCCGCGTCTCATCAGCCTCGCGATCGTGGCCGGAGGAGTCATTGGCTTCCTGGCGGCAAAACCACCGTACGGCGTTGCGCTGGGGCTCGCGCTGCTGAGCCTCGGGATCTGGATGGTCAGGACCCGGAGGGCCGCCGACACACCTGCGCGGCCGGTCACGGTCTGATCGCGCTGTGGCAGCCGGGGAGTGCCGCGCCTAACCCGTCAGCGGATAGGGCGGACGAAGTCTCCGCGGCGGGGATCAACGGCTGTCGGCCAAGACTCGTTGCCGCGCCGGACCAGGCTGGCCCCACGGAACAGCAGCGGATAAGTGTGCAGGGTCTTCAGCAGTTGCGGACCGTCGATCGTCGTGATGTCGGTGATCCCGGTGGGCAGCGTCTGGGCCTGAATGTGGATGTGAGGGGCGCTACTGGCGCCGGAGTTACCGACCCGGGCCATCGGTTGGCCCTCGATGACCCGCTCGCCCACGTTGACGGCGATGCTGCCCTGGCGGAGGTGGGCCATCAACAGGTAATGGCCGCCGCCGATGTCAATCACCAGATGGTTTCCCGTTGGGTATTGGCTGTCGACCGATCCGATCGGCTGGTCGGGACGGCTGTCGAGGGCATAGGTGACGGTTCCGTCGGTGGGGGCCAGCACGGGTTGGTCAAAGATGTAGTAGCTGGTCAGCTCAGTGCTGTCGGGCCGGTGAATGCGCCCGTCAACAACTTGCATGATGTCCAGGGCGTTGCGTTGCGTCGTCGCGGTGTAGTGGTAGTTGATCAGTTCGGCGTGCCCGGCGTGTCCGACCCACCATTCCCCAGCCAGCGGGGAGCCGACGGTGACCGCGTCAACCGGAGGGCGGTACACCGAGATCAGCTGGGCGGCTAGGAAGATCGTCGCCGCCGTGACCAGCAGGTTCGATCCGAGCCGTACGTGACGTAGCGGCACGAGGCAGAAGAGTACGAAAGCGACCAGACCAAGCACGAATGCGGCGATGAGTACGCGATGTAAGGCTGGGGTGAGTTGGAGGGCTACGGGGTCGTACGCCCCGGTGAGCAGGGTGAGGGCCAGCAGTGCGCAGAGCAGCATCACGTTGGCCAGTTGCAGCCGATGTGGTCCGAGTCCGGCGCGGAGCGGTTGGTGGAGGAGGCCGTACTCGAGGCGTTGCCGCCGGGCCGCGATCACTCGACTGAACCCGATGAGCAGCGGCAGGCCGAGCACCAGGGCCGCAATCGGCAGGAGACTCAGGCCGCGATCGCCGTACCAATTGGCCACGATGACCAAGACGGTAAGGGACAAGATCAAGTTGCGCCTGGTCAGCAGGAACCATCCGGTGGGCGCGGCATCGGCTGGTGCATCCGCCATCGCCAAAGGCAGGGCCAGCGCGACGACCGCCACGCAAGTAACCGCCAACCTAGACCCGTCAAGTCCGAACAGCGTGACCAGAGGCAGGCTCAGCTGCAGCTGCAAGATCACCACGGCCAATGCGGCAACAAGCGCTACTCCAAGCAGCTGGTTGCGCGGCCGGTAGGCGACCGGCCGGGCCGCACCGACAGAGTCGGGTGGCGAGCCAAGGGCCAGTACCACACCGATCACCGGTAAGGCGACGATGAAGGGCAGGACGCCAAGCAAGCCAACGGCAAAAACAATGGCTGCCGCAGCTAATGCGATCCAAGGCCGGGCCCGGGAAGATCGCGCGACCGGGCGGATGTCGGCACCAGTGTTGGTGGCGGTCGTGGTCATGAGGATCTCCTCGTCAGAGTGTTGACAGAGAGCAGGTCAGGCCGAGCTCACTCGACTCAAGCCGAGAACGCTCCTCCTGGCCCGTCTGCTGGTCGGACGAGCAGCACTGGATCGGTGTCAGTCGAGACGAGCGCGCCTCACATACTGCTGTGGCCGGCCGCTCGTCGAGGCTCTACGTCGTAGCTGAGGATCGCGGCCCCCGCAGCAACCACACGCCAAGTGTTGCGATGGCTAGGCCGAGGGGAATACCCCAAGGGGACAGCAAGGCCTTGTAACCGGCGATACCGCCTACGACGACAAAGATGGAGATCCAGACGGGAAAGACCCGCGCCCGCAGACTCGCGACGCCGAACGATACCCAGCCAATAGCGAAGAGCCAATAACTCGAGATCGCACCCAGCGCGAACAGGATGGATGGAGTGCTCCGGAGAACCTCCGGGAGCGGACCCTCGGCTAGCCACGGGACGGCAAAGCTTTCGAACCACAGGTCTCCACCGAGCATCATCGTGCCGAGGAGGGCTGCGGAAAAACCGAATGTGCCGAGCCGCCCAGCCTTATGCGCCTGCCGTCCGTGGACACCGATCAGGGCGAACATGAGAACACAAAAGGCAGCCAAGTAGATGACACTGCCGGCGTTGAAGATGTTGTTTTGTGACGTGGTCACATTTCCCTGCTGGTCGAAGGGCCACCAGATGGCTTGTCCAATTACCATGAGGGTCCCCGCCGCAATGGCCAGCCAGCCCGCGCCCCCATAGAACAGCGGGGTGGGGATTGCCGCAAGGTTAGGGACATCCGTACTAGCGGTTGGCTGAATCGTGACCATGACGTTGCTCCTGTTGAATTTTGGCAATGATGTGAACTTGCCGCCGGGCCGGTATCTACGTATGCAGTCTCTTGGGTACGGACGCACCATGGCATCCGTGACCTCACTAGCCTCGACTCTGCAACTTTCAGTCGTGCCGGACGATGACGTCAGCCTGAGCAGTCGACGGCTACTGCGAGCGCCGCGCAGATCTCTCTCATGCGGCTGTCCGCCAGCCGGCCAAGGCGATCAACGAGCACCGCGACCGACACGCTCTCAACCGAGTCCAGATTGACTGCGGACCGTCGCGGGATTGGATCGTCGAGAGGTTCCAGGACCACCTCGCTGGCAAGGCCTCGGAGAGTGGTCGTACAAGGCGCGACCAGCGCCCTGCGCAGCCGCGGGATCGCTGCGTCGCGTGATAAGACCACGACGGGACGTCTACCGGCCTCTGCGAGCTCGCACCACCAGACTTCTCCGCGTGCAGGCAGCGTTATCACGAAGCCGCTGCGACCCGCCGAAACGAGGCGAGATCGCCCCACTCGTCCCGCTCGTCGAGCGGGTGTTCGTCGTAGGCCGCGTAACCTGCGTCGACTTCGGCGGAGCGGTGACGCCTCAGTAGCGCTTCAAGGGCTTCGTCGACGAGCGCGGCGTCGCTGGTGCCGGGGCGCAGTCCCCGAGCGCTGTGGAGCAGCTGCTGATCGACGGTCGTGCTCAATCGTGTGCGAGTCATGCCATAAGTATGCCACTACCCCGCGCTCAGTGCGTCCTTATCGGGATGACCTGAGCCCTAACCAGCGGCTGCGCACAGCCGACGCCACGACTCAGCTCCCGTAGGGCGGTAGCAGCGCAATGATCACCGCAGATGACGTCCGGACGGTTGCGTTGTCCTTGCCACGGACGGAAGAGGCACTGGTCCGGGATCAGATCAAGTTTCGAGTGGGCCGCATCGTCTACGTGGCACTCAGCCGGGACGAACGGTCCATGGGCTTCGCCTCTCCGAAGGACGAGCGCGCCGCATTGGTCGCGGCCCAGCCAGAGAAGTTCTTCATGCCGATTCCGTCCGACCTGCGTTACAACTGGGTCCAGGTGTGGCTGGACGCAATCGACCTGACGGAGATGCGCGAGCTCGTCGTCGACGCGTGGCGCATGGTCGTACCGAAGCGAGTTGCCGCCGAGTATCTAGGTGATCATCCGTGAGCGACCACTCAGCAGCGGCCGCCGGTGTCCGCGATGACGACTACCGACGCGAGCCCAAGCGATGAGCGTGGCTGACGCGCCTAAGCATGACTCTCATACTTGAAGGACAGCTGGATCTTCGTGCGGTAGATGAGCTCGCCGCCGTCCCCGACGTGAATGTCCTGCTTGACGACCTCGGCGACCCGAATGTCCCGGACAGACTGGCGCGCCGTGTTGATCGCGTCAGCGGCAGCCTCCTCCCAGGAGGTCGTGCTTGTGCCGACGACGTCGATCACCCGGTAGACGCTCATGTTTTGTCCTCCTCGTTGAATGTGCCGATCGGCCCGATTCGCCACGGTGATGATCTCGCACACACGGGCCGAGGGCAACCACCGCATGCGATCGAGTCGGCGCGACCCATACATAAAGTCATGATCGAATCTGTCAGCGATGTCTGGTCCACTCGCGTCAGCGGCGCTATGCGCCGTGACCGCCGTTGTCCATGCACCCGCATGACTGGCGAATGATCAACTCCATCGGGAAGAGGTCGTGGGCCGCGTCATTTCCGCTCAGCAGCGCGTTGATCGCTGCCTCCGCCATCGCCTGGAGGGGTTGCTGCGTGAGAGTAAGGGGCGGCCAGCTGAAGGCGGACTCCTCGATGCCGTCGAAGGTCACCAGGGCAAGATCACCGGGAACATCCAGCCCTTGCTCGCGGATTGCGCGCAGCACCCCGAACGCCTGAAGGTCAGAGCTGACGAACATGGCGGTGGGGCGATCGGACCCAGCCAGTACGCGCTGCGCAGCTTCGTAACCACCCGCACGGGTGAAGTCGGTGCGTACCAGCAGGCCGTCGGGTCGACCGTGTGATCGCAAGGCGTCGCGCCATCCAGCCTCGCGGGCCTCCGGCTCGTACGCACCCGTTTCGCCGGTGATGAAGGCAACCGACTGGTGCCCGTGAACGCTGAGCAGATGATCGACCACCGCTCGTGCACCTGCCACAGCATCCGGCCCCAGCGTGCGATATCCGGGGACAGCAAAGGGACAGTTGATCAGCACGATCGGCAGGCCGGGGTGGCGCAGGCTGGGGATGTCGGCCTTGGTCATCATGGTGGCGACCAGGATTCCGTCCACGTTGCGCCCCGCCAGCTCCTCGATCAGCCGGTGCTCGGTGGGTACGTTTCCGGCTGAGCTGGCAGTCAGCAGTGCGAAGCCGTTGCTGGCAGCGGCGTCATAGATCACGTCGGCGTACTCACCGAAGAAGGAGTTGCTGGTCCCGGGCAATACCAGTCCGAGCATCCCTGTCGTTCCGGTTCGCAGCGCCCGTGCGCTGCTGTTGGGCCGATAACCCAGCACGTCGATGGCGTTTCGTACCCGGTCCGCCGTCGCCGGAGCCACCCGTCGCGGACCATCGTTGATCACGTAGCTGACCACGGCTGGGCTCACATCGGCATAACGGGCGACGTCGGCCACAGTGACGTTGCGGGCGCGAGTGGAGGCCGGAGGCCCAGCCACAAGAGCTTCTCCTCGGAATAGGTGTGACAAAGAGATGTGCCGCACACTCTACACGATTAGATCTGTGTGCTTGAGTCAGGACAATGCCGGGAGAACTTCGATAATCCATCCTCTTGCGGAGTGCGTATCTAATCGTATAGATTCGTGCCGCTCCACTCCCTAGGCAGGAGATCCCCATGACGCAGCAGGCCACGCTCACCGTTCCAGAGTTGCTGCTCCGAAGCCTTCATGATCTCGACGCCTACCGCGATGATGACTGGAACCAACAGGTCCTTGAGCTGCGCCAGGACCTGTTGAGACTTCAGACGTGCGACAGCGAGACTCTAGGCAAGGTCGTTACAGCGTCGGCCGCCATCCAGCAATTGCTGTTGGAACTAGCCGTGCGGCCTTCCGCGGGACGCCCGCGGCAGACGATCATCGACGCAGTTGCCTGGGTGCTCGACAACACACCTGACATCGCCATGGCTCGAAAGGTAGGCATGTCCACCGAGTCGCTCCGCCAACGCTTGTCGATCCTGCCTGGCGAATGGTGGTGGGGCGGTGCCGTGGCCGATGGCCAGTCGATGCCTTTTGGTCGAGCTCCGCACTGGCGCAATCTCGCCACCTCGGCTGGACTTGTCGATGACGACACCGAAGGCGCCAACCAGTCGGCGCCGTGCCTGGTGTCGAGCGCAGGCCGGTATGTGTGGTCGGAACGGCCGTTCACTTTCGCCTTCGACGGCGACGGAGGGCTCGAAGTCGACGGCCAAGACGTCGTTTTGGGTCAGGAGGGCACTACCTTGGCGTCCGCCTTCCGGGCAGCGGCGAGCAGGCACTTCCCGGCGTCCGGCCGGACTCCCGCGGAGCAGATGTTCATCGCTCCGCAATACAACACCTGGATCGAGATGCCGTTCCATCCGACTCAGCAGGCTGTGCTCGATTACGCCCGTGGCGTGATCGACGCGGGCTTGCCGCCCGGGTTGATCATGATCGACGATCGCTGGTCGGTCGACTACGGCACCTGGACATTCGACCGTGCGCGCTTCCCGCAGCCAGCCGAGATGAGCCGGCAGCTCCATGAGATGGGCTTCTCGATCATGCTGTGGCTCGTGCCGTTCCTGAGCCCGGACAGTGAGAACTCCCGCATGGCGGCGAGAAATGGATGGTTGATCACGGGCCCGGACCGCCGGCCGGTTGTACGCGAGTGGTGGAACGGCTACAGCACTGTCCTCGACCTGACCCATCCCGAAGCAGGCGCCTGGCTGCGCCGGGTGCTTGCCGATCTGAGGGCCGTCGATGGTGTGGACGGCTTCAAGTTCGACGCCGGCGATCTCCGGGACTACCGCCCAGACGACGTCACCGTGGCCGGGAACGGCGCCGTTGGTCAGTGCGAGGCATGGGCGCGCTTGGGCGCCGAGTTCGGCTTCAACGAGATGCGGGCGTGCTGGAAGATGGGCGGTCAGCCGCTAGCACAGCGGTTGCACGACAAGCCGGCGGTCTGGGGTTACGGCGGACTGGGGTCGCTGATTCCCGAGGCGATTGCCCAGGGCTTGATCGGCCATCCCTTCAACTGCCCGGACATGATCGGCGGTGGCGACCTGGCGTATTTCACCAATGGCGCGCCCCTGGATCAAGAGCTGTTCGTACGGTTCGCCCAGTGCTCTGCCCTGTTCCCGATGATGCAGTTCTCACTGGCTCCCTGGCGGGTGCTCGACGATCGACATCTGGCCGCTGTGCTGGCTGCGGTACGCACCCGGCAAGCCGTGTTGCCCGATCTGCGGGCACTGTTCAACCACGCCGCCCGGACGGGGGAACCGATCCTGCGACCACTGGCTTACCACTTCCCTGGCTACGAACACGTTCAAGATCAATTTCTGCTCGGCGAGGATATGCTCTGCGCCCCAGTCCTGGAAGCCGGCGCCACCACCCGCCACGTCGCCCTCCCGCCCGGCCGCTGGCAGAGCGGCGATGGCTCGATCCTCGAGGGCCCGGCCGACCTCGCCCTCCAGGTCAGTCTCGAGTCGCTGCCCTGGTGGCGAAGAATTCGCGCATGACAGGAGCGATTCGCTTATCCGGCTGACGGCGGTCGTACGGTCCAGGTAACGATTGCGTGGTGACGCGCAAAGCTCTGATTACCGGTGTGGGACGGCGCCGCGGGATTGGTGCCGGGATAGCCGCTGGACTGGCGGTCGACGGTTGGGATCTCGCCCTGTCCTTCTGGAGCCCGTACGACGATCGGCTAGGGCTGGAGTGGCAGCCCGACGACCCTGATCTTCTCGCGGCTGAGTTGCGGTCGCTCGAACGCAGGATCGAGCTCATCCCTGCGGATTTGGAGGTGCCGGCGGCGGCAGATGCTCTGGTGCGCCACGCTGCCGAGCAACTTGGCCCGCTGGACGCGATGGTGATCTCGCATTGCGAGAGCGTCAGCTCAGGCGTCCTCGACACTTCTGTGGAGAGCTTCGACCGTCACTACGCGGTGAATGTTCGCGCGACGTGGCTGCTCATTGCCGCATTCGCGCGGCAGCTGCCCAGCCGCGGCGGTGCGGTGATTGCGCTGACCAGTGATCACACTGTCGGAAATCTGCCTTACGGCGTAACGAAAGGTGCCCTGGATCGCCTCGTGCTCGGCCTCGGCGCATGAGCTCAGTGACCGTGGGCTACGGGCAAATGTGATCAATCCCGGCCCGATCGATACGGGTTGGATGGATGACCAGACCCGCGCCAGCGGAAGCGCGCTGCAGCCCACAGGGCGTCTTGGGACACCGGCCGACGTGGCCAACCTCGTGCGGTTCCTCCTGTCCGATCAAGGTCAGTGGATCAATGGCCAACTGCTCTACAGCAACGGTGGTTACCCGAAAGGACAGCTTCCGTGCTAGCCGGATTCACTCGAATCACCCTCCCAAGGTGAAGACGGCTCAGCTGGACCAGCGCCAAGATCGACCTTGAACCAGATGACCTGGCAGGACGGTAGTGGGAGATGGCGCTGGAGGAGTATCGACCGGGGACCGCGTTCCCGGGGGTTATCGGCCGGACTTTCGACCAGTCCAGCCCGGCCTGGCCGCAGCCACTGCGTGCCAAGGAGGGGATGGCGAACGTGCTGTTCATCATCCTGGACGACACCGGCTTCGGGCAGCTCGGCTGCTACGGCAGCCCGATGCGTACCCCCAACCTGGACAGCCTGGCCGAGGGTGGGCTGGTCTACAACAACATGCACACCACTGCGCTGTGCTCCCCCAGCCGGTCGTGCGTGCTGAACGGCCGCAACCACCACTCCAACCACCTGGCCGCCATCACGGAGGCGTCGACCGGCTTCCCGGGCTATGACGGCTACATCCCCTTCGAGAATGGGTTCCTGTCCGAGATCCTCCACGAGCAGGGCTACAACACCTACGCGGTCGGCAAATGGCATCTCACCCCGGCCGACCAGGTCTCGGCCGCCGGGCCCTATGACCGTTGGCCGCTGGGCCGCGGGTTCGACCGCTTCTACGGGTTCCTGGGCGGCGACACCCACCAGTACTATCCAGAGCTGGTCGCCGACAACCACCGGGTCGAGCCAGAACGCACCCCCGAGGAGGGCTACCACCTCACCGAGGACCTGGTCGACCGAGCGAGGGCGTTCATCGCCGACGCCAAGCAGGTCGCCCCCAACAAGCCGTTCTTCCTGACTTCGCCACCGGGGCGATGCACGCCCCCCACCACGTCCCCAAGGAGTGGGCGGATCACTACCAGGGGGTCTTCGACGACGGCTGGGACGCCTACCGCGACAAGGTCTTCGCCCGCCAGAAGGAGCTGGGCATCATCCCGACCGACGCCCAGCTGTCGCGCCACGACCCCGACGTCACCCCCTGGGCCGACTGCTCACCCGAGGAGCAGCGCCTGTACGCCCGGATGATGGAGGTCTTCGCCGGGTTCCTGGAGCACACCGACCATCACATCGGCCGGCTGCTGGACTTCCTGCGTGAGATCGACGAGTTCGACAACACGATGATCATGGTCCTGTCCGACAACGGGGCCAGCTCCGAAGGCGGGCCCAGCGGGTCGATCAACGAGAATATGTTCTTCAACTTCGTGCCCGAGTCGCTGGAACAGAACCTGGGCCGCCATCGACGACCTCGGCGGCCCCAAGTACTTCAACCACTACCCCTGGGGCTGGACCTGGGCCGGCAACACCCCGTTCCGGCGCTGGAAGCGCGAGACCTACCGGGGCGGTATCAGCGACCCCTTCATCGTTCACTGGCCCGCCGGGATCCAGGCCAGGGGCGAGGTCCGCAGTCAGTACGCCCACGCGATCGACATGGTCCCCACCGTCCTTGATGCCTTGGAGGTCATGGCCCCGACCCAGCTCCGCGGGGTCGCCCAGTCCCCCATCGAAGGGGTTAGCTTCGCCCACACTTTCGACCAAGCCGACGCCCCCTCCAGGCACGTCACCCAGTACTTCGAGATGCTCGGCCACCGATCGATCTATCACGACGGCTGGCGGGCTGTCTGCCCCTGGCCAGGGCCGTCGTTTTCCGAGGCGGGCAAGCCATTCGGGACGCCGATGCCGGCCGATACCCTCACCGAGCTGGACGCCACCGGCTGGGAGCTGTACCACGTAGCCGAGGACTTCGCCGAGAACCACAACCTCGCCGACCAGAACCGGCCGCGGCTGATCGAGCTGATCGCCCAGTGGTATGTGGAGGCGGGCCGCTACCAGGTCCTGCCGGTCGACGGCCGCGGGCAGCAGCGCTTGGCCGAGGAACGGCCGGTGATCGCGGCCGACCGGACCCGTTACACCTATTACCCGGGCACCCAGGAGGTCGCGGCCAGCGCGGCCCCGCGGATCCTCAACCGGCCTCACAGCATCCACGCCGGGGTCGAGATCCCCGACGCCGGCGCCGAGGGCGTGCTCGTCGCCCAGGGCGGGGTCGACGGCGGATTCAGCTTCTTCGTCCAGGGCAACCGGCTGCGCTACACCTACAACTACGTCGCCCAGCAGCAATTCCGGGTCGTGTCAGACACCGAGGTTCCCACCGGCAGCCACATCTTCAGCTTCGAGTTCGAACCCACCGGCAAGCCGGAGCCACTCAAGGGCATAGGAGCGCCCGGCATCGCCAAGCTGTTCATCGACGGCGAACCCGCCGGTCAGGGCGAGCTTCCGGTGACCATCCCGATCATCCTCGGCCTGGCCTCTGGTGTCTCGATAGGCCAGGACGCCGGCGCCCCGGTCACCGATGAGTACCCCCCGCCGTTCCCGTTCACCGGAACCCTCCGCCGCGTCGTCTACGACGTCTCCGGGAAACTGGTCGTCGACCACGAAGCCGAAATCCGCATCGCCCTCGCCCGCCAATCGCCAGCAACGTGTACTGACTCATCTGCACTGAGGGCAGATCACGTAGGGCAAACCCCTAACGTGATGACGTGGACCTGCCGACGGCTGCCCCGACGTACACCGCGTACGGCCTCATGCATTGGGTGATGCTGGTCGGGACTGTCATCGGAGCGGTTTTCCTGGTGCGGTTCGGGCGCCGCAACCGCGGCACACCGAAGGAGGAGAAATTCACGCAAGTCTTCGCCGTCGTCCAGCTCGCGGTGACTTTCGGCTTCATGATCCTCTGGCTGATTCCGCCGCTGTTCGACGTGCAGCAGTCGCTCCCATTGCACCTGTCCGACGTGCTGCGGGTGATCACCGGCTACGCGCTGTGGAGCCGGCGGCCTTGGGCGTTCGCGCTGACCTACTACTGGGGTTTGACCCTCAATCCGCAGGCGATACTCACACCCGATCTGCTGCCAGACATCGCACCGGTCCTGGAGATCGCCTCCTACTGGCTCCAGCACGTACTGGTGATGTGGGCGGTGATCTACCTGACCTGGGGTCTGGGATTGCACCCGAACTGGCGCAGCTACCGGCTGACATTGGCGCTCACCGTTGGATGGGCCGCCATTGTCTTCGTGATCAACGGCGCGCTTGGGACCAACTACGGCTACCTGAACGGTAAGCCGGGCGGGGCCTCGCTGCTGGACCTGCTGGGCGATTGGCCCTGGTACTTGCTGGTGGCACTTGCCGTGGCGGCCGCTGTCTGGGCCTTGATCACGTGGCCTTGGACGCGTCGTACGCGAGCGCAGCAGTGATCCGGTCGCGCCCGGGTCGTTTGCGATCACAAGCACGCAGAGGATCCTTGGCATGCGCAGAAGTGAGACCGGCGCACCGCCTTTAGCGCGGCATCCGTAGCGCAGACAGGAGTCCGGCACGCAGTGGGACGGTCCGCCAGGTGGCCAGGAACGTCCGGTGGGCCAGCGAGCAGGTGAGCCCGAGCCGGTGCGGTGTCTCCAGGAAGATCACCTCCGCTCGGAACGTGTCCTCGTCGGTCCATCCCCCGCTGACGGCCAGCGGCACACCGGTCCTACCGTGGTCGGTCTCGGTCAGGTTGGTACGCCACCCTCCAGTGCCGACCGTCGCGCCGAATGCAACATCACCCTCGAGCAAGGTCAGCTGCCACAGCTCACCGTCCTGGTGGAGCTGGACAGCAGCAAGCGTCGGTTGAGCCTCACAAAGTCCCCCCGACGGCAGAAATGAGGCCTCCGTCCACGCCGCTGCTGACGAGTCCGGGGCGCTCTTGGCCTGGAAGGCCGCCAGCTGGAGCCCGCCGAGTCGGGCAACCAGCTGATCGGCGACCGGCGACGGGGCCCCCGCCGTGGAGGTCATCGCAGGCAGCAGCTGAGTCCATACCGCGTCCAAGATGCCCTGCATGTTCTCGGTCCCGGCTGTGGTGGCGATGACCGCGTCCTGCTCGGGAAGCACTACGCAGAATTGCCCGTACGCCCCGTCCCCGCGGTATCCGTGTCTGGCCATCCAGAACTGGAACCCGTAACCCTGCCGCCAGTCCGGATTCGGCTCGTTGGGGTTTTCGACGTGGATCCGGGTGGCCTCGGCGACCCACTCCTCCGACAGCAGGCGCTGACCGTTCCAGACTCCGCGCTGCAGGTACAGCAAACCGAGCCGGGCGATCGCGTCCGTGGTCGCGTGGAGTCCCGTGTACCCGAGATCGCGACCGGCGGCGTCCCGCTGCCAGCCGGCCTGATCGATGCCGAGCGGGTCGAACAAACGGGGGCGCAGGTACTCGATCAGTGTCTGGCCGGTGAGTCGCTGGACGATCGCGGCGAGGGTGTAGGTACAGGGCTGGCTGTAGGCGAACACGCTTCCCGGCGCCCGATCGGGCGGGATGAGCAGGAACCCGCGTACGGGTTCGACTGGATCGAGCGCCAATGTCGGCTCGATCATGTCCTCGAGATGCCCGCTGGCCATCGCGGCGACATGGCGGACCAAGATCGACCGGCTGCGCCGATCGGTGATCTCGCTGTCGAGCTCAGGAAAGTAGGAGAGCACAGTCGCGTCGAGATCGAGCAAACCTTCGGCGATTGCGAACGCCGCAGCAGTCGAGGTGAAGCTCTTGCTGAGCGAGTAGAGCAGATGCACCTGCTCCGGCAGATACGGCGACCACCAGCCCTCGGCAACCACCTGACCGTGCCGAATGATCATCAAACTGTGCATCTCGATGTCCGGCGCAGACTCCAAGGTGTCGAGAAAGGCCAGGATCCCGGCCGGATCGACGCCCTGGGACTCCGGTGAGCTGCGCGGTAGGTCGCTCGCACCCATACTCGCGAGCCTAGAACGAGATGTTGCTGAATCAGGTTGGCCGCCGCCGCAAGGGTCTGCAGCAACCTATGTTTACCTAGCTTCCTGGCGCTTCACACTGGGTGCGACCTGTGCAAAGCGTCAGCAACCTGGGTTTACCTAATTTCCTGACAAGGCCGCCGAAGGACCCCTTAGACCCCGATCACGGTTACCTGCTTCGTGTGAGCGGCAAGGGCGTGCAGATCAGCGACATCACCGGTGAGCACGGCACCGTCTGGCTCGGCCAATGCGATGACCAGCGCGTCAACCGCCGATCCCTTACGCGCCCTACGCCGGAGCTCGGCCGCTCGACGGGCAAGGGTCAGCGGCACCGAATCCTGAAGCAAACAGGTAGCGATGAACTGGTTCAGGGGTGCATCGCGACCGGGGCGACCCTGAAGTGATTCGACCAGGACCATGGTCGGGATCAAAGGCGGCCACAGGTCCTCCCGACGCAACGAACGGATCAATGCGGCGGTCGCCGTCGACCGCGCAGCCAGGTAGCTGAAGCCCCCGCTGTCGAGAACGAGCACCGGCTATCCCGCGCGAGTCAGGTTGCGGTCTCGTATCTGCCTGACGATGGCATCAGCGCGAGCCACCTCCTCCGCGGTTGGATCACCCACCTCTGAAACGAGTTCTTCGACATACCGATCGGCTGCTTCGAGAGCACGTTGCCGTTCAAGTTCGGCGCGTACGGCGGTCTGGAGGAGCTCCGAGGCTGGCAGACCCCTTGCCTTGAGTTGGTCGTATAGATCGTCCGGCAGGTACACCTGGAGTCTCGGCATGCGCATAAGTATACGCCTACGCCAACTACTGGGCGGTAGTCAGGATGCGAGTTCCCCGCTGTTGTCGGGAAGGGAGCTGGCGAGCGCGTCCAAGATCACGCCGAGCCCGAACTCGAACTCGTTCCCGAAGTCGTAGCCGGGTTGCAGGACGTACTCAGTCGTCATCTCGACGAGGTGGGGGTACGCGTCTGCGGCAAACTGCTGCATCATCGGTTCGGCGACATCAGCGACCGTGTCCGCGCCGTCGAAGGGCAGGGATGCCTCCTGCAACGCGAATCCGTAGATGTAGCTGTCGAGCAGGGCATAGGAGTGGGCGGTCATCTCCACCGAGAAGCCGGCCGCCCGCAGAGTGCCGATGGTCGCGTTGTGGTGTCGCAGTGTTGCCGGGCCGGGTGCCTTCCGAGACTCCATGAGCCCGATGGCCCAGGGGTGGCGTCCCAGCACGCGGCGAGCCGAGTTCGCTCGCCGAACGATCTCCGAGCGCCAGTCACCGTCGGCCGATGGCAGCTCTATCTCGCTGAAGACGAGATCGACGATGCCGTCGAGAATCTCGTCCTTGTTGGCGACGTGGTAGTAGAGCGCCATTGGCTTAACGCCGAGTTCTTGAGCGAGTGACCGCATCGTCAGTGATCCGATTCCAGCGGCGTCGGCGATCGCGACGGCGGCGCGCAGCACCCGGTCCCGGCTGAGCGGGACGCGTTTCGCGGGGGTTTCGCTGGCGGGCCTGGCCATCTCGTCCCGACACTAGCACGACTTGTACTTTGTACGAGAAGATGCTGTACTAAGTACGGCCTAGAACCGCATCCGTTCGAAAGGAAGCACGATGGGATCCCAGCCTGACGCCGAGATGACCAGCGACACAAACAGTCCGGCGCCGGCCAAAGGCACGATGCGGGCCATCGTGCAAGACGCGTACGGCTCGCCCGACGTCTTCCGTCTTACGCGGATCAGCACGCCTGATGTCGCGGACAACCAGGTGCTCGTACGCGTTCATGCGGCTGGTCTGGATCGGGGTACGTGGCATCTGATGGCGGGCCGGCCGTACCTGCTCCGCCTCGCCTTCGGATTCAGCAGACCGAAGAACCCCGTACCCGGACTCGATCTCGCCGGCACTGTCATTGCGGTCGGCTCAGCGGTGACCAGATTCTCCCCAGGTGAGGACGTGTTCGGGACAGGCGAAGGCTCGTTCGCCGAGTATGCCGTCGCCCCGGAAGATCAGCTCGCCCGCAAGCCGGACAGCCTTTCCTTCGAGCAGGCCGCGGTGGTTCCGGTGTCAGGGCTCACCGCCTTGCAAGCCCTGACCGATGTCGGCCACCTCCAGCCAGGGCAGCAGGTTTTGATCATCGGCGCCTCCGGCGGCGTCGGCAGCTATGCCGTGCAGCTGGCAAAGGCTCTCGGAGCCGAGGTCACCGGCGTCAGCAGCACGGCGAAACTCGATCTGGTGCGATCCCTCGGCGCAGACCATGTCATCGACTACACCCGAGACGACTTCGCCGATGGTGCGCACCGCTATGACCTGATCCTCGACATCGCAGGGAATCCCGCACTATCACGGCTTCGCGGCGCACTCACACCCACCGGAACGGCCGTCATCGTCGGCGGCGAGCAAGGTGGCCGCTTGACCGGAGGACTCGACCGACAGTTCCGCGCCAAGGCCATATCGCTGTTCGTACGCCAGCGGATGACATTCTTCGTCTCCAAGGAGCGCGCTAGCGATCTGGAACGGATCACCGAATTCATCGAGGCGGGCAAGCTGACGCCGAGTATCGACCGGATCTTCGCACTGGACCAGGTGCCGGAAGCCATGCGCCACCTCGAAGCCGGCGAGGCACGAGGAAAGATCGCGATCACCGTCTGAGCAACCGGGCCGGGCGAGACTTGTGCTCTGCCTGGATCTGGAGGCCGACCCACAGCGGCCTTCCCTGCCCCGAAAGTGGTCACATACAACACGGATTCCACTTGATTTGGTGTCGCTTGTGACCGCTTTCGCAAAGGGCGGGCGGCAGACTCAGGTTCAGTCAGCTGGCGGCGCCGGGGTTCCTTCGCGGGCCCGGAGCATGTACGTACCGGCGGTGACAGTGCGATATGACTCGGCAACGATGGCTTCGAGGATCGAGAGATCAATCTTGTCGAGATCCTTGATGTATAGGCATCCGACGCCGGTCGTGTGCGGTCCCAGACGCTCCAGCTGCTGCTCGTATCGTCCGACGCCATCGACCAGATAGATCGTTGTTGCGGCCTTACGTGGGGCAAAGCCGGCTGCCGCCACGTCCCCCTCGCGGCCGCTGGGGTACTTGTAGTGGTACTGGCCGAAGCCGATGATGCTTCCCCAGAGTTGCGGCGGCTCTCCCGTAACACGGGCCAGGAGCTCTAGCAACCTCTCCGCATCACGACGGCGCCTTTCTGGGGTCACACCGTCGAGGTAGGTCCGGACGGGCTCGCTCGGGTCACCCATGGTCGCTCCTTGATCTGCTCGAACATTGCCGACGCTGCTGTCAGTCCTCGGTCTATCAAATCCAG
>CAWIZB010000009.1:0-14833 GCA_963840505.1 uncultured Actinomycetota bacterium
GGGTGCAGAGCATGGGTGATCATGGCCTGGACCGCATCAGCTCCGCCGAGGCTTTCGGCGGCCTGGGCATGCCAGGCGGCGCGCTGCTCGGTCAAGGTACGGGGTTCGTGTTTGGCGTCCCGGGTCTCCAAAGTGGCCTGCTGCGCCAACTGCAACGCCTCCACCGGCGTCGGCGGCCGACCATGATCACGCTGAAACCTGCTCGCCAGCTCACCCTGCCGCATCTTGATCAACACTCGCCGCGTCGACCACCGTTTATTCAAGACCGGATCAACGCCGACGATCTCCCGCACAGGCCGCTTACCCGGCTCAGTGTCGGTCCGATCCGCGAACCGCACACCCAGCCGGTCGTTGAGGTGGTGTTCGAGTGCGGTGTTGTAGGTTTCCGAGGCGGCCACGGTCGCTTTGAATAGCACCCGGCCGTCGATGGATAGCCACCGTCCGTCGAGGGTCTGTACCTTGTTCGCGACGGCGACGTGGGTGTGCAGGTCCGGGTCGCCGGCGCGGGAGTCGCGGTGGGTGAACGCTGTCGCGACCAGCCCGGTGACGTTGACCTGCCGGATCCCGTTCCTGCCTTGCCGGGTGAACAGTGCGTGGCGTTCGATGAAGGTCAGCGCATCCTGCACGGCAGCATGGTGCGCCTCCTCGATCAGTGCGGCGATGTGCGTGTCGGCGACCGCCCATAGGGTCGACACCGACTTGACCGGGGAGAAGGTCAGGTCATATCCGGCAACTGTCTGGGTGTGGGGACGCGACTTCTTGGCGATGGTGGCGGCGATCTCGCGGGCATCGATCGGGTCGCGGCCATGCTCTGCTCGGAAGAACTCCTCCGCGACCTCGGTGCGGATCCGCGCCCGAAGTGCCGCATGAACAGCATCGTCCCCCGGCTGCCGCGCGGCCATCCGCTTCGCCACCTCAATGCGGAACGGGCTGACCTCGCCGGCGTAGACCTTGAACGGCGCGCCCAGCCGTGTCGCTGCCTGCACGTTTGTGTCGGTCAAGTCGGCGGCGTCCAGCTGTTCCAGCCGCTGCGTGGCGAGGGGATGCATGCCGGCGCCGAAGAGGGCCCGCATCTGCTCCGCGGTGACCGCGTCCCCGGCGCTGAGACCATCGATGCCGGCCATGCCAGATCCGGTCCAGGCTCCCGGAGTTTCTCCGCGTTCGGTGTAGTAGGAGGCCAGCCCGACGTGGCCTTTCTCGGTGGCGTCCAATGCCGCGACCTGCCGGGTCAGGTAGTCGTACCCCGACCCGGCGCTGAGCTTGTGGATGCTCATCGTCACAACCACTAAAGGCGAACCGGGTCAACCTCGCGGTCACCGAGGTGGGAGTACGCACCGATGATGCAGAAGGTGTATCGCACATCGAATTGCGGAAGTTGGTGGAGGTACGCGAAACGGCCCGTCCGGTGGGTGCTGACCGCTCGGGGTGTAGTCGCTGGCTTCGATCGGTGGACGAGTGTTGGGGAACTGAGGAGGGCTTGTGATGAGTCAGCAGAACCGGGCCGATGAGAACAGTGTCAGGCTGTCGTTGTAGCGACGCCAGGACGCTGGTCGCCAGCGTCGACGATCCCGGCGGCCAAGCCTGCCTGGCCGGCGCCGACCACTAGAACGTCGACGTCAGTGGCCAGCTTGCTGTCGATCATGCTGACCTCTCCGGCTTGGTGGCTTGGATGATGGCGCTGTGCATGCCGTCCGCGGCCTGGTGGGTGAAACGGACGGTCGCGTTGGTGAAGCCGGCGGAGGTGAGGCCGTCGAGGTATTCCTGTCGAGACAGGGCTCCGGCGATGCAGTCTACGTAGGAGCCTCGTTCGGCGCGTGCCTCCACACTGAGGTGGTCCTCGGCCACCACATCGCTGATGCCGATCCGGCCACCGGGGTTGAGCACCCGGAACATCTCGGTGATCACCTTCGGCTTGTCGACCGACAGGTTGATCACGCAGTTGCTGATCACCACATCTACCGATCCGTTCGCTAGCGGGATGTCCTCGATGGTCCCCTTGAGGAACTCGACGTTGGTGGCGCCCGCCTGCGCGGCGTTGGCCCGGGCAAGATCAAGCATTTCATCGGTCATGTCGACGCCGTAGGCGAACCCGGTTTCGCCGACTCGACGGGCCGACAGCAGCACATCGATCCCGCCGCCGGAGCCGAGGTCCAGCACCTTCTCACCCTGCCGGAGTTCCGCCACGGCGATGGGGTTGCCGCAGCCGAGGCTGGCCGCCACCGCTGACACTGGGAGGCTGTCCCGGTCCGTGGCTGCGTAGAGTGCGCTGCCGAATGTGTCGTCGACTTCCAGGGCAGTCGGACCGCAGCATGAGCCGCCATCGCCGCAGCTGTCGTCGCAGCACGATGCCGTGCCTTGTCCCGATGTGACGGTGATGGCGGCTGCGGCGTAGCGTTCGCGCACCTGCTCGCGCAGATGCTTGGTGGTCGTTGTCTCTGACATGTCAGACCCTCTCGCATTGATAGATGTCGATACGAGTTTAATCACGCATCGAGAGTTGTCAATATGTGTCATGCTGGAGGTATGCTGGCCGTTCAGCTCGTCCCGTCCGACCGGCCGACGCTGCCGTTGCTCGCGGACTGCTGTGCGCCGGTGGTCCGGCAGGTGATCAAGCCGGAGGAGGCGGCCACGCTGGCGGCGGGGTTCAAGGCGCTGTCCGACCCGGCCCGGCTCCGGCTGATCTCGCTGGTCGCGGCCCACCCGGACCAGGAGGCGTGTGTATGCGACCTGACCGAACCGGTGGGTCTGAGCCAGCCGACAGTCTCGCACCATCTCAAGCTGCTGGTGGAGGCTGGCATCCTGCGTCGTGAACAGCGCGGGAAATGGGCCTACTACAAGCTCGTGCCCGACACCTTGGACACGCTAGCCGGATTGATTGCCTCTCCGGCTGGCTGAACCGCACGACAACTCGGCGCTGCTGTCAGTAGTGGCTCGCGTCTTCGAGCCACTTCCGATCGGCTGACTCTTTTAGCTTTGGCCTGCCGGAACGAGGTCGTCGAGTAGCGCCTCGACGCGGTGCCGGATTTCGTCGCGGACGGGCCGGACGGCTGCGACATCCTTGCCGGCCGGGTCATCCAGCACCCAGTCCTCGTAGCGTTTCCCGGGGTAGAACGGGCAGGTGTCACCGCAGCCCATGGTGATCACCACGTCGGACTCACGGACGGCCTGGTCGGTCAGGATCTTGGGCTTCTCCGCCGCGATGTCGATGCCGACCTCGGCCATGGCCTGCACGGCCGCCGGGTTGACCTGATCGGCGGGCTCCGATCCAGCTGAGCGGACCTCGACTGCGCCCGCTGACAGGTGGGATAGGAACGCAGCGGCCATCTGGGACCGGCCCGCGTTGTGGACACAGACGAACAACACACTCGGCTTCGACATGAAACCTCAACTTTCTTCGGAAAGGTGGTTCGGATGCGGGACAACAGCCCTGCCGGCGGTCACCGGGGCGTCGGGAAAGAACAATCTGACCAAGCCGAGTCCGACGAGCCCGCCGACCAGCTGGGCGGCGATGAAGAACAGGGCCGACGTCGGCGCGATACCGGCGAAAGTGTCGGAGAAGATCCGTCCCACCGTCACCGCCGGGTTCGCGAAGGACGTGGAGCTGGTGAACCAATACGCCGCCCCGATATAGGCACCGACCGCGGCCGCCGATAATGCGGCCCGCCCTGTCCGGGCCAGCGCGAACACCAGCAGCACCAGGCCTGCGGTGGCCACGACCTCTCCCAGACCATGGCCGAGGGTTAGGCGGTCCTTGCCCGAGATCTGGACCGCGGGTAGGTCGAACATAATGTTGGCCAGCAGCGCACCCAGGATTGCCCCGACTAGCTGCGCGGCCCCGTACGTAGCTACACCGGCTGCGGACAAGCCGTTGCCGGGTCGGCGACGGGTCAGCAGCCAGTCAACCGCCGATATCACTGGGTTGAAGTGGCCGCCGGAGACCGGTCCAAACACCAAGATCAGCACCGCCAGCCCGAACACTGTCGCCGTGCTGTTTTCCAGCAGCTGCAAACCACTATCTGAGGGCGACAGTCTGGCTGCGGCGATACCGGACCCCACGACCACCGTCACCAGCAGGGCGGTGCCCATGAGCTCGGCCAGCAGCGGCCGCTGCGCTGCTACGGCGCTGGACTTGACGTCTGACATATCTCAACAATACTTGACTCAATACTGATGGAGGCAAACATGGGACAGGACCTGGATAGCCGAGCAGCCGTCTTCGCCGCACTCGGTGAGCAGATCAGGCTGGCCCTGGTAGACCGGCTGGTCACCGGTGATGCCTCGCCGGGCGAGCTGGCCGCCGACGTTGGCTTGGGCAGCAACCTGCTCGCACACCATCTCCGCGTACTCGAGGACGCCGGCATCATCCGTCGGGTCAGATCCGAAGGCGACCGGCGACGCAACTACGTCCAACTACAACTTGACCAGCCGACCGTCTGGGCGGCCGCCATCTCCGGCCGCATCGCCCACAACCTTCCCACCGGTCCCCGGGTGGTGTTCGTGTGCACGGCGAACTCGGCCCGCTCCCAGCTCGCCGCCGCCATCTGGAACCACCTGAGCACCATTCCAGCCACCTCGGCCGGAACCCATCCCGGCCCACGCATCCACCCGCGGGCCATAACCGTTGCCGAGCGCCACGGGCTCCACATCGAACGCGACCACCCCGAGCCGCTCGACCACGTCCTTCACGACGATGACCTCATCGTCGCCGTCTGCGACAACGCCCACGAAGAGCTCAGCCACTCGCTTCCTCGCCTGCACTGGTCGATTCCCGACCCAGTGCGGCGCGGCACCACCACGGCCTTCGAAGACGCCTACGCCGAGATCAGCCGACGCGTCCACTACCTCGCCGACCTTTCCCGAGACACGAAGGAAGCCTCATGACTACACCCACCTGGGACACCCTGAGCATCGACACCAGGCACGCGCTGCGCACGGCCGCGAGCCGGCTCGCCGATGAGTTCGCCGGCATCTACGGGCGCGAGACCATCGAACGGTTCCTGCACTCCTCCTACGACCAGCTCGCGCCCAACGCCACCGTGACCAGGTTCGTGCCCCTGTTCGCCGAACGGTTCGCACGGCAACGGCTCCGTGCCCTGGCCAAGGTCGAAGGCCTGCACTACGACGGCAAACCCACGGTGCTGTTCTTGTGCACCCACAACGCCGGCCGCTCCCAGATGGCTCTCGGGTTCTTCCAGGCCCTCACCACAGACCGAGCAATCGGCTGGTCCGGCGGCTCCGAACCCGGCCGCGAGGTCAACCCGTCCGCAATAGCCGCCATGGCCGAGCGCGGCATCGACATCTCCGCCGAGTTCCCCAAGCCGTGGACCGACGAGACCGTCCGCGCCGCCGACGTCGTGGTCAGCATGGGCTGCGGCGACGCCTGCCCCATTTTTCCCGGCAAACGCTACGAAGCCTGGGACGACCTCGACGACCCTGCGGGACTCGACACCGCGGGGGTCCGCCCCATCCGCGACGACATCGAACGCCGTGTCCGTCAGCTGATCGACGAAATCGGCCTCACTTCCACCGCGAATCAGCGTATGGGGCGCCGGTAACGCCCGAGCCCAATCCGGGCTTGGACAGCACATCGCCACCCTTCGGGCGGCTCATTCTTGACTTCCTCCCGGAGGTCTGCCTCAACCTGGATCAGATGGCTGCAGTAGCCGGTGGAGCGCCGTTCATTGACAGGGCAGGCTTCCCGCTAAAGATGTGCATCTATAGGTATTGACCTCTTCACGGTCCGTTCACGCCACGTTCATATAAGGGCACTTCTATCAGTCTCGTTGGCGGCTACGCCGACCACCCGTCAGGGTGAACAGATCTTGGAAGGAATCTGACGTGTCTTCTGTTTCGTTGAAGCTCGCCGGGGTGACTGCGTTGGCTGCTGCGGCGTTGCTGGTCAGCGGGTGCGGTGGCCAGAACAATGCGGGCGGCAGTTCCAGTGAAGCTGGGGTGAGCGGCACGGTTAGCGTGGATGGATCGTCGACGGTCGCCCCCCTGAGCGAGGCAGCCGCCGATCTGTTCCGTGATGTTGAGCCGGGGGTCAATGTGTCTGTCGGAACCGCAGGCACCGGGGGCGGGTTCAAGAAGTTCTGCGCCGGCGAGTCCGACATCTCGGATGCGTCGAGGCCGATCAAAGACGAGGAGGCCGCGGAGTGCAAGGCCAAGGGGATCGAGTACACCGAGGTAATCGTCGCCAACGACGGCCTGTCGGTGGTGGTGAACCCTGAGAACACCTGGGCGAAGTGCCTCACTGTCGCGCAGCTGAAGACCATGTGGTCGCCGGAGTCGGAGGGCAAGATCAAGAACTGGAATCAGATCGACAAGTCCTTCCCGGATGTGCCGCTGACCCTCTTCGGCGCCGGCACTGACTCAGGAACGTTCGACTACTTCACCGAGGCGATCAACGGTGAAGAGGGCGCTAGCCGCACCGACTACAGCCCGTCGGAGGACGACAACGTGACGATCCAGGGTGTGAAGGGCGACAAGGGTGCCGTGGGTTACTTCGGCCTGAGCTACGTCGAGCAGAATCCGGATGCAGTCAAGGCCGTCGAGGTCGACGGTGGTAATGGCTGCGTAGCGCCCAGCGCGCAGACGGTGCAGGACAAGACCTACAAGCCGTTGGCTCGGCCGCTCTTCATCTACGTGAAGAACTCGTCCTACAAGGACAGCGAGGCGGTCCGTTCCTATGTTGATTTCTACGTCGAGAACGAGGCGAAGGTGGCTGAGCTGGCGCTCTTCGTCGGGCTCACTCCCGAGCAGAAGAAGACCGCGCAGGACGAGCTCGGATCAATCGCTCCCTGACGGCCATGGACAACCTGACGACCGCGACCCAATCTGAGTCAGGGTCACAGGCACCTGTGACAAATCGGTCCGCGAGCCGGCGCCCGTCGTCGGCTCAGCGGCCACCGTCGTTGACCACATCGGTGCGGCGACCCGGTGAGGCTGTCGCGAAGGTCGTGCTGCGACTCGCTGCATGGCTGACCATCGTCATCACGGTCGGGATCGTCATCGCGCTGATCATCCCCGCGGTGGAGTTCTTCGCCCAGGTTTCGATCGTCGACTTCTTGTTCGGGACAAGGTGGGCGCCGCGATTCGCCGACGCGTCCTTCGGTGTCATCCCGCTGGTGACCGCGACCTTTTGGACGACCGCAATTGCGTTGATCACTGCCGTCCCGATCGGGCTCGGTGCGGCGATCCTGCTGTCGGAGTATGCCCGACCTCGGCTGCGCGCGATCCTGAAGCCGATCCTGGAGATCTTGGCCGGCGTCCCAACCGTCGTCTACGGTCTGTTCGCGCTCGCGTTCGTGCAGACCATCGTGCTGCGAGAGGGCCTGCACCTGCCGACCGGATCATTCAGCGTGCTGGCCGCCGGTCTGGTGATGGGCGTGATGATCGTGCCCACCGTCGCCTCGCTGAGCGAGGACGCCATGTCCGCGGTTCCGAACAGCATGCGACAAGGCTCGGCCGCTCTGGGAGCCAACCGGATGCAGACGAGTATGAGGGTTGTGTTCCCGGCCGCGCTCTCCGGCATCGTCGCCGCCGTTGTCCTCGGCGTATCCCGGGCGGTAGGGGAGACCATGATCGTCGCAATCGCCGCGGGGGGTCAGGCCCGCATCGTCGCCGGTCCGCTGGAGCAGGGCCAGACCATGACCGGTTTCATCGCCAACGCCGCGCTGGGCGACTCGCGAGTTGGCTCAATCGAGTACGACACGCTGTTCGCGGTCGGGCTGCTGCTCTTCGCTATCACGTTGTTGATCAACTTCATTGCCTTCCGGTTCGTGCGCCGATTCCGGGAGGCCTACTGATGAGCATCGCCACCGACCTGAACCCCCCCGCTCGGTCCCTGCAGGCCACAGCCAAGGGCGGCGAACGTAACCCGAAGTCCATCGTCTTCTTGATCTTGCTGTGGCTGGCCATGTTCATCGCGATGACGGTGCTGCTGGTCCTGATCGTGACCACCTTGATTCAGGGGGCGTCGCGGCTCGATCTGCGGCTGTTCACCGAGTATCCGGCCTCGTCGCCGGCTCGGGCCGGCGCGCGGCCGGCGATTCTCGGCTCCATCTGGGTGATCGGCACCACTGCGGTGCTGGCGATTCCCCTCGGTGTCGCGGCAGCCGTCCAGCTCGAGGAATTCGCCGACAAGACAAAACGGGTCAACCATCTGATCGAGGTCAACGTCCAGAACCTGGCCGCCATCCCATCGGTGGTCTACGGTCTGCTGGCGCTGGCCGTGCTGACGCTGGTGGGGGTGCAGAACAAGAACCTGGTCATCGCGGGAGCCACCGCCCTCAGCCTGCTCATCCTGCCGGTGATCATCATCGCCACCCGGGAGGCGCTGCGGTCGGTGCCTGCGGAGATCCGCGAAGGATCGCTGGCCCTCGGAGCCACGCCGCTGCAGACGATGTGGCGGCAGACCCTGCCCGCAGCGGTGCCCGGCATCGCCACCGGAGCGATCCTGGCGTTGTCGCGGGCACTGGGCGAGGCGGCGCCTCTCCTCCTGCTCGGGGGGTTGGTGTTCGTCAGCTACGACCCGAACGGCCTGCTGAGTGGCTACACCACGCTGCCGATCCAGATCTTCAACTGGACCGGTCGTCCCCAGGAAGAGTTCCGCGTCCTCGCCGCTGCGGCCAGCATCGTCCTGCTCGTCCTCCTGCTGGCCATGAATGGGCTCGCCATCTACATCCGCAACCATTTCCAGCGTCGGTGGTAAACGAACCGAAGGAACCCAGAGAGCAAATGAGCGCACAGACCGACCCCCCACAGTCAGACCCCGCACTGGCAGAGCTCGCCAAGACAGACCCCGCACTGGCAGAGCTCGCCAAGACAGACCCCGCGATCACCTCTGAGCACGAACCACATGCCGAGGTCCACTTCGAGCCTCTGCACCACTCCCGCGACGACGAGTTGCCCGCCACCCCGTCTGGGGTGATCGAGTGCAGCAACGTGGACGTCTATTACGGTGACTTCCGGGCAGTTTCCGGTGTCAACCTGTCATTCGGCCACAACGAGATCACCGCGTTGATCGGGCCATCGGGCTGCGGTAAGTCCACGCTGTTGCGATCTCTGAACCGGATGAACGACCTCATTCTCGGGGCCCGTGTCACCGGTCGGGTGACCTATCACGGTGAGGACATCTACGGCCGTGGCGTCGATGCCATCGAGGTGAGACGGCGGATTGGCATGGTTTTCCAAAAGCCCAACCCGTTCCCGAAGTCGATCTATGACAACGTCGCCTATGGTCCGCGAGTGGTCGGCATGAAACCGTCCAATATGGATGACCTGGTCGAGCAAGCACTCACCCAGGCCGCCTTGTGGAGCGAGGTCAAGGACAAGCTCAAGCAGTCCGCCTTCGGCCTCTCGGGCGGTCAACAGCAGCGGCTCTGCATTGCCCGGACCATTGCCGTCAAGCCCGAGGTGATCTTGATGGACGAGCCCTGTTCCTCCCTTGACCCGATCGCGACGGCCCGGATCGAGGACCTGATGGTAGAGCTCAGCCATGTGTACACCATCGTGATCGTCACCCACAACATGCAACAGGCTGCTCGCGTCGCCGATAGGACAGCCTTCTTCACCGCCATTCCCAGTGAGGACACTGGTGCCCGCACCGGGATGCTGGTCGAGTACGACACGACCACCAAGATCTTCGAGAACCCCGCTGACAGGCGTACCGAGGACTACATCTCGGGTCGCTTCGGATGAGCTGACAACCAGCCCGCGGCAGAACCCGATGACCTCACAGACGGCACGCAGGGGTGCCTTGACCGGTCTAGGAGCGATTCGCTGGCCGTACCGGGTGATCGCCGTCGAGTCGCAGTCTGGAATGCTCACACGCAGCGGGCACGACGACCTGCTCGCGACCGGGATCGACCTGCGTCGCTACGCCGACGGTCCCTCGGCGCTGCTTGGTCTGATGGCGGAGGATCCTGCCGTCATCTTGGCGCCGACCGATCTCATCGGCGTCGACTACCTGCGCTTCGTCCGGGCCATCGTCGCCTGGTCCGAAATTCCTATCATCATCGGCCTGACGAACGATGAGGAGTCCCAACAGCGCGCCTTCGATGGCCTCGAGGCAGGGGCTCGCGGGTTGGTCTGGCTCCCATTCGACACAGAGCAGCTGACCTCAGCCATCGGCCACCTCGGCCTGACGAGGACAGAGTCAGCCGCGATCCTTCAGTACGGGTCGATCGAGCTCAACGTGCAAGCGCACCAGGTGCGCGTCTCCGGCACGGCAGTCCACCTGGCACCGCGCGAGTTCGCCCTCGTCAAGTACCTGATCGCGGAAGCCCCCCGCGTCGTCTCCGCAGCTGAGATCGCCGCAGTCATCGGCGCTAACCAGGCGGCCGGCCCGGTGAGGGTTCGCAAGTACGTCCAGAACCTGCGGCGCAAGCTCAGCGAAACGCGACCAGGACAGCCAGCGGTCCTCGAAAACGTACGCGGTCTCGGCTATCGCCTGGTCGACAATTAGGACCGCTGTGAAAACACACCGACTCTCACCCACGCGGTTGTCCGCCAGTCTGGCCCGAGGGCCGCGCTGGCGGATCCAGCCTCATGACCTCGAGGTGCTCTCCGCCGTTCAAGATGGACTGATCGACCGCGATCCCCAGTACGGCGATCTTGCTCCCTGGATGTTGGGGAGTCGGCCGGTAGATTGGTCCGTCACCCTCCTAGTCCTCCATCGCCTGGTGCGACTCGGAGCCTTCGGATTCGGACCTCCCCAGATCACGGCGCTGGGCCACCAGATGTTGGAAAGCTGGGCCGATCCGCCCGCCTTCGGAGATCAGCGGTGACCCAACCCAAGATGACTCGGCTCGATTTCGCTGGCGACCTGCGGATGGTGCGCGAGTCCCTGGTCACCATGACCGGGACGGCATCGGAGGCAATCCGGGCTGCGACCACGGCATTGCTGGACCAGGATCTGGAAGCGGTCCGTAAGACTGCGGCACTGGAGCAGGAACTCGAAGACGACCGGCTGGTGGTCGAGCGCCGCACGTTCGAGCTCCTCGCTCGGCAGCAGCCTGTGGCGGGTGATCTAAGGCTGCTCGTTTCCGCCATCAAGATCAGCGCGGAGTGCCAGCGGATGGGTGCGCTGGCTCACCACATCGGCACCGCCGCCAGTCGCTCGTATCCGGCTCAGGCCATCCCTGACGAGCTGTGGGGGATCTTCCGCCGGATGGGTGATGTCGCGAGCCGGATCGCTGATGGTGCCCGGGTCACGCTGGAGATAAGCGACGCCCAGGACGCGGCTCGTCTCGAGGTCGACGACGACGCCATGGACGGCCTGCGCCGCGCGTTATTCCGGGCACTGGTAGACGACTGGTCTCACGGCGTGGAAATTGCGGTCAACGTCGCCTTGCTGGGCCGCTACTACGAACGGTTCGCTGATCACGCCGTAGCGATCGCCCAATCTGTGATCTTCATCGTGAACGGTTCAAAGTCCGACGACGGAGCACCATACGTTGAGTGAGACGGTGTTCAACGCTGCAACCTATGCCGAAAGATTTGGCTGCGGCTTTGTTGCGGCAGATGGCCGGCGACGAGGTGCACGTCCGTACAGCCGGCTCACGCCCATCCGGGCAGATCGACCCAATGATGGTTTGAGGTGCTGGACGAGATCGGTGTCCCCGTTGTCGCGGAGTTCCCCAAACCGCTCTACGCCACATCCGTGACGACATCGCAGCACGCTTGAACCCCTGTATCACGAGATTGACATCACCCTCGGCTGAGAGTGCCGAAAGTGATCTTGAACGCACGCGGAGCGTGTTGATCTTGAGGTGGCCGCCGAACTACCGATGAGGGTGGACGTTCGACGGGCGAGGTTCCCGTTACGCCACCCAACCAGGTGCTTCTCCATCGAGCCGGCGCCATGAAATGTGACGCGAATTGGTGTCGCGGGTCGTGACCGCTGGTCGGTGTCGGTTCGGCTTAGGGGTGAGCGAGGGTCGGTGGCTCGGAGGGTGAGGCGATGAGTCAGCAGTCGATGCGGAAGGCGGCGCGGTTGGCGGCGTCAGATACGCACCATCGCGAACGCAAAGGAGCCGAGTCGGTGTCGAGAGCCGTTCCGATCGAGGTCCAAGATCATCATGCTGTCGAGGGGGCAGAGCCGAGAGGCTATTGGTCGCTCAGCGCATGTCCACAGGTTCCGGCGAGCGATTGCGAAATTCCGTTCCTTCAAGACGATTCAAATGTACGGCGACCGAGCCGTGGCCGGGTTCGCTGTTCCAAGCGTTGGCAGGCGTCGTCCGGCCGAGGAACCGATCTCGAGACGAGGTGGAAGGTGAATTGATCATGAACAGGCGAACTGATGTGGCCGATGTTCCGGCCGTGCTCTATGGAGTGGAAGAAGCGGCAGCGGCGCTTCGATTGAGTCGGTCGGTGCTCTACGAGCTGATCAGGTCTGGTCAGCTGCGGACGGTCAAGCAGGGGCGTCGCCGCCTGGTGCCGGTGTCAGCGTTGGCTGAGTACGTGGCCAGTTTGGAGTCTGGTGTCGCATGAGTACCCGTCGATCTCGTGGTGACGGTGGCTTGCATTGGGATCAGCGCCGTCAGCGTTGGGTCGCGACGGCGACTGTGGGCTATGACGGGCGAGGCAAGCGGCTCGTACGGCACGGCTACGGTCGAACCAAGACCGAGGCAAAGGCGAAGCTGCGCGACCTGCTCCGCAGCCGTGAGGATGGTGTGGTCCTCACGCCGGACGGCTACACGGTGCGCCATGCGGTTGAGGACTGGCTTGAGCACGGCTTGAGTAGCCGCGACAAGGCGACACGTGACGCGAACCGGCATCTGAGCGAGAAGCACGTGCTTCCGTACCTCGGGGCGCGGAAGCTACGTGACCTGACTGCCACTGAGGTTGATGAGTGGCTTGCGACTCTGGCCACGTCGTTGAGCACCCGAACCCTTCAGGGAGTCCGGGCTTGTCTGAATCGAGCAGTGCGACGCGCGATGGCGCGGGACAAGGTGAAGAGGAACGTCGTGGAACTGACCGAGGTGCCCGCCGGCCTACCGGGCCGCCCCTCGAAGGCCATGACTGCCCAGCAGGCTGACGATGTGATCACGAAGACGGCCTCTGACCGGATGCATTCCTACGTCGTCGTGTCCTTGCTGACCGGGGCACGCACTGAGGAGTTGCGTGCACTGCGGTGGGAACATGTTCACCTGGAGGGGCGACCGGATGTTACGCCGCCAATTCCGCCCTTTGTCGAGGTGTGGCGATCGGTGCGCGCGGGCGGCGACACAAAGACCATGAAGTCGCGCCGAACGATCGCACTTCCGGATTTGTGCGTCAGGGCGCTCGTCACGCGCCGCGCACAGCAGGATGCCGAACGCCGTGCCGCTGGCGAGCAATGGCACGAGACAGGCTTGGTGTTCACGACTCGGCTCGGTACCGCGATGGATGCTGCGAACGTGCGCCGGGACTTCCGCCGTGCCCTGGCGTCAGTTCCTGGCCTGAATCCCGATGAGTGGACGCCACGTGAGCTTCGGCATTCATTCGTCTCGCTGCTCTCAGACGCGGGCGTGCCGATCGAAGACGTGTCCCGGCTCGTGGGTCACAGCAGCACCAGCGTGACGGAACTCGTCTACCGGCATCAGATCCGTCCCGTCATCCAGAGTGGCGCGACGATCATGGATCGGCTCTTCAGATCGCCGGCCGACCGTCGCGCTGCTGAGGCTGTCGCCACGGACAGGGTCGAGCGCCAGGCAAGATCCCCCCGTGCGCAATAGCCTCTCGGCGACGTTAGTCACTCAGTTAGTCACTCAGGCCCCGATGATCAACTCCGGCGCTTCCGTCGAAATGCGCTCTGACAAGGCCGAACAATGGTCGGGGTGACAGGATTTGAACCTGCGACCTCTTCGTCCCGAACTCTGCGCGAGGGCGGCATTGAGTAGTGATTGTGCTAGTCAGAGCGCTTCAGGGCGTGGCCGGCGTCGAAGTACTGCGGCGTCGTTGCTGTACTTTCCTGCTGTACCTGTTTGGGTTGGCCAAGCTCGTGGGTCTCCTCGACGCCGATCTAGCCACCCAGATTCGTTGCTGAGCGGCCTGCCAGGTTCGCCTGGGACTCTTGCGCATGAGGTGACAAGGAGTAAGGGTTCCCGGCTGGAAGCAAGTGTTGAGCGCGTCGCGGCTGCTGTCAGGTCGATGCTGAGGCGAGCCCAGCTGGGCGCCGGTGGGAGGAGACCGTGGACAGCGTGGCCTTCGACTCGGCAGTCGGCGGGCCTGCTGACGACGATGCTCGCGGCCCGGCGGACCGACCCCAGCCCTCATCAAGTAACGGGTACTCCAGAAAGGACATGGGCGTTTTTTACTGATCAGCCGATCCAGCATGCGGATCCTCCGATGCACCCGATCGCCTCTTGCCGCTTCGGATCCGGACGTCCCGTGGTCCTCGTCGGGGGCGCGCTGTCGACGGCGAAGGCGGTCGGTACGGGCCTCCGGCCTTCGCTGGTCTCGTCCCGCTCGCGCAGACTACGGTCTACGACAACCGGCTCGTCGCGTCGGTGTCGACGCCGAACGCCGCGATGCTGCGAGTCGACGTGCCGACGACAATCCTCCGCTCGACGCTGCCGTTGATCGTCACCGCCGTCGAGCGACTCGCTGCGGCGGGACCGTTCGAGACGTGCGCGCCCGAATCGGCTGATCATCGCTGTGCACGGCGCAGCTCGGGCCGTGATTGACGGTTCCTCGACTGACGCGGTAGTCAACTAGTGCCCGGCTCTCCCGTTGGGCCCGATTGGGGCCCGGGAGGATGGCACCGGCGGACACCCGCGTCGAGAGATGGCAGCAGGTACGGGCTTGTTGTCGCCGGTTGATCGATAATTGGCCCGTCGCAGAGACA
>CAWIZB010000010.1:0-100430 GCA_963840505.1 uncultured Actinomycetota bacterium
CTGGAAAGCCGAACGGATCCGCTCGGCCTCAACCACGATCTTCGCCGAGATGTCAGCCCTCGCGCTGACAACGCAGTCGGTCAACCTGGGGCAAGGCTTCCCGGACACCGACGGTCCTGCCTTCATGCTCGAGGAGGCGCGGGCAGCGATTGCTCGCGGCCTTAACCAGTACCCGCCCGGCCGCGGCATCCTGCCGCTGCGGCAAGCCATCGCCGAGCACAGTAGCCGAACTTACGGTCTGAGCTACGACCCCGAGTCGGAGATCCTGGTCACCACCGGCGCCACCGAGGCGCTTGCGGCGTCGATCCTGGCCTTCGTCGACCCCGGCGACGAGGTCATCGCCCTGGAGCCGTTTTACGACTCCTACGCCGCCTCCATCGATCTCGCCGGTGGGCAACGCGTCGGCGTGGGATTGTTCGGCCCCGACTTTCGGCTGGATCACGCCGAGCTGGCGGCGGCGTTCACTCCCAAGACCAAGGCTCTGTTGATCAACTCGCCCCACAATCCCACTGGCGTGGTGCTGGATCGCACCGATCTCACCGCAATCGCGGAGCTGGCAGTGCGACACAACGTGCTGGTCATCTGCGACGAGGTGTACGAGCATCTGACCTTCGACGACGCCGAGCATTTGCCACTGGCCTGCTTTCCTGGGATGCGGGACCGGACGGTACGGATCTCCTCCGCCGGCAAGACGTTCTCCGCCACCGGATGGAAGATCGGCTGGGCGCTCGCCACACCCGAGTTGATCAACGAGATCACCGCAGTGAAACAGTTCCTCAGCTACGTCTCCGGCGCCCCGTTCCAACCGGCCGTCGCGCGCGCTCTCAACGAGGGCGACGAGTGGGTCGAGAAAGCCCGGTTGGACCTCCAGGACAGGCGGGACCAGCTAGCGGCGGGCCTGCGGTCCATCGGACTCGAGCCGATACTGCCGCGCGGGACGTACTTCATGACCACCGATGTCCGGCCCTTGGGCTACACCGACGGAGTCGAGTTCTGCCGAGAGCTCCCCACCCGCTGCGGCGTCGTTGCCATCCCCCATCAGGTGTTCTACGACAGGACAGAGGCCGGGAGACCGTACGTGCGCTGGGCCTTCTGCAAGCAGGAGCAGGTACTCGATGAAGCGATCCGCAGGCTGCGTGCCTTGCGTAATGTGCCCTGAGCCTGTCGAAGGGCACCAGTCCGCACTTCGACGAGCTCAGCGCTCATATCGCTACGCGAAGTGCATCTGGCCGCGCCCAGGCTCAGGAGACTGCTCGGCATCGTCGTCGCTGAAGGGCGCGGAGTCAGCAAGCAGCTGGTGCAACCGCGCACCATGAACCACGCGATACGGAAAGGGTGGGCGTCCCGCCCGCTCTGCGATCGCGGCGTACGGCAACGGATTCGCACCGCCTGCGATGATCACGTTTCCGAAGCGCCGGCCCTTGAGCGTCGACGACTCGGCGCACAACAGCAGGTGCGGAAAGGCCAGGCGTACCCCGGCCAACACCCGCCTCGCATAGCCGAGCGGGCCGCGATCCGTGAGGTTGATGATGATCACTCCATGATCGGAAAGAGCGCGCCCCACCTCGGCGAGGAAGCCGGCCGTGGTCAGCTCGGCCGGCACTCGGGCGCCGACGAAGGCGTCGATGATCACCAAGTCCGCGTACCCGTCACGCAGCTCCGCGATGCCGCGGCGGCCGTCCGTGCCGCGCACCTTGATCCCGCTTCGGGCGGGTAGCGGCAGGTGCCGACGGACGAAGGCGGTGAGCTCGATGTCCGGCTCGAGCACTACCTGGGCCGAGGTTGGTCGGGTCGCCGCCACGTACCGCGGCAAGGTCATGCCAGCACCACCAACATGGACCACCCGTATCCGCCCCGGCTCGGCCACGCTGTCGAGGACATCGGCCAGCCGCTGCACGTAGTCGAACTCCAGTCGCAGTGGATCATCAAGATCGACGTAGGACTGGTCCGTGCGGCCGACGCGGAGCGTGAAAGCTCGTGGGTAGGCCAGATCCGGCACCAGTAGCGCGCCGTCAATCCCAGGTCGCAGCACCAGGCTTGCCTGCTTCAAGGCTGCTCCTCGGCGCCTGGCGCGCGTTGTGGCGGTCGTGATCGGTCGGAGGGCGATGAGTCGTGGGGTGGTGTAGAAACAACAATGTGGAAGAGAGGCTGGCCATGAAGCTGCGCTGGATCGATTCCGGCGGCGTGAGCGCCCGCGACCTGGCTGAGCTGCCGGACCTGCGGCAACGGACCGACGGGTTTCTCTGGCTCGATATTCCCGAGTGGGGCGATGACGCCGAGGCGATGCTTGCGGACGAGTTCGGCTTTCATCCGATGGCGATCAGCGAAAGCCGGAACCGCAATCACATTCCGCGACTCCATGTGTACCCGCACCATGTGTTCATCGTCGTGCACGCACCCGAGATCGGCGCACGGGGCCACGTGCACTATCTCGAACTGGATCAATTCGTTGGGGAAGACTTCTTGGTCACCATCCATGGACCGCTGAGCCCAAAGGTCCCCTTGGAGGCGGCACTGCGCGAGACCACCGCAGTGGCGGCACGAATGGAGAACGGCCGGCTGCATCCGACCTCGCCGTTCGGACTCACCTACGCGATCGTCTCCTCGATCGCCCGCCGGGAAGCAGAAATGGTCGCCGAGATCGCCCGTGAGGTCGGCCTGATGGAGCAGCGGGTCATGGCTGAGGACGATGAGAAGGATCCGCAGAAGTTTCTCAGCCAGCTGTTCGCCGCTCGACATGAGCTGCTGACCATCAAAACCATGGCCTCTCAGGGCAGCGAGATCTATCGCCGGGCAATCAAGTTGACCACCTTCGCACCACCCGAGGGCCTGGGACTGATGCAGGACGTACTCGACCAGTACGAGACCGTCGCCCACATCAGCGATTCTCAGCTGGTGTTTCTGATGGGCGTCACCGAGTTCTACCGCGCGCGTACCGACACCAAGATGACCATCGCCGCCGAGCGTCTCGCCGTGATTGCGGCGGTCACCCTCCCGATCACCTCGCTGTCATCTGTCATAGGTATGAACGTCATTGTCAACGAATCCACCCGCTGGATACCTCTCACCATCCTGTTGTTGATCATGTTGACAATATCGGTGATCCTGCTGCGCTGGGCGCACAAGCAGGGCTGGTGGTGACACACCGACTTGTCAGAATCTGAGGGGCCTATAGGTCCCTCAGATTCTGACAAGTCGGTGGTTGGGCGATGATCACTCAGGCGATGGCGGGCTGTGACTGCAAGATGATCAGCCCATCGCGGCTCTCGTCCGCGTCGAAGGTGACGGTGTCGCCCTCGCGCACCTCGCCGGCGAGCACCCGCTGTGCAAGTTGATCTTCGATCGTGGTCTGGATCAGCCGGCGCAGCGGGCGGGCGCCGAAGACCGGGTCGAAGCCGGTGAGCGCCAGCCATTCCTTGGCTGCGGGTGTCGCTTCGACCGTGAACCGCCGATCGGCGAGCCGCTTGTTGAGCCGCGCCAAGTTGATCTCCACGATCTTGGCAAGCTCCTCGGTGCCGAGCGCGTCGAAAAGCACGACTTCGTCGAGCCGGTTCAAGAACTCCGGCTTGAATGCCCCGCGTACCACACCCATTACGGCATTCCGCTTGGTGTCAGCATCCAGCGTCTGGTCTGCCAAGAACTGGGAGCCCAGGTTGGAGGTCAAGATCAACAAAGTGTTGCGGAAGTCAACCGTACGGCCCTGGCCGTCGGTCAGCCGTCCGTCATCGAGCACCTGCAGCAAGACGTCGAAAACCTCGGTGTGAGCCTTCTCCACTTCGTCCAAGAGCACCACGGAGTACGGGCGGCGACGAACGGCCTCGGTGAGCTGGCCACCCTCCTCGTAGCCGATGTAGCCGGGAGGTGCGCCGACTAGCCGCGCCACCGAGTGCTTCTCGGAGTACTCGCTCATGTCGATCCTGATCATGGCCCGCTCGTCATCGAACAGGAATTCCGCAAGTGCCTTGGCGAGTTCGGTCTTGCCGACGCCAGTCGGACCGAGGAAAAGGAAAGAGCCGGTGGGTCGGTTGGGATCGGAAATGCCGGCGCGGGAGCGGCGTACGGCATCCGACACCGCACGGACGGCAGGCAGCTGACCGACCAGCCGCGCTCCGATTCGGGACTCCATGGACAACAGCTTCTCGGTCTCGCCCTGCAGCAGCCGGCCTACCGGTATGCCAGTCCAGTTGGATACGACTTCGGCAACATCGTTCGGGCCGACCTCTTCGGAAACCATCGAGGGCAGCTGGTTCTCAGGCTGAGCGGCCTCCTCCAGCTCTTTCTCCAGGGCAGGAATCTCGCCGTAGTTGATCTCGCTGGCCTTCACCAGGTCACCTTCACGCAGCGCCCGGTCGGACGCCACGCGCAGCTCGTCGATCTGCTTCTTCAGTTCGCCCACCCGGTTGAGACCTTGTTTCTCCGCTTCCCAGCGCGCCTCAAGCGACCTCAGGTGTTCCTCGATATTGGCCAACTCCTCGGTCAGCCGATGCAACCGCTCGACGCTACCGGGGTCAGACTCCTTCTCCAGTGCAAGCTTCTGCATCTGCATCCGCTCCACGGTGCGGCGCAACGCGTCGATCTCCACCGGTGAGGAGTCGATCTCCATCCGTAACCGCGATGCCGCCTCATCGACCAGGTCGATCGCCTTGTCCGGCAGCTTGCGAGAGGTGATGTAGCGATTCGAGAGCGTGGCCGCCGCGACCAGAGCTGCATCGGTGATCGCCACCTTGTGGTGCGCCTCGTACCGCTCACGCAGACCACGCAAGATCGCAATCGAGTCCTCAACGCTCGGCTCGTCCACGAAGACTTGCTGGAAACGGCGCTCGAACGCCGGGTCCTTCTCGATCCGCTCGCGATACTCATCCAAGGTGGTTGCGCCGATCATGCGCAGCTCACCACGGGCGAGCATCGGCTTGAGCATGTTGCCCGCGTCCATGGAGGAATCGCCGGCCGCGCCTGCGCCAACGACGGTGTGCAGCTCATCGATGAAAGTGATCACCTGGCCCGCAGCATCGCGGATCTCGGTCAAGACGGCCTTGAGTCGCTCCTCGAACTCGCCGCGGAACTTGGCTCCAGCCACCATCGACGGCAGGTCGAGTGACACCAAGCGACGGCTCTTGAGCGAGTCAGGCACGTCGCCGGCGACCAGTCGTTGGGCCAGACCTTCGACGACCGCGGTCTTGCCCACGCCGGGCTCCCCGATCAGCACCGGGTTGTTCTTGGTCCGTCGGGCGAGCACCTGAACCACCCGACGGATCTCAGCATCCCGCCCGATCACCGGATCGAGTTTGCCGTCCCTAGCCATCGCGGTGAGATCGACACCATATTGATCAAGCGCAGACGACGTCCCCTCGGCCTCCGGGCTGGTGACCCGCTTACTGCCACGAGCCTGGTTGAATGCGCGCGTCAGCACGTTCGGCTTGATGTTCAGCGCAGCCAGAACCTTCTTGGCGTCCGAGTCGACAGTTGCCAGCGAGATCAGCAGGTGCTCGGTGGCCACGTACGCATCCCCGAGCTGCTCGGCGCGGACCTCGGCGTCGGCCAATACCCGGGCGAACGATCCTGAGAGCGTCGGCTGGCTGACCGAGGAGCCCTTTGCCGAAGGCAGCTTGGCAATCGCGCCCTGCGCGGCAGCTGCAACGACAGCCGGGTCGGCGCCGGCCGCTGCGATCAGGGGCGCGGCGGTGTTGCCGGGCACCTGCAGCAGCGCGTGCAGCAGATGCGACGGCTCGGCGTACGGGTTGCCCTCGGTGAGGGCAGTGCGCAACGCGGCCGAGACTGCGTCACGACTCTTGGTGGTGAGCTTGGTGGTATCCATCTACTTTCTTCTTCTCAGACTTGTCAGCCCGAAGTGGTCGCCATGGTGAGCGCCGACGCTGACAAGTCGGCGTTTCAGTGGGCGGTGATTTGTCGTGGTGGGATCCAGCGGCGACCACCGAGGTGGACGTCGCCGGTGGGATCAGCGGTGAATAGGCGTGATCCAGGTGGGGCGGCGCGTACGGCAGCGAGCAGCTGGGTCAGCTCGTTCATCCGGGCGCGCAGGTCGTCGATCTCATCCTGCATGTGCAAGATGCGGCGGATACCCTCCAGGTTGATGCCCTCGTCTTGTGAGAGCCGCTGGATCATCCGGAGTCGCGCGATGTCGCGTGCTGAGTAGCGGCGACCTCGCTTGGCCGTACGCCGCGGCGACACCAAGCCCATCCGGTCGTAGGTGCGCAGCGTCTGCGGATGCATCCCAGCGAGGTGCGCCGCCACCGAGATGACGAACACCGGCGCATCATGATCGATTCGCTGCGGTAGCTCTGATGCAGACACATCACACCTCGCCCACGGCGAAAAGCTTCGCCCGCGGATTCACCGAGCCAACTGCCTGGGCGTAGGAGTTCAGCGCCTCTCGGGCTTGTTCGTTGAGCGCCTGAGGCACCAGCACATCGACAGTGACCAGCAGGTCGCCCTTCGTACCGTCGCGCTTGCGGACACCCTTGCCGCGTACTCGCAGGGTGCGTCCATTGGGTGTTCCAGGTGACAATCGCAGTTTGACCGGCTGGCCACCGAGCGTCGGCACCTCGATCTCGGCCCCAAGAGCGGCCTCTTGGAAAGTGACCGGCGCCGTCAAGGTCAGGTTGTCGCCCTTGCGCCCGAAGATCGGGTGCGAGCGTACGTGCACAATGACGTACAGGTCGCCAGGGGCGCCGCCGTTTTCTCCAGCTCCACCACGGCCCTTGAGCCGTATCCGCTGGCCGTCGGTAACACCCGCGGGTATCCGAACCTGCATGGTCTTGGTGGACTTGCCACGGCCTGAGCCGAGGCACACCGGGCAGGGGTCATCGACGACCATCCCGCGACCGCGACACTCACGGCACGGCTCAGTTACGGCGAAGACCCCGCCCGATGTCGAGGTCTGCATACCGCTGCCCTCACAGGTGGGACAGACACGTGGAATCGTCCCCGCCCGAGCGCCGGTACCGCGACAGGCGTCGCACGCAGTGTCGGACACCATCTGCATCCCGACAGTGACGCCCTCGATCGCCTGAACGAAGTCCACCGTGACCTCGCCCTCGACATCGCTGCCGCGGCGCGGCCCGCGCGCGGTGGTAAACCGCGTCGTCTGTGTAGTGGGGCTGCCGTTGAACAGGCCGCCGAAGATATCGCCCAGGCCGCCGCCGGCATTGCGGAAAAGATCATCGACAGACGGGCCGCTGGTTCGCGCACCACCACTCCGCGGGAAGTGGAAACCGCCGCTACCAAACAGCCGGCGGGCCTCGTCGTACTCCTTGCGCTTGGCCGAGTTCGAGAGCACGTCGTTGGCTTCCGAAATCTCCTTGAAGCGCTGTTCGGCCGCAGCGTTGCCAGGGTTCTGGTCAGGATGGTTGTCTCGCGCCAGCTTGCGATAGGCCTTTTTGATCTCCTCGGGAGTGGCGTCCTTGGCGACACCCAGGACCTTGTAGTAGTCCTTCTCGATCCAGTCCTTGGTACTCACCGACACCTCCCTTCGCGATGATCAACTACCGATGCTAGACGGACGTACCTGAAAAGATCACGACTGATTGTCGTCGGCAGCCGACTCATCTTGCCCCGACCCGCCTGCTGCCTCGACCGCCTCATCGACTGGGCCTGACGAAGGCTCTTCGACAGACTCCGGACTCGTCGGCTCGGCCGCCTCCACCGGCTCCGCGACAGGAGCGGGAGAGTTGGGGTCGGGCTCGGCGACCGCAACCCGGGCTGGCCGCAGAATGCGATCCCCGATCCGGTACCCCGGCTGCAGGATCTCCACGCACGTCGGGCCGTCGATGCCCTCTGCGTGCGCATGCAGCAGCGCCTCGTGGATGTGCGGGTTGAAGGGATCTCCCGGCTCCCCGAAGGTCTCCAGGCCGTACTTGGAGGTAACCCGCTCGATCTCTTCGGCGACAGCCTTGAAGCCACCGTTCAGTTCATCGTGCTCGCGAGCCGAGCGCACATCGTCGAGCACTGAAAGGAAGTCCTTCAGCACACCCTCGATCGACACCTTGCGGGAAAGATCACGATCGCGGTCCACCCGACGCTTGTAGTTCACGTACTCAGCCTGCAACCGTTGCAGATCAGACGTCCGCTCCGCCAGAGCCGCCTTGAGCTCAGCCACCTCTACCTCAGCCTCCGAAACTGGACTTGCGGCCTCTTCTGTGCCTGCCGTGGGAGGAGCCGCAGTTGCCTGCGGCTCCCGTACCTCATAGGTTTCCGGATCGATGCGACGCCGGTCCCGTACGGTTGGGCCACGCTGCTCAAACTCGGCTTCGGCGCTGGGCCGATGCTCGTGTTCGGGTACGCTCACCGGGCGTCGCTCGAGGTCTGGTCGTCGTCCACGATCTCGGCATCGACGACATCTTCGTCACCAGCGCCGCTGGCGCCGTTGGACTCGGCGTGCTCACTCGGCTCGCCGGCCTCGGACGGAGCCTGCTGAGCGGCCTGGGCCGCGGCGTACATGGCCTGACCAAGCTGGGCACTGGTGGTGTTCAACTTGTCGACCGCGGCCTTGACCTGGTCGTTGTCCTCGCCCTCAAGAGCTGTCTTGAGCTCGGCAATCGCCTCCTCGACCGGCTGCTTGACGTCGTCGGTGATCTTGTCGGCGTTCTCGCTGAGCAGCTTCTCGGTGCGGAAGACCAGGTTGTCGGCCTCGTTGCGAAGCTCGACGGCCTCACGCCGCTTGCGGTCTTCCTCGGCGTGCGCCTCGGCCTCCTTGACCATCCGGTCGATGTCCTCCTTGCCAAGCGCGGAGCCGCCGGTGATCTGCATGGATTGCTGCTTGCCAGTGGCCAGGTCCTTGGCATGGACGTGAACGATGCCGTTGGCGTCGATGTCGAAGGCGACCTCGATCTGCGGCACCCCGCGCGGCGCCGGCGGCAATCCGGTCAGCTCGAAGTTACCGAGCGGCTTGTTGTCCTTCGCGAAGTCACGCTCGCCTTGGTAGACCTGGATCATCACCGACGGCTGGTTGTCATCGGCCGTGGTGAACACTTCGGAGCGCTTGGTGGGGATTGTGGTGTTCCGCTCGATGATCTTGGTGAACACGCCGCCCTTGGTTTCGATGCCGAGGCTCAACGGGGTGATGTCGAGCAGGAGTACGTCCTTGACCTCACCCTTCAGCACACCGGCCTGCAGGCTGGCGCCGAGAGCGACGACCTCGTCGGGATTGACGCCCTTATTCGGTTCCTTGCCGCCGGTCAACTCCTTGACCAGCTCAACGACCGCAGGCATCCGAGTCGACCCACCAACCAAGATCACGTGATTGATCGCGCTGACGCTGATCTTGGCGTCGTCGATCACCGCGTTGAACGGCGCCCGGCAACGATCAAGAAGATCAGAGGTGAGCCGCTGGAATTCCGAACGGGTCAACTTCTCCTCGAGGTGCAGCGGGCCGGCCTGACCAAGGGTGATGTACGGCAGGTTGATCTGCGTCTCGCTCGCCGATGAGAGCTCGATCTTCGCCTTCTCGGCAGCCTCCTGGAGCCGCTGGCGCGCGATCTTGTCCTGGGCAAGATCAGTACCGTTCTTGTTCTTGAACTGCTTCACCAGCCAGTCGACAATCCGGGAGTCCCAGTCGTCGCCACCAAGCCGGTTGTCACCGTTGGTGGCCTTCACCTCGAAGACACCGTCGCCGATCTCCAGCAGGGAGACGTCGAACGTGCCACCACCGAGGTCGAAGACCAAGATCGTCTGGTCCTGATCAGTCTTGTCCAGACCGTACGCGAGCGCCGCAGCGGTCGGCTCGTTGATAATCCTGTCGACGATCAGGCCAGCAATTTCGCCGGCCTCCTTGGTCGCCTGGCGCTGCGCATCGGAGAAGTAAGCCGGGGTCGTAATCACCGCATGAGTGACCTGCTCGCCCAGGTAAGCCTCCGCGTCTCGCTTCAGCTTCTGGAGAACAAAGGCGCTGATCTGCTGAGGGCGATAGTCCTTGTCGTCGATCCTCACCGTCCAGTCCGTGCCCATGTGGCGCTTGATGGAGCGGATGGTGCGCTCGACGTTCGTGACGGCCTGGCGCTTGGCGACCTCGCCAACCAGAACCTCGCCGCCCTTCGCGAATGCGACCACCGACGGGGTAGTCCGGGAGCCCTCGGCATTCGGGATGACGGTGGGCTCACCACCTTCAAGTACGGCGATGACGGAGTTGGTCGTTCCGAGATCAATGCCGACTGCACGAGCCATGATGTGTTTCCTCCAGCTGGAAGTCTGTGGGTTGTCCTTGAGTCTGTCTCACTCAACTTAATACTTGAGCGTACTAGGCTCAACCATGCCAGAGCCCTGAATGTTCCCCAAATCTTGCTGGATCCGGGGCATATCCGGATCTATTTGACTGATTGTCCGAGTTCGCGAGCCACGACGGCGGCGGTCTGCTGGGCATCCTTGCCCATCTGGTACAGGTGCCCGGAGAGCGGTATCCCGATTCCGATGAAATGTAGGTGTGGCTGCGGTCTCGGGATGCCGTGTTCTCCGATCGCCGTGACACCGCCGACGATCGGCTCGAGGTCGGGTTGATAGCCAGTCGCCGCCACGATGGCGTCGGGGTGCACTCGTGACCCATCGGCCAATACGACAGCCCGACCGTCAAGTGCGGTGACTGCGGGCACGACCTCGATGGATCCGCTGCGTACGGCGTCGATGAAGCCGACGTCGATGATGGGGACGGTGGCGGTGCGCTGGAACTGCGAGAACGGCGCGCTGGGCCGCGGCAGGCCGTAAGCAGTTAGGTCGGGGATGGTCGCTCGTCGCAGCCCAAGAATGAGCGGGTCCAGCAGCCGAGGCGGTAGGTGCTGGAATACGATCCCGACCAGCTGGGTGGGGAAGCCCTTGGTGTCGCGCCGAAAGATGTTCGGCGGCGTACGCACCGCAACGCGAACCCGTCCAGCGCCGCCGTCCGCCAGATCTACGGCGATCTCGGTGCCGCTGTTGCCCGCACCGATAATCAGCACATCCTGGCCGCGATATGGTCGCGGATTGCGGTATTCCGCGGAATGAACTATCGGTCCATCGAAGCTGCCCGGCCATTGCGGCAGATATGGCACGCGGGTATACCCGCTGGCCATCACGACTATCCGCGCGGGAATCGTACCGGCGGACGTCCGGACCTTCCAGTGGCCGTCATCACGGTCAATCCGCGTGGCTTCGACTCCGAACTGCGGCTCGAGGCCGTGGTGCGCCGTGTATTGCTCTAGGTATTGCACGAACTGGTCGCGTGCCACCCAACGGCCGAACTCGCGAGGAATCCGGTAGCCCGGAAGATCCGACAGCCAGCGGATGGTGTGCAGGTGCAGACGGTCGTAGCGGGTGCGCCATTGCTCTCCGACGTGCTGGCCCCGCTCCAGGATGGCGGCGTCTATGCCACGCGCTCGCAATGTCGCCGCAGCCGCCAGTCCCCCCGGGCCAGCGCCGATGATGACGACATCCTCCACTCGCAAAAGGCTACTGCTGATGTCGGCCGAGGGCGGGCGCGCTCATTGCCACATCCCGCGGTTGGCATCGGGGCGGCCCAACGGATGAAGGTCTTGAGACGTCGGAGGTGTGTAGACAGTACGGTCGAGCCGTGTTCGAGTACGTGCCGCGGCGGGTTGGTGGTGAGATCAGCCGCTTCGTGGAGTGGGTCTGGTTCGCGCGTGGTCGTATCGCTGGGGTTCGCGAGCGTATTGCTCCCACCGGGTCGACCGTCGCAGCTGCGGTCCTCGGCGACCCCATCCGGCAGACCCCGATCGGTGAGGGCACTGCCCTGGTCGCCGAAACTGGCTTCCTCATCGGCCCACACGACCGGCCGATCCTCAACGAACCCCTGGGCGAGACGTTCTGCGTCGGGATCGTCACCACCCCGGTGGGTTGCCGGCCTGCACTCGGGATCGCGCCGGCGACGCTGCGCGGTCGGGTTGTGGACTTGCTGCAGGCATGGCCGAGGGCCGATGGCTTGCGGCGCGAGCTGAGCCTCTGCCGGACGCCGGCAGAAGCCTTGGATGTCGTCGAGGACACGCTGAGGACGCCAGAACCGTTCGACCGCAATGCGTTCACGCGGTGCGAGGCTGCGGTCCAACAGCTCTCGGCGGAACCTACCCGTCCGGTCACTGACATCGCGAGAGGGCTCGGGGTGAGCCACGGTCACCTCGACCGACAGTTCACCGAGCAGGTCGGTCTGAGCCCACGCACCCTCGCCCGCATTCTGCGGATGCGCCGGCTGCTTGAGGAGATCGACGTCCACGGGTCAGTGGGGTGGGCGGACAAGGCAGCCGAGCTGGGATGGTCTGACCAAGCGCACCTGATACGGGACTTCAAGCGCCACACCGGGGTGACGCCGTCGGAGTACCTCGCCGCCCAACGCTCGACTTATGACCGCACCGAGGCAGCCACCTCGGCCGGATTCGTGCCCGAGTCGAGGTGAAGTTCGTCCAATCAATCGGGCCTCGCAGGGCCCAGTGTTGAGGATGACGAACTACCTGAAGGGCTGAGATGACTGAAGTGTTCACCGCCCAGACCACCATCGACCGTCCGGTTGATGCGGTGTGGGCGCAGCTGGTCGACTGGGACATTGCGGCGCGCTGGATGTCGGGCGTTGACGCACTGCGCGCGAACGGCCCAACCGCAATTGGCACCACGCTGATTTTCACGACGCGGGGCAAGGAGCGCACCGGGCAGATCGCCGCCCTGGACCCGGGACGCAGCATCACACTGAGGTCGATCCAGGGCGGGGTGACCGCAGATTACGTCTACACGTGTGCGCGGTACGGCGAAGGGACGCAGGTGAGCCTGGTGGCCGACTGCAGCATGACCGGTCCGGTGCGGCTGCTCAGCCCGATGATCAGGTCGGCCATCCGCAAGACCGACAGCGGCCAGCTCAACGCGTTCGCCGCAACGTTTACGCCGGGAATAGCCGCGAGCGTGTGCTTGGAGCAGCCGAGACGATCCTCCGCAGACGGCTCGGCGGCGCTGTTCGCGCTCCCGGTCACGCCGGCACGCGTTCGGCCCGCACGCACGTAGTTCATCAAGGAGGGGCTGAAATGGGCATCGTTGCACTGCGGGTCTTCATCTATTCCTTGTTGCCGGTCATCATTGCTGCCGTCCACGTTGGACTCGACAAGAGCGTTCGAAGCCGCGAACGAGTACTCGAAACCTTCTTGTTGTATCTCTTTGGCGTTGGCGTGGCCGGAAGTGGGATCGGTGGATTTTTCGGTCATTTCTTCATATCGGATGTGGTGGCCGAATCTATTGGCTGGCCGACCGGAAATCCCTTTCAGCTTGAGGTCGGCTTTGCCAATCTGGCACTCGGTATTCTCGGAATTATCGCGATGGGCAGGCGCGATGGCTTCCGTGAGGCGACCGTCATTGCCGTTGCTGTCATAGGCATAGGGGCCACCATCGTCCATGTCAGGGATATCATCGAGACCGGCAATCTGGCGCCAGGCAATACCATTCAGAACATCGGTAATCTGATCAAACCGGCATTACTGATCGGATTTCTGGTTGCCAGCAGGCGGGCGGAACGTTCGCCTGACTCGGAAGCTCATACCTCAGGGTTTGATATATGGCGCGGGCCGAGGATACAGGCGGCCGGTCTGATAACCGGCGGTGTTGCTGCAGGATTCAGCGTAGGGTTTGCCGTTGATCAGCCCGCGCTCGGCACCCTCTTTGGCACGCTAGTTGGGGCAGGTTTCGCAACATTCGTCATAGCTCGTGCGAGGCCTTTCGATGAGCCGAGGATGATCACGTAGACCTTGTCATTGCCGCGTCAGCTGTCGTGTGCGGCCATGAACGCAAGGATCGTACGATCCAGCGGTGCGGTTTGTTCCATGGGTAGGGAGTGAGTGGCGTCAGGCCAGAGTTCGATGGTCGGGTCGGGGATCTCAGCTCGTGCGACGGCTGCGGCGCGGGCACCGTTGTGCAGGGCGCTGCGGCCAGCTAGGGCGGCGTACACGGGCATGTGCAGTCCTCGGAGCTGAGTACCTGTGAGGCGTTCGGGCAGCGGGAGCTTCACCGCGTAGTGCTCCGTGGCCTCTGAGATCATGCGGGCCACAGGGTCGTCGGGGTCGACCGGGGCGCCACCGATGGTGCTCAGCATGCGGGTGCGCAAGCTGCGAGGGAGGAAGGGCAGCGACGCAGGCAGGGAGATGAGATAGATCCGCCAGCGTAGCCCTTGGAAGACGAACACCGGGTCAAGCAAGATGAGCGTCTGCACCCGGTCGCCATACCGGGCGGCGTAGTTGGCCGCCAGCCAGCCGCCGAAGGAGTGCCCAACGAGATGGACGCTGCGAACAGGCAACTGAGCCAGCACCTGGTTAAGCCAGTCAGCCTGGTCGGCAGCGTCACGGATCCGCCGGATCTGGACGCTCAGGCCCGCGTCGCCCAGGGCATCGAGGGCATAGGTGGTGCGGGCGGCGGCGAGGTCGGGAAGGTTGTACGCCCACATCGGCACGCCGGAGGTTCGGCCGGGTATGAGGACGACCGGAATGGCGGCACGGTCAGCCGACGCGGCGCCGAACTCATACAGCCGGACGCGCCCGAAGGTTGTCTCTAGGTCCACGGTCGAGCGTGGTGCCGGCAGCAGAGTCATCGCTTGTCGGTACGCCGCTACATAGGCCTGCTCGCCCGTCGCCGAGCGGAAATGGCCCACCGGGCTCGGGGTCCGGCTCTCCACAGTGATGGGACTCCTAGCCGTACATTCCGTACATCGACGCGCTGATCGCCCCTAACTACAACACGTCGACTGGGCCTGGAATGATCCGAGGATGACGGAGTTGTCGCGCGCATGAGATCGGTCATCTACTCACAGACCGGGGACCCATCGGTTCTGCGGGTCGTGGACCGCGATATGTCCGAACCGGGGCCAGGCGAGGTCCGCGTCCGCGTCGTCGTCTCCGGCGTCAACCCCACCGACTGGAAGTTCCGTGTTGGTTCTGGCGACGGCGCAGCGCCGCCGTTCCCGGAGGTGACTCCAAACCAAGACGGTTCGGGTGTCGTCGACGCGGTCGGAGAGGGGGTCGGGAACCTTGCAGTGGGGGATCGTGTCTGGGTGTATCTCGCCGGCCACCAGCGGCCGACCGGCACCGCGCAGGAATACACGAACCTGCCCGCGGACCGGGTGGTACGACTTCCCGGAGGCACCAGTTTCGACATCGGTGCCAGCCTCGGCGTACCGGCCATGACCGCACACCGCGCACTGACAGTGTCCGAGGACGGACCCGCGCGGCTGAGTCCCGGTGTGCTCGCCGGCAAGGTTGTGCTGGTCGCCGGCGGGGCGGGTGCGGTCGGTCACGCTGCCATCCAGCTCGCGCGCTGGGCCGGTGCCAGCGTCATCACAACCGTCTCCGGCCCGGCCAAGGCGGCGCTCGCAACGGCCGCTGGCGCCCACCATGTGATCAACTATCGCGACGAGGACGCAGCAACCGCGATCGCGAAAGTCGCTCCGGAGGGTGTCGATCTGGTGGTCGAGGTCGCGGCCGCGGCCAACTCGCGGCTCAACATGGATGTGGTCAAGCCACGCGGGTGCATCGCCAGCTACGCCAACGACGGCGGCGGCGAGCTCACGCTCGACGTCAGACAGAACATGATCAAGAATTTGCGCTACCAATTCGTGCTGCTCTACACAGTCGGCGATGCGGCCCTCACAGCGGCCGTGGAAGACATCACGCTCGCGTTAGTGGACGGAGCGCTGCCCGTCGGTGAAGACGCCGGCTTGCCTTTGCACCGGTACCCGCTCGCAAGCACGGCAGACGCGCACCAGGCCGTTCAGGACGGCGCAGTCGGAAAGGTACTCATCGACGTGCCCTAGTGTCGCGGAGAGTTCGGGCGTCGGCCCACGCCCATGGTGAACTCAGGGTGTGGATCATTTGTACGAACCCATCGAGCCGTACGACTTCGGCGAGCTCGAGGTTGGTGACGGCCAGACCTTGTACTGGGAGACGGTTGGCGCTCCGCAGGGCCTGCCCGCTGTCTGGTTGCACGGCGGCCCGGGCAGCGGCAGCACGGCCGACGCGCGACGCCACTTCGACCCGTCCGTGTATCGGGCCGTGCTCTTCGACCAGCGCGGCTGCGGGCGCAGCCGCCCGCTGGTCAGCGAGCCCGATGCCGACCTGACGGTCAACACGACCGATCGTCTCGTCGCGGACATCGAGCAGTTGCGGACGCATCTGCGCATCGACCGCTGGCTGGTGGTCGGTGTCTCCTGGGGCGTGACTCTTGGGCTGGTCTATGCCCAACGCCACCCTGACCGGGTGTTGGCGATGGTGCTGGGTGCGGTTACCGCCGGCACGCGCCGCGAGGGCGAGTGGATCACTCGCGACATGGGCCGAATCTTTCCGCAGGAGTGGGAGCGGTTCACCGAGCCGGTGCCTCCTGCCGAGCGCGAGGGCGAATTGGCGGCGGCCTACGCCCGCCTGTTGGCCGATCCCGACCCCCAGGTTCGGGACACAGCGGCGCGGGCGTGGTGTGAGTGGGAGGACACGCACGTGTCCTTGGCCCCGGATTGGGCGCCGAGCCCTCGATACGCCGACCCGGCCTTCCGAACCGTCTTCGCTCGCCTCGTCACTCACTACTGGAGTCACGGCAGCTTCCTCGCCGATGGTGAGGTGCTCAGCTGGTATGCCGCGCCTAGCCGGCATTCCCGGCCATCTCATCCACGGCCGCTACGACGTGTCGAGCCCGCTCGATACGGCCTGGGCGGTGCATCGCGCCTGGGCCGGAAGCGAGCTCGTCGTTCTCGACGACACCGGCCATGGCGGTGCCAGTCTCCTGGATCAGCTCACTGCTGGTCTCGACTCGTTCCGCACGGTGGGAGAACGTCCGTGACGACACCCGTCGAGTCCACCTCTGAACTACTGACTCTGCACGCCGTACGCCTCAAGGGCATGGCGGACGATGACGAGGTCGCCGCACGGTTCGGACTCGACCCCGTGCTGGCACAAGAGTTGCTGCTGGACTTTCAGGCGTACGGCTGGATCACCAGGGTCGAGTTCGTCGGGACAGCCGGCTGGACCTTGACGGAGTCAGGCCGTTCAGAGAACGAGCGTCAGCTGGCTCACGAACTGGCCGCATCCGACTCGCATTCGAGCATCCACCACGCCTACCTGACATTCCTTCCCCACAACGACCGACTCCTTCGTGCCTGCACGGACTGGCAACTGCGGCCCAACGGCGCCGACCCGCTTGCCGTCAACGAGCACACAGACAAGGAGTGGGACCAGCGCGTGCTCATTACGCTGTCGAGCCTTAGCGACGAACTCCGTCCGCTCTGCCAGGAGCTCGGCGGGCGCTTCGTACGATTCCGGGGATACGACACCCGCTTCGCCGCTGCACTCGCACGAGTCGAACAGGGCGACCACTCCTGGGTCGCTCGCCCAAGAGTGGACTCGTGCCACACGGTATGGATGGAACTGCATGAGGATCTGGTAGCAACGCTGGGCATTCGACGCGGCGTAGAGCCCGATCACTAACTGCGCGGGGCTCTGCGGAAGCTGGGTGCAATCCTGTGGAGGTGAAGGCTGAGCCGGTTCGGCTGGCTGAAATCCTTGCCGCCCTCTCTCTGGCGACGGATCTCGGGATGGGTCAACCGAGTGGACACGCCGTACAGACTTGCGTGCTATCGGTGCGGCTGGCCCGCGATCTGCAGCTCCCGGATGATCAGGTCGCCGACGTGTTCTACGTGGCGTTATTGCGCTATCTCGGCTGCACCGCCGACGCCTCCGAGGTGGCGCGCCTCGCCGGTGATGAGATTGACCTCGCCCAGGCGGTCGGGCCGTACGTGATGGGCGACGTTGCTGGTCGCGTTTCGCACACCGACGTCCCCGATCCAGAACAAGCCATGGCGACCGCGATGGCGATCCACTGCGAGGCTGCCGGCATGCTCGGTAGCCGACTGGGCCTAGGGGAGCGAGTAACAGCTGCACTTGGCCATGGTTTCGAACGCTGGGACGGGAAGGGTCATCCCAGCGGTTTGGCCTCAGAGGACATACCCCTTCCGATCCGGATCTCAGTACTGGCACGCGACGTCTTGCTCTGGCAACGACTTGGCGGGCCGGCTGCCGCCCGAGACATCGTGAGTCGCCGTCGCGGTAGGGCCTACGACCCGCAGGTTGTCGATGCCTATCTGCGCTCGGCTGACAATATTGGCGATGTCGCGTGGGAAGACTTCCTCGCAACCGAGCCCTTTCCCCGCACGATTGCGGCGGATGAGCTGGACAAACTGCTCGAGGTGTTCGCCGACTTTGCCGATCTCAAGATCCCGTACGCGCTCAGACACTCCCGCCGTGTCTCTGAGCTCGCCGCCGGCGCCGGGCAGGTCCTCGGGATGGATGCTGACCAGATCTCCGCCCTGAGCCGGTCCGGGCTGCTGCACGACCTTGGCCGCTGCGGAATCAGCAGCAGTATCTGGGAGAAGCCGGGACAGCTCAGTCAAGACGACTGGGAGCGAGTGCGACTTCACCCTTACTTCACTGAGCGGATCCTCCGGCGTTGCGCCCCCCTCGCCGATCTGGCAAGCATCGCCGGTTCACACCACGAGCGGCTGAATGGCACCGGGTATCACCGCGGCCTTCGCGCCGCGGGGCTGAATGAGTCGGCTCGAGTTTTGGCAGCCGCGGACGCGTACGCCTCACTCCGGGAGCCACGTACCTATCGACCGGCCAACAGTTCGGCGGCGACTCTGCAGCGGCTTCAGGCCGAGGTCGAGTCCGAAGCCTTAGACGCCAGCGCGGTGCGAGCCGTAGTTGCGGCGGCCCAGGAGGAGCCTCCGTCGGCGGTGCGCTGGCCCAACCAGCTGAGCGATCGGGAGGTTGAGGTGCTGCGACTCGCGGTCCACGGGCTGACAATCCGGCAGGTCAGCAATCGGCTCGGCATCGCCCCTAAGACGGTGGATCGGCATCTGCAGAACAGCTATGCCAAGATCGGCGTCTCGAGCCGTGCCGGTGCTGCCCTGTACGCGTTGCAGCATGGGCTACTCGCGTGATTGGGGAGAACTCCCGATTGCTCTAGGTGAGGGCGGTCAAGCATCGTCGAAGTCATGCGCACCCGTCTTTGCGACCTACTCGATATCAGCGTGCCCATCATCGGCGCGCCCTTCGGTCCATGGGACTCCGTAGCACTCGCCGCCGCGATCTGTGGGGCGGGTGGCTTGGGCAGTCTGGGCACCGCGGTTCGTCCCGTGGAGCAGCTGAAGCAGCAATGGGCCCAGCTTCGCGAGCTCACCGACCGGCCCTTTGCCATCAATCACCAACCCAGGCCGTTCAGTGCGGAGGCATTCGAGGCGACCCTGGACGCTCAGCCTGCGGTGATCTCGTACCACATGGGCGATCCAGGTGATCTTGTCGATCAGGCTCACCTGGCCGGCAGCCTGTGGATGCAGCAGGTGATGGATGTCGATCAGGCACGTCGTGCTGTCGACCGCGGAGCCGACATCATCGTCGCCCAAGGTAGTGAGGCCGGTGGACACAGCGGGTTCGTCAGCACTTTGGTGCTGGTCCCGCAGGTCGTCGAGGTCGCCGGGGACCGGCCGGTCGTGGCTGCTGGGGGAATCGTCGATGGCCGGGGTCTCGCGGCCGCGCTCTGCCTAGGCGCAAGTGGAGCACTCATGGGAACCCGTTTTCTCGCCTCAACGGAGATGGCGGTGCGCCCAGCGTGGAAGGAGATGATCTTGCATGCGGAGTCACAGGACGCACGACATAGTGCACTGACTGATCTCATCCTCCCGCCGTACAACCGTCCACATGACCCGGCTGTAGCACGTGTGCTGCCGACGCCCTTCGCCGAACAGTGGAGGGAGCGGCCCAATGATCTGGCTGAACGTGCGGCCTCGCTGGCGCCGACAATCCTCGATGAGATCTTGTCCGGCGGCGGAGAAAACTACGCGCCGTTCGCCGGACAGAGCGTCGGCCTCATCCACGACATCCGACCCGCTGGCGACATCGTCAGGCGCACCGTAGAGGAAGCGGAACAGATTCTTTCCAGTGTTCTGCGCGAACCAGCCTTGCAGACCTGAAAGGGGCCCGCCGGCACGCACCTTCACAGGAATATGGGGAAGACTGCTGCCTGTGGGTGCCAGACCGCGGCAGCTACGGACCATGGCGGCGTTCGCCGCGGTGGCCGCCGTCCTCTCGGCATGCAGTGGTGATCCCGGCGGTACTGGCGACTCCGGCGTCGCCAGCGAGTCGGCTGCGTCAGCGGTGCCAGCAGGTCCGCCTCCAGAAGCGGTGACGCTCGCCCAGATGGACGCGTCGAAGATTCCCGTCAGCGGAGCCCCCGACTGGATGGCTGATGACGGTACGAGCTTGTTCGTGAAGACCGATAGCGGCACGGTGGCGGTGATCGATCCGGACAAGTCGACTGAGGTCCGCAGCCTGCCGCTCGGTGCCGGCGGGCTATGCCAGGGGATCGGCGCCGGTGGCGGCATGGTGTGGAGCTGCGACCCGAACCCATCCGGCACCACCGACGATGTGCTGCGGGTGAATCTCAAATCGGGCAAAACGGAGCGCTTCGAGGTCGGTAAGCGCCCCGATCAGGGGTATCTCGCCGTTGCGGCCGGCCGAGTCTGGGTGATCACCGATGCCGGCCTCGTAGGACTGAATGTGGCGACTGGCCAGCCCGATCCGCCCGTCGACCTGGGAGTGCCCGGAACTGACCTCGCTACCACAGACGAGCGGGCCTACGTGGTGAGCCGAGGCGCGGGTGCCGTCGTCTCGGTTGACCTCACCGGCCGACGGGTTCTTGCGCAGTCCAATGTCGCTGACGCGCGTGCAGTTGCAGTCGCCGACGAAGTGTGGGTGGTCACGGCCAGTGAGCTCGTCGCGCTGGAGAAGGAAGGACTCAAGGAGACTGCGCGAATCCCCATCGAGGGCGAACTCTGCTCTGTCGCTGTAGTCGGGGACCGCGTTTTCGTGATCGGCACTGAGCCCTTGCTGACCGAGGTCGAAGCGACGACCCACCAGGTCAGCCGGGTCGTCACCGATGCCCACTCCGAATGCGGCGACATACACGCTGCCTTCGGTTCGATCTGGTTGAGCGACAACGTGGGCGACGTCGTCCATCGCGTGCCCCTGTGAATGAAGTGAGCTGAGGGGTTTGGACGGCGCTTTGGTGCGCCACTCAGCGAGGAGTCTGCTGCTTCGTACCCCACTTCGCCTCCTGACAAAGCTAGTTCGCGGCATGACAATCAAGTCGTGGAGGCTTCCGGCGTACGGGTGACGGACCTCCTCGGCGCGCTCTCCTTCGGCGCCGACCTTGGACTGGGGCACCCCACCGAACACGTGCTCCGGCAGACCTATATCGCGTTGCATCTCGCGGAGCGGCTGGCGATGGACGAGCAGGAACGGGAGGTCGTCTACTACGCCTCAATGCTGGCCTGGCTGGGATGCCATATAGACGCATACGAACAGGCCAAGTGGTTCGGGGACGACCAGGCGTTCAAACACGATGCCGCGTACGTCGACATCGGCGACGCCGTTGGCAGTGTGGCCTTTCTGCTGCGACACATCGGTGATGGCCGGCCACTTGCTGAGCGCGTCAAAGCCGGCGTCGGGTTTCTCGCTGACGGGAGGCACGACATTGATCAGATGTATATGAACCACTGGCGCGCCGCCTCCGCGCTCAGCGAGGACCTCGGGCTCTCCGACGCGGTCCGGGACAGCGTGGCCCAGACTTTCGAGCGCTGGGACGGCAAGGGTGAACCCGACGGCATTGCGGGTGAAGAGGTGGCGCCGGCGGCACGCCTGGTGCATCTCGCCGATGTCGTTGAGGTTTTCCATCACACCGGGGGTGTAGAGGCTGCCGTGGGAGTGGCCCGCACCCGCAGCGGCGGCCAGCTCGATCCGGCTCTGGTGGAGCTGTTCACGGCCGAAGCCGAGACGATTTTCGGAGAGTTGGATCAGGCGACGACCTGGGATGCGGTGATGTGCAAGGCCCCGACCGCAAGCCGAGAGCTGGGCGACGGCGAACTCGACCGGGTGCTGGCGGCCGTCGCGGATTTCGTGGATCTGAAGTCGCCGTACACCTTGGGCCACTCACGGGGTGTCGGCGAGCTTGCGGCTGCCGCAGCCAGTGAATTGGGTGCGAACACCCGGACCGTGCGCCGGGCTGGGCTCGTGCACGACCTCGGTCGGATGGGTGTTCCGAACACGATCTGGGACAAGCGAGCGCGACTGACCGCCGGAGAGGTGGAACGGGTGCGGCTGCATCCCTACTACACCGATCGCATCCTGGCTTCCGTCCCGGCCCTCGCGCGGCTGGCGCCAGTCGCAGCACAGCACCACGAACGCCTCGACGGCTCGGGGTACCCACGAGGAAGCACCGCCGAGTCGCTCACGCCCGAGGGGCGGCTGCTGGCGGTAGCCGACTGCTATCAGGCGTGGTCAGAGCCGCGGCCGTACCGCGAGGCTCTTGATCCCGGCGAGATCGCCGCACGTCTGCGGGAGGAAGTCAAGGCCGGACGCCTTGACGGCGCCGCGGTCGACGCCGTGCTTCGAGCCGCCGGCCACCAGGTGCGACGCAACCGGGAGTGGCCGGCCGGGCTCACGGCCCGGGAGGTAGAGGTACTGCGACATCTTGCGCGTGGGAGGTCGCAGAAGGAGATCGCGGAGCGCCTGGTGATCTCACGGAAGACGGCGAGCCACCATGTCGAGCACATCTACGCCAAGATCGGCGTGTCCAACCGGGCCATGGCGAGCCTGTTCGCTACCCGACACGGTCTCCTCTGAACCGCACCACAAACATGGGGCGCGCGCCCCATGCGGCTGCGCGTGCGTCCCCGTAGCGTCGAGCCATGACCACGATCGAACACACAGACCTGGAACAACAGACTGACGTCGAGGCAGCGGCTGTCGAGGAGTTCGCCGCCAAGCTCATCGAGACTATGACCGGTGGGCTGATCACCTGCCTCATTGAGATCGGCCGCCGTGTCGGGCTGTTCGAGTTGGCCGCCGCCGGTCCGGCGACATCGGCTGAGCTTGCTGAGCGCGGCGGTCTGCAGGAGCGGTACGTCCGTGAGTGGCTGGCCGCCATGGCAACCGCTGACATCTTCGAATACGACGCAAGAAACCGGCGCTTCTGGCTGCCGGTTGAGCACGCGGCCGTGTTGACCGGCGATACCTACGACAACCTGGCGCCCCTGGCGTACCTGGTCTCAGTGATCACTCGGCAGGGCGAGGCGGTGGCGAAGTGTTTCACGGAAGCGGGCGGCGTGCCGTGGGCCGCGTACACACCAGAGATGCACGACGTCATGGATGTCGTGTGGCAGCCGATGTACCGCGACATCCTCGTTCAGCAGATTCTGCCGCTTGCCGCTGGCTTGGTGGAGAAGCTCGAGAGCGGCACCCGAGTCGCCGACGTAGCCTGCGGCTCCGGCAACGGGACTCTTGTGATGGCTCGCCGATTCCCAAGCTCGACATTCGTTGGCTACGACACTGGACGCAGACGCAATCGAGGTTGCACGTTCCCGGGCGGAGGGGCTGAGCAACGTCTCGTTCGAAGTGGCGGACGCGGCGACGCTGACCTCTGACCGGCCGTTCGGTGCCGCGTTCGTTTTCAACGCTGTACATGACCAGGCCCGGCCGCTCGAGGTGCTCAGCTCCGTCCAGTCGATCTTGGAGCCGGGAGGCACCTTCCTCATGAACGAGCCTCGCATCTCCAGCAACCTCGAGGACAACATCGGCAATCCCGTCGCCCCGATGACGTACGCCATCAGCCTGCTGCACTGCATGACGGTGTCCCTCGCTGAAGGCGGAGCCGGGCTCGGGACCGGCTGGGGTGAGCAAGTGGCACTTGCCCTGCTATCCGACGCGGGATTCGGTCCCGTTGAGGTGCACGAAGCCCCCGGCGACCCCGGCAACGCGATCTTCGTCACGCATCGCGGAATGGCGGCCGCTGACCCCCCTCCAGAGCATCCAGGTCTCGCTCGGCGTAGAGCCGGTGTTCCCACTCTTCGTTGAGGATGCAGAGCAGGCACTCGCGTACGGGATAGCTGCGGGGCTCCGGCCAGCCGGGGCCCTCGACCGGTTCGGTGTCGGCGTCCAGCGACTCGGCGGTCAGACCCTCGATGACCTGTCGGGCCGTGGCCATCCGATCGCGTCGCAACTCCAGCACCTCCCCGAGCGAGGGACGCACGTTGCGGTCCCGGGGCACACCTGGTGTGTCGGGCATCTCGTCCCAGGGCAGGTCGAGGGGATCCCACGGCGACGGGTCGCCGAGTATTGCTCGTCTGATCCAGGAGTCGGTGGCGAACACCAGGTGCCGCAACGTCTCGATAAAGGACCACTCGCCGTCGACCGACTCGTGCAGCAGCTCAGGGTCGAGGCGGCGGGCGCGTTCGACAGTGCCGTCCCAGAGCCGCTCGACGACATCCCAAGCCTCCCGATAGCCGGCCGGATCTGCCGGTCGCATCTTGGCCCGCTCGGGATACCGCGTGTTGAGCTCGGCGTCAACCAGAGGCCCGATGTCTACGCCATTGATCGTCAGGTTCTCGACCTCGCCGTGGATGTCGACATCGACCAGCTCGACACCGCGCATCACAGCTCCTTTCAGGTAAACAGCGCGGAACTGGGAGTCGCTCAGGTCGACGGTGCGAAACTGCGCGCCGCTGAGGTCGACACGCTCGAATCGGGACCCGTGAAGATCAGCACGAAAAAAGTCAGGCATGCAGATGACGCTAACGCGCGGCGCCGACTGTGACGGTAGGCGGAGCGGCACGCTGCCGGACCCCCTGTTTTTGCATCACCAGTGAGCGGAAAAGCGCGTCATCAGACTGTTTCGCCGTCACTCGTGATGCAAATTCAGGGCGGAACCTCCAGTACCTCCCAGGTTGGTGGGAACAACGTCTAGTTGGCGCCAGCCTCCTGCGAGACATCTGAGCTGAAGAACGTGCGGAGGTCACCCACAACCAAGTCGGGCACTTCCATGGCGGCATAGTGACCACCCCGGTCGAACTCAGACCAGTGAACGATGTTGGCGTTGTCACGCTCGGCGAGTGGTCGGATGGTTTGGAAGTCGTGGGCGAATACCGCGACACCGATTCGTCCCTGGCTCACCACCGGCTTGGCGCCGGAGTGGCCCTCGCTGTAGTGATAGCGGACCGCGGTCGCTGAAGTGTTGGTGAGCCAGTACAGCGACGCCTGAGTGAGAACCTGATCCTCCGTGACCAAGCTGGTCCCGTTGCCGAAGTTCTCGAACAGCTCGTTGTAGGCGAGTTGACCCGATGGTGAGTCCGAGAGGGCTGCGGCGATGGTTTGGGGGCGGGTGCCGTTCATCTGGTTGTAGCCGCCGACCGACTGGAACCAGCCGAGGAACTCCAGGGCAGCGTGCTCCTTGGGCCCGAATCGCTCGAACTCGCTGGGGTCGCCCGACGGGAAGGAGAAAAGCTGCAGCACGTGTGCCCCGAGGAAGCCGGATGGGTTCAGCACGGCCAGCTCACGGGAGATCATTGCGCCGCCGTCGCTGCCGTGTGTGCCGTAGGACTCATACCCCAGCGTGCGCATGAGCGTGTCGTAGGTCTGGGCGACTCGTGCCATGGTCCAGTCCTCGCCCACGAGTGGGGTGCTGAAACCATAGCCAGGCGTGGACGGAATCACGACGTGGAAGGCATCCTCGATCCGGCCGCCGTAGGCAGCCGGGTCGGTGAGGGGACCGATCATGTCGAGGAACTCCGCGAAAGACCCGGGATATGTGTGCGCGAGCAGCAAGGGGGTGGCGTCGGGCTCGCTGGATCGGACATGTACGAAATGCAGGGTCTGACCGTCGATCTCCGTCACGAAGTTTGGGACGGAATTCATCCGCGCCTCCTGCCGGCGCCAGTCGAACTGCTGCCAGGCGGTGATCATCTTCTGTAAGTACGCGACCGGGGTCCCGTAGTCCCAGCTGTCCGCGGGCGCCGCAACCGGATAGCGGGTGTTGGCCAGGCGTCGCTGCAGGTCGTCAAGCGCCTCCTGGGGAATCGTGACGGTGAAGGGACGGATGGTGCCGGTTTGGCCGGCTGCTGTGGTGGTCATGTCTCGTACGTTAGAGTCGGTTTAGGACGATTCCGTTCCGCTTTTTAGTCAAAGATTCCGTCTATGCAGACCAGTTCCGGCCGACTGCTCGTCCTGCTCGGGCTGCTGCAGTCACGCACAATGTGGAGCGGTGCCGAGCTTGCTGAGCGGCTGGAGGTCAGCGGGCGTACGGTGCGCAAGGACATCGAACGCCTACGGCAGTTGGACTACCCGGTCGAGGCAGTTCGTGGTCCCGGCGGGTACTACCGGCTCGGGATCGGTGCGAAGCTGCCACCCCTGCTGCTCGACGACGAGGAGGCGGTTGCCGTCGCGGTCGGTCTCCGCGCGATCACCGGAGTCAAGGGCGTCGAGGAGACCAGCATTCGCGCCCTGGTCAAGTTGGAGGCCGTGCTCCCCCATCGGCTTCAGCTGCAGGTCAACGCCGTACGGGACGCGGTGCAAGCCGGACCGGAGAACACCGGCACCAACGCACCTGACCCCGCCGTCGACGCCGGCCTGCTGATGTCGATCGCTGCCGCGATTCGTGATCATCAGGAAGTGCGGTTCGGGTATCGCGACGGTGAGCGGCTTCAAGTCGAGCCGTACCGGCTGGTCAGCTGGCAGCGACGCTGGTATCTCGTGGCCCGCGACGCCTCGAATTCGACCTGGTCCAGCTTCCGGCTCGACTGGATGCAGCTACGAACCCCTGGCGGGCGCCGGTTCTCACCCGTCGGGCTGCCCGGCGGTGACTACCCGGCCTTTGTGCTGCGTACGACGGCTTTCGCAGGCTGGCACGTGCATGCTCGGATCACCGTCAAAGCTTCAGCGGCGGAGGTTCTCAGCCGGATCAACCCCGCCGTTGGCGTCGTCGAAGCCATCGACGAGAAGACCTGCGTACTGGTCACCGGAGCCGATACCGTCGAGACGCTCGCGGTCTACATCGGCATGCTCGGACTCGACTTCACCGTGACCGAACCAGCCGAGCTCCTCGCACAGCTCACGACAGTCGCCGAGCGTTACGCCAGAGCCGTTCCGGCGACGTAGTGAGGCAGGCCGAGAGAGTCATACGCCCCAGAACCGCGACCTTGTCTGCAAACATTGCAAATATGCCTGACTCCACTCGGCCGACCACACCCACCCTGCGCCAAGTAGTCCTGGATTGCGAAGACGCCCGACGACGGCGGCGGATTCAAAGCGCGATGCGCGAGCAGCTCCAAAAGCGCGTGGTGTGCTGGCTCGCCTGGACAGGCCTGCGTAGCGTGGTTTCACCTGCTAGGAGAGGCAATCCATGGCTAGCTTCCTGAGTTTCCTGCAGAGTTTCGGCCTACTCATCGCCCGGCTGGGACTTGGCGGCATCTTGTTGCTGCACGGCTGGATGCGCTGGAACGCCGGCGTTCAGGAACAGATCGACTACCTGACTCAGTTCCGGACCCCGTACGCGGAAGTTGCGGCGTGGGGCTCCATCATCTTCGAGCTCGTTGGCGGCGCACTGCTCATCGTCGGTGCCTTGACCCGGCTTGTCGGCCTGGCAGTGCTGATCGAGCAGATCCTGATCATCGCGTACACCAATTGGTACAAATGGCCACCGACATTGCTCAACGCCGATGGCACGTACAAAGGCGGATACGAGTACAACGTGGCCATTGGCCTGCTCGGCCTGCTGTTATTCGTGCTGGGCGGGGGCGCGGTCTCCATCGACCGCTTGTTCCGGCGTAAGAAGCCGCCGCTTGAGGAAGAAGGCGAGGAGTTCGCCGGGCAAGCCACCACACGCTCGGCGTGATCCTCCCACAGAAACCCACTCACAGATTCACAGGGAAGCCACAGCTAGCGCATAGGAGTTTTGCGAGATCTGCTGTCAGGCTTGGCGCATGATTCGCACAGATGGAACAACAGCCCCCCTAACGCGACCCGACGGTACGCCCATCCGGATTCTCGCGGTTGACGATGAGTCCAGCTTGACCGAGCTGCTGTCGATGGCCATGCGTTATGAGGGTTGGCATGTCGCCACTGCGGCCTCAGGCGGGCAGGCCGTCAAGGCCGCCCGAGAGACTAGGCCAGATGCGATCGTGCTGGACATGATGCTGCCGGACTTCGATGGCCTCGAGGTGATGCGCCGCATCCGGGCCGAGGATCCAAATGTGCCGGTGATCTTTCTCACCGCCAAAGACTCAGTCGAAGACCGCATCGGCGGCCTCACTGCCGGCGGCGACGACTACGTCACCAAACCCTTCAGCCTCGAGGAGGTCATTGCCCGGTTACGAGCACTGCTGCGTCGTAGCGGGGCCGCGCTCGCCAGGAGCGACTCGACCCTGGTGGTTGGCGACCTGACACTGGATGAGGACAGCCATGAGGTGCGTCGTGGCGGGGCGGAGATCCAGTTGACCGCTACCGAGTTCGAGCTGCTGCGCTATCTGATGCGCAACCCGCGCCGAGTGCTGAGCAAGGCGCAGATTTTGGATCGGGTGTGGAATTACGACTTCGGCGGCCAAGCGAACGTCGTCGAGCTCTACATCTCTTATCTCCGCAAGAAGATCGACGCCAATCGTCCGCCGATGATTCACACCCTGCGCGGCGCTGGCTATGTGCTGCGTCCTGCCGCTACATGAGCTACCCAGCTGCGGCGCAACCAGGTGCCGGCCCACCTGCGAGTGTGCCGCGTAAGCCAGACGTGGTGCCGCGGCCCGACCCCCTCGGCCGCCACACGCTGGGGCGGCAGCTCGTCATCAGGGTGACGGCGCTTGTCGCACTAGCCGCTCTGCTGATCACAACGGCGACAGCCTTGGCTGTCCAGCAACTGTTGATCTCCCAGCTCGACCGCCAGCTCGATACCGTCATCGCTCGGGTACGCGATCAGGCGGACGTCTGGCCCGGTCGCGGCCCGGACAGTGACCTGCGGCGCCCTGGTCAGCCGATCGGCACACTGGCAGTGCTCTACGCCAGCGACGGCACACCCCAGGCAGGCGGCATGCTGACCGAGGCCGCCGCCTCCGGACAGCCCGGCGCAGACGTTGCTGAGATACCCGACGCCGCTGTCACCCAACTCGCTGACGTACCGACCGATGGCATCAAGAGCTCCATCACCCTCAGCGGACTCGGTCACTATCGCGTGGTCGCCTTCCCGATCATTGCCGGTGGTATCCACCTCGGCTCGCTCGTGGTCGGCGTACCGATGCGAGAAGTCGATGAAACGATCATCAAGCTGGTGGGCGTCGCGGCGCTGTTGTCCCTGCTCGCCATTCTCGGGACGGTATTCGCGGCCCGCTCCTTGATCGTCCGCAGCCTGCGCCCCCTGAATCGGGTCGCCGCCACGGCGCAACAGGTGTCCCAGCTCAAGCTGGATCGTGGGGAGGTCGCCCTTGCAGTGCGCGTACCACCACAAGATGCCAATCCTGCCTCCGAGGTCGGCCGCGTCGGACAAGCGCTCAACCACATGCTCAACAACGTCGAGGAGGCGCTTGCTGCCCGCCAGGCGTCCGAGACCAGGGTGCGGCAATTCGTTGCGGACGCGTCCCACGAGCTGCGCAACCCGCTGGCAGCCATCCGCGGCTATGCCGAACTGACCAGGCGCGACCGAGAAAAGATCCCGACCGACGCGGCGTACGCGATGTCGCGGGTCGAGTCCGAGACCGAGCGAATGTCCAAGCTGGTCGAAGACATGCTGTTGCTGGCGCGGCTCGACTCCGGACCTGACCTGGATCTCCAGCCTTGCGACCTGAGCGAGATCGTGATCAACGCTGTCAGCGACGCGCGCGCGGCCGGCCCCGACCATACCTGGCAGATGAGCCTGCCGCCCTATCCCGTAGTCGCGTACGGTGATCACCATCGACTACAGCAGGTGATGATCAACCTACTGGCGAATGCGCGTACCCATACCCCGCCCGGTACGCAGGTGTATACCGAGGTCTCGGTCATCGGCCCGGATGCGGTTGTCACGGTGACCGACAACGGACCGGGCATCCCTCCCGAGGTGACAGGTCGCATCTTCGAGCGGTTTGCCCGGGGTGACGCAAGCCGGACGCGGGCACCCGATGCGGCGACCGGTGGCAGTACCGGTCTCGGACTGGCCATTGTCGCGGCGGTGGTCGACGCTCATCACGGCACCGTCGCCGTCACCAGCCAGCCCGGTCACACTCAGTTCACGGTGCGGCTGCCGCTCGCACACCTAGCGCCGGCACCGTATCCCGGACGCGGCCCGGAGATGCGAGCCCCACACTGAGCTGACTCCAGGTAGGGATAACCCGATCTGAAACTGGCCCGATAGCCTGATGGTGGCTTCGATGCCAATCGAAGAACGTAGATGGCATGAGTGATTCTTATGTCAGCGGTGAACCTGCTACCGAAGTACTTGATCTTTATGACGCTCTTCCCGAGCGTGCCGACGCGAAGCGCGAGCCTGAGCGTCCCGCTGAGGATGATCCCATGACTTCCATGATCAAAGGCACAGGTCGCAACCTGGCGGTGATCATCGGAATGTTCGCGGTCTCTCTTGCGGCTTTTATTGTCTGCACGACCCTGTTCAGCCTCGGGGTAGGGCTGCTCGTGCTGGTCGTCGGCCTATTCATTCTGGTCGGCTGCTTCGTTGTGGCCGGCTGGTCGTCGCGGATGACCATGGCGCTGCTCGCCTACACCGGAATCACGCTTCCCCGCACGCATTATCCGGCGGCTGGACCAGGCTTCCGTGGGAAACTGCGGCGGCTGGCGTACGCGCAATCGTGGCGGGATCTGCTGCACGTCCTAGTCAACTTCATCCTCAGCACCATCACGTTCTCGCTGGCGCTGACATGGGTCTTCGGTGGCATCGGCGGCGTCACCTACTGGTTCTGGAGCCAATGGCTGCCGGAGTCGACCGGGGGCCTGCCGGCCCTGCTTGGCTATCCTGGCCGCTTCGCCGAGCTCACGTTCAATACCGTGCTCGGCGCACTGCTGTTGCTCACGGCCCCCTTTGTGCTGCGTGGCCTTGTCCGGCTGCATGGGGCGCTGGCGTACGCGCTGCTGGTCGACGAGACACCGGCTCTGCGCCAGCAGGTAAGCGAGCTGACCCAGAGCCGTACCGCCGCCGGCGAGGCCGAGGTGCACACCTTGCGGCGGCTGGAGCGCGATCTGCACGACGGTCCGCAGCAGCGCCTGGTCAGGCTCGGGATGGATCTGTCGGCCGCCCAGCGTCGGCTGGACGACGACCCGGTCCAGGCGCGTGCCCTGCTCGACGAGGCGTTGCAGCAGTCGCAGGACGCGCTCGCCGAGATTCGTACCCTCTCCCGCGGCATCGCCCCACCGATTCTGGCCGAACAGGGCCTGGGGGCGGCGATCACCGCACTGGCCGCGCGGGGCACCATCCCGACCTCGGTGGAGGTTGATGAGGTGCAACTGTCTGACGCTGCGCAGAATGCGGCCTACTTTGTGGTGGCCGAGGCTTTGGCGAACGTGGAGAAGCACAGTCGGGCGCGGCAGGCCTCAGTGGAGCTGCGCCGCGTCGGGGCTTTGGCCTTGATCAACATCACTGACGATGGGATCGGCGGCGCGTCCATTGCCAAGGGTCACGGTTTGTCCGGTCTCGCCGACCGGCTTGCCGGCGTCGATGGGACTTTGACGGTGTCCTCCCCCGCGGGTGGCCCGACGCAGCTGACCGCCACGATTCCTCAGCAGCCCTCGACCTAAGTACCAATCGCACAGGCACCAGGTGTGACAGCCTGGTGCTTGTGCGTGTGGTGGTTGCCGATGACTCCGTACTCCTCCGTGAGGGCTTGGTCCGGCTGCTGACCGAGGTCGACTGCGAGGTTGTGGCTGCAGTCGAGGATGCTCCCAGCTTCCTGCAGGCCGTCGCAGAGCAACGGCCTGATGTTGCAATCGTGGATGTCCGGATGCCGCCGGGCATGACCGATGACGGGCTGCGGGCGGCGGTCGAGGCTCGCGCTTCCCAGCCCGACTTGGGGATCTTGATGCTTTCGGCATATGTCGAGCTTTCCTACGCAGACGTCCTCCTTTCTGATGGCCGAGGTCGGGTGGGCTATTTGCTGAAGGATCGAGTCACCTCACTCGACACGCTCGTTGACGCCCTGAGGACGATTTCGGCAGGCGGCACGGTACTCGACCCGGAAGTTGTTGCCCAGCTCCTCGTCGCGAGGCGGGCCGACCCCCTCGCCGCACTCAGCCCGCGGGAGCGGGAGGTGCTGGCGCTGATGGCCGAGGGACGTAGCAATGCCGCCATCGCGGAACGTCTATTCGTGACCGGCGGGGCGGTCGAGAAGCACGTCTCCAACATTTTCGCCAAGATCAACTTGCCCGACCTCGGCTCCGACAACCGCCGAGTGCTGGCCGTACTCGCCTGGCTCAAGTCACGATGACTGAGACCAATTCCCTCAGAATCTGACACGGGTTGCCGCGACACGCCGCGATAGCCCAGCGCCGAGGTAACCAGTGTCGGTTTCTGAGGGCTCGTCTACTGTTTCTGGCATGGCGACGGAGCGGATCGAGCTGGAGATCGGAGATCGGGTCGTCAAGATCAGCAATCCCGACCGGGTCTACTTCTCGGCGCGCGGAGAAACCAAGCTCGATCTTGCTCAGTACTACCTCTCGGTCGCCGACGGCATCGTCAATGCCCTTTACCACAGGCCATGCATGCTGCACCGCTTTCCCGATGGAGTTGACGGTGAGAAGGTGCATCAGAAGCGACTGCCGCACGGAGCACCGCCATGGATCGAAACCGTCCGCGTGCACTTCCCCCGTTTCAACCGGGATGCTGATGAGCTCTGCGTGACCCATCCGGCCGATGTCATCTGGGCGGTGCAGATGTCGACCGTGGAGTTCCATCCGTGGAACTCCCGTCGCGAAGACGTCGAGTCTCCCGACGAGTGGCGAATCGATCTTGATCCGATGCCGGTTTCCAGCTACGCCGACGTCCGGCGGGTCTCAGTGATCGTGCAGCAGCTGTTGTCCGAGCTCGGCGCGGTGGGGTACCCGAAAACGTCTGGCGGCAAGGGACTGCACATCTACGTGCGAATCGTTCCTGATCATGGACACCCCGATGTGCGCCGTGCCGCCTGGGCTTTTGCCCGCGAGGTTGAGCGCCGCGCTGGCGACCTGGTGGACCTGACCTGGTGGCGCAAGGACCGAGACCCTGGCTCGGTTTTTGTCGACTACAACCAGAACGCGCGTGATCATACGATCGCCAGCGCCTACTCGGTACGGGGCACGCCCGAAGCCGTTGTCTCGGCGCCACTGCGCTGGGAGGAGATCGCTGACGCCGAGCCCAAGGACTTCACCATCGCCACCATGCCCACCCGGTTCGCCGAGCTAGGGGATCTGCACGCCGATATCGACGACCACCCCTATCGACTCGATCAGCTCCTGGAGTGGGCCGACCGCGACGAGCGGGAGAACAAGATCACGCCGCCCGAAGCGGACTAACTCCGGTGGCGGGAGCTAAGCGAGACTCTTGCTCTTCAGCCACTCCCCGGCAACCTGACCAGGATCCAGGTGATCGGTGTCAACCTTCTTGTCCAGTTCCGTCAGTTCCTCGGTGGTCAGTGCTGCTTGCACGGCCTCCAGCGCCGCTACGGCAGTCTGGTTCTCAGCCACGTCGGAGCGGACCAGTGGAACAACGTTCTGCGGCAAGATCATCGACTGCGGGTCTTCGAGCTGGACGTAGCCCTTCTCGGCGATCACGGCGTCGGTAGTGAAGAAGGTCGCTACCTGAATCTTGTTGTTGTCCAAGTCACTGATCTTCGGCGGGTACTTGGGGTACGGAACGAATGCCTTGAACTTGGCGCCATAGATCTTCTCCAGACCTGGGGGCCCATATGCCCGCTCCTCAAGCTCCGGCGGGCCGCCCAGAGTTGAGGTGCTGGCGATCTTGTTCAAGTCCTCGAGCGATGTGATGCCGTGCTGCGCCGAGAACTCCTTGGTGACGACGTAGACATCCTGATCGACAGCGGGGGAGCTCTTCAGAAGCTTGAGCTCGCTCGGCAGCGCGGCTGGCAGAGCCTTCTCCACTTCCTCCGCCGTGGTCGCGGTGGCGTTCGCGTCGAAGTAGAGCAACAGATTCCCGGTGTACTCCGGCACCGCTGAGATCGACTGATCCTGGAGCGCCTTGATATAGATCTCCCGCGATCCGATCCCGAGCTTGGTCGATGACTCGACACCTTTCGCCTGCAAGGCTTGCGAGTAGATCTCGGCAAGAATCTTGGACTCGGTGAAGTCGGCTGAGCCGACAACGACCGGGGCACTGGCCGGGGCAGATTCCGACGGCTGCGGTGGACTCGCCTCACCCAACGGGTTACTGGTGCCGCCGCATGCGGCGAGCAGCATGGCGGCAAGCCCCAGGCTGACACCGACGAGGGATTGCTTGATCTTCATATTGACTTCTCCGTCTCACTGTTCAGCAAACTCGACTAGGCAGCTAGGTCGAGCGCGGATCGCTGCTGCCTCGCTGACTTCTTACTCGCGGGGTGGGCATGCCGGCCTGCGAGCCAGCCAACCGCACCAAGCAACACATCCAGGACAATAGCCAGCAGGGCAACAAGAAAGGCGCCGGCGAACATTTCGGAATAGTTACGTGTGGCGTTTCCGGTGATGAGCAGCCGCCCCAGGCCACCGCCGCCACTGTAGGCAGCCACTGTTGCCGTCGCCACGACTTGCAGAGTTGCGCTTCGCAACCCTGAGATCACCAGAGGCAAGGCGAGCGGCCACTCGACTTTGGTCACGATTTGACGTTCCGACATGCCCAGCGCGCGGGCCGCGTGCACGGCATCGTGATCCGCGCCGCGAATACCCGCTGCCGTCGCGGTGAGGATCGGCGGCAACGCCAGCACGGCCAGGACGCCGATGATCGGCCCAACGCCAGTGCCGAGGAGCAGCACAACGAGGACCAAGAGACCCAGTGACGGAATGGCCCGAGCAGCATTGCTGAGGCCGATCACCAGGAACGAGCCGCGATTGGTGTGACCGATCAGGATGCCGAGCGGAATTCCCACAGCCGCTGCTATGCCAACCGACGCCACGGTATAGGCGATGTGCTGAAGCAGCAGATACCAAATCCCGCCGGGGCCCTGCCAGTTGGCGGGATCGGACAGATACGCGAACAGGTTCATGCCACCGCCCGCTTCCGGAACCAGGGCAGGGTGCCGCGCTGGATGAGCAGAAGCACTGCATCAGCAATCAGGGCTAGTGCCACCGTCAGCACCAACCCGACGATGATCGGGGTGTAGAAGTTTTGGCCGAAGCCGAGGTCGAAGAGCTTGCCAAGCGCTCCGCTGCCGATGAGTACCGCAACGCTGACCAGAGCGATATTCGACACCGTGACGACACGCAGGCCAGCAAAGATCACGGGCATGGCGAGCGGCATCTCAACCCGGAACAGCCGGCGCAACCAGCCATAGCCAACGGCTGAAGCCGACTGTTTCACCGGTGCCGGCACAGTGCGCAATCCGTCCACCACGCTGCGGACCAGCAGCGCAATCGAGTAGATCGCCAACGCCACGATGATGTTGACCGGATTGAGGATCTGCGTGCCGAGCATCAACGGCATCAGGACGAAAAGGGCCAGTGACGGAATCGAATAGATGACGCCAAAGAAGGCGAGCAGGAGGTTGGCCACTCGCCGGGTCTTGGAGACCAGATAGCCAAGCGGCAGCGAGATCACGAAGGCGATGACGACTGGCACGAGTGAGAGGATGACGTGCTCGACCAGCAGGCTGCCGATCATCGACAGATTGCGTTCGATCCAGGCCCAGTCCATGCTCACTGCAATACGCTCGAGCCCCAGCGACTACTCGCCTCGCCGTCGGCGGTGCGGCCCTCATCTTGTTCGTCAGATATGCGGTGATTCTCGGCCGGGAGTTCTCCGTCGTACGCCGACTCGATCTCGCCCTCTAGGGAGTCCATGCCGGTGAAGCTGTCGGTGCCCTGGCCGCCCTGACCGTCCGCTTGGGGAAGGGCCGCAACATCTCCTTGCGAGTCTCCGGCGCCAGTCTCCTTGGTATCGGTATGGCTCACTGGCTCCGCTCCGGCAAGCTGGTCGTACACCTGGTCGGATTCATTCGCCTGGTCTGGTTCCGCAGGCTCCTCGTACACCTCGTCCGACTCATACACCTGCTCTGGTTGCGCCAACTGGTCGTACACCTGCTCCGATGCGTACGCCTCCTCCAGTTCGCCCGCCGCCTCGTAGGCCTCCTCCGGTTCGCCCAGCGGCTCGTAGGCCTCATCCGGTTCGCCCAGCGGCTCGTAACCCTGCTCCGGTTCGGCAAGCGCCTCGTAGGCGTGGGCAGCTTCGGCTTCGCGAATCGAGATCGATTCGGCGATCGATACGCGTACGTCTTTCACTTTGGAGAGGATGTCGTCGGCACTGACGACACCTGCATAGCGGTGCGTCTCTGCCGTCACCGCGACAGCCAGCCCATAGGGCGAGGTCAGTGCGGAGTCCAGGGCCGTTCGGAGTGTGCCCGTCTCGGGACTGAAGGTTGAGCCGAGAGCGAAGACCTTACCCGGGCGCTCCGGATCCGCCCAGCCAACCGGCCGCGCATCGCCGTCGACAACCAGAATTGGTCCCATGCCGGTGGCAGTCTCCACGTCCCGGACCACCTTGATTCGCTCCAACTTGAGCTCACTTGCTGGCTGGAAGGAAAGCGAACGAAATCCTCGGTCGCGACCGACAAAGCCCTCCACGAAGGCGTCAGCGGGCTCATCCAACAAATGCTGCGGCGTACCGACCTGGGCGAGATGCCCACCTACCCGCATGATGGCAACCTGGTCGCCCAGCTTGATGGCCTCGTCGATGTCGTGAGTGATCAGGATGATCGTCTTGCTCAGCTGACGCTGGAGCCCGAGGAAGAACTCATGCAGCTCGCTGCGGACCACCGGATCAACCGCAGAGAACGGTTCATCCATGAGCATGACCAGCGGATCAGCCGCCAGGGCCCGGGCCACGCCAACCCGCTGCTGCTGCCCACCGGACAGCTGCGCCGGGTAGCGGTGTGCGAGCTTGCGCTCCAGGCCGACGCTGCTCAGCAGTTCCAGCGACCGCTTCTCTCGCTTTGCCTTCTGCCAATGGAGGAGGGAAGGCACAGTCTCGATGTTCTCCAGCACCGTCCGGTGCGGGAACAGCCCTCCGCTCTGAATGACGTAGCCCATTTGGCGGCGCAGCGTCGTCTTGCGCTTGGACCGCAGCGGAGTGCCATCCCAGGTAATTCGACCCGTGGTGGGCTCCAGCATCCGGTTGACCATGCGTAGGGTGGTGGTCTTGCCACATCCGGAAGGGCCGACGATAACGGTGATCTTCCCGGAAGGAACGGTGAGATTTAGGTCGACAACCGCTGCCGTGCCATCTCGGAACGTTTTGCCGACTGATTCGAACTCGATCACGCGAACCCCACAGGTCTCGTGCTACAGCTTTCGACGGCCGGCGTCCTTGACGACCGATCGGTGACCGCCGCATACGGAGGACAAAGAAGACCCTAGTCGCCAGCGCTCACAATTCGGGTACGCGGCGCGGCGTGCCCGCTGCGCGTCACATGAACTCCCTGCATTTGGGTCTTGGTTTCCGGGCGGTCACGCTCGGCTACGGATCAGGGCTGCCACGCCGTCCAAGATCAGATTAAGACCAAACTGCAAGTCCTCCTGAAGATCCGCCTCAGAATCCACCGGCGGCGGCTCGAAGGCGCCAGCACTTATTGCTGCCGTGAGCATTGGAAACCGAGCCTCGTCAACCAACTGCGCCAGCAGCTGACCATAGGGCAGCGGCAATCCGAAGGACGCGTCGGTTCCTTCCAGGCTGTTGGCAATCGCGGCGTGACCTCTGGCGTACTCGAGCAGGGTGAGTACGACGCCCAGCTTCTCCGCCACGGTCAACGGCGTTGACTGCTGAATGAGTAATCCACGCTCCAGCCAGTCAAGCTGGCCGGGGTCGAGCGGCGGCTTGCTCACGGGCAGCTGCAGGATCCACGGATGCCGCTGATAGAGCGCCATGAGATCGGCAATCCACTCCGCAAGTCCCGCACGCCAATCGTCGGTCGCTACGACGCTCGACTCTCGGGCCGCGGCATCGACCATGAAGTCGTATAGCTCCTCCTTACTGGCAACGTGCCGATACAGGGACATCGGAGCGCTGCCGAGGCGCTCTGCCAGCCTGGCCATGGATAGGGCCGAAAGCCCTTCGGTATCGGCGATTTCGATGGCAGCGTTGACGATCCGGTCGAGACTCAGGCTTCTTCGGGGCTTCTTTGCGGGTGCCGCCCGATCCCAAAGTCGTCGCAGGCTTTCGGGAAGCTCGACCCCCGCGATTACCTCGTTCACGTTTTCCATCCTAGGGATGCGTATATGATACGCTGCTGCGTATGAGATACGCCCAGCCGCAGCTGGATACCTCTCGCGCGCCCAACGAAACGCCGGGCCGCTGGTGGCGGCGGCCTTGGATCGTGCCCTTGGCCTTCGTAGTCGTGGTCTTCGTGGCGTTCTCGGTGCCGCCGTATCTGAGCCTCGATCCCAGCCGGTCCAGGGTGCCGCCACCACCAGACTTCCCGCTGCACTACCCATTGCTTGTTCTCCATGTCATCTGTGGCTCGATCGCGCTCGGATGTGTCGTCTTCCAGATCTGGCCTTGGTTCCGCAACCGACACCGAACGGCTCATCGCCGGATCGGCCGGACGTACGTCTTAGCAGGGGTGCTGCCCGGCGGCCTGGCCGGACTTGTCCTTGCAGCTACCACGCCGTTCGGGCCGGTGATCAAGGTCAGCAGCGTCATGATGGCCCTGCTGTGGCTGGGCATCACCCTGACCGGATTCGTCATGGCCCGGCGCGCCAGGTTCGTCGAGCACCGACGGTGGATGATTCGCAGCTTCGCGCTGACCTGCTCAATCATTCTCAACCGGTTCGTGGGCGTTGCCGTGTTCCTTGTCTTGCAGCCGCAGCAGGACACGACGTTCGCCGGCAACGAGACCTGGTTCGTCCAGATCACCGCGGGCATCACCGGCTGGTTGTCCTGGACTGTCGCGCTCTTGCTGGCCGAATGGTGGCTGGAGCGACGGCCGTATCCGGCTGAGCGTGACCTTGCAGTGCGATCGACCGTAGCGACTTAGACGTGCTTGGCCCTCGCGCCCTCCGACAGGCTCAGAGCGCCTGACGCTGGCGCATTAGGCTGAAGGGCGCATTGCCCTCGAGGAGGAATCGCACGTGAAAGTCGCCGCGATAGTCGTGGCGTTGGCGGTCTCGGTAGTCGGTGTCGTGCTCTTTGTCCGCGCCGTGGCATCGATCGTCGGCGTCGTCAAGCTCGGTCAAGCCGCTCCCGGCCGAGGTGATCATCGCGGCCAGCGGTGGCAGAACCTACTCGCCGAGACTCTCGGCCACACCCGGATGCTGCAGTGGACCAAAGTCGGGGTGGCGCACTGGTTCGTGTTCATCGCGTTCGGTGCCTTGATCTTTACGCTGGTCACCGCGTACGGACAGCTTTTCAATCCGCGTTTCGCGCTGCCGATCATCGGGCACTGGGCGCCGTATCAGTGGGCCAGCGAGATCATCGCCTGGGCCGGACTGATCTCGATCAGTTTCCTGATCATGATTCGGCTGCTGCTCCGTGGCCGTGGCCGAGAGTCCCGATTTTTTGGCTCACGATCTTGGCAGGGTTACTACGTCGAGCTGACCGTCCTCGGGATCGTCATGTGCGTCCTCGTGCTGCACGCAATGGAGTATCAGCTGCTCGGGTCGGAAACCTCGCGGCTGCACTACCCGCTGACCTGGTTCCTACTACCGGCCGGCATTGCTCCCACGGCACTCGAGCCCGGAATCGTGATCATCGCCGCGCTCAAGATCGTCATCTCGATGGCGTGGTTCATCGTCATCGGACTCAACACCACGATGGGAGTCGCCTGGCATCGGTTCACCGTTTGGCCGAACGTCTGGTTCAAGCGCGAGTCGTCCGGAGAACCAGCGCTCGGGGCACTGCAGCCGATCATGATCGACGGCAAGCCGCTCGACTTTGCCGCGATCGAGGACCTCGATGAAGACACCTCGTTGGGTGTCGGCAAGGTGGAGGAGTTTACCTGGAAGGGACTGCTCGACTTCACTTCGTGCACCGAGTGCGGTCGTTGTCAGTCCCAGTGCCCAGCCTGGAACACCGGCAAGCCACTCTCGCCCAAGTTGTTGATCATGGATCTGCGGGAGCACACGTACACCAAGGCTCCTTATCTCCAGGCGGCGGAGACGGCTCGAGCCGCCCTGCCCGAGGCGACTCGGGCGGAGGCAGCTCGATCGCTGGTCGGCCCAATCGAGGTCACCGATGGCGTGCCCGGCGTTATCGATCCCGATGTGCTCTGGTCGTGTACGACGTGCGGTGCGTGCGTTCAGGAGTGCCCGGTTGACATCGAGCATGTTGATCACATTCTCGACATGCGACGCTTCGAGGTCATGATGTCGGCGGAGTTCCCGACCGAGCTCACCGGGCTTTTCAAAGGCCTGGAGAGCAAGGGAAATCCTTGGAACATGAGCCCTCGGGGCCGCATGGATTGGGCCAAGGAGCTTCCCTTTCCCGTACCGGTGGTGGGTGAGGACGTCGAGGACCTCAGCGAGGTGGAGTACCTGTTCTGGGTGGGCTGCGCCGGGGCGTACGAGGATCGGGCCAAGAAGACCACCCGCGCGGTGGCTGAGTTGCTCCATACTGCCGGCGTTAGCTACGCCGTGCTGGGCAACGCCGAGACGTGTACCGGTGACCCGGCCCGACGCTCCGGGAATGAGTTCGTTTTCCAGCAGTTGGCAATGGAGAACGCGGAGACCTTGCAGGAGGCGAAGGCGACCAAGATCGTCGTGACCTGCGCGCACTGCTTGAACGCGTTGAAGAACGAGTATCCGCAGCTGGGCCTCAACTGCGAGGTGGTGCATCACACGCAGCTGCTCAACCGTCTGGTACGCGACGGGCGGCTGACGCCAGTCGCGCCACCTGAGGGCTCGGTGGCCGGGCGAACGATCACCTACCACGACGCGTGCTATCTGGGACGGCACAACGAGATCTACGATCCGCCGCGCGACCTGCTTGCTTCACTGCCCGGTGCCAAGGTCGCCGAGATGCCTCGGAACCGGGAACGGTCCTTCTGCTGTGGCGCGGGCGGCGCACGGATGTGGATGGAGGAGAAGCTCGGCACCCGGATCAACGAGAACCGCACCGAGGAGGCGCTTCGTACGCTCGGCACCACCGGAAGCAACGGACACGATGCGATCGCGACCGGATGCCCGTTCTGCCGGATCATGCTGACCGACGGGCTGACCGCGAAGCAAGCGACCGGATCCGCGCCGGAGACAACCGAAGTGCTCGACGTCGCCCAGCTGCTCCTCGAAGCGGTCAATCGAACCCAGTGAGCGGTTATTGCCATCATCGTGACGTCCAATTCGACTTGATTTGACGTCACCATGACGTCATAGTGGCGTCATGGATCTTTCACCGTATCTTGAGTCGGTCCGAGTAGGCGTCGCGAATGCATCCGCCCTCGCTGACGAGCACACCCAACACGTCGCCGAGCGTCTCGGCACGGCAATTGAGGCATCGACTCGCCTCGCTCTCCTCCAGGCGCTGTCGGACGCTACTGGCACTATCAGCGCCGAGCTCGCGCCGTCCTCGGTCGAGCTGCGCATCGTGGGCCAGGATCCGGAGTTCGTCGTCTCAGTGCAGGCTGCGGAGTCAGAACCGACTTTGCTGCTGCCCACGCCCGAGCCTGGCGACGAGTCGAGCGAGTCGCCATCCATCGAAGCTGACGACGAGCCCGTGGCGCGCATCACATTGAGGCTCCCGCACTCGGTCAAGGCGCGGGTCGACGAGATGGCCTCCTCCGAAGGGATCTCAACCAACGCGTGGCTCATCCGCGCTGTGATGGATGCGCTCGTCGACCGTAGCGGCTCACAACGGGAGTGGCCGCAGCCACCGCGTCCGCCGATGCCACCCGCGCCGCCGATTTCGCCCGCGCCGCCGATGCCGCCCGCGCCAAATGTGGTCTTTGGCTTTGGCGGCCCTCTCGGACCGCAGGGCGACTTTGGCCCGCCAGGGCCGTTTGGGTCCGGCGAGGGACCTGGTGATCGCACGAGGAAGACTGGACGTGAGGGCCGGCGCACCCGGGGCAGCGTTCAGGGGTGGGTGCGATGAGCGTCACGAACTCGGTCCATGAAGGCGTAAAGCACGTCGTCGTTGACAACCTGGGCAGCGGATCGATCATCGTCGAGCCCGGCACTGGGCAGGATCTGGTTGAATCCTCGATCGACACGGCCGACGAGAGATTCATCGAGCAGATGCAGATCCACCATGATCATGACTGGCTGCGGATCAGCTTTCCGCAACAGCTATTCCGGCACACCAAAGCACATCTGCGACTAGCGGTGCCCGATGGGCTGACGTTTGTGATCAAGACTGGTTCGGCTGGAGTCTCGATCAGCGCCGCTATCGGTCGCTCCAAGATCATCAGCGGTTCCGGCGACATCATCATCGGCAACGCTGTTGATCTTGATTGCAACACCGGATCGGGTGACATTTCGGTGGCTCGAGTAGACGGCAGTGCCGCCCGGCTCAACTCAGGCTCGGGCAACATCTCGGTCAGCGAGACCTATTGCCCCCTCACCGCGAAGTCCGGCTCCGGGGATGTCGTGGCGAAGTCGGTGCAAGACGATCTGCGAGCCAACTCCGGATCGGGCGACATCGGCATCGCCTCGACGAGCGGCTCGGTCGACCTGCGCTCGGCCTCAGGCTCCCTGACGGTCGGCGTTGCCGACGAACTGCCCGCCTGGCTTGATCTCAGTTCTGTGTCCGGTGACATCAGGATCGCCCTCGAGTCGACGACTCAGCCGGGGCCCGGCGAGCGGTACATCTCGGTCCGGGCACGTACCGCCTCCGGCGACATCGCCATCCATCGCGCCTAGCTCCTGGGGTGAACATCCCACGCTGCGTGGGTTGTTGACGCTGTACGTGGCGTGCATGCCCAGTACAGCGCGAGGATCCCACGCTGCGTGGGATGTTGAACCCCTCGCGACTCAGATCTGCGTACGGTGGAAGTTCAGGTGTGAGCGGCTCGGCGTCGGGCCGCGCTGTCCCTGATAGTGCGAGCCGTACTGAGCCGACCCGTACGGATGCTCGGCCGCGGTGCTCAGGCGGAAGAAGCACAGCTGGCCAATCTTCATACCCGGCCAGAGCTTGATCGGCAGCGTCGCGACGTTGGACAGCTCGAGGGTGACGTGACCGGAAAAACCAGGATCGATGAAACCTGCGGTGGCATGTGTGAGCAGTCCCAGCCGGCCCAGCGATGACTTGCCTTCGACGCGCGCCGCTATGTCGTCCGGAAGCGTCACCACCTCATAGATGGAACCCAGCGCAAACTCTCCCGGGTGCAGAATGAATGGCTCGTCGCCCTCGGGCTGGACGGCCCGGGTCAGCTCGGGCTGATCCGCCGAAGGATCGATATGTGGATATCGGTGGTTCTCGAATACCCGGAAGTAGCGATCGAGGCGGACATCAATGCTCGACGGCTGCACCAGGTCGACGGCGTACGGCTCGAGGCCGATGCGGCCGGCCTCGACCTCAGCCTTGATGTCGCGGTCGGAAAGCAGCATGCCGGGACGATATCGCGACGAACCGTAGTGTCGTGTCTCCTAAGTTCCTTTGCGTTTGGCGGCGTTCAGGTGCGTGCATCGCAAGGCCGACGAGGGAGGGATACCGGGTCGTATGTCGACCGAGGAGAACGCCGCGAGGTGCGTGCCTGGGCGGCACGAAACGTGAAGAGACTTAGGAGACACGGCACTAGCTGCTGCGCGTGATCTCTAACCAGTGATCGCCGATGGAAACGATCGCGCCGTCGCCGACCCGGACCATTTCGCCGGCCCGGCATCGCGACGACATCCCGTTGGTCGTGGACACCGTCGATCCATTCGTCGATCCGCGGTCAACGATGTAGAGACCACCTGCGTCTACACCGACCGCCAGGTGGGACTTGGAGACGGTCCGCGTCTCGTCGGCGATCTTGATCAGTTGCGCGTCCTCTTCACCGGCCTTCGGCTGCGGGTTACGTCCGAGCAGCACAAGGCCCTCGACGGCGATCCGCCTTCCGTCGTCCAGCAAGATCGACCAATCCTGGACGTAGGGGGAACGGGGGCCGACAGCGCTCTGATCTTCGAAATCACCGGGCGAAACTGCATACTCCGGCAGGTCCTCGTACGCCGGCGACGCACCGGCAGGAGAACCCTGCGGCGTCGGTGACGTCGAACGGGCGGGCTCCCCAGGTGGCTGGGGTTCGCCGCCTGAGGGCCGCGGAGTGGGCGATGACCCGTATGCGGGCGGTCCATATGGCGAGGCCTGAGGCGGCGCCGGATACGCGTTGCCTCCATAGGGAGCCGCCAATGCCGGTGGTACAGCTGCGGCGTACGGAGCCCCAGAGCCCGCTGGCGCCATGCCAGGCTGCGGACCCGGGGGCACAGGACTACCAGCAGGGGCGTAACCCGGCCCGGGTGCATAGCTGGGCGGCGCCGCCGCGCGTACCACGCTCGGTTGTGGCTGCGAGTTGCTGACCTGACCCGGGGAGTCCTGCCGCGCACCGGTGACGGCTCGGGCCGGCTGCACAGGTGGCGCCAGTAGCCGCTCCTTGATCATCACCGCAGTGACAGCGAGGTCATGCCAGCCCTGCTTGCGGGGGTGCCTCAACATCATGATCAACATGATCAATAGGCCGATGCCGGTGATGCAGAGCGCCCAGAACACGACAGCTCGCAGAAAGACCCGCGCAGGGCCGACCGGCCGACCGTCGAGGAAGCCGACTACCTGCAATTTCATTGCCCGCAGACCCGGGCTCGCCGCCCGAACGGCCAGTGAGTACCAGACCAGGACAAGCCAGCCGATCATGATGACCGCACCGATGAGGCCCAGCGTCAGGCGGAGCGCACCCGTCGTGCTCGGCAGCAGGAAGACCAGCGCAAGGCTGACGATAACCGGTACCGAGAGGTTGATGAGAAACGCGACGAAACGCTTGCCGAGCGGACCCACCTCTACCCCTGGGGGCAGGCCTGTCTCGCGATTCGGGCGACCCTGCACGGGCGTTTCCATGAACAGCTCCTCGTCTTCTTTCGTAACTGTTTCGCAGGTGAGACGCTACTGCGGAAAGTCAATCAATACAGACACTCCATCACCGAGCTCTATGACACTGCCCAATTGCACGGGGACCGGCTCGCCCGGGGCGAGCTGTTGACGATCGACGGCTCCGGGGCGTACCAGGACCGTTCCGTTCGTAGAGTTCAGGTCGGTAACAACAATCTGCCAGCCTTTCGGAGCCACCTCGAGGTGCGTCCGGCTGATGTCATGGTTCGGGCTCGGGACGGGCATCAGCCGAGGCGACCGGCTACTCGCCCGATCGCCCGACGGCGCCCGGCCGATGAGGACAGGTCGATCCACCTCGGCAGTGGAACCGTCGGAGACGCGAAGCACAGCGAGGACCGGGCCTGCCACAAACTGCGGCACTCTGCGTGCCACCGGGCTGCCACAAACCCGACATCTGTTGGAGTTTGGCGGGTTGGCATGTCCGTTCTGGCACAGCACGGCCAGGATCGCCGAGTCTTGGATGCTCTCATCCGGCTCGGGTTCGCGGGTGGCTGCAGAGGCGTCGACACGCTCAGCGGCATCGGATGCTGAATCCGAGGCAGCGGAAACCATTGCCTGTGAGGTCGCAGTGACCTCGGGCTGAGCCTTTGATTCAGGCCCATCAAACGGCGACGACAGCTGCTGGGTGTCGGCGTTCTGCAGAGCGGCAATCTCTTCCGCCGACAGTTCGGCGGTCTGCTCGACCGGCGTAGCCGCCGCTACCCCGTCAGCTGGCTCGGGCGCGGGCTGCGAGGGCTCATGAGTTGGCGCCGCGGCCACCGCGGACAGCGGCTCGGTGAGTAGCCCAGGACCTGGCGCAGCAGCCGGCACCGGCTGCCCCTGAGGTGAGCCGACCCGTGCCCGCTCTGAGGCATCGAGGACCACCGATGAGGCGCGTACGGCTCCGACGACGAGCGGCAGCTCCAAGAGGGTGACATCTCCATCGTGTGGGGTGTCCACCCGGATGTGGGATACACCGGCCAGCCCGACCTCACTCCACGTCTGGATGCCCTCTCCGTTCGCCACCACTTTCCCGGTGGCGAGATCGATGACCGAGATCTGCCCGCGTACCAGCGAACGCATGCCGTCGGCGGTCCAGAAAAAGGCACCGAGGCTGGGCAGGTCATCAATCTTGAAGCTCGCCAACCGGGCGGCGAGGTCGACGATCGACCTGGACGCAATCACTTCGTCCCACAGTGTGTTGATCAACGGAGCCCACTCGTGAGTTGGCGGCTCGAGCAGCACCAAGGAGGTCGGCCCGGACAGCACCACCCAGTCCCCTGGGGTGTACGTCGCACGCCACCGACCCAGCACCGCGGCCATAGGTTTTAGTCCTCCTCCCCAAGGGCGTCCCTTGGTCCAGGCTCCCGCGACATTCTCTCTTGACTAGGGATCGGCGGAAAGCCAGGGGCCTCTGTCGAACGATTCCCCTGGTCAGAGGCAGGACGAGCGTGGTGCTCGAAGCGTTGCCCGGCCGTATAGTGTATGTCGTGCTCGCCGAAACTCACACGTGGGTGATTGCGACGAGGCCTCAAGCGACGGCTCGACGCACCACGATTGCAGACGTAGCGCGGGAAGCGGGCGTCAACAAGGGGACAGTGTCTCGCGCGTTGCGCGGCATTGCCGGCGTTGGCGCATCAACCAGGGAGCGCATCATCGAGACCGCCGATCGGCTCGATTTCTCGGCGTCGCATCTGGCCACCGCCCTCGCGAGCGGGCAATCCAGGACGGTCGGCATCGTGCTCCCGACGCTGCGCTCGTGGTACTTCAGTGAGTTCGCCTCCGGAGCCAGCGAGGTCCTCAGCCCCGAGGGCTTCCGGGTGGAACTGATCAACCTGGACGTCGACTCCGACTTCTTGGAAGTGGAGTCTCCGCAGTTCCGCAAGTTGTTCCGCGAGCTCGGTGCCGGGCGGGGCCGCGACGCCCTACTCTTCGCGGGCACCATCTCGGTCGAACGGCATGAGGAGAGACCAGACTCAGCCACGGTTCCGGTAAGTGCCGCTGGCTCACCGCTGACCAGCGTCCCAGGAATCTTCGTCGATAATCGGGCAGGCGGGCGGCTGATCGCCGAACACCTGCTATCGCTGGGTCATCGCAATATCGGGATATTCGACGGACGAATGTCAGCCAAGCCCGACTATCACGTCTGGGACCAGCGGACCGACGGGCTGCGCGACACCATACGAGAAGCCGGGTTCGACATCGACAGTCGCAATGTCATTCAGCCCGGCGACTGCCACGCCGTGGACGGTGAGCGTGCGATGAAGGAACTTCTCGCAAGCGGCCGCCCACTTCCGACAGCGATCTTTTGTCACACCGATGAGATGGCGTTCGGGGCAATGGCCGTCGCTCCGCGCCGCCGGACTCCGCTGTCCGGACGATGTGTCGATTGCGTCCTTCGATGATCATCCGATGTCACAGTGGTGGGGCCTGACAACCGTTGATCAGCATGCCCACGAACAAGGGGAACGTGCCGCCCACGCGATGATCGGGGCACTGGCGGCAGATGAGCACAATGGCGACGGTTCGAAGGAGCCGGAGGATCTACGCGTCGAGCTGGTGGTGCGAGGCACAACTGGGCCGGTCCGCAGCGACGACGTTCAGGTGGTTCAAGCTGAGCAGGGCCGGCGTTAGACGACGGCGGCGCGTACGGAGAGTACGTCGGGCAGATGCGCCACGATCTGACGCCAACTAGCGCCGTCGTCGGTGCTCAAGAAGACCGACCCGTCGCGGGCGCCAATGTAGAGGCCCATGTCCTCGGCGTTGTCAGCGGTCATTGCGTCGCGCAGCACGGCCGCATAGAAACGATCCGGTAGGCCAGACTCCGACGGCGTCCAGCTCTCACCAGCGTCGTCGGAGCGCCAGACGCGCGCCTTGCCCTGCGGAGGAAATCGCTCAGCGCCATCGACGAGAGGGAACACGAACACGGTTTCTGGCTTCCGCGGATGCACCACGATTGGAAATCCGAAGTCAGCCGGCAGGCCGTCGGCGATCGAAACCCACTGGTCGCCACCGTTATCGGAACGGTAGACCCCGCCGTGATTCTGCGCGAAGATCCTCCTCGGAGCATCAGGATGCGCGGCGATCTTGTGCACGCACTGCCCAAACTCCGGCGGGGCGGAATCGGGCATGAAGTCCGCTCTGATGCCGGAGTTTGCGGGATTCCAGGTCTCGCCCCTGTCAGAGGTGCGGTAGACCCCACCAGTCGACATCGCAACCGTGACATGGGCCGGATCGGTCGGATCGGGCAGCACCGAATGGATTGCCTGCCCGCCATAGCCCGCTCCCCACTCTTCGCGGTGCGGGTGATCCCACAACGACCGGATCAAGCTAAATGATTCGCCTCGATCCGTTGAGCGGAACAGTGCAGACGGCTGAGTGCCGGCATAGATAACGTCCGGATCTTGTACGCCACCAGGCTGGATCTGCCAGACCCTTTCGACACTGGTGCCGAATTCCTGCGGAAAGCGGACGGCGGCGCCTTGAGTCTCAGTCCAGGTACGTCCGCGGTCGTCGGAGTAGTAGACGCCCGGGCCCCAGTGCTCGCTCGTACCACCCACGAGAAGTCGCGGTTCCGCTCCCCTGGTGTCGATACAGGTTGCGTAGACGGCCTCCATAAGGAATTGCGGATCCGACCACTCCCAATCCTGCCGCTCCGGGTCAGAGCGCCCAACCCACAGTCCCTTCTTGGTCCCCACCAGCACTACCGCTTCACTCATTCCGGCCTCCCTCTGCAAAACCGATGATGCCCTCAGGCTATGGACCCGCGCACCTGGTCAAACTCACCGGGGTCTCTGGGCGTCGACCTTCCGGATCGCGGTTACGGCGCTCGGAGCCAGACGGTGGTGTCACCGGGCAGCCATCCGTCATCCAGTGGCGCACTGCTCAGCAGCACCTCGCCGGCCGGAAGCGCGACGGGCTCTGCGCCAAAGTTGCTCACGCACCAGATGCGGCCGCCTCGCTCGAAGTGCAGCACCTGGGGCTCCGATTCCACCCAGCTGAGGCGGGTGTCAGCGAACAGGTGGCCGCGCAGCGCCAGCGCCCTGCGGTAGAGATTCAGCGTCGAGTCGGGATCAGCTTCCTGAACACTCACCGCGTACGCCGCAAACCAGTCTGGTTGTGGCAGGTGGCCGCCCCGCGCACCGAACCCGTACGACGGCCCCTCCAGGCTCCACGGCAGCGGCACTCGGCAACCGTCACGACCTTTCTCGGTCGTCGAGCGCGTCGCCATCGGGTCCTCCAGAACCTCCAGCGGAAGATCAGCCACCTCGTGTAGGCCTAGCTCGTCGCCCTGGTAGATGTAGGTCGAGCCCGGTAGCGCCAGCAAGATCATGATCGCCGCCCGTGCCCGCCGCTCACCGAGCGCCCGATCCAACGGCGGCGTTGTCCCGTTGCTCATTAGCCATGCCCGGGCGACCCGGTAGGCGGGACGCTCGTCCTCCAGTGGCAACCCATACCGGGTCGCCGCCCGTGGCGTGTCGTGGCAACCCAGCAGCCAGCTAGTGGTCGAGCCATTGTTGATCATGTCGGCCAGCCCGCTGTTGATCACGTGGCGATAGTCCTCCGGCCGCCAATCCGCATCCTGCATGGCGAAGTTGAACGCATTTCCGACACTGTCGGCTGAGGCGTACCGCGCGCGTCGCGCCGGATGTACCGAGGCCTCCGCGACTGCATACCGCGGCGGGTCGTAAGAGTTGAAGATCCGCCGCCAGTCGGCATAGATCTCGTGTACGTCATCGCGATCCCAGAGCGGATGCGAACCGTCCGGTCGCATGACGTCGGCGATCTCGCCCCACGGAGGGTACGGCTCCGACATGTCCTTGCGCAGGCCATGGGCCACATCGATCCGAAACCCGTCGACCCCGCGGTCGGCCCAGAAGCGTACGGTGCGGCGGAAGTCCTCACGCACCTCCTCGTTCTCCCAGTTGAGATCCGGCTGCTCAGCCGCGAAACAGTGGAAGTACCACTGACCGTCACCGGCTGGCGCCCAAGCTGATCCGCCGAAGAGCGACTCCCAGTCGTTGGGCGGCAGTTCGCCGCCAGAGCCAATGCCGTCGCGGAAGAGATAACGATCACGTTCCGGGGCGTCACGACCTCCGGCGAGAGCCTGGACGAACCAGGGATGCCGATTGGACGTGTGATTGGGCACGATGTCGACGATCACCGTGATCTCCGCCGCATGCAGTGCACAGACCATCGCGTCGAAGTCATCCAAGGTGCCGAGTCGCGGATCGACATCGCGGTGATCATCAACGTCATAGCCGCCGTCGGCAAGCGCGGAGGGATAGAACGGGCTCAACCACACCGCGTCCACACCAAGCGATCGCAGATATGGGACCCGCGAGGTAATGCCTGGCAGATCCCCGACCCCGTCACCGTTGCTGTCGGCGAAGCTGCGTGGGTAGATCTGGTAGACCACCGCCGTACGCCACAGGTCAGTGGTGGCCTGGGTAGCGGCTTGATGATCTTGCTCGATTGTGCTGGTCACTCTGCTGAGTCTGCCGCAATCCGGGTTGTTGCCGGATTCACATCGTGGACGCGGCGCGTTTGATCGCCTTGCGGATCCGGCAATAGGTGCCGCACCGGCACACGTTCATGATCTGGTCGATGTCGGCGTCGGAGGGATTCCGCTTCGACTTCAGCAGCGCAGCGGCCTGCATGATCTGCCCGGGCTGGCAGAAGCCGCACTGAGCCACATCCTCGTCGAGCCATGCCTGCTGAACCGGGTGCAGGTCACCTTCTCCAGCCAGACCTTCGATCGTGGTGACCTTCTTTCCCACGACGTCAGCGGCGGTGAGCATGCACACCTGAACCGCACTGCCATTCACATGGCAGGTGCACGCGCGGCACACGCCTACGCCGCATCCGTACTTCGGCCCGGTCACGCCGAGGAGGTCGCGCAGGACCCAGAGCAGTGGCATGTCGGCCGGCGCGTCGACCTGGACGTTCTCGCCGTTGAGCTTGAATGCATAGCTGGGCACCGTGTGCTCCTCAGAAGTTGATCGGGAAGTTACGGGGCTTGTCGCCGGTCGCGCGGGCATAGGCATTCGCCACCGCCCCGGCTGCCGCCGGGACACACAGCTCGCCGACTCCACCGGGCTTGCCGGTTCCGCCGACCAGGTGCACCTCGCACTCCAGTGGCGCGTCGGCCTGGCGGGCGTACTTGAAGTCGCTGTAGCTGCCCTCCCGAAACGCGCCGTCATCCAGGTGGTTGCCGGCGAGCAGCACGGTGCTGATCCCGTCCATGAGGCTGCCCATGGCCTGGGCCCGCAGACCGCTCGGATTCACCTGACGCCCCACGTCCAGGGCCATGACGGCTTTGGTGACCCGCGGCTTTGCCCCCCTGCAGTCGATCTCGACCAGGCATGCAGCGATCGACCGGTACTCGCCATGCAGCGCCACGCCCTGACCGGTCCCGGACGACATTGCTCGGCCCCAGTTGCCTTCGGTCGCGACCTTGTCGAGCACGGCGCGAGCCTCGGCCGTTTTGAGGAACGTCCGTCGCATGGCGACAGCGTCGGCTCCAATTGCCTTCGCGATCTCGTCGACGAGAATCTCCTCAGCGGTGCGGGCCTGGGCGGAGTAGACCGACCGCCAGGTAGCGGTCGGCATGTTGTAGGAGACCTCGTTGAGGCTTTCGGTGACGATTCCGAAGTTGTAAGGGCAGGCCTGGCTCAAGGTGAAAAACGCCGTACCGATCGTCGGGCTGACATAGCCGGCATCGACAAGCGCCTGCCCGGTGCCGCTCCCTAGGTCCAGCTCCACGCACGACATGCGGTGCTCATAGGTCAGCACCTCGCCGGCTGCGTGCACTGCGCGCAACTGGTGGTGGCTGCGCGGCCGTACGCGGCCATGGCGCATGTCATCGTTGCGGGTCCACATGAGCTTCACGGGCTTGCCGATCGCGTGCGACACGCGCGCTGCCTCGACTGCCGGCTCGTGGTAGATCCGCCGCCCGAAGGAGCCGCCGCCCCGGATCACATTCAGCGTCACCTGGTCGACGCTGAGCCCGACGGCGTCGGCGACCGCCGACTGAGCGCCGGTCGGGGACTTGGTCGCCACCCAGACGGTTGCAGAGTCAGCTTGGACATCGGCCACAGCGCTGCCGACCTCCATCGGGGCGTGGTTGACGAACGCGAACGAGAAGGTCGCGTCAACACGCTTGGTCAGCGGAGGCGCTGGTGTCATCGGTGGGATCGCCGCGGCGAGCCGGGACTTGATGTCAGCGTCGGAGACGCCCTCGACTGTGCCGGACCCCCAGGTCACATCAACCGCCGACCCTGCCTTCAAGGCCTGGTCAAAAGTCTTCGCGCTCACCGCCACCCCGCTCGGCAGCTCGGTGACGGCCACCACCCCGGGCATCTGAAGAGCCGCTGATGCGTCGTACGCCTCAACCTTGCCTTTGAGCGTGGGCGGTCTGACCACCACTGTCGGCAGAGCGCCCGGGACATCAACATCGAGGGCGAACTTCGCCGCGCCGGTCACGATGCTCCGTGCGTCAATCCGAGGCGTCGCCTTGCCGATGAGGCGGTACTCCGCCGAGGGCTTCGGATCGGCCGATACCGCTGGTACCACAACCTCGGCGGCCGCCTCGGTGAGCGACCCGTACGTGGCGGAACGCCCGTCTGGGGCCCAGACCGCGGTGTCCCGCGTGCTCAGGGAACGTGCTGGCAAGTCCCACCGCTCCGCCGCCGCGGTGACGAGCCGGGCCCGGGCCTCCGCCGCGACTGAGCGCACCGGGTCCCAGAGTGCGCGAACCGAGGACGACCCGCCGGTGGACTGCGCGGTTCCGAGGTCCTGGCGAGCCTCCTCCAACGGAACGTCGACGTCATCGAGGCGCGCGTCGATCTCGTCGGCAACCACAATGGCGAACGCCGTCGTGATGCCCTGCCCGACCTCCGCACGTGGTACCCGGAAGACGATCCGGTTGTCCGGGGTCACCTCAAGCACGAGAAGGTGCTGAGCTTGCTTCGTTGCCGCCACCATGACGTCACCCAGGTCGAGCAGGTTCTCCGGCTGCGGCGGGCTCGGCACGACAGCGTGCGCCTTGCCGGGGGCAACGATGCTGCCGGCGGCAACAGTGAGCACGGGCGCTGCGACGACGTAGGTGAGGAACCAGCGTCGAGTCAACTGCCCACCACTGGCCGGGTCCTCCGACGGCCCGGCGTCCTGCGAGGCGTGGCCTGGCATAGAGCATCCTTCTGTGCGGGGATGGTGCGAGGATGGTGTGCGGATTGCGACAGGTCTGAAGCCCTGACTCGTCGCTCGACTGGTCCGTTGGACCAGCCGGCAGCGTATCTTGCCGCCCGCTACCCATGCAGGCACTGTGGCAAAACGGTGGTTTCCGATTTCTGTTCTCTGCGTCGCTTCTTCCCAATCTGCCGTCCAGCGCCTACGATCCGCGCCAGGGGCAATGGGCGGCAACCCGACTGGCGAATATGAGTCCTGCAGCTGTGCGAGGAGGCACCGAATGAGCGAATCCACCACAGGCACCACAACCGAGCAGCCCGTGTCCAGCCAACCGGGGGGAAGTCAGCTCACCGGTCGGGTGGCACTGGTCACCGGCGGCACCCGAGGCATCGGCGCGGCCATCGCCGAGACCCTCGCCTCCCAGGGCGGGACGATCGCGGCAGGCTTCAGCCGCAACGTCGAGGCTGCCGATCAGTTCGCGCAGGACTTTGCGGCCCGGTTCTCGACGCCGGTCAGCACCCACCAAGGCAACGTCGCGTCTCCCGACGATTGCCGGCGCGTGGTGAACGAGGTGATGGAGCAACACGGCCGGCTCGACATCTTGATCAACAATGCCGGGATCACCATCGACAAGACCGTCCTCAAGCTGACTGACGACGACTGGAACAAGGTGCTATCTGTCAACCTCTCCGGGGCGTTCTTCCTCTCCCAGGCCGTGCTGGCACACATGATTGAGCGAGGCAGCGGACGGATCATCAACGTCAGCTCGATAATCGGCGAGATTGGCAACATCGGACAGGCCAACTACGCAGCCTCCAAGTCCGGCCTCTTCGGACTGACCAAGACCATGGCCCGTGAGGCCGCCTTCCTGCTGGAACGATCGGGCAAGCTCAACGAGGACAGCATCGGGGTGACCGTGAACACTGTCACTCCGGGCTACACATTGACCGAGATGGTCGCGGCGGTGCCTGAGAAGGTGCTCGACAAGCTCAAGATGCAAATTCCACTCCGGCGCTTCGGCCGCCCCGAGGAGGTGGCGCGCATTGTGGGATTTCTGGCCGCTGACGACTCCTCCTACATCACTGGTCAGGTGTGGGGTGTCAACGGCGGTATGGACATGTAGTCCACCTCGATTCAGCGTTCGAGCACGTACGTGCCGGGAGCGTCGCTGATCGGCCGGTACTTTCGGTTGCCCATTCGCGGTGGTTTCCGCATCGCCCCAGCTCGAGCCGCGATCCATTCGGCCCAGTCCTCCCACCAAGTCCTGGTGTGGGTTGTCGCCGCCGCCATCCAATCTGCCGGATCGGCAGGTAAAGACTGGTCGCTCTCGATCACGCGATAGAGAGACTTCGGACTCGGCGGGTTCACGATGCCTGCGATGTGCCCGGAGTTTGAGAGCACGAAACGTACGTTCCCAGCAGGCAGCCGGGCGCCGGCGTACGCGCTGCGCCACGGCGCAATGTGATCTTGTTCGGCAGACAGGAAATAGAGATCCTGATCAACTTTCCCAAGATCAAGCGACTGCCCGGCCAGCTCCATCACACCGCGGGCGAGCTGGTTCTCCACATAGCAGCTGCGTAGATAGAAGGTATGCATCTCGGCCGGCATCCGGGTCGAGTCGTTGTTCCAGCTGAGCAGGTCGAATGCCGGCGGCTCCTCCCCCATCAGCCAGCTACTCACGACGTAGTTCCAAATCAGGTCGTTGGTGCGGAGCAGGTTGAAGGAGCGCTGCATGTTCTCCTTCGGCAGGAAACCGGTGCGCTTCATCGTCCGCTCCAGCCGGCTGATGCGTGGCTTCGTCTGTGAAGACGCCGAGCAGCCCTGGTTCGCTGAAGTCGATCAAGGTATTCAAGAAAGTCGCCGAGTTGATCAACTCCAGTCCGACTGCATCCAGGTAGGCAAGAGTCGCCATCGTGAGCGTGCCGCCCAGGCAGAGACCGAGCAGGTTGATCTTCTCTGCGCCAGTGATGTTGCCGACTACCTCGAGGGCTGCGACCGGGCCCGAGATCAAATAGTCGTCCATCTTCACATGGCGCATCTGCTGATCAGGATTGCGATAACTGATCATGAAAACGGTGTGCCCGTGGTCGACAGCCCACTGTACGAGGCTGCGGCCCGGAGCGAGATCCATTACGTAGTACTTGTTGATCCACGGCGGGCTGAACAGCAGCGGGATCTCGTGTACCTCGGCCGTGCTGGGCGCGTACTGGATCAGCTCCATCAACTCATTGCGGAAGACGACCTTGCCGGGAGTCACGGCCATGTCCTTGCCGACGGCGTGCACACCGGGTGCCACCTGCCGCGGCGCACCCTGATTGGTCAGCAGATCATGGACGAAGTTGCGCGCACCCTTGGCTAGAGACAAGCCGCCAGTCTCCACCGCCTTCTTGATCACGGCGGGGTTTCCCAGGACGAAGTTGGTGGGAGCCAGGGCGTCAATCATCAGCTGAGTCGCAAACTCCGCCTTCTGCCGCACCTCCGGCGAAGTGGCGGCGTCGCGGACGATCGCGAGCAGGGACTGCTCCCACCCGTAATAGACCTCCCTGAGGAGCCAATACCCGGCATTTCCGCTCCATGTTGGATCGGCGAACCGCTTGTCCTTCGCACGCTTGGGCTGATAAGTCGGGGTGCCGCCGACCGCGCGCACTGTGGCAGCCGCCGTTGCCCGAAACATCTCTCCCGCGGTGCCGGTCAAGACGCTGGCCACTTTGTCGGGTCGGGAAGCCGCGGCCACACTCGTACGCAACACGGCGGGGAACAAAGAGATCGGATCCAGCCGACCCATCAGTTCGCTGCCGTTGATCAAGTTCGTGCTGGCCGTCAGTAGCAGGCGGAGTTGCTCGCGGACCGCCTCGTCGATGGTGTCCCACTCGTGGTCTGCCCCGTGCTGAGGGGCTGTCGCCTCGCTCATCGAGACGCCCGGCCCCTGCGGCGTTGGATCGTGACCTGGCGGAGCGCTTGGTACGCCTCAATCAGTGAGCGGCGCTGCGAGGCGGAGAGGTCGGGATCGGACTGGATTGCCTCAATGACCTCTGCCGACTCGGCAGGGGGTTCTTCACCGCGGAGCAGGTCGGCAGAGACGTTGAGGGAGTCGGCGATCGCACGGAGCACGTCTTCCGACGGGGCACGGAGCCCACGTTCGATCTGTGAGAGGTACGGGTTGGAGATACCAGCCATCGCCGCAACCTGGCGCATGGACAGCTCGGCCAGCTCTCGTTGCCGGCGGATGATCTCACCGAGTCTCAGTTGATCATCCGCCGACGGCTGCGTTCTCACAGCTTGAGCATACGGTTTACTTCAGCACGTCCCGGGCGGCAGAGAGGTAGGCCGCGTTGACCTCGGTGACAAATTCGTTCTGTGCCTTGACAACGGTGCTGACCCAGTCGAGCTGCGTCGCTCCAGCAAGCTGCTGCCTGAATTCGACGTAGTTTCCGAGCGCCTTCTCGTAGCCGTCGAGTACGGCGTTGGCGGTCTTCTTGCCGGTTTCGACGAACTTCTCGTTGATGGCCCGATAGCGTTCGGCGGTCTCGCCGAAGCCCTCGGTGAAGTCATTGATCTTAGTCGTTGTGGTCGTAGCCATGATGGTTCTCCTTGGGTTGTTGCGTACAACCTGGGTTGTCGGGTGTAGCGCATGCAATGTTAGCCAAAAAACGCTAGCTAAGCTAGCGGAGCGTGTGCGAGATGCATCACATCGCAGGTCTCTAGGATGGGGCCATGAATCCTGGTGAGGAATCATCGGAGAACTTGATTGGGGAGATCATCCGCCGGCAACGTGAGTTGGCGGAGCTGTCCATGCGACAGGTTGCGGCGATGGCTGGTATCTCCAACCCGTACCTCTCCCAGATCGAGCATGGGCTCCGCGCCCCATCAGCCGATGTGCTCGAAACGATTGCCGCGACACTGGGCGTACCACCGGAAACGCTGCGTCCGCGGACGCGCGATGATGATCATGGTCCAGCAGGCGACCATGATCACGAAGGAGAGCATCAGCCTGCGGAGCACGCCTCATTCGTCGCCACCATCTCTACTGATCCAGGGCTGACAGCGCGGCAGCGCCGGGCTCTTATCGAGATCTATACCGCGATGACTGCGGCAACCACTGCTAGACGCAGTCGGCGAAGCTCCTAACGGCCTGGGTTCAGGTCGGCACTGTGGCGGAGCACTTTGAGCTGGTTGCGCAGCGTGGCTAGTGCCCGGGTGCCGAGAACGCGTCCTCGCGACCGGTCTTGCCCTTCAGCGAGCCGCCATTCTCGGGTGAGCTATCCCACGCAGCGTCGGGACTGTTTGCGCTCGTGCATGGCGTGCATGCCGTGCACAGCGTCAAGCATCCCACGCAGCGTGGGATGTTGCGGACTACCCGGTGCCGCCAGCGGGTACTTCGATAGGACTGGTCTGGCGATACAGATCGCTGATCTTGTAGGCGCGCTTCTCGAGCTTCAGCGCATCTCGGCGAGCCTTCGCCAACTCATCGGGGCTCAATTGCTTGACCCCGAGCAAGACGAGCGTTTCGCCTTCCGGATCGTCGACGGCGCCGACCCGGACGTTGCCCACTCCGGGCACGTAGTACTTGCGCTGGTGGCCACTTTCCGGCTCGAGCGGGCTCCGCTCGTCAGTGATCATCACGTTCTCGAAGCAGCCGAGAGGGACACAGGTCTCCTTCTGCATCTTGTAGACCTTCGCGCAGTCCAAGAACTCGATGTTGGGTGACCAACCTTGAAGATACTCAGGTGTTCCCAGCTGAGGGTCCGCCAGCATGATGTTGCCAGGCTCGGCCATATCTAGACCGGAAATCCAGGTGTCTGGAGCCTTGCTGAACTTTCCGTCTTCATACTCCTCGGGATACTCGCCAAGATTCCAGAGGTTCCCGGCGTTGTCTTGTGCGTGAAAGGCGAGCTCCGCCTCCTGAAGCTCCCCTTCGTTGATGTCCTCCTCCAGGATGACCACAGCACGTACGCCGTTGATCATCTTGGTCAGGTCGGTGACGGTCGACACCACCTGATGGGGTAGCAGTCCTCCTCCTCGGTCCGCCTCTCCAGACAGGATGAACTGCGTCCCGGGAACCCGGGGATCCCATTGATTGTCGATCTTGGGTGGATTGGGAAAGTTGGCGGGATCAAACTGGGCCGCCGTATTGCAGGGCGGTGGCTCGGCATCATCAGCCGATGCTGCAACCGAATTGGCGAAGAACAGCAGGATAGTAATGAGAATGCTCAGTACGGCTGGTCGGACCCGGTTGCTGGGCATTGAGCCCCCTTTCTCAGCGCTGCCTGCATGCCAAGCTCGGTGGCCGAGATAACCCGGAGTCCTTTCCCCAGCCCTTAGGGTACGCGCGTCGACTCAGAGAAGTCGATGCCTATTTGTGTGCGTATTGATCTATCGTGTATCGATTTGATTGAGGCGATGCTTAAGTTGCAACCAGTTGCGCCAATGTTGATCTTGGGTGCACTAGCAGGCCGAGCGGAGCTGGCTACTTCCACATGTGAAGACGCACCGTTGTCCCTGCATCAGTGCAGCGCAGCTGAACGAGGTCGCACTTCCGGTTCGCTGAGGACAGTCCATCGCGGTCGCTCGAGGCGAGCGCTCGGCGGCCGGCCAACACATCCTCGATCATGGTGTCGTCGGACACCTCGCAGATCAGCGCGTGTGGCACGTCCCAGATCCGAATTGTGCCCTCGATGGCGCCCCGTCGCATACTGCAGGACGCGAGCCGCCGAGTTGTTGCGGCCAGGTCAGTCACCTTGTCTGACCAGAGACCGGCGCCGTAAGCCTCCAACGTCAGAATATTGAAGACACGGTCGACGGACTCCGGAGTGAAGTTGTATTCCGCTGGCTTACCGTCGAGCTCGGGAAGGTCTGAGCTGAACATCGCCTCAACATGGGCCCGCCCGCCATATTGGGAGTTTCCGTGGTAGCGGTCCCCATCCATGACGGCGGGGTGGCTGCGATGGGCTTCTTTGATGACCGACGGGTCGAGACCCCGCAAGTCGTAGGGACAGATCAACCAGAGCGGAATCTTCGGATCAACCGCCAGATTGAGCAGACCCTCATGTAGCTGGCATTCCAGAATCTCCTCGGGACGCCGCCCTGCCCAGATCGGTTCGCCAATTCCGCGTACCGGACGGCCGTAGCCCGAGTGCTGATCCACAAACTTTTGCCAGGCGGGAATGATGCGTGCCGGGTTCCGGCCGAGCTTGGCCATGTCGACGAATTTGACCTTGCGAGCCTGTCCCCCCAAGCTCTCGCGCAACCAGTTGGCATGGCGCCGCACGACAGCGACCATGACCGCCTCGCCTGCTGCGAGCCCGTCCTCGACGAATGGGCCAAGGACTGAGGCGTAGTCGTCCGGATTGCGCCACATGAACGCCTCGTGCCGATAGCTCTGCTGCGATCTGGGCGGTGCGGCTTGCGGCATAACGGTTCCTGAAACAATTCTTGGCAGTCGGTATCGCTGGGGTCCACGACACTGGTGCGGCCGCATCTCGGGGCTCAAATGCTTGCTCGCGAGTCTCGTCGTACCTTACCGAAGCCTCCGCCGGGCCCAAAACCCACCCGTTCGTCCCGACGGACGGTTTATGACGCGAATCACCGGGTGACGGCTGATTCTTTGCGGCGCTGCGAAAGATCTTTTAGCGGCAGTCGCGATGATCGCGAAGAAAACGCACTTCAGCAGTCTCACGACGTGGTCTGGGACATGCGGCCAGCCGCCGACTCTGGTTTGGCCAGTGATCTGGCCGATCTTCGAAGCCGTGCTCCAGGTTCGTCGGCATTAGTGCAGTCGACCTACAGTGGCGCCATGTCGGCGCGCTGGCTGGTCGTGCTGTTGACTGCAGTTGCGCTGGTCGCGACGCCTATCGTCATCGGGACACGACCGGCCCCAGCTTCTGACATCACGGCCGCGGAATTGGCCGGGCGGGTACGGCAGTCGGCGGATGTCGGGTGGTCTGGTTACGTGGAGACCTCCGGAACGCTGCAGGTGCCGGACAACGAGTCATTCGCGACGTTGGCTCAAATGCTCGGCGAGAACACCAAGCTGCGGGTGTGGTGGCGCAATGCAGACGACTGGCGAGTCGACCGGATCCGAAGCACCGGGGAAACCGACCTGTTCCGGCAGGGCGGATACACCGTCCGCTGGGTCTTCGAATCGGAGACCGCAACGTACTCACCTGTCTCCAAGATCCGGCTGCCCGATGCCTCCGACCTGCTCCCGCCGACCCTCGCGCGGGTGCTGATGCAGGGCGTACGTGACGAGGAGCTGAGTCGGCTGCCGACCCGGCGCGTGGCGGGCATTGAGGCGCCCGGCGTACGGCTCGCGCCGGATGAGCCAGCCAGCACGATCGCCCATGTCGACATCTGGGCCGAGCCTGGCAGCGGGCTGCCGTTGCGGGTGGAGCTGTACGGCATCGGTGAGCAACGCCCGGTGCTCACCACGACGCTCCTCGAGCTCAGCCTGGACGAGCCAGCCCCGCAGACCACAGACTTCACCCCTGCCAAAGGCGTACAGGTCAACTACGAGGAGTCCGTCGACGTCGCCGCCGCAGCGAATGCGTTCGCGCCGTACGATCTGCCCACCTCTCTAGCCGGCCTGCGTTCCCGCGATGGTCAAGACCCAGGTGCGGTTGGCATCTACGGGCGCGGCCCGACCACCTTGATCGCTCTGCCGCTGCGCGGGCAAGTCGCCGGGCCGTTGCGGCGGCAGCTCAGTGATCGTGGTAGCGCCCAGTTCACCGATGTTGGAACCCTGGCGCCCGTCGGTCCCGTCGGATTGTTGATCACGCCATTTCGCGGACGGCGCGGCGCTTTCCTCCTGGCCGGCACGGTGAACTCCGAGACACTACAGAGGGCGGCGTCCGAGCTCTTGGCGGGATTGTGACCGCCGTAGCCACCCGCAACGGGCAGGTCATCCGTACCCAAGGGCTGACCAAGCGCTACGGCGACCTATGGGCCGTCGACGCGGTGGATCTCGACGTCCGCACCGGCGACGTGTATGGATTCCTCGGAGCCAACGGTTCCGGCAAGACGACAACACTGCGGATGCTGCTTGGCCTGGTACTTCCCACCGCTGGCGAAGCGGAGGTGCTGGGGATGCCGATGCCGGCCGCCCGCCAAAGGGTGCTACCACGCGTCGGATCGCTGGTGGAGACTCCCGGTGCCTACCCACATCTGTCCGGCGCTGCCAACCTCGCCATCCTCGATGCCACGGGGTCTGACCGCAGCCCACGACAGGTGCGCCGAGGCCGGATCGGTACGGCGCTCGAGCAGGTCGGACTCAACGCCGGCGATCGCCGACCGGTCCGGACTTACTCGCAGGGGATGCGCCAGCGGCTGGGGCTGGCGGCTGCACTCATGCGCCGGGCGCCACTGTTGATCTTGGACGAGCCGAGCAATGGCCTCGACCCGCAGGGCATCCAGGAGATCCGGATGCTGCTCCTGGAGCTGAATTACCAAGGGACGACCATCTTCCTCTCAAGCCATCTGCTCGCCGAGATCGAGCAGATGTGCACTCGGGTCGGTGTCCTGCACAGCGGGCGATTGATGCTGCAGGAACGGTTGGACACCCTGCTGCGACCGACTGGTCTGGTCGCAGTCCGTACTCCCGATACCCACCGATGCGTGACACTGCTCGGTACCGCTGTGGTGTCGGTCGACGGGAACCGGCTGCTGGTGCGGTCGGGGGATCCGGCCGGACTCAACGCCTACCTGGTAGGTGAGGGACTGCGAGTCGACGAGATTGGTCCTTTTCGCCGGACCCTTGAGCAAGTGGTTCTGGAGGCGGGGGCGCGAGCATGATCGCTGTCGAGTTGATCAAGCTGCTGCGCCGGCCGCGGACCTGGCTCATTATCGGCATGCTCATTGCGCTGCCCACCCTGGTCGCCGTGCTGCTGGCGATCACTGATCTTGGTCCGCGACCCGGTACCGGTCCGCCGTTCCTTTCGGCCGTCCTCAGCGACGGCACGCTGTTTCCACTCGCAGCGCTCGGAGTCGTGCTACCGCTCTTATTGCCGATCGCGGTAGCGGTCCTCGGTGGCGATGCCATCGCCGGCGAAAGCCAGACCGGTACGCTGCGCTACCTTCTGGTACGGCCGGTCGGGCGTACTCACCTACTGCTCGCCAAGCTGGTGACCGTGGTGGCGTTCGTGCTGCTCGCAGTGCTCATCGTCGCCGCCGTTAGCTATGCCGAGGGCCGCCTGCTGCTGGGACGGGCTCCGGCTACCGGCACTGTGAGCCTCAGCGGCTCTACGCTCACCCAGCAGGAGCTGGCCTGGCGGACCGCACTCGCTCTTGGATATGTGATCATCTCCATGCTTGGCGTCGCAGCGGTCGCGCTGTTCTTTTCAACCCTGACAAGGTCCTCGATCGGTGCCGCGCTGGGAACCATCGGAATGCTCGTGGCCTCGACCGTCTTGCTCGGCCTGGACGCGGCGAATGCACTACATCCGTTCCTACCGACGCGCCATTGGCTGGCCTTTGTGGATCTGTTCCGCGACCCGATCCTGTGGCGGGATGTTACGCGTGGGCTCCTGGTCCAGCTCGGCTACTTGACCGTGTTCACACTGGCTGCCTGGGCCAACTTCGCTACCAAAGATATTGATGATTGAGGGGACATCGATGAGGTGAAGGTCAGCAAGCGACGTCTCCGGGCAGCTGCGGTGCGCCAGCACCCAGCACCGAGCTGAGAACAGCCAGGACCACGGGATTGCCGGGCAGCTCGCCGTGAGCGGCGGGCGAGCCGGGGCAGACGTCCTGGACGAGGACGTTCAGCGCTCCAGAGAGCGCGGCGGAGTCGACGGGTGTGACCACCTGATCGCTGGTCGATCGCACGGTCGTCCAGAGAGGGCCGTCCGGTGTCTCGTCACCGGCGTTCAGGCGGCGCAGCAGATCGCTGTCGGGAACCAGTTGCTCACATGCGTCAGAGCAACCGCCCGCGAATTCGGCACCGAGCGCGGCCTGGCTCGTTCCGTGGTGAGGTGAGCCGAGCGTCAGCACCCGACGAGCCACCTCAGCGCCGCCGTCGTGTCGTACCCACAATCTCGCGACCACACCACCAGCGGAGTAGCCAATGACATCAACTGACGCAGCCCCGGCATCGTCGCGTACCTGCTCGGCCACCTCTGCTAGATGCTCAGCTTGCTTCCGAAGATCACCTGTGCCGTCGCCGACCGGTTCGACGATGACGGCGGTTCGGCCAGCCGAGCGCAGGGCAGCGGCGAGCGGCTGGAGCGAGTTGACGTTGCCCCCGTAGCCCGGAACGAGAAGGACGGGGCCGGCAACGGATTGCTGGACAGGGTGGGAGGGGGCTGCGACGCGGATGACCGCGATCACGGCGACCGTCATGATCAGCAGCACGACGAGGCCGCCGGCACCGAGTACCAGGCGTCGTCGTTGGGGGGAGAGTGCGTCAAGCACGACACTCAGCCAATCCGCAGCTCTACGAGCACCCCGGCGTGGTCCGACGGCCAGAGTTTGCTGGCGGGATCGCGATCGCTCAGCTCGTCACCGGTGACTTCCACCCGGTTGGCCACAATCCGTCCTGGCTCTGCCGATCTGGCCAGCACCAGGTCTATGCGGCGCTCGAAGTCCGCCGTTTCGTCGTTCACGAGCTCTCTTAGCCACGCTGTCTCGCCCGGTCCGTCGCCACCAGGCTGCTGCAGCCACAGATCGGTGAATCCGTGGCCGTCTGTGATCAGCCGGTACGCGGCGCCGGACCCGATCGGCAGTGCAGAACGTGCCGCGGGACTGGCTGGGTTGGAATTGCAGTCGCAGGCGATCACCGTCGGCAGGCTGGTATCCCCGGCCGGCCCGTTGAGCAGTTCTTCGGCCTGCGCGCGGGCCAGCTGAGAGCTCTGCGACTCCAGATGGGTGTTCACGAGCCGAATGCGAGCAGATCCAACGGCGACATCCGCCCAGGCGTACCCGCGAACAAACTGGAATGTGGTGCCGGCAAGCTCGACCTCGAGGTGCTGACGGTATTGGCCGCCGCCGCTGCCTTCGATCCGTAGTCCGGCTCCACTTCGGACCAAGATCACATCACGATCTGTCAGGCGTACGTCCTCGGCTGAGCCAGCGGTCCCTGAAAACGGATTGCCGGTGAAGGCCGGCGCCTCGACGTCGGATTCCTGCTGTACGTGGACAGTCTCATAGGCAACCCCGCGGTTAGCCAGATCTGCCAGCAAGATCGCCAGGAAGTCATAGTCGACCTGGGTTGCGTTGGCTTTGCCCAGCTGGTCGAGCTGCATCGGTCCGTGGCGCCAGAGCGCGACCTCCTGGAGGCCGATCAAGTCGGGGCGCGTTGCTGCGATCTCATCGGCGAGCAACTTGCTGCGCGTGGTGAAGTCGGTGCGGGTGACCACCTCCCGCAATTCGTGATTTGCATGACCCAGGGCAAGCACGCCCTCTCGACCCGTACGGTCCAGCGCCGCGCGTATCGGGCGGTTGATATTGCCGCCAAGGTAGACGTTGCGGGTCATCACAGTCACTGTCCGGGGATCGCCGGAGGCATTTTCGCGACCAACCACGATGCTGATCACCGCGCTGAGGCAGATGATCGACAGCGCTGCTGCTAGCCAGAGCCCTCTGCGCGCCTTGGCTGTGCGGACCGTCACGCTCACCATTCTCTGTCGCCGCTCTGGCACTGGCCCTGGTTTTGCATCGCCAGTTAGCTCAGGAGCGCTTCTTTGGGAGCATTTCGGCTCACTGGTGATGCAAATTCAGGGGCGCTCGAATCGGACGGCTCAGGCGCCATCCCCCGGCGCCTATCTCGCCAGACCCGATATGGCCTGCAATTGGTCGTCGCCAATGTGCTCAGTGAGCCCGCGCACGGCGATCTCAGCCAGGTCACCGTCGCGAAGATCGAGGTAGTTGTCTGAGAACCGCACCTCCGGCGCCGGCGTAGGAATCCGGACGAAGTAATTGAACCCGGTGACCCGGACCCGCACCACAGCTCGATCGGCGCTCGTTCGGAGGATCTCTGACTCGACCCGGGACGGGCCGAAGTCAATGTCTTTGATCTCGGCGAAGAAGTACCGGTTCGGGGCGAACGCGCCGCTCGGGCTGCGTACCCAGGCATAGCTGTCCGCGGTCGCGGAGTAGGCATCGCGCGGGACGGACCAGACGAGCCGGGTTTGTGCGGGCTCAATCTCAGCTACTACGCCAGCCACGAGGTCAGGTGCCGCCGAAAAGCGGGCCAGCGTCACCTCGGCGTCGCAGGAGACCGGCACCGCGGAACTGTTGCAGATCCACAGCTGCAGCTCGTCGTCCGCACCTCGGCAGAAGGTGGCGATCACTGGGGCGTACGCTCGCCGGGCGTAGTGGTAGCCGGCCTTCGGTACGCCGGCGTAGTCGACAACTGACCAGCTGAAGCCGGGCCAGACATCGTTGAACTGCCAGATCAGCGTGCCGCTGCAGTGCGGCTGCCGGCGCCGATAGTGCTCGATCCCGAACTTGAGCCCCTCCGCCTGGCTGATCATGGTGAAGTCGACGTACTGCTGCATGCTGCTCGGAAGTCCGGTGACGATCTCCAGCACCGGATCGTGCTTGTTTTTCGGGTGGTCCTTGTTGTGGTGGTCGAAGCCGGGGCCGTGTACCTGGAGTTGATCATCTGGGAGCCAGCGCCGCAGCGTAGACAGTTCGGGCGATGCGTGGATGCCGAACTCACTGACGAACTTGCCCTCGGTCCGCGGCGTACCGCCGATAGAGCCGTGACTCCCCCACCGAGGCGAAGGCGCCGTCACCAGCGCCGAAGTCCATCCCGTGCCACACCTCCCAGGCATGGCGGTCACCATCGAGTACACCGTTGATGGCCGCAGCGGCGTCCTCGCCGTCGACCGGTTCGCCGTACGGGCTGCCGGGCCAGTAGGGGACGCCGCCATCATGCGTGGCCACCACGGCGGGCAGCATCTCGTCGAAGAAGGCCGAGCCCCAACCGCCCGGGCTGAGGTCGCGATAACCCATGACGTGGATCATCTGCACCTCATTGTTGCCGCACCACAGCGCCAGGCAGGCGTGGTTGCGCAGCCGGCGCACCTGATGGACAGCCTCGTGCTCGACCTCCGTCCGCAGTCGTGGGTCGTCGTCGGGGTAGTCGATGCAGGCGAATGCAAAGTCCTGCCAGATCAGCAGGCCGAGCTCGTCACACAGGCTGTAGAAGGTGTCGTGCTCGTAGATGCCGCCGCCCCAGATGCGAAGCATCGTCATCTGCCCATCCCGCGCGGTGGTGAGCAAGTCCCGATAGCGCGCTTCGTCTACCGATCCGACGAGCATGTCGGCGGGCAGCCAGGCGGCGCCCCTTGCGAAGATCGGGACCCCATTAAGGATGAAGCGAAAGTGCCGTCCGCCCTCGGGATCACTACTGCGATCCAAGGCGATCGTGCGCAGGCCGACCAGATCGTGCCGTTCGTCGAGCAGCCGCTCGCCGTCTCGAAGTCGGACCGTCACCTGATAGCGAGGCTGCCCGCCGAGGTCGTGCGTCCACCACAGCTCCGCATCCTCAACCCGAACTGACGCCGCGCCCGACAGTGTCTGCGCGGCTGCGCCCTCCGATGCCAGCGGAACCGTCAAAGATGTGATCGCTGCCGCTAGGGGCAACCAGCTCAACCTCGGCTACCGGTCGCAGGTCTTCCTGCAACTGCGTCGCCTCGACCCGCACAGTGAGGTCGGCTGTCCGGCGCGCCACGTCGACCCGCTCAGTGCGTACGTGGTGTCCGCTCAGCACAGCACCAGATTCCTGCACCACTTCGACCGGTCGCCACGGTCCGATCGACGGCAACCGCGGGCCGAAGTCCCAGCCCCAGGAGAAAGTGGCCTTACGCCGCAGCGTGGCCAGCGGCAACGTCGCCGACCATATTCCAGCGCCTTCGTCGCCGGCCGGCTCCTCCGGCGCGACGGCGGCCAAGGCATCGCCGAGGCGCTGCAGCAGGTTGGTTGCGGCGGCTGGTGGGGTGAGCCCAGCGAGCGGCGGCCGGAAGCAGATGAGCAACTCCGCTGCTGCCTCCAGGCGACCCGTGACGTCGAAGGTGCTTGGGCGGAACATGTTCTCGCTGTGGCCGAGCGGCTGTCCGTCGAGCCAAAGATCGGCAACCGTGTCCAGTCCCTGGCAGACCAACAGGGTGCGCCCGCCAGGCGGTGAGGATGCGGCAGGGACCATGGCGCGGAACCACCAGTCGCGCTCCTCGACCCAACGCACCGAGGCCTCATTGCGGTCGAAATAGGGGTCCGCGATCCGGCCAGCCGCCAGCAGCGCCTCGTGTACGCCGCCAGGCACGGGTGCCGGCAGCCAGTCGCTCTCCGGGCGGCGCCGGACATCGTCAATGCCGCTCCCCGGCTCCGCATCGCACAGGGTGAAGGTGGTCAGCGGGATCGTCTGCCGTGTCACCGGGTACTCCCTCCTGCAGGCTCACCAGGGTAGATGTTGCCGGACGTTGTGGGTGAACTGTTGCCGTCCGGTGCACTGGGGACCCGATCGGCCATCGCGCCTCACCGCTCCCATCCTGCGTTCTCCGCAAACGTCCAGCTTGTCCCGACCCTGGCAGCGTGGGCGGTGAGTGTCGAGCGGGAGGTGGCGACCAGGCGAAGGTGGCTCCAGCTGAGACTGCCGTGCTGGCCAGGGCCTTGGCGAGCTGTGTGAGGTCGCTGCCGCTGCGGGTTGTTGGACTGGTCTCAGTTGGCGGCGACTGGTCGTGAACCAGACGAGGGCGGTGTCGGTTCGGACAGGCAACCGCGGGAAGTTGTTCGGAGTCGGATCAGTCTCGTAGCAGCCGAGCAGGCGGTGGCCCGCCTCGGCCAGAGCTCGGTCGAGATCGCGGCTCAGTCGGCTGGTCATCGTCCGCACTTCTGCCGAGTCGCCGGTGACGATCATGGCGTGCAGGACGCCTGGGTCGGGCTTGGCCCCTGGGGAGGGTCGTGAGTGCACATTGGGCCGGAGCCCGCCGGTTGGGCCACACGGTCGCAGCAGCAACACATCGTCGGAGTCGATCATGGTCGCGTTCGCCGCCGGACCCCACGCCGCCCATACCGGACCGCCGTAGAACCCGGCAAGCCCCTGGCGGCGCGCCTCCATGCCGGAGAAGCCGCGCAGCCATACGAACCGGTTCGGCCTGTCCAGGTCGCGGAACTGGCCGAGGATCTGCATCCCTAAGGCCTCTTGCGGCTCGATCAGCTCTCGCTCGAACAGCTCGATCAAGACTTCTCGTTGGCCTGGCCGGAGCGTGTACTGCCGAAGCTCGAGGATGCGCGCGATTGCGGGGTCTGCAGCGTTACAGATCATGACACTGCGTCCGTACGAGTTGGGACGCGCTCGACAACCCCAATGGTGAGTGGAGGCGGCTGACTGTGCGGGCGGCCGCCCGCAAATCCCAGGCCCAGGCCCGCGTGAGCCGCAGCCCTGAACACACGATCAGTGATCAGCCGGAAGCGGTGCGTCCAGGAATGTCAGCACCACATCGAGGACCAGCGCCGTGCGCGCCATGCCGAAGAAGTGTGTGCTGCCGGGAAATACCGCGAGCTGGGAAGAGGGGACACCAACGAAGTCGCCGTTGACATCACCCCCGCGCAGCCTGAGGAACCTGACCATGTGGTCTAGATAGACGGCGTCACAATCCCCGACGGTGATGAGGGTCGGCGCGGCGATTCCTTCTATGTCGGCGTCGGACCAGCCTGTGAAACCTGGGTCAAATGTGCCGAGCTTGTCAAGCAGGTCCTGTAGCCGGTCGGGATGCGGTGATTTAGCCCGGTACTCCAGCTCCATTGGGGTGCCGGCGATCATGTCGACTGTCATCGACCCGACCGCGTCGCTGTTCTCCGAACGATCTCCGTCGGGGTGGAAGGACGCCGACGACACGATGAGCTTGCGGACCAGCTCGGGATGCCGTATCGCCAGGTGAAGAGCGACGGCGCCGCCAACGCTGAACCCGAAGACGTCCGCTTGGCCCACCCGCAGGTGCTGCAGCAGACCGACGACGTCGGACGCCAGGTCGGCGGAGGTGAGCGGCCGGTCAATATCGTTGGTACGCCCGTGTCCCTGGAAATCGGCAGCGATCACGCGGCGACTGGCAGAGAGGCTCGGCAGGAGCTCGCCGAACTGCAGGTCGATGTTGAATAGACCGCCGTGCAGCAAGACCAACGGGGTGCCGCCGGAACCGTGAACCTCGTAGTACATCTGCAAGCCGTTGACGGGGGCATAACCCGTCACTGGTGGGTTTCGCTTCTCGGGCGCTCCGTTGCCGGGGTCAGGCATGTCGGCTCTCCTTTGACTTCTCTTCCTGGGGCTCGGATCCGCTAGACGATGAGACGGTTTGCGACCTTGAGCTGGTCGTGGTCGATTAGCCAGCGGATGCCGTCCAGCACAGCGGCCTCCGGTTCGAAGGCCGGGGCGTAGCCCAGCAGTGTGCGCGCCTTCTCGATCGAGGCGTACTGGCTGCGCGAGAGGTGCTGCCAGCTGGAGTCGGCGAACTCCGCAGTGGTCCCGGCCCGGAACTCGGTCCAGCTCACCGAGCGGGTCCGGGCTGTCTGCCCGAACCAGCCTGCGGCGATCGCGAGGAAGCCGCGGGCGGTCAGCGCCGACGGCGCCACCACATTGAACGACTCCCCAGCCGCCGCGTCGCGGTGCTCGACCGCGAGCTGGAAGGCCTGCGCCACGTCATCGGCGTGGACGTGGTGCATCAGCTCGGCGCCGAGGCCTGGGACGGCGATCTCCTGGCCGGCCGAGAGTGCGTACCAGATGCCCGGGTCGAGATTTCCCAACGGCCCGATCGGTGGCCAGCCGGGGCCGCTGATGTGACCGGGCTGGAGCACCGTGGTAACTAGGCCGCCGGATTGAGTCTCAGCCGCCAGGAGCTCGGCGATGGCGGCCTTCTGGGTGCCGTACTCGCCGAATGGCGGCGAGGTGTCGTCCTCCCGCATCGGCTGCTTGACGCTCGCCCCGTACCGCCAAATGGTCCCGCAGTGGAGCAGGTGTCCGCTATGTCCGCGTAGCGCCTCCACCAGCGCGCCCGCCGAGTCGGGCGTGAAGCAGATCATGTCAACGACGACCTCGGCCTCGAGCGCGGCGACCCGCTTTCCGAACGTCCCGGCCGCGTCCTCGGCCGCTCGGTCCACGTGAATCTGCTCGACCTCCGCCCACGCCTTGTCGTCGACGTAGGGCGCACGGACTCCGCGGGTCAGGTTGACCAGCTCGTGCCCGGCGCGGACCAATCGCGGAACAAGGAAGCTGCCGACATGTCCGCTGCCGCCGATCACCACGATTCGCATGGTTCCTGACCCTAGCTGTGGCGGACGGGCGCCCGTGGCGCCGAGCCTTCAAGCGCCATCTGGGCCGACGTGACGCGGCTCAGCCGTCTGCCGGCGGGATGTTGTGGTTGAGGCGGAAGAGGTTGTCCGGGTCGTAACGGCGCTTCAGCTCGCGAAGCCGGTCCCAGGTCGCGCCCGGGTAGGCAGCTCGGACCGTTCCCTCGTCCTCCTTGCCGAGGAACCCGACGTAGCCGCCCGCTTCGTCCTTGCCGAGTGAATCTGCCAGGCCCGCGACCCATGCGTCGTGGGTGTCCTTCTCACCCGGATCCATATACATCGCCGCGATGTTCACGAACAGCCCGCGGTCGCGGTGGGCGAAGGCGGTGGCGTCGTTGGGGACCCGCGCCAGCGCCCCGCCGAGCACCCGCAGCTGGACGGCCTTCATCATCGCCGTCGACTGGGGGAGCTGCTCGAGGATCGTCGCCGCGGCCGCCGGCTCAAGGGCATCGGCGAAGAAGTTGGTGCCGGCCGAGTAGCGGACCGGCGGCCCCTCACCTTCATACATCTCCGGGTAACGGATCGGCCGCACCATGTCGGCGTACGGCTGGCCGAGCGCGCGGAACGGCGCCAGCACTTCCTCGGCCTGATCGGCCGGGCCGACGTCGGCCAGCAGCCCTATCAGCACCGGCTTGCCGTGGGCCGCCTCCGGAATGAACGGCATCGGTGGCGCCAGCATCACGTTGGCGATCGTCGAGAGCTCCTCTGGGGCGGCCTCGGCCGCCTCGATGAAGCCCGTGATGACGTCCGGGGTGGCCGGCAGCATCAGCATCCCGCCGACGATCTCTGAGATCTGGTGTAGCCGCAGCTGGAGGCGGGTGGCGACGCCGAAGTTGCCCTCGCCCCCGCGGATAGCCCAGAAGAGGTCTGGCTCGCTCTCCTCGCTCACCTGCACAATTTCGCCCTTGGCAGTGACCACCTCGGCCGCGAGCAGGTCATCAATCGTCAGCCCGTACTTCCGGACCAGGAAGCCGATACCGCCCGCGAGTGCGATCCCGCCGATCCCGACCGAGCCGGTGTCGCCCAGTCCCGTGGCACGCCCCCGCTCACCGACAGCGTTGGTGTACTCGGCCGCCGTGATCCCGGTCTCAACCCAGACGGTCTTCGCGTCCGCGTCGATGTCGAGGGCGCGCATGCCAGAGAGGTCGATCACGATCCCGCCTTCGCTGGTCCCGTAGCCCGCGCGGCTGTGACCGCCGCTGCGGACGGCCAGCTCCAGGCCGCTGTCGCGAGCGCGCGTGACGACTCGGGCAACATCATCCGCGCCGGCGACCCGCACCACCGCGGCCGGCCGCCGGTCGACGCCCTTGAAGAAGACCTGGCGCGCCTCCTCGTACGCGGCATCGTCTGGGCCGATCACCTCGCCGTTTAGGTCGGATCGGAGATCGGGGATCGAGATGTTCTGGGACTGCTGCGGCGCTGACGACACGGCGACTCCTTTCCTCGTCTAAGCACGCGACTCTCCGAAATGACAATCTACGACCCGAAAACTCATCGGGAGTGGCGGGGATCAGCGGCAACCCCCGCCATTGCGGAGCGTCCACAGGTGTCAGGTGAGGAGTCGGTTGGTTTGTCTGGCTGCCTTATGGATGGCTCCGCGTTCATCGAGCCAGCCGCCGGCGACGCCGACGACGGGCAGCTTGGCCAGTGTGCGGGCGAAGAGGCCGCCGCGTGGGCGTTTGTCGAACAAGTCCTGGATATCGAGGAAGGTCCGCGCGAGACGCCACAGAGTGCGGACGACCCGCTGCGCACCTTCCGCTAGGGCGGCCATGGTGCTGGGCGGTTCGCTGGTGTCGCTGGCGGCAGTCTCTAGCTGGTCTTCGGACTGGTCTGCGGTGGGTACGGGGGCAGCTGTCCCGGTCAGATCACGGTCGAAGAGCACCCGGGCGAGAAGCGGAACCCAATCGGCGGGGGCGACGGTGCCGCGTTCGCGGGCTACGGCGCAAACGGCGAGCCCGGCTGCCGAGGCTCCGAGAGCGGCCTGGAGCGGTATCCGGTCAGCCATGGCGCCGACGAATCGCGGCGCCGCGGCGGCGAGCGCGGCGCCGATCGCGATTCGGCGAAGCCACCACTCGACACGCTTCGACTCCGGCTGTTCGGCCCAGTCCGGCGAGGCGGGCGTAACTTCGCCGAAGGCCCGGTCACGGACGGCATCGAGGAACCGAACGGGAAAGCCGGCGGTCAGGGGCGGGTCCTCGTCGACCCCAAGCCAGCGCCGCGGATTGGTGAGCACCCGGCTGACCATGCCGGCGTACATGCCAAGGGCTCGGGAAAGAGCCTCGTCTGATACGACCTGCTTGCTGGGCATTTGGCTCCAGTTCTTACATCTTTATTCGGGTGCACTCGATTCGAACGCGACTGTCCATACCCAGAACCGCGCACCGGTACCGTCCCAACACTGCACAGGGCGACGGGCCAGGAACCCGGAGTGCACCTGAACTGATCGTGGACCCGTACAGTCGAGGTCATGCAGTGTCCGCATGATCAGACCGTGTTGCAGATGACCGAGCGCCAGGGCATCGAAATCGACTACTGCCCCACCTGCCGCGGAGTGTGGCTGGACCGCGGCGAGCTCGACAAGATCATCGAGCGGGCGAGCGCGCCGCTCCCTCCGCCAGCACCCCGCAACGAGCCGCGGCCCGATCCGCGTACGGAGGTGGCCGGCTACCCGGCTGGATATCCTCAGGCACCGACCTACCCGCAGTATCCGGCCGCCGGGTACGCGCCCAAGAGCCCGGACAGTCCGGATGACTACCACGGCCGCGGGTACGACCCTCGCTACCAGGACAAGCGGAAGCGCAAGTCTTTCCTCGGCGACTTGTTCGACTTCTGACGTCGAAGCGGAGTTCATCTTGCCGGTCTCACTCGGGCCACTACCCACCCTCAGGGAACAGGCTGATCGACTCATCAGCCTTGGAATACACCAGCTCGGCGATCTGTCTCCAACCCAGATCTTGACCGCGGTGTCCGAAACCGACGCAGACAATGCCCTGCTGGTGGTCCACCCGGACAGGGTTTCCGCTTCCGTACTTGCGCCGTTCCTCGAATACCGCGGCAAGCCTGGCTTCGTCGTGGAGGACATGGCCGACGTCGATCAGTTCATTCCGATCGATACTTCCGCCCCGCCAGCCTCGCCGCTCTACCTGGTGCATGACATCAACCGCGGCGACGAGATGGCCGACTGGAGCCCTGACGAAGCGCTACCGACAATCACCGCCGCTGCGCGTACGCCTCTCACCCTCGTCGAAGGCATCCACTGGTTGCTTCAGCAGCCCGAGGCCTTGGCCCGCAACCACTGCTTCATGACGATCGGCTCGCGCTTGCGTAAACCCGACGGCACATTGGACCAACGAACCCCTGCCCTCTGGGTCAGCAATGGGACCGGAAGAGACGGCGGCACCAGACGCAACGCGCCCAAGGTCGGCTGGTGTTGGGCCGGAAACCGACACACATGGCTTGGTTTCGCGTCCGCAGCCAGGCGATCCCGACTCAGCTGAACTCTGACTCAGACTTCCACAACCGTTGGCGGCCGTCGCTCGATCACTACGATCCCGATCGGTCGATTCCGGAGATGATGGCTTCGGCTTCGGCAAGGTCCCGGCCGAGTGGCGCGCGGTTGGCAGCACCTCCGACGTCTGCCGGCATCGTGTCGATCATCTTCGGCCGGACAGCGGCCGAGCCCGTCGATGTGTGCTGAGCATCGTCGTTCCGTAATGCGACGACGCCCTCGACACGCAGGAGTGGGACTCGGAACAGCCGGGCCAGGAGGCGGATCTCGATCAGCATGATGGCCGTCGATCAGCCGCCGAGCCTGATGTCGCTGTACCCGTCCCGTTGCGATGATGGTGACGACGTACTCGTCCCGTTCTCGGCGTAGCGCGCCCGAAGCTTCTCGATCACGGCTTTGGCGCCGGCCTCGATCTGGGCGTACCGCTCACGACCAGCCCGGGTGCCGGCCAAGTAGCCCAGACCGAAGAAGATGACGCGGCCGAGAGTCTTGCTACCGAGCATCGCGTTTTCCATCGCTCTCGCTCTGGCGGTCCCGGAGTGCGGAGACCACCGCGCTCACGGCGGCCAGCGCGGCGACCCCGGCCGCCGCGGCAACTCCCGACTTCAGTCCCGTGCTCGAGCGTTTCGGCTTGAGACCGACGGTCTCGCCCAGGCGATCGATAATTGTCTTCTTGCCGAAGAGTTTGTTCATGATTCTCCTGTCGTGTGTGGTGATGATCAGCTGCGTGAGCGACGGATGGTCGTCACGATCTCCTTCTTGCGCATCCCGGACTTCAGATCCAGATCCATCTCCGCACCCAAGGCCAGCAGCTCCTCCTTGGTCATGTCGTCGAGATCCAACAGACCTGTAGCAGCATCTGTCGCCAGCTTCTGGCCCTCGGAGGCCACGGCCTCGCGTCGTTCGTTGGCCTCGTCGACCTTGCGCTGGGCTGCGGCGGCATCGGCGTCGGCTTCGTCAGAGAGGCGTTCGGCCTGGGCGCGGGCCTCATCGGCGGCCCGTTGCGCAGCTTCTGCGGCCGCCTCGGCCAGCTCGCGAGCTTGCTTCATCTGATCGCGTGCCCGCTCGATCGCCTGCTCGGCCTTGGTGTGCGCCTTTTTGGCCTCGTCCTTGGCTCGCTTTACTTGCTCGGCGATGTCGGCCTTGATCGCGACGACGTGGTCGGCGGCGATCTCCTCGGCCCGCGCGCGCTTCGCGGCTACGTACTCGTCAGCCTCTCGCTGAGCCTCAGCCACCACGTCGGCGACTTCGCGTTCGCCTTCATCCCGCGCTGCGTCGATCTGCTTTTCGCCGTCGGCTTCGACCTTCGCGGCGGCCTCCGCTAGCTTCTTCGCCTCCTCGGCTTCCTCCCGAGCCTGCGCCTCCAGCTCGTGGGCGCGCTCGAGGGCCGCGTCGACCCGTTGTAGTCGGCTGTCGGCGCCGTCAGCGAACGGATTCACGTCGGCAACGGCGGATGCCGCCTGGTGTCCCACCGATTGGAGCGTCCTTCCGGCAGATTTGGCCGGGTCCTTCACTGTGGTGTCGGCCACCCACACAATGTTCCGTGGGAGTTCGGTGACGCCTCGTCGAGCGTGGCGCGCGAGCCAGGACACAGGATTGGACTTCGTCATTAGATTTCCTCCAAAGTCGTCACGTGATCGCCCGGTCCGGAGTCAATCTCCAGTGGTCACCGGCGGGGATCCGCACAGTGGTCGGCTCCCTGGCTTGGTTACTACCCGGATTAGCGCGGATGAAAAAACAAAACATGCGGCCTCATGCGGCCGGCCTGGCGGCCTCACGCCGACCGGATGATCAGGCTCTTCTCGAGCCAGACTTCGGCGTACGGATTGTCGTTGTAGCGCGCGATGCGGTGGTAGCCGGCCCGTTCGTACAAAGTGATCGCTTCGATGAGCGTGCCGTTGCTGTCGAGCCGAACTGTCTGATAGCCGAGCTCCATAGCCTCAGTTTCGAGGTGGCGGAGCAGCCGGGAGCCGAGCCCGGCTCCGCGCCACGCGGGATCGACCCACATGCGCTTGATCTCGCCGGTTGCGCCTGTCAGTTGCTGAACGCCTCCGCAACCAACTGGCAGGCCGTCGCTGCTCGCGACCACGAATACCGCAGCTCCATCACCCACCGCGGCCGCGTCGGCGGCACGCGCGGCGGCAGCATCGAACCCGCGGGGGAAACGGCTGTTCAATTCGGCGAAGTACTCATCTACCGCCCGCCTAGCCACCGCCGATCGAGGATCGACTCTGCGTAGCTGGACCGTCGCGGCGCGGACCAGCAGGTCGGCGGTCGCCAGCGCGGCGGTCAGGCGGTCCCGCTGCCGCTCCGACAAGGGTTGGAGGATCCCCTCAGCCAGCTGCTCCGAGCGATCATCCAGGCGGCGATAGGTACTCCACCCCTTCGGCGTAAGGGTCACCCTGCGCCTGCGCCCATCATCGGGATCGGGTTCGACCAGCACCAGCCCGCGGTCCTGCAGGGTCCGCAGGAGCCGGCTGAGATAGCCCGAGTCCAGCCCAAGCCGATCCCGAAGCTCCCGCACCGTTGCCCCGGCGGCACCGATCTCGAAGACCAGTCGCGCCGCCGCCAGCGGCATTCCCAAGCCGAGAAACCTCTCCTCGAGGACTCCGATGCGCTGCGTGTAGGTGCGGTTGAAGTGGCGTAGCGTCGCGGTGGCCGTCATACCTCTGACTTTAGTCAGAAAAATTCGGCGACCTGTACCTTTCTACGCGGGGAGCAAGGCTCCGCCGGGGCGCGACGGAGGGGACACTATTGACCATGACAGAGATCACGGTGCGAGTGCTGGACGAGTCTGAATGGTCGCTGTACCGCGACGTCCGCTTGCGCGCCTTGGCAGAGTCTCCCGGTTCCTTTACCGCGACCTTGGCCGAGGAAGCTGATCGTGACGAGCAGTTCTGGCGTGACCGAATGACCCGGTCGCACCGGCTGCTCGCCGAAAGGGGCCCGGTACCAGAGGGAATCGTCAGCCTCGGACCTTACGAAGAGGAGCCCTCGGCGGCGGAGGTCTTCGGCTTGTACGTCGTCCCTGCGGCACGGGGTACCGGGGTCGCCTGGCGACTCGTCGAGGCTGCGGCGGCGCTGGCGACGCGGCAGGCTTACCTGCAGCTCTATTACTGGGTAGGGACCGACAACGGGCGCGCGGTCGGCTTCGCCAACAACTTCGGGTTCCGCATCACGGACTATCGCCGCCCATCACGCAACTCAGACCTCGAACCCGGTGAGGTTGCCATGGTGCTTTCGCTGGAGCCCGACGCCACGTCAGCGCCGAACCCGACGAGCGGGAAGCCAGCCACCCGCGAAGGCCCCCTCGGCTGAGACCGGCCGGGTGCGCCGGCTGTTTGGGAAGTTGCGCTCAGTGAACTCGCCGTGGTGGCTTTCATCAGCTTTGGGTGATCGTCTGCGGATTAGGGTGGCGGCGTGGACCGTGCGAGCGCGCAGGCCTGGCTTGACCGCTACGTCGCGGCGTGGCTGTCCTACGACGCAGATGACATCAGGGCGCTCTTCACCGACGACATCGCCTACCGATACCACCCCTCTGACAATCCAATCGTCGGCCGAGAGGCGGTCGTCGCGTCGTGGTTGGGCGAGTCGGACTCGGACGGTGCCTCGACCCGTGATGCGCCCGGTACTTACTCGGCTCGGTACACACCGGTCGCCGTCGATGACGACGTCGTGGTCGCCACCGGCACCTCCAGCTACAGCGAGCGGCCCGACGGGCCCATTGTTCGCACCTACGACAACTGCTTCGTGATGCGTTTTGATAGCGGCGGGCGATGCCGCGAGTTCACCGAGTACTACAATCGGCGGCCGTAACCAGGGGCTCGGCCCTAGCCTCGCCTGACCACTAGCCTGATCAGTACATCCCCGCGCCGCGTAGCCGGCATGCGAGGGGAGGTGAGATGCGCAGAAGGGATGCCTCAGGCAGGGCTGACGGCACCGGCTTGGTGGCCCTCAGCCGGAGGCAGACCGTCGCCATCGCTGCGGCCGGCATCGCCGTAGGGATCTCGTTGTTCGTGCTGGCACTTGGCGCCGATGATCTTTCCCGCCCGGGATATCGAGCTGCGCTCGCCTGCTGGGTAACGCTTCCTTACATCTTCGCCGGGGTGGTTGCCTGGCGGCGCCGCCCTGAGAGTCGGCTGGGTCGATTGATGGTCGCGGCCGGCTTCGGCACGGTCCCGAACTTCCTGGTCTGGTCCGACAACGACTTCCTGTTCACCGTGGGACTAGCGGCGCAGTTCCTGCCGCCGGCCTTGTACCTGCATTTGTTCCTGGCTTTTCCCAGCGGACGTCTGTCGCACGCGCTCGACCGCGTCATCGTGGCTACGGCGTACGGTGCCGCCGCCCTCGCCGTGCCGGCCCTGATGCTTGGCCTCGAAGCGCCTCGGAGCATGCTGACGGTGATTGAGCTGCCCGAAGCTGCCGAGCGGCTACTGCAGATCCAACTTGCGGTGCTGAGCTCTTGCCTGCTGGCGGGTGTCGTCCTGCTCGTGTTTCGCCGCCTGCAGTCTGGTTCGGTTCGGCCGGCGATCGCCTGGCTGGTGGACTCGTTCTCGCTGGCTCTGCTGGCCACCGCGGTCCTCATGATGGCCGGCCTGTTCGGGTGGAGCATCGATGAGCCGGTCCGGGTCGCGACGTTCATTGCCATGGGCGCGGCGCCGATCGTCTTCCTGGCCGGACTGCTCCAGGCCAGGCTGGACCAGACTTCGGTGACTGAGTTCCTGAACCAGGTGGGCGCCAACCCCGACCCGTACGAGTTGCAGCGCGCAGTCGCGAGCGCCCTGCGAGACCCCACCGCGGAGGTTGTGTACTGGTTGCCCGAGCTTGAGTGTTACGGCAACGCGGATGGCTCTCGCGTGGAACTTCCGCAGGATCCGGCTCGCGGCATGACACCGATCATCCGTGAGCGTGAGCCAGTCGCCATGGTGCTGCACGACCCGGCCCTGGCCGACGAACGGGAGCCGCTCTCCTCGGTTGCGATCGCGACCGGCCTGGTGATCGAGAATGCCCGGCTGCAGGTTCAGCTCACCGCCAGGCTGGAGGAGCTCAAAGGGTCGCGGGCGCGTCTCGTCGACGCCGAGCAACGAGGTCGCGAGGCTCTGGAGCGGGATCTGCACGACGGTGCGCAGCAGCGGCTGGTCGGCTTGTCACTGAAGCTCGGAAAGCTCGGTGATGATGTCCGGAACGACCCGGAACTGCGGTCTCGGGTTGAGGAGGCGACAACCGATGTCGCGGCCAGCCTCTCGGAGTTGCGCGATCTGGCGCACGGGATCTATCCGGCCGCAGTCCGTGATCATGGGTTGGCGGTCGCAATCGAGTCGCTGACAACTCGTGCCAGTGTGCCCGTCCGGCTCAGCGTGAGCGATCGGCGATGGCCCGAGACGATCGAGCTCACCGCCTACTACATCGTCGCCGAGAGTCTCACCAACATCACCAAGCATGCCCACGCCTCGGCGGTGGTCGTCGAACTCGCGCCAGACGACGTCGGCCTAGTGGTCGAGGTCAGCGATGACGGAGTCGGAGGCGCCACCTCTGAGCGAGGCACCGGACTGCGCGGGCTCACCGATCGGGTAGAGGCGATCGGCGGACGGCTGTACGTCGACAGCCCGCCGGGTAACGGGACACGAGTCAGAGCAGAGCTCCCATGCGCGCGATGATCGCCGAAGACAGCGTGCTGCTGCGGGAAGGTATCGCCCGGCTGCTGATCGAAACCGGCTGGGACGTAGCGGCCACGTGCGAGTCGGCCGACGAGCTGCTCGCACTCGTTCCGCGGGACGAGCCCGACGTGGTGATCCTCGACATTCGCTTGCCCCCGACGTACACCGACGAAGGGATGCGGGCAGCCCTCACGTTGCGTGAGCAGCGACCGGAGCTCGGACTGCTCGTCCTCTCGCAGTACGTCGAAGTCCAGCTGGCGATGCGGCTCCTCGCCGGGTCGGCCGGTGGCGTCGGCTATCTGTTGAAGGACAGAATTCGCAACGTCCGAGACTTTGTGGAGTCAGTACGCCGTGTTGCCCTCGGTGGATCCGCGATCGATCCGCAGATCGTGTCGGAGTTGATCATGAAACGGCGCCACGGCGACCGCCTGACACGCCTGACCACGCGTGAGCGCGAGGTTCTGGCCTTGATGGCAGAAGGCCGGTCCAACCAGGGCATCGCCGACGAGTGCCACATCAACCTTCGCTCGGTCGAGAAGAACGTCTCCAGCGTCTTCACGAAGCTGGACCTGCCGACCGACGCGACGGACTCCAAGCGGGTGCTCGCAGTGCTTCTGTACCTCCGCGGCTGAGGACCGCTCGGGGACACCAGAAAACCGCCCCATCGAGGTCGGCTATCCGGGTGTCCCCCGGCACATGCAATCGGGAGCATCGATGCATCAGATCGTTCCTACGAGGCGAGGACAGCACCATGAACCGAACCCGCTCATTCGTCAGAGACCACTCGCTGGCAGTCTTCGTGGTTCTCGCCTGTGCCTTTTCCTGGTGGCTGGTCCCGGTGGCGGGGGCCATGCTGGGCGGCGGCCCATGTATCGCGGCCCTGGTGGTCCTCTCGCTCAGCCGGGGCTGGCCCGGCGTCCGCGAGCTACTCCGACAGATCATCAAGTGGCGAGTGTCGTGGAAGTGGTACGCCCTGGCCCTGCTGCTGCCCACCACGGCGGCCGTGGTCGCGGCTGTGGGCACGGTCGGGCTCGGCGCGCCCGCGCCAACCGCCAGCGAGCTCTCCGCCTGGACCGACGCGGCTCTTTTCTTTCTGTTGGCTCTCCTAGTGCCGCTCCTCTTCGGACCTTGGGAGGAGCCGGGCTTTAGGGGGTTCGCGCTCTCGAAAATGATGCAGACCCGTTCTGTGCTCGCGGCAAGCCTGATGGTGGCGGCAATCATCGTGTTCTGGCACTTGCCGCTCTTCCTGCTCGGCGACATCCCTCCTGCTGACGTTGTGCTGATCGTGGCCGCAGGGGTCGTATTCGGCGCGCTGGTCGTCGGCAGTGGAGGCAGTGTGCTCATCGCGATGATCATGCACGCGACCAACAATGCGGTCTCGGGCGAGTACATCTCGCAAATGTTCTCCGGCCAGGATGCCGCCACGCTCGGTTGGATCCGAGCCGGCATATGGTGCCTGTTCGCAGTAGCCGCACTGATCATCGGTGGGCGGCGCTTCTGGATCCAGGCACCGCAGGAACCGGCGCCTGTCGCCGCGGTGGAGGCACGGGCCTGAGCGGTCCAGCCCTCGCAGCCTGCGTCGCGGTCTGGCGCATCGAGGACGACTTGTCACGGCCGAGGAGGACTCGTGAAAACCATCGGGCACGGCATCGTCATCGATGCGTCGCCTTCTGCAGTGTGGCGGGTCCTCATGGACTGGCCCCGGTTTGGAGCGTGGAATCCGTTTCTGACAGATGTCGAGGGCGAGCCTCGTCTTGGGAGTCGATTGTCCGTGCGCATCACACCCCCCGGAGGAAGGCCAATGCGTTTTCGTCCGAAGCTCACGGCCCTGGAGGCCGAGTCGCGACTTCAATGGCTCGGGCGCGCCGGCATCCCGGGGATCTTCGACAGGAGGCACACCTTCAGCCTGACGGCCCTGCCCGAAGGCCGGACGTGGTTCGAGCACGCCGAGACGTTCACTGGGCTGCTCACCTGGTTCACCGGATCTCTCCTCAAGCGCACGCAGCACGGCTTCAAGCAGATGAACCAGGCCCTCGCGAAGCGCTGCCAAAACAGCGCGTTAGACCCCCTACCCGACCGTAATGCGCCGCAAGCGGAGCGCTAGGCGAGGCGGCTCTTCGAGCTAGATCATCGTCCGGCATTAGCCCACCGTGGTTCCAGAGATCAGCGGGAAGCCGCTCAGAACTTGTCGCAGGTGCATCACCTGTCGGGGAATGAACTCCGCGATGGTGAATCCAACGACGTCCACGGCCCTGTCGACGTCGGCGACGATGCGCCGCACTTCGGCACTCGTGAGTCCGTTCGGTTCGGCGCCAAGCCCGAGGACGATCTCGTTGCTGTCGATGGTGTCGAGGTCGAAGTGGATGGCGACGCACGAGCAGCCGGTGGCCGCGACCCAGTCGAGCAGGGGCCGAGTAGTTTCGCGAAGGTCGTCGGGGCTGAACGACTGGATGCCCCACTCAGCCACATTCGGGAAGTCGTCATCGCTCCACGAGTGCAGCCCCACGAGGGCGACCCGATCTGGCGGGACGGTCGCTGGCAGCAAGTCCAGCACGTCGGGGTCACCGTGCCCGGTGAGCGCGGCGACGGCCATCGCGTGGTAACCCGGGTACTCACTCTTTGGAGTGCCGACGTCGGGATGCGAGTCGATCCACAGGATCGCCAGATCGTCGCCGTACCGGCGAGCGAGCTCAGAGAACGGCGCCACGCTCACAGAGCACTCGCCTCCAAGGGTCGTGATCCGCGCTGGGTCGTGCTGGCCGATGACCTCCAGGGCGGCCGCCAGCTGCTCGAGAATGACCGCCTTGGCTTCGACACCGTCGCGTTCCCCAAGGCCGGCGTCGGACATCGTTACCGGCACCGTCGCGGTGGGGCCGTCGTGCGATGGCAGGACCGCTTCGAGGACTGCCGAGCCCACCGCGTACCCGCGGCGGGCGACATCAAGCGGGAACTCCGAGGCGAACTCCTTGACGCTGGATGTGCCGCCGCCCTGCCACTGCGGCCAGATGAGGCGAAGGTTGACGCCGTCGTGGACGGAGCCGCTGGTCGGCGATGAATTCGGGTGGGTCATTTGGCTGAGGCATCTCCTCCTGATCGAAGAACTAGTCTTCGGGGATCGGGCGGCCGAAGCTCTCCATGGTGATGGCCTCGGGCTCGGGGCCGCCTCGCTGGCCGGTGTCGAGGGCGTCGATCGCGGCGAGTTCCTCGCCGGTGAGGTCGAAGTCGAACACGTCGATGTTTTCGGCGATCCGCTCCGGCTTGGTCGACTTCGGGATCACCGAGCGGCCCTGCTGCAGGTGCCAGCGCAGCATCACCTGAGCGGGAGTCTTGTCGTGGGCCTTAGCGATATCGCCGATCACCGGGTCCTGAAGGGTGCTGCTGTGCTGCCCGTCACGGTAGAAGGTGATGCCGCCGATCGGGGACCAGGCCTGGGTCAAGATGCCGTGCTCGACATTCAAGGCCTGCACCTGTTTCTGCGCGAAATAGGGGTGGACCTCGATCTGATTGACCGCCGGAACCACGGTGGCCCGCTCCAGCAGCGTGGTGAGGTGTGCGACCATGAAATTGCTGACCCCGATGGCTCGTACCTTCCCATCGGCAAGCAGGGTCTCCAAGGCCCGGTAGGCCTCCAGGGTCGCCTCGAACTCCGACGGCAGCGCCTGATGCAAGATCAGCAGGTCAATCTGGTCGACCCCCAGCTTGCGGGCGCTCTTCTCGAACCCGTGCAATGTCTTGTCATAGCCGTAGTCGCTGATCCAGATCTTGGTCTCCAAAAACACCTCAGATCGGTCCACGCCCGATCTGTGCACCGCTTCGCCGACCTGCCGCTCGTTGCCGTAAGCAGCCGCGGTGTCGATGTGTCGGTAACCGGCTGACAGCGCCGCGTCGACCGCGGCACGGGTCTCATCCGGGGGTGTCTGGAACACACCCAGACCCAGCGCTGGCAGCTCAACGCCGTTGTTCAGCGTCAGTGTTGAGACATCAGGCATGATCGACCTCGTTTTCCTAGTGGTTGTGGGGTCATTCAGGAATGAGGGATCGGCGGGTCAGGATCCCTGGTCGTGCGGCTCCGTCGGTGGCGCATCGGCGGCGCAGCTGGTCAGCGATCAGCGATTGATCCATCGTTGCATGTGCGCGGGGTAGCGCTCTCCCTGGACGTCGAGCCGGTCGGCGGCCGCGCTGATCTCCTCGAGATCCTCGGAGGTGAGTTCGACATCCACGGCGGCGGAGTTCTCTTGCAGGCGGTGCACCTTTGTGGTGCCGGGGATAGGCACGATCCACGGCTGCTGGGCCAGCAGCCAGGCCAGCGCTACCTGGGCGTTAGTGGAGGCCTTACGTGTGGCGATCGCCGAGAGCAGCTCGACGAGGGCCTGGTTGGCGACGCGGGCCTGCTCGGTGAACCGCGGCAGGTTGCTGCGCAGGTCGGAGTCGCTGAAGGACGTGGTGCTGTCGATCGCGCCGGTGAGGAAGCCCTTGCCGAGCGGGCTGAACGGCACGAACCCGATGCCGAGCTCGGCCAGTAGCGGCATGATCTCGGCCTCCGGTTCCCGCCACCACAGCGAGTACTCGCTTTGCAGCGCCGTGACCGGCTGCACGGCGTGTGCGCGTCGGATGGCGTCCACCCCTGCTTCGGACATCCCAAAGTGCGCGACCTTGCCGGCGGCGACGAGGTCCTTCACCGCACCAGCGACCTCCTCGATCGGAACGTCCGGGTCGACGCGGTGCTGGTAGAGCAGGTCGATGCTCTCCACGCCCAGCCGGCGCAGGGAGTCCTCGACCGTCGCCGTGATGTGCTCTGGCCGGCTGTCCAGCCCGGTCGAGCGGCTGCCGTCGAAGGAGAACCCGAACTTGGTGGCGATGACAACCTGCTCGCGCACCGGAGCCAAGGCCTTGCCGACCAGCTCCTCGTTGGTGAACGGGCCGTACACCTGCGCGGTGTCGAAGAAGGTGATGCCTAGGTCGACCGCGGCGCGGATGAGGGAGATCCCGTCCTGCTCGCTGACGGCCGGGCCGTAGGCGTGGCTGAGACCCATGCAGCCGAGTCCGATCGCGGATACTTCCAGTCCGCTGGTGCCGAGGGTGCGGTTGATCATTTGTCTACTCCTTGCGAGTTTGGGGCGTGGTTCAGTCTGCAGGTCCGCGAGGCGTGTTGCGATCCACCTTCCAGACGTTAGAACTCACCCGCGCGATGAAACAGGCATTGCCAGTACACGGCAGAGCGGCTCATCACAGACGGGAGCAGCAGGTGCCATGCCATCAGCGTCGGACGGCTGAGTGGTAAGGCCTGCTGAGGCGTGTATTGGCAGTACCTTCCTCGGGTTGGCGGTCGGCTCGTAGTGTCGAGGTGTGGACCGCCAAGCCGTGCACGACTTCTTGGCCAGCCGCCGGGCCCGGATAACCCCGGCGCAGGCGGGGTTGCCGACCTACGGCGAGAAGCGGCGGGTACCGGGGTTGCGGCGTGAGGAGGTCGCCTCGCTGGCCGGGGTGAGTTTCGACTACTACGCCCGGCTCGAGCGTGGGAATCTGTCGGGGGTCTCGGACTCGGTTTTGGAGGCCCTGGCCCGGGCTTTGCAGTTGGATGAGGCGGAGCGGCAGCATCTGTTCGACCTCGCCAGGGCGGCGTCGAGCCCGGCTTCACGGTCGCGTCCGGCCGAGCCGCCGGTAACCCGGGTCCGGCCGGCCGTGGTCAGCATCCTGAACGGGATGACCGGCACGCCGGCGTACGTGCGGAACGCACGGCTGGACATGCTGGCCGCCAACGACTTGTGCCTGGCCCTCTACGACGGCGTCCTGGTCCGGGACGACTTGCCACTCAATCTGGCCCGGTTCGTCTTCCTCGACCCCTATGCCAAGGCCTTCTTCCTGGACTGGGAAACGATTGCCCAGGACATGGTCGGTGCCCTGCGCACCCAGGCCGGCCGCGACCCGTCCGACCGCGGCCTCAGGGACCTGATCGGGGAGCTGGTGACCCGCAGTGACGGTTTCGCCGCGCGGTGGGCCCGGCACGACGTGCGGCTGCACCGCACCGCCCGCAAACGGTTGAGCAACCGCGTGGTCGGGGAGATTGAGCTGACTGGTGACGCCCTCGACCTGGCCGGCGACGGGCTGACCATGATCGCCTACTCCGCCGCGCCGGGCAGCCCGGCCGAGGACCAGCTCAAGCTGCTGGCCGCCTGGAGCGCCACAGCGCGTACCCCTGCCGCGGATCCCGGCTAATCGCTCGCGTCAACAGCCCGCCGTTACGCCGGACGTTGTTTACGCGGGCCGTTTGGTCAGTTAGTCTCCCTGAGACTACATTCCGTGGAATCCAGTTGGCAGCTCAGCCGATCGTTAGGGAGTTGCGATGACTGCTCGCGGCCACTCGTCGCATCTGGTCTCGACGGATGCGTCTGCCGGCCAGCCGGGTGCCGCAGCTGCGGCAGTGTCCACCTCTTTGGTGTTGACGCTGGCCTTGCAGAGCGCGGTGCCACCGTTCGCGACCGACATGTACACCCCAGCGTTCCCGCAGGTGACGGCCGACCTCGCCACTTCGGCGTCGCTGGTCGGTCTGACCTTGACCACGTTCTTCCTCGGCATGGCGGCGGGGCAGCTGCTCGGCGGACCGTGGTCGGACCAGCGTGGCCGGCGGAGACCGATCATCGTCGGTGGCCTGATCTGCACCGTCGGAGCCGTCGGCTGTGCCCTCGCGCCGTCCATCTGGGTCCTGATCGTGTTCCGGATCGTGCAGGGGTTCGGCGGCGGCTTGGCCGCGGTGGTCGCCCGGGCCGTGGTGGTCGATGTCGCCAAGGGCGACCAGCTGGCCCGGGTCATGTCGATCCTGATGGCCCTCGGCGGGCTGGCGCCGATGATCGCACCGGTGTTCGGCGGCGCGGTGCTGACGCTCGGCGGGACTTGGCGGACCGTGTTTTGGTGCCTGGTCGGCTTCGGGCTGCTGATGATGATCACCGCCATCTTCCTCGTCCCGGAGTCGCTGCCCGTCGAGCGGCGGCACGGCGGCGGTCTGCGTCAGTTCGCATCAGGCCTGAGCCACGTGCTGCGGATCCGGATGTACGTCGGCTACATGCTGACCGCGGCATTGTCCGGCTTCACGATGATGGCGTACATAGCGAACTCCTCCTACGTGCTGCAGGAGCAGAAGGGCCTGCCGCCCTTGCCGTTCGCGCTGTTCTTCGCCTCCGCCGCCCTGGCCCAGATCCTGCTCTCGGTCGTCAACGCCAAGATCGTCGGCCGCCGGTTTCAGCCGCGCACCCTGATCGGGTTCGGGCTCATCCTCGCCACCCTCGCCGTCGCGGCCCTGTCCGTGGGCGTCTTCGCTCTCGACACCCCGCTGCTGCTCACCTGCACCGGCTTCCTCATCCTGATGGCGGTCCAGGCGTTCATCTTCGGCAACGCCAATGCACTCGCGGCCGCCGAGGCCACGCAAATCGCCGGTGCCGCCTCCGCCGTCCTAGGCGTCACCCAAGCAGTGGCGATGGCCACCTCCGCCCCTCTCGCCAGCTCCGGCGGTGCCGCTACCGCTGTCCCCATGATCTGGGTCATGATCGCCGGCGTCGTCGGCTCGCTCTTCGCTTACCTCGTCATTGCCCGGCCAGCGGCTGACCGCAGCGGTCGAGCTCTCGCCGACCGACTGAGGAGACCTGTTGTGCATCGATACCTAGTGGTTGCGAACCACACTCTCGGCGGCCCTGAGTTGATCGACGCAATCCGCTCACGTATGTCACGCGGTCCGGCCGAGTTTTGGGTTCTCGCGCCAGCCACGCCCACAACCCATCTGGTCAATGACTTCAACGCGCTCAGCTGCGCTTTCCCCGTCGACCCCGACCTGCTGCCCGGCGCGGCCGACGTCCAAACCCGCGACCAAGGCATTGCCGAGGCGCAGTCCAACCTCGACACCGAGTTGCAACGACTCCGCCAGCTCGGCGCCACGGCTGACGGCGCCGTGGGCGACCCCGACCCGATGAAAGCCATCGAAAAGACCCTGGCCCATCGGCAATTCGACGAAATCCTTCTGTCGACGCTGCCGCCGGGTATCTCACGCTGGCTCACATGGGACCTGCCACATCGTGTCCGCCGCAGAACGGACGTTCCTCTGACGCTTCTCACTACTTCCAAATAGCGCAGTGGTGCCCTTTCGCACCAGTAGTGAGATTCGGGCGCCCTTCCTGCCTGGTTGAGCGGCGAGTCCTCACGGTTTCCAGTCGACGCGGGCTCGGCCAGCGCGGCGTGAGCGCCGCCTTGATCTTCGGCTCTGGAGCGGATGACGGGAATCGAACCCGCACTGTCAGCTTGGGAAGCCGGTGAACCCACTAGTCAGGAGGTGCTTTCAGGCTCAGACGTGGCCATTTGGGGCTCGTTTGGTGGCCTGTCTGAAGGAGTCGGGGCCCGTGGGGGGCCCGAGAAGTTGATCAAGATGGCCACCGACCAACTTTGACTGACGGACGGCATGGGCGCTGAACAACGCTTTGGGCCGATCGCGACTGAGCGGCCCCATTCGAAAGCCGCGTCTAGTCTCGCCCTGCGCCGAGCGGAATGACGGTGAACCTCTCCACATGCTGCGCAGCTGGATCACCCCGAGCACAGCCCGTCTAAGCAACAGCCCGCCGCGCAGCATCGCACGGCGGCTGCGCGGAGAGCTCCGGTCGAAACCTCCCACCTGCTCGACCTCGCCCGGACCGCCACCCAACCCCGCCGCGCCGGTGGGGGAACAGGGACGCGTCCCAGGGCGTTGGACGCGGCCGGGTCACCGAGGCGGCTCATCGCGATCGCCGATACGTCGCGCATGGTGTCGAGCAACTGCGCGAAGCGTGGCGAGATCCCTGATGGCGCTGGTCGGCGAACTGGCCACTCACAGCGATGACTTTCGCACCTGGTGGGCCGGCACCGCAGACGCCGCACGGCGTGGGTGCGCTTGTCTGGGCTCGGCTCTGGTTACATGGGGCCTCAAGAAGCACTGCCCAGGGGTGGCGCATGCTCAGCGGTTATCTCGGAGGAGTCAATGGCCGGCCCAACCACGCGCATGCAGGATGCGGTGCGCCTGTTGATGCTGATCGACCAGGCCGCTGAACCAATCACGAGCGCAGATGTCGCAGGAGATCCAGCACTGGAGAAGGCGGTCGGTGTTGTCGAGTCGCAGGTGCGCCTTCAGAAGCTGGACTTTTGGGTGCGGAATCCGGACTACCTTGCGAACGAGTTATTGAACGACTACGAGACCGGCGACCAGGATCCTTCCTCGCTACGGCTGGCCGGCGAAATTCTGGACAGCGAGGAGCCAGAGCTGCGTCGTTTTCCGATGCTCCGGTATCTGTTCGGTGCATACGAGGACGTCGAGGACGCGTTGGCAGTTCTTCGTCAGGCCGACTTGGTGGTGAGGCGTAAGAAAGGGCGTCCTGGTCACGTGGTGCGCACGGACTACTACCTACTTCAGGCCGGTCAGGAGATGGCGCTGCGCATTCGTACGGAGTTGCCAGCGCTGGCTTGGTACTCATACCGGTCGGCGCTGGTAGTGAAGCTGGCGGAAGGTCAGGGTGCGACGCAGTTGAAAGACCGTCAGTACATCCAGGACGAGTACTTGCAGACGCCCTATGGTGTGCGTATTCAGAGCATTGCCGAGCGTGCGAGGCAGCGTCTTGCTTCGATTCGCACCGAAGTGGAGCGAAAGTCGGCATGAGTGTTCCGAGTCCGGCTGAGCTCCATGCCAAGATTGCCAAGAGGGCGGGCGTTTCGACCGAGGTGGTCGGGACTGTCCTGAAGGCGCAGGGGCTGTCGCTTGTGCCTGTCTTGCCGCCGAAGCGCGCGTTAGACATCCGCCGACTGTCGTTCAGAGGCGTGCGTGTCAACACCGCCTGGGATGGTCCGTTCGAGGCCTCGTTCGACTTCGGGAACGGGGTGACGGCCCTGATTACCGATCAGAACCTACGCGGCAAGTCGTCGGTGTTGGAACTCATCACTTGGGCGTTACGCGGCAGTCCTCGGCGCCTGCGCGCTGATGTTCGGCCGTGGTTCGAGCGCATTGTGCTGGAGTACTCGGTGAACGGTACGCCGATGGCGGTGGTGCTGAGGAAGCAGGAGTCAGGTGGGTTCATCGCGGACATCCTCCGAGCCGTTGACGAGGATGTCCTGCGGTCATTCCTAACTTATGAGGATGTGCCTGCTGGCTCTGTGCACGTTATTGCTGGGGGATTGTCGGAGGCCGAGTTCAGAGATCAACAGGATCAGATAATGATGTCGCTGTTGAGCTTCGAGCCGATTACGAACTTCCAGCTCCGTCAGAACAGCGACCAGGGTCAAACGCGTGAAAACACTTGGCCGGCGTATTTCGGTGGCATCTACCTGCCGCCAGCTTCGTCGGAGGCGCTGTTCGGAGACACGGTGTTCGCGGCACTTCCCGCACGCATCTTGCAGATGTTCTGCAACGTTCCGTTGATGGGTGCCCAGATCCGGTTGACGACGATGGGGAAGTTGGGACGCCAGGATGAGGCGAACCAGACCCGGCGAGTAGCCGAGGACGCCGGCGCGCGCGCAATTGAGCGGGAGGCGCTCGTTTCCGAGCTTGCTGGGGTGGAGGAGAGGTTGGCGGCGTTGCCGACTTCTGTAGGTCGGTCATATGAGGTCGTTGTTGCTGAGCTGGGGGAAGCCGAGCGCGCGCTGGAGCTTGCTGCGGCGGACAACCGAAACGCGGGGCGAACGTATGACGAGGCGAAGGCTGCGCGACAGGCGGAGCAGCTTCGGGCGGACAGCCAGCGAGAGACTGAGCTGGCCGAGGCGCTGTTCCAGGGCTTGATGCCGAAGGTCTGTCCGCGGTGCGAGCAGGGCATCGAGACGCAACGCACCGTGCTCGAGGTGAATGAGCACCAGTGCGCGGTGTGCACGAAACCGATTCCGACCAGCGATAGCGGCACTGATGACGAGGGCGAGCCGGAGGAGGCGGGCGATGCGCTAGAGGCGCTGCGTCAGGCGGAGGAAGCTGCGCGTGTGAGTGCTGCGGATGCCGCTGCCGCTGTGTTGGAAGCTCGCGCAGAGGTCGAGCGACTCGCCGCGGAGTTGGCGGGGGCGAGCCGTTCGGATGAGTTCAGTAACCGAATGTCGCTGCAGTTGGAGCGGGCGCGACTAGAGGGCCGCATCCAGAGCGTGCCCGAGGGCCCTAGGGAATTGGAGCTGTCAGAGACCCTCCGCGTCATCGAAGCGGCGGCTGAGGTGTTGACGGCTGTGACCGGAGAGACTGCCTGGGAAATGTTCGCCGACCTTAACGCGGAGATCTTGGCGCTCGGGCAAAAGTTCGGCATCGGGAACCTCGATAAGATTGAGCTGAACCGTCAGGGCGGGATGAAGGTGACGACCGCTGGTGTCGATGCGCCGTTTGTGCGGGTGTCGGGTGGTGAGCGGTTGCGGCTGCGGGTGGCAGTTGTTATTGCATTGCTGCGGGTTGGTGCCCGGTCAGGGGTGGGTAGTCATCCGGGGCTACTGATGCTGGATTCGCCTGGGTCGGATGAGCTGACCGTTCATGACGAGGCGACGCTGCTGCGGGAGCTTGACTCGTTGAAGGACGAGCTTCCTGAGCTTCAGGTGCTTATCGCGTCGGCGGAGCCGGCCGCGGTGCAGGGGCAACTTCGCGAGGACGCTATCTACTCAAACCTGAGTGGCGGTCCGCTGTGGTGAGCGTCTTTTCAGGGGTCGGTCGCACCATCGGGGTGGCGGGCCAGACTGGACTATGACGGGTGTTCGCGGGCCTAATCGATGCGTTCTGGCTCAGTTCGACATGTGCGAGGAGGCCAGGCGATGTCGCTGGTAGATGCACTGATCGAACTCGGCGTTCCCGATCCATCGAACCTTGAGGATTTGCTTGCCTTCGGCGACGACCTCTACAAGCGTATTGAGCTCGCGGACCTTAACGACACCGATCCGTCGCCCTGGCCGCTCGGGACCACGCGCCGGAGTTCATTGCCCTTGCAGAGGCCGCATCTCGTGCCGAGGACCCGCGCGCTCACCAGCTGCTGGACGCGGTAGCAGGAGCATTGCCTCGGCTGCGCAACCTGGTCTTCTTGGATGCGGCCGATGTCGCGCTTAACAGTCCGCATCTGATGAAGACGCACGCTCGGCCGCTGGCAGGGGCGCTGGCTTGAGCGGGTTGATGAGACGCGCACTCGTGACGGCCTACAGGCCTATGCCTATCTGGAGGCGCTGACGCGACTGGGCCTGACCGAAGACGCTGCGCGGTTCCGAGCGCTAGAGGTCTTGTCGTCAGTGACGCTGGATCGACGTCAACCGGACCTTCTGGAGCGCCTGCCTCGGTTGGTTGGCCTTGCGTTCGACCAGTGGCGGGAAAACGTGCTCGAGGCTCTGTTGAAGCGTCTGCTGGAGAACGAGGCGGCACGTACAGATGCGCTGTTCGAGTTAGGACAAGTCACTCTTCGAACAGCTCTTAACGGCGGCTCGATTGAGGCGGTGATGGCCGGCGTCATAGAGGCGCGTGAGCGGTTTGCGGCTGCAGAGGCTTCGGGAGGAGGGCCGGGACGATGCGACCATTACCGCTCTGCCCCTGGACGTGTTCGTGGCGTTCGCGGGCTCGCCGTCTGGGACGGCTGGCGCTGTGTCGGGACGCGATGGCGGCGTTGTCTGACGCAATTGGCCGCCGAGCGGCTTACACCGCACGTCGGCGCTGGGTGGTTGGGCTGTGCCGAGGCAACAGGCCGAGGTCGAGTGGTACGCGTTGGCGAATACGCTGCGAGCCGCGGCTGGCCCTCTGGGGCAGCCGTCAGGCTGACGCCGGGTAGACTACGCTCCAAAGTTCTTGCTGCGTATCAAGCATCTCGGTCGGTGACCGTGGTTTCGGCCGATGGGTTTCGGATCGTGTTGGAGCCGACGGTGGAGGCTGCGTTTCTCCGCCGTGAAGGCCTAGTGGAGCATCTGCGTGCCGCTCTGAACGCCGATGAGGTTTCCGACGTTGACGTAGACGCTGCGCGGGGAGACTACTAAATGCAGTGTCGTCGCCGGAGAACATGGGCGGCGGTGATGTGTCGGGAAAAGTGTGGGCGGCGGGCCCGCATTGGCCGCCGAGATTGGCGCAGACGCCGCTCCCGCGGTCGCGGCCCAGTTAGCTCGGGCGATTGATGAGACACCGGCGGTCGTGAATTGGATGAACCACGAGGCGGAGGGACGGAGCTCGGTGGAAAGGCACGCCGTGCGGACCCAGTAGTCGATGAGCTGTTGAACAGGGTGGTTGGTGGGCTGGAAACTGGCGATCTGGTGGGCACTGCCCGCGAGGAGTTCGTCGAAGTGGTTACTGAGGTGCTTCGCTTCGCGACTGACCGGGCGGACGCGGGCGTGAGAGTTGGGGCGCAGACATCGCCTAGTTGTTCCCCCGCCACCCGATAAGGGCCCCTTTACTGAGGTATTCCTACAGAAGGACGTCTACTCGTGGTTGTGCAGCTCCGGGCTCAGGCCGTACACGCGGATGGAGGAGCGAGACGTTGCCGCTGGTCGGGCTGAGTCACTGTGACGCGGCAGCACCGGTTCGTCATCGAGTTGAAGCGTGAGTTGTCGGATGTTTCCCGCGAGGCGTTACTCGCTGCGTACGGGGGTCAGGCCGCTGGATACACAGTGACGGGGCCACAGGTTTCGTTGGTGATGGTGTTGGACCTGACCGACCACGGCCGTGGGGTGCCGGCGGTGGAGGACTCGGTGTTCGTGGATCGGGTGCCCATCCCTGGTAGCGGATCGCGAGGAGTAGTGACGGTTGTCATTCGGGGCAATCGTCGACGCCCCGGCAGATTCAGAGTTAGGCCGGCGCGGTCGAAGCGTAGCGAGAACAGGCGCCGTCGGCCGAGCGAACGCGAGGCCCCTGATCTGGAAGAGCCAGCTTCGGCAGTCTGCTGCCTGTTCTGCCATCGCCGTGTGAGTGCACCTCATCTTCCGAGCGCCGCGACCCGACGACCGGGTGTGCTAACGGCCGGGCGCGGACGGCCCGCCGGGACGCCGTTTGGGTTTTTCGTATGGGCGCTGCTTGTCATCCGTTGGACTAGGTGCGGTGCGTCCTGCCTGTCGCTCGTCGGTCTTTGCATCTGCTGGCGGGTAGGTGGCACGCGCGATATCCCGGTCGAGGCGTTGTTTCCACAAGGCCGGGAGCGTTTCGAGTTGGGCTCCTCCGGTTGGTCGCGGTTCATCGGGAGTGATGCCGTTGACGGCCGGCGATCTGCGATTTCGCCGACCAGTGTGGTGCTTAGGTGGTTTCTCGCTGCAGGCCAGACTGGTGGGCCGCCACCTTGGCAGGCGTGATCTTGGCTGGTCGGCGAGGTCGGCGACCAGGTGCGATCGTTGTGCCAAGTAGGGCCCCCAGACCGGATGGCTACGGAGCGTTTCTGGAATGCCCGGGAGCCAGGGCAGCGGACCTGGATCGACAGGCGCCAGCTCTGGGAGGCGACAGTAGAGGACGGCGGCCATGTCGCCGGCAGTGTGTAGTTCGCGACCGTTGGCCGCTGTCTGCAGGTGGACGAGGGGGTGTTCACCGGTTTCGGCGGCGAGGGTGAGCAGGTGGGCTCGCAGGGTTGGCCAGGCGGATTCGGTGGTGAGCCCGCGAATGTACCGGTCGGCTTGGTCCAGCTCTGCGACGGCCTGGGGTCCGAGAAGCTGTTCGGCTGCGACATGGAGGCCGTCGGTGTAGCGCTGCACCGCCTGGAACAGCCGAGCCGCTGGATTGTTCAGCTCGCGCAGTAACGTGGTAGCGGAGACCGGCGCTTCATCACGGGCGAGGATCTCCTGCAGCGTCTCAGTCGGCGTGCGCGGTGAAATGGTCTCGGGTCGGATGAGGCTGGCGGGATCGCCGTCACCAACGACTTGCAGGTAGAGACGGTTGGCGCGCCGGACCGCGGCTGGCGTGGTGTACAGCTGCTGCCGGGACTCCTGCCCGGTCAACAGGCCGTGCATGGTGTCGGCGGACACGCCTTGGGCGGAATGGATGGTGGTGGCATAGCCGAGACCGGTCGAGATGCGCACGTAGTCGAGAGGCGAGCCGGGCGGTCAACTGGCTGCGGTTGTGCCGGACGGTGATCCCACCGCTGCGGTCGACGCGGGTGATGGTCCACCGGTCGCCGTTCTTGACCCAGTCGGTGGCCGAGAGGCGGAGGCGTCGATCGTTCCTGCGGGTGATGATCACATCGCCGACACTCGCCCGGTTTCCGTCTGCCAGACCCACTTCTCGCCCGGCCAGGATGCCGTGGCGATGATGTATCACGGGCTCGGCGGTTGAGCTCAGCGACCAGCTCGCGGGTCGGAGCGAGCATGATCGCGTCGAGTCCGGCCGATCGATCTTGAACCCAGGCGGCGAAGGCATCCTCGGTGATCTTGGCGAGATCACCGACATGAACACGGCCATGATCGAGATAGAAGCCGAGTGCGCTGGATCACCTTCCCGCAGAGCGAGGGGGGCTTGTGCTTCGGCCGGGTCGGTGAAGCGGTGTAGCTCGGTCAGGCGGAGGGCGCCGTGATGTGCTTGATGTCGCGGAGGACGCCGCCGGCGCCGATCGCGGCGAGTTGTTGATCATCACCAATCAGCCGGACACTCGCCCCGTGGTCGATGGCGAACCGGACTGCCATGTCAAGCGAGAGGGTGTCGGCCATGCCGGCCTCGTCGATGATGATCAACGTCGCCGGTCCGACCCCCGACGGCCGCACTCCGGGAGTTCGCCGTTCGCAGCGACCAGGTCAGTTTGGCCAAAGTGTCGGTGCGAATGCCGGTTTGTTCGCCGAGGACGGCAGCGGCGGCAGCGGACGGGGCGAGGCCGATGACCTGGCCGCCGTCTTCGGTCCAAGCCAAAGTCAGGGCGCGCATGGCCGTGGTCTTCCCCGCCCCGGCGGGGGCGATCGCGAGCTGCAGTCGGGCCCCGGAGGTGCACATTGCCGGACCAGGGAGGCTTGCCCCGGGTCCAGCGCGGTGCCGTTCGCGGCCATTTCCAGCAGGGCAAGATCGACGACGGTGCGGTCGAGGACCGTTCCATCGCGGATGCCGGCGACGGTGACGAGGCGTTGCTGGGCGTAAGAATGCGCTGGGAGGTGTAAAGGTCGGCGCCGGCGATGGTGTAAACCGACGACCCGTCGACCCGCCGCAGCGCGCCCGGTTCTTCGATGCCGTCCGGTGGTGCGGCGATGGCAACACAGCGGCGATCGAGCACCTCATCGACCAACAGGTCGACCATGGCCGCGGCAGGTTCCCCGGGCACGTCGATGGTGCGGACCTGGCGTTGGGCTTCGGCGCGGACTGGCACATCTGCCAGGTCGGCCGGGTCTCCTCCATGGCGGCCAGCACCCGGTCGGCGGTCTGTGCGACCCAGTGGGCGTCGGCCATACGCGGGGTTTCTGCGGCGGGGGTCAGCGCCGTCGCGACCATCGAGGCGACGGCGCTGCGGCTACCGAGCACCGCTGAGGCTTCGTTCGTCCAGGCGGTGCGCTGCTCGGCGAGTGACCGGGGTTCGTGCTCGTTGTCGCGGGTCTCCAGCGTTGCCTGCTGGGCCAGGTGTAGCGCCTCTACCGGTGTGGGTGGTCGGCCGTGCTCGGCTTGGAACTGCACGGCGAGCTCGGCACGGCGGACGTTGATAAGGGCCCGGCGGGTCGACCACCGCTGGTTCAACCGGGGTCGACACCATCAATTTCCCGGATCGGCCGCTTGCCCGGATCGGCACCGGGACGCGCAGCGAACCGCAGCCCCAGTGTGTCGCGGAGGTGCTGCTCCGAGAGGTGTTGTAGGTCTCCGACGCGGCAACCTTTGCCTTGAACAACACCCGGCCGTCGATCGACAGCCACCGCCCATCGAGGGTCTGTACCTTGTTCGCCACCGCAACGTGGGTGTGCAGATCCGGGTCACCAGCCGGGGCTGTCGCGATGGGTGAATGCGGCCGCGACCAAGCCACGCACGTTGACCTGCCGGATGCCTTGCGGCCGGGTCGGGTGAACAGGGCATGTTTCTCGATGAAGCTCAGCGCGTTGTTGACCGCGGCCTGATGGGCCCGTTCGATCGCCGCCGCCACCGCCGGTTCGGCGACCGCCCACAGCGTCGACACCGACTTCACCGGCGAGAACGTCGCAGGTCGAAACCGGCCACTGTCTGCGCCCGTGGACGTGAGCTTCTTCGGCGATCTGCCCCGCCAACTCCGCAGCATCAATCGGCGCCCGGCCATGCTCAGCGACAAAGAACTCCCGGGCTACCTGGGTCCGAATCCGGGCACGGTCAGCCGCCGCGACCGAGGCGTCGACCGGCTCCCCGATCAGGCCATTGAGAGCAGCGATCCGCGTAGCCACCTCAACCCGAAACGGCGTCGCATCGTCCATGATCTTGAACGGTGCCCCCAACCGCGTGGACGTCCTGGAAGTCCCCTCCAGTGAGGTCGCGCTTCCAGCCGCTGGAGCCGCAACTCGGCCAACGGATGCAGCCGCCCCGAACAAAGCGCGCATCTGCTCCGCCGTCACCGGGTCCCCGACGTCCAAGCCGTCGATTTCCTCCATGCCGGAGCCAACCCACACCCCGGGCGTCGCCTCGTCGGTGTAATACGAGGCGTGCCCGGTGCCGGCCTTTATCGGTCGCGTCCAAGGCAGCGACCTGCCGGGTCAGATAGTCATAACCCGACCCGGTGGTCAGCTTGTGCAGGCTCATCGTCACACCCCGCAAAAGGCAATCTCGCCCGCCTCGGCGGTCACGCCAACCGGCGGTATCTTCCGTCTAGGCGCTAGGGTGTAGCACATGGGATTTGAAAATCGGTGGGGGTAGGAGGTTGATTTCCGTTTCTGGCCGGGGTGAGGATGAGGATCCGGTCTATCGGAGACTCGATTCGTAGCTTCGAATTTGACGGGGGATCTGGTGGTGGTTGGTGTTGGCGGTGTCTGCGTAGAACACTGCTTCATTCGTCAGGGCTGCGTATGCCAACGCAGCATGATCCGCTCCTGGTTGTATCAGCCTTCCATTCAGGCAAACATCACCAATTCGGCGTCGTGCCGGCTGGCTCACTGTGGCGGTGGATAGCTCAGTTTCTAGGTGCCGAAGAACGGTTTGGCTGCCGCGCGTTGTCAAACTGTCACTGGCTAATCGGCGGTGGTCATGTTCGGCGATCTGGTGAATCTCCTATGTTTGTCAAGTCGGGTTGAGCGTGGTCTCGGCGGCGTTGAGCTGGCGGTAGATCTGGCGGGCGAGGTAGCGCTTCAGGCAGCGGCGGATTTCCCGTGGTGGTTTGCTCCTTTCGGCGGTTCGTTTCTGACGTAGGCGCGGGTGCGTGGGTCCATCCGGATGCGGGTCACGGTGGCCATGTGGAGCGCGCGGTTCAGTCGTCGGTCGCCGCCACGGTTGATGCGGTGGCGCACGGTATTGCCGGAGGAGGCTGGGATCGGGTTCACCCCGGCGAGGCTGGCGAATGCGGCTTCGGAGCGGACCCGGCCGGGATGCGACCACGCAGCCAGGGTGACGGCGGCGGTGACCGGCCCGATGCCGGGCTTGTCGAGCAGCACCCGAGCTGGGCTGGCGTTGAGGAGGTGGGTCAGCTGCTTGGTGTTGGCCGCTATCTTCGATCTGCTGCGATCACCCGCTTGGCCAGCCTCACGGCCTCTCTGCGAGCCACAGCGGTTGCGAGGTCTTCGTCTCGGGCACGCCAGGCGGCCATCGCGGTGATCTGAGCGGCCGTGAGAGTTCGGCGTCGATTCGCAGGTCGGCCACCCGAAGGAGCGCAGTCAACGCGTTGACCGCGCTAGTCCGCTCGGCGCTGAGGTGATCACGTGAGGCGATCAGCACCCGGACGGCGTCGGACACCGTCGTCGGCGCGGGGCCGACCCGAGCATCCCCTCGTCGACGGCCAGCACGGACTGGGCGATGCGGCGGGCGTCCAACGGATCGGACTTGCCAACTCCGCGGTTGGCGCGGGCGTTCATCCGGCCCGCCTCGGCGACCGCATACCCGGTGTCGTTGGCGACGCGGGCCAGGCGGGCACCGTGGTTCCACTCCCTCGATCACCCACAACACATCGAGATCACCACCGGTGCGGCGGGCGACCCACGAGACGGCTCGCTGGAGTCCTGCGACGGTGGCAGGAAACTGCGCTTCGTCGACGACCTCGCCGGTCGGGCAGGCCAAGACAGCGACGGCGTGGTTGCGGGCGTGCGCATCGACGCCGATGACGAATCGGTGAGCATGCGCGACGATTGTCATGGTGATCGACGCTCCTCTTCAATAGCGGACAGGACGTGCGGTCGCCAAAGGCGGCCGGTACGTACGGGAAGAGGTCACGTCGGGGCATATCTGTGATGGGCCACGACCCGCGACGGGTCGGGCAGTCTCCTGATCAGGTCACCGAGGTGGGCCGGACGGTACCGGCCGCGTCACTCGGTGCGGACAATTCAACGGAAAGACACCGCCGAAGGGTCAATTGCTTCGTGAGTCACGCACCGAACGACACGACCAGGACCATCCTGACCAGCCAGTCCCAGACCAGCCGGTACAACCACCTCGCAGGTTCCTCGGTCAGACCACGATCAGCGGCTGTCCTGGGCAGGCGGTCGGGTTGAGCAGTTGCAGCGCGCCACGTTTGTCCATCGCAAACAGCCACGGCACTCACCGCGCTGCCAAGTACCGACGCATAGCCGCCCGCCGCGGTGCTTGCAGGAGGCGGGGCTACGTTCGCGGCCCAAGGCCGTGAGCGGAGGAAATCGGGGAGGTGGACGCCATCAATCCTCGTGAGGACATGACCTTGGGGAGCTCGGTACCCCCGGACGATCGGCTGGAACCGAGCCTTTAGGCGTGGGCAGGGCCGATTCAAATCAACTTTGACGGGGGATGAGTTGCGTCGAATGTTGCCGTTGTCGAGAGAGTCCAGCCGCCTTCTGACAAGGGCGTTCACACCTACGTCAAGAGTTGGTCGGAAGTTGGCCATGAGGCACACGGTGCAGAGGTGACCCGGCTGCGCCGCCTCACGGACTTGGACTAAGACCCGGGTACACGGTGAACGCACGGCGCGTCGTGCAATCGGTCTTGTCTCCCCTGCCCCGCGAACGATACCCAGCACATCGTCGTTCAGCCGGTCATGCTTTGGCCACGGTCGCCGTCGATTCTTCGGGAGGCATGACATAGGTCACAGTCGGTCACGGTAAGTCGCGTGCCTCGCTGCTGACTGCGACAATCGGGGGCCGGTGTCTTGACGGACCGGCCATGCGGGTTGTCTGGGTCGTTCTTGGGGTCGCTTCGGCTCTCGGATAGTCGGGCGTATCGGGGGGTCACGTGACTGTGGGTGTCTGGGTCAAGCGGAGCATTCTGTTTGCTGCCCCTTGTCGGTCTCGTTTTGTCCTCTTTTGTGGTGTTCGTGCCACCTGCTTATGCGGCGACGGCGGGCACGTTGAAGTCCTCGGTATCTGCTGGCATCGCTGGCGAGCCAGTCACGTTCACTGGCTCGCTGCCTCCAAGCAGGTCGAGGCCAATCGAGCTGCAACGCAAGTCCGGCGCGAGTTGGGTAAAGGTCGCTTCGGGTAACACGACGAGAACGGGTGCATTTGTTGGCGATTGCAGCGAGTAACCGAGCATCCACGACGACCTATCGTGTTCATGCCGCGGCCGCGACGCTGGGCTTGCAGCGTTATCCAGCCGTTTGGACGCCCACGAAGAAGATCACGACCGAGGCCCAGTCAGGCAGATTGACCCTGCCGGCGACCTCAGAGCAAGGCGCCACGGTAAGGGCAACGGCGGTGCTTTCGAGCCTGCTGCATTGGGCGCCCGGTGGGCGTTGCAGGTCAAGAACGGCAGCGACTGGAGT
>CAWIZB010000011.1:0-47260 GCA_963840505.1 uncultured Actinomycetota bacterium
GACAAGAGCGACTTCATTGAGCTCTCGTTCAAAGTTGCGCCCGATCAAGCGGTCGACGCGGGGAAGGCATTCCGGGACATGCTCGCGGGCCGCGGACTCGACACGGACGGCGATCAGGTGGCAAAGACTCGCAGGGTGCTCGAGTTCTACACGGCGGCCGGCTGAGCGCGTGCGAACAGCTAACGCAACTCCCTGAATTCGCATCACGCACGAGCTTGCGGGCGGCTGTCCGAGCCTTTTCAGCGCACCAGAGATGCAAATCCAGGGAAACTCATTCCTGGTAGGTTCACATGCGTTCTGTTCGTCGACCAAGATCCTCCTTACACCGATGCGCACTCCCCTGTTGCCCGAATTTGTGGGTCGTGAATGAGCCGCCTCGTTGCCTGGTACGACGCACACCGTGGCTCCTCGTGCGATCGTCTTTGTCTGGCTCGCAACTCGCCTGCTGATCTTGCTAGTGCTCGCGGCCTTTGAGCGCTTCGTGGTGGGAGACGTCTTCTATTACCACCGCAAGATCAACGCGCTGTTCACTGCTGGCCTGGACCGCACACTCTTTGAGTACCCCACACCGGTGGTCTGGATCCTCTGGCTGCCCTACGGCGCATCCTTTGGCAGCCGCGTCGGCTATCTCATCGCATTTGTGGTCTTCATGCTGGCCCTCGATGCTTTGTTCACCTATGCACTCTGGCGCTCGACGGGCCGACGTCACGACACTTCGATCGACTTCTGGCTGATCTTCGTACCGCTGATCGGTCCGCTGGCGTACCTTCGCTTCGACATGCTGCCGGCGGTACTCGCCGGCGGTGCGCTCCTCGCGGCCCGGCGCAAGCCCTGGGTCACCGGAGCTCTGACAGGTTTGGGCGCTGCCATCAAGCTGTGGCCGGCACTGCTCATCGGCGCATTCATGTCCTACCGATCCGACCGGCGACCCGCAGGCGTGGCCTTCGTCGTCGTCGGCTTCGGCCTCGCTTTGATCAGCCTGATCTTCGGTGGTTGGTCACGACTCATCTCGCCACTGACCTGGCAGTCCGATCGCGGGTTGCAGATCGAGTCGATCTGGGCAACGCCGTTGATGCTGGCGCGGGCTCTGAGGCCGGATCAGTGGATCGTCGACATCTCCCAGTACCAGGCGTACGAGATCTTCGGCCCAGGCGTGGATGCCTGGGTGATGATCAGCAGCATCGCGACACTACTGGGTCTGGCACTGATCGTCCTGCTTACGATCCGTGCCTTCCGCCATGACGGATCAACTCCCGCCGCGATCGGGTTTGTCATCCTCGCCACGGTGGCGATCATGACGATCACCAACAAGACCTTGAGCCCGCAGTATCTGCTCTGGATGGGTGGCCCGATGGCGGCGCTGCTGGCGTACCGGCCCCACGCGACGTCGGATGAGCAGCCGGCGATCAGCCGGGTGGCCGGACAGGTTCTGATCCTGGCTCTGCTGACCCAGCTTGTCTATCCCCTGTTCTATGACAGCTACCTTGGTCGCGAAGGTCACGCGATGATCATCATCTCGACCGTCGTCACGGCCATTCGCAACATCGCTCTGGTGGTCTTCACGATCGAGGTCTGCCGGATGGCATGGCGCATGCTGGGCGCTGGAGTCATCGAGAGAACCGCCCTGACACGCCGGGACTGATGCTCGACAAAATGTCACGCTGACGCGCTGTGTCACGCGCGGCCAGTGATTGCCTGGTCGCAAGCTTGGGTAGCCTAGGTAACGCCTGCCAGGAGCGTGCCGGGAGCAGGCCGGGTGCAGGCCAAAGGCGGGTGAGACCCCGCGCAGAGTACGTATCAGGAAGAAGGCGACCCCGTGGCCATCGTGCCCGACGAATCACCTACCAGCGCACTCGATGTCGACTTTGGTGCCAACGACTGGCTGCTGGAGGAGATGTACGAGCAGTACACCGCAGATCCCAGCTCGGTAGACGAGACGTGGGCGGAGTACTTCAAGTCGCATGGCGCGCCCAGTGCCGGCGCCGGTGATGGCGCCGCCGAGAAGCAGGAGCCGAAGCCCGCACCTGCCGCGGAGCCCCAGCCAGCCGTGGTGAGCTGACCCCAACGGCAGCAGCTCCTGCGCCGGCGCCCGCGCAGGCCTCGCCTACCCCCCAGCCGCAGCCTGAGCCGGCCACGTCCCGTCGCACTCCGACAGTCGAGAAACCCGCGCCAACCAAGGAGATACGGCCGAGCGCCCCGGGAGCGCGCGGCGGGGTTCCTGCTGATCCCCCGAGACCTGACGATCGGCCAAACGTCGCACTCGAAGAGCCAGTCAAGACCACCATGCGGGGAACTCCGGCACGTACTGCCAAGAACATGGACGTCTCCTTGACGGTGCCTACCGCGACCAGCGTTCGATCGCTACCGGTCAAGTTGCTCATCGACCAGCGCGTGGTGATCAACAACCACCTGCGCCGGGCGCGCGGCGGCAAGGTCTCCTACACCCACATCATTGGTTTCGCGATGGTTCAGGCTCTGAAGACGATGCCTGCCATGAACAACGGCTACGACGTCATCGACGGCAAGCCGACACTGGTGGTACCAGCTCATGTCAATCTCGGCCTGGCCATCGACCTGCCCAAGGAGGATGGCACCCGTCAGCTGCTGGTGCCGAGTATCAAGAGGTGCGAGACGCTGGACTTCGCCCAGTTCTGGTCTGGATACGAGCAGATGGTGAAGAAGGCACGAGCGGGGAAGCTGACGCTCGAGGACTTTGCTGGCACCACGATCACCTTGACCAATCCGGGAACCATCGGAACCAACCACTCGGTTCCCCGCTTGATGCAAGGCCAGGGCGCGATCATCGGCGTCGGCTCCATGGAGTACCCGCCGGAGTTCCAGGGGTCCGATCCCGATCGGCTCAGCGACATGAGCGTATCCAAGATCATGACGCTGACTTCGACGTATGACCACCGGGTCATCCAGGGTGCGCAGTCTGGCCAGTACCTGGCACGCCTGCACGCCTTGCTGCTCGGCGAGGACGGCTTCTACGACGACATCTTCGGCGCACTGCGCATCCCCTACGAGCCGATCCGCTGGGCGCAAGATGTCAGTAGCTTCCACGAGGACCAGATCCCCAAGCAGGCCCGGATCATGGAGATGATCAATGCCTATCGGGTGCGCGGTCACCTGATGGCGGACACCGATCCCCTGGAGTACCGGCAGCGGCGCCATCATGATCTCGACGTACAGTCGCACGGCCTGACGCTTTGGGACCTGGACCGTGAGTTTGCGACTGGATCTTTCGCAGGCGGCGACGGCCGGATGAAGATGCGGAAGATCTTGGGCATCCTGCGCGACTCCTACTGCCGCACCACCGGTATCGAGTACATGCACATCCAAGAACCAGTGCAGCGCAAATGGATCCAAGATCGGGTGGAGCGGCCGCACGAGTCACTCCCCCGCGAGGAGCACCTGCGGATTCTCGACAGGCTCAATGAGGCCGAGATCTTCGAGACCTTCCTGCAGACCAAGTTCGTCGGACAGAAGCGGTTCTCTCTGGAAGGGGGCGAGTCGGCCATCGTCTTGTTGGACGAGGTGTGCGAGCAGGCGGCCGAAGCCAAACTTGAAGAGGTCTGCATCGGTATGCCGCATCGCGGCCGGCTCAACGTGCTGTCCAACATCGTCGGCAAGTCATACGAGCAGATCTTCCGCGAGTTCGAGGGCAATCTGGATCCCCGCACGGTCCAGGGCTCCGGCGATGTCAAGTACCACCTGGGCTCGGAGGGCAAGTTCACCGCGCTCAGCGGCGCAACGATCAAGACGTCGGTGGCGGCAAATCCGAGCCATCTCGAGGCGGTCAACCCGGTGCTCGAGGGCATCGCCCGCGCCAAGCAGGACATCCTTGACCGCGGTGCGGAGTTCCCGGTGCTGCCGGTGCTGCTCCACGGCGACGCGGCATTCGCGGGCCAGGGTGTCGTCGCCGAAACCCTCAACCTCAGCCAGCTGCGCGGCTATCGGACCGGCGGCACCATTCACATCGTCGTCAACAATCAGGTCGGTTTCACCACATCCCCGACCGAGTCGCGGTCCTCTATGTACTGCACCGACGTGGCCAGGATGATTCAGGCCCCGATCTTCCACGTGAACGGTGACGACCCTGAGGCGTGCATCCGGGTGGCGCAGCTGGCGTTCGCCTTCCGCCAGGACTTCAACAAGGACGTGGTCATCGACCTCATCTGCTACCGCCGCCGCGGTCACAACGAGGGCGACGACCCGAGCTTTACCCAACCTCGGATGTATGACTTGATCGAGAAGAAGCGCTCGGTCCGCAAGCTCTACACCGAAGCCCTGATCGGCCGCGGCGACATCACCGTCGAGGACGCCGAGACGGTGATGACCCGCTTCCAGCAACGCCTGGAGACTGTCTTCAATGAGGTCCGAGGCGCGGGTCAGCCGCGGAGGGACATGGAATACAGCCGAGTGCCGGCCTATCCCAAGAAGTCGGCCGCCAAGCACGGCACTGCGATCTCCATGGAGACACTCAAGAAGATCGCAGACGCGCACACCACATTCCCCAACGGGTTCACCGTCCATCCGAAGGTGATGCCTCAGCTGCAGCGCCGGGCTGCGGCGATCACCCAAGGGCCAATCGACTGGGCCACTGCGGAAATCCTGGCTCTTGGCTCCTTGCTCATGGAGGGACGCACAGTTCGGCTCACCGGGCAAGACACCCGTCGCGGGACCTTCGTACAGCGCTTCGCGTCAGTCGTTGACCGCAAGACCGGCGAGACTTGGGTGCCCCTGAAGCACCTGGATGAGGACCAGGCCAAGTTCCATGTCTTCGACTCGCTGCTGAGCGAGTACGCGGCCATGGGCTTCGAGTATGGCTACTCGGTAGCGAGCCCGGAAGCACTGGTCCTCTGGGAAGCTCAGTTCGGTGACTTCGTCAGTGGCGCGCAGACGATCATCGATGAATTCATCACCTCTGGTCAGGCAAAGTGGACACAGCAGTCTGGCGTCGTGCTCCTCTTGCCACACGGCTACGAGGGCCAGGGTCCGGACCACTCCTCGGCTCGCCTGGAACGTTTTCTCCAGATGGCCGCCGAGGGCGCACTCACGGTTGCCCAGCCTTCGAGTCCAGCAAACTATTTCCACATGCTTCGGCAGCAGGCGCTGGGCGAGCTACATCGGCCACTGATCGTCATGACCCCGAAGTCGATGCTGCGCAACAAGCTCGCCGTCTCCGACCCGTCGGACTTCACACACGGGTCCTGGAAGCCGGTACTCGCTGATCCGACGATCGAAGACCCAGGCCAGGTCAGCTCGGTGCTGCTCTGCTCCGGGAAGATCCGTTGGGACCTGCTGAATGCGCGTCGTCAGGCCGGCAAGGACGGTCAGGTCGCGATCCTTGCGGTGGAACGGCTCTACCCGCTCGCTGCGAAGGACATCGCGAAGCAGCTCCGGCGTTTCGACCGGGTCAAGGAAGTGCGCTGGGTGCAAGACGAGCCGGCCAACCAGGGGCCATGGCCATTCGTGGCGCTGAACCTGCCGCAGCGGCTGGCCGAACTCGAGCCCAATCGGACGTGGCGGCTGACCAAGGTGACCCGACCGGAGTCGTCTGCGCCATCGGTCGGGTCGGCGACCGTCCATCTGCAGCAGCAGCGGGCCCTGATGGAGGCCGCCCTCGCATAGGTGGGTAAGAAAGCGTCCGGCTCGCCGAGCCTAGGAACACGCTCGGCGAGCGTCGGAGGCGCGCGCTGGTGATCGGAGGAACGATGAGCGCAATGCCTTGGGCTTCTGGAGGATCCAATTCACCACGATTGCGTTACGCGAAGAGCGACGACGACACCAGCACTCACGCGCCGTGCGCGAGCCGAGCCTAGGAACAGAGAATGTACTTCACCGATCGGGGTATCGAGGAGCTGCAAGCGCGCCGCGGCGAGGACGAGGTCACACTCGCCTGGCTGGCTGATCAGCTGCGCACCTTTGTCGACCTCCATCCTGAGTTCGAGACTCCCGTGGAGCGTCTCGCGACTTGGCTCGCCCGCCTCGACGACGAAGATGAGTGACCGCCCGCGCTCCTGCCTCTTGCCCAGAAGTGGTCTAGAACGACACCAAAATCGCGAGAATCACGTCGTATCTGACCAGTTTGGCGATGAGATGGCTGGCCCGTCTGATCTGTCACGGTTCGAAGATGATCTTGCCGAAATGATCACCGGCGATCATTGCGGCGAATCCGGCCGCGGCATCAGCTAGCGGCAGGCTGCGGTCAATGTATGGCCGTACGCCGGTTGCCACGAGCATCCGAACCAGGGAGATCAGCTCCTCGCGCGTGCCCATCACCGAGCCGATCACTCGAAGCGGCTTGAAAAAGATCTTGGTCAGCTCAGCCTTCGGTGGATTGTCACCGGACGTCGCCCCGCAGATCACGAGCGTTCCACCAGGCTTCAAGACATTGATCGAATGTGACCAGGTAGCGGCGCCGATACTCTCCATCACCGCATCAACTCGCTCTGGGAGCCGGGCGCCAGCCGGGAATGCCTGGTGCGCCCCGAGACTGACGGCCCGGGCACCGCGGGCTTCGTCCCGCGAAGTGACCCAGACGCGCATCCCAGCCTGTCGGCCTAGCGTTATCAGCGCCGTGGCTACTCCCCCGCCAGCGCCTTGGATCAGCACGGTATCGCCGGGCCTGGCTCCGGATTGGCTGAACAGCATCCGGTACGCCGTCAGCCAAGCCGTCGGCAGGCAGGCCGCCTCGGCAAAGCTCAGCTCGGGCGGTTTGTCCACCAGATTGGCCGGCGGCACCAACACCTGCGTCGCAAAGGTGCCCGGATAGCGCTCGGAGAGCAAGGAACGCTTGGGGTCGTAGGTCGCATCGACGCCAACGAAGTCGGGGGCATTGATCACGGCGTGCACGATGACCTCCCGACCGTCGTCGGTGACACCGGCAGCATCACAGCCAAGGATCATGGGGAGGCGGTCGGGCGAAAGGCCCACTCCACGAAGCGACCAGATGTCGTGGTGATTGAGAGCAGCAGCCTTCACCTGCACCGGCACCCAGCCGGCGGGCGCGCTCGGCGGCTCAATGTCGCCAACGACCAGAGCGTTCAAAGGCGCTTCCGGATCCGCCCGCATCGCGTAGGCCGCCATCATGCATTCACCTTATGGGCGCAGATCGCCGCTCCACGTGATCAACCTCGTGATCGCGAGCGTCGGCATTGCGCAAGCGATCACCAGAAAGGCCGGCTTCCCCCGATACAGTGCGTCGGGTGAGCAACGACGCCGCCGCTCTAGCCGGGGCATTCCGAGCTCGAACTGGCCAGCAGCCAGCGGGGATCTGGGCTGCTCCTGGTCGGGTCAACCTGATCGGCGAACATACCGACTACAACGATGGCTACGTCATGCCATTCGCCCTGGCGCAACGGGTACTGATCGCCGCCGCTCCGCGGCATGACGGCAGCTGGAGCGTCACGTCGCTCAACAACGACTCGACCGAAGTCTTTCGGGCCGCCGACCTGCGAGCCGGGGATGACAGGCTGGCAGGCGTACGTCGCAGGCGTGGTGTGGGCCCTCGAGGAAGCCGGGCATCGGGTTGGTGGAGCTGACCTGGTGTTGACATCTGACGTGCCAGAAGGCGCCGGCTTGTCGTCATCGGCCGCTCTGGAGTGCGCGGTGCTCACCGCGCTGGCCGACCTCAACGATCTCGACATTGCCGGACTGGAGCGGGCCAAGCTGGCGAGGCGCGCCGAGAACGCCTTCGTCGGGGCCCCGACCGGCTTGATGGACCAGGCCGCCTCCACTTTGTGCACGACCGGCCATGCGCTGTTCTTCGACTGCCGAACCGACGACGCCGAGCAGGTTCGATTCGACACGGCCGGCGCGGGCCTGGAAATCCTGGTTCTGGATACGAAGACACCGCATGCGCTGGTCGACAGCGAATACGCCGCCCGCCGAGCCAGCTGTGAGGAGGCCGCACGGCTGCTCGGAGTCGCCGGCGTTGCGCGACGTCACCGACCTGGACGCCGCGCTGGAGCAGCTTCCTGATCCGGTGATCCAGCGCCGGGTACGCCATGTGGTCAGCGAGAACGCTCGCGTGCTGGAGGCCGTCGAGGTGCTGCGAGCGGGCCGCATCGCCGATCTGGCGCCCGCTCCTCGACGCCTCACATGCCTCGATGCGGGACGACTTCGAGATCACGGTGCCGCAGGTAGACCTTGCCGTCGAGGTCGCTCGCGCTTCCGGGGCCCTCGGCGCTCGGATGACCGGCGGCGGCTTCGGTGGCTGCATCATTGCGCTGGTCCCGGCGGGCGAGGCGGAGCGAGTGGGAGGCGAGATCGTCCACAGTTTCGCGGCCGCCGGATTCGGTCAGCCTATGTACTTCACTGCCGTTCCATCGGCCGGCGCTCAGCGCCTCCAGTGAGCTGCAGCCAATCGTTGCGATCGGATTCCAAACCGAACCGGCGTCGATCCAACTCAGGCCATCGCGTGCAAGGATTCACACTGTCCTCTCAGGACCCATCCACCGCTGACGAAAGCGGTGAATACGCGTACATCAGCCCAGGCTCACGAGGACCTGGATTGGAAGGGAGCAGCACACATGAATGTCCGGATCAAGCTGGGTGTGGCCGCGGCCTCTGTCGCCGCTCTGGCTCTGAGCGCCTGTGGCTCAAGCTCACTGAGCGGAGAGCCCGGCGCTGAGAGTGCCCCGTCGGTCTCGGTCAGCGAGAACGTGGACCTTGCTAGCAAGCTGCCCGAGAGCATCAAGAGCGCGGGCGTGATCAAGATCGGCACCGACCCGACCTACGCACCGAACGAGTTCCTGGCCGGCGACGGCAAGACCGTCCAGGGCTTCGACGTCGATCTCTTCAACCAGGTCGCCGCAAAATTCGGCGTCAAGACCGAGTGGGAACCGTCGAAGTTCGGCAGCATCATCACCGGTGTCAACGGCAAGAAGTACGACATGGGCATCTCATCGTTCACGATCAACTCGGATCGCCTGAAGGAGGTCGACATGGTGAGCTACTTCAATGCCGGCACCCAGTGGGCGACGCCAACCGGGCAACCCCAAGGGCGTCGACCCTGACAATGCCTGCGGCAAGAACATCGCAGTGCAGACCGGAACCGTGCAGGAGACCGACGATCTTCCGCCGCGTCAGAAGAAGTGCGGCAGCAACAAGATCAACGTCTTGTCCTTACGACAGCCAGGCCCAGGCCACCAGCGCGGTGGTCAGTGGTAAGGCTGACGCCATGCTGGCCGACTCGCCAGTAGTGGCGTACGCGGTGAAGCAATCCGGCGGAAAGCTGGAGCCGTTGGGTGACATCTACGACGCAGCCCCGTACGGCTATGTGCTACCTAAGGGCGAGACCGAGTTCGGTGAGGCAATCGTGGAAGCGCTGAAGCAGCTCGAGCAAGGAGGGCGCCTACAAGGCTGCGCTTGAGAAGTGGGGCGTTGAGCAGGGCGCCATCTCCGACTTCGCGGTAAACCCGACGTCATGACAACCACAACGGAAGCCCGGCCGGCGGTCAGCGATGACCGCCCCGGGCTGATCAAGGCCACACCGGTTCGCCACCCGGGTCGCTGGGTCGCCATCGCAGTGATCGCCGTGCTGGCACTCATGTTCCTCAACATGTTGATCTTCAACCCGGCGTTCAACTGGCCGTTTGTCTTTGAGGCGATGGTCCAGAGCCCGGTGATCGAGGGCTTCTGGAAGGGCACCATCCTCGTCACGATCCTGGCGATGGTTTTCGGTGTCACCTTGGGGGTGATCATGGCGGTCATGCGGCTGTCGGACAACCCCATTCTCAAGGGTGTTTCGTGGCTGTACACCTGGTTCTTCCGCGCCATCCCTCGGTATGTGCTACTGGTCATCATGGGCCAGCTTGGACTCCTCTTCGCAGAAGGCATCGCTCTTGGTGTGCCTTTCGACTGGAAGTTCATCGAATGGTTCGGTCTGAGCGGTGACTGGCGCATCGGACCCTTCGATGCCAATGCGATCTTCGTCGGCCTCACCGGCGGCGTGATCGGTCTAGCTGCATCAGAGGCTGCCTACATGGCCGAGATCGCGCGGGCAGGAATTCTCAGTGTCGACACGGGCCAGATGGAAGCCGCGCAGGCGCTCGGCATGAGCCGGGGCAAGGCCATGCGCCGGATTGTGCTGCCCCAGGCAATGCGAGTGATCGTGCCGCCGACCGGCAATGAGACCATCGCCATGCTGAAGGACACCTCGTTGCTCATCGGCATACCGGTTGGCACCGAGCTCTTCTTCCAGCTGCAGGCCATCGGCAATCGAACCTTCCAGGTCTTCCCGATCCTGGTGGCGGCCACGCATCTACTACCTGATCGCCTCCAGCGTCCTGATGGTCGGCCAGGCGTACCTGGAGCGGCACTTCGGTCGAGGCTTCGGCACCCAGGTGAGCCCGGACGAGGAAGAGGTGGCCAAGGCCTAGCGATCTGGAGCAACGAAGTGACGGCCACGGCGACGGAGACCGAGACATCTCGTACACGCGGTCAATGTCACCAAGTCGTTCGGCAGCAATGAGGTGCTGAAAGGGATTGACATCACCGTCGACGCCAAAGAAGTCGTGTGCTTGCTCGGCCCCAGCGGGTCGGGCAAGACCACCTTCCTGCGTCTGATCAACCAGATGGAGACTCTGACGGGTGGCCGGATCTGGGTTGGCGGGGAGCTCATCGGCATCGAGGAGCGCAAGGGCAAACTGCACGTGCGCAAGGACAAGGACATCGCACGGCAGCGGTCGCGGATTGGCATGGTCTTCCAGCGCTTCAACCTCTTCCCGCACATGACCGCCCTTGGAAACGTGATGGAAGCGCCGGTCAAGGTCAAGGGGCTGTCCAAGGACCAGGTCAGGAAGGAGGCCCTCGAGCTGCTCGACATGGTGGGCCTGGCCGATCGTGCCAGATACTATCCGGCGCAGCTCTCCGGTGGACAGCAGCAGCGGGTGGCGATCGCCCGAGCCCTGGCCATGAAACCGGAACTGCTGCTCTTCGACGAGCCCACATCGGCCCTCGACCCCGAGCTGGTGGGCGAGGTCCTCGGTGTGATGCGAAATCTCGCCGAGGAGGGCACCACCATGATCGTGGTCACCCACGAGATGGCCTTCGCGCGTGAAGTCGCCGACCGCGTGGTCTTCATGGATCAGGGCGTCGTCGTCGAGGAGGGCCCGCCGAACGAGGTGCTGCTGAACCCGAAGGAGGAGCGCACCAAGACATTCCTCCGCCGTGTCAAGCATGAGGCCGAGACGGAGGCCGCGCACGAGGCCGAGCTGGCCAGGATTCTGGCGGAGGCTGAGGCCTTGGAAAGCGAGGCTGAAGCCTAGGGAGGGCTTCGACGGGCTCAGCCCGTACCGCCCTGAGCCCGTCGAGCGGCGCAGTCGACCAGCGGCCGAACTCTTACCGCTGCGCTCCTGTCGGCCGTCGGACGCAACGAAGACGGCCGTCGAGCGCGGGTGGAGCACACCGACCAAGACAGCGATTGCCAGCACGGCCAGGACGACTGACACCCAGGTGGTCGCGCCGCCTTTGAAGCTCCAGGCGAGCGGAAGCAAGATCAGCTGGGTAACCACCGCCGGTCCTCTGCTCCAGCGCCTGCCCAGGAACACGCCTCGTGCCACCACAAGGAGCAAGAGACCGAAAGCGGCCATCAGGATCGCGACGCCAAGCCCAACGACAGCGCGGGACATTCTGATCTGCCCGACCGCAATCCCTGCGTACCCGAGTCCGACCAGTCCCTCCAGCGCCAGCAAGACAGCCGCTACGACGATCGTCAGCGGCCGTCGTCCAGGAGACTGTGCACTCCGTCATGGAGCGTGTTTTGAGCGATGGGACCGGGTACAACCGGTTGAAAGGACCGCAGAGACCGTAACAGGACCGAAATGTGAGGCACCGAACGCTCGAAAGTCTTGTATTGCCCCTCAATACTTGAAAGTCTTGGGTGGCGCAAGTCAAGCCTCAGTGTAGAGGACTACGTCGCTTCCCCATCCTGCGGGGTCCTACGCCAAGGGCCCAGAGCAACCAGTTAGGAGTGTAACGCCAATGGATTGGCGCCACCGGGCCGCTTGCCTGGACGAGGACCCTGAGCTGTTCTTCCCAATTGGGAATACCGGCCCGGCCCTTCTCCAGATAGAAGAGGCCAAGCAGGTCTGTCGGCGATGTGAGGTCAGGGACGCATGCCTGCAATGGGCGCTGGAAGCTGGTCAGGATCATGGTGTCTGGGGCGGTCTCAGCGAAGATGAGCGGCGAGCGTTGAAGCGGCGTGCCGCACGAGCGCGCATCCGCACCGCATAGCCAAAGGCTTTCATTCAGCAGCAATGAACGCCGGGGCAATCCCCCGGCGTTCTTGCAGTGATTTCAGTTGTTCAGCGTGTGGGTCACGATGTGCGACACTTGATCCCAGACGAAGGTCACCGTGTGTCACTGCGATCGTGATCGGAATGTGGACGATGATGGCCTCTCCAGCGAATCAGTGCTGGAGGCAACGCTCCAGCCGGGCACGTCGGGAGGACTGAGGGCAGCTCTCGCCGGCTACAGGGAATTTCCACAACGGCTTTGGTTCCTGGCCCGGCCTGCCGCGGCCCGAGCTCGAAAGAGCCCTCCATCTCGGCCACCAGCGTGTTCACAATCGACAGCCCCAGACTCCGCGACTTGCGCCAATCAAAGCCAACCGGCAGCCCTCGGCCGTTGTCGCTAATTTCCACACGGAGGCAGCCTCCGAGCCGGCTGGGCACCACGCGAACCTCGCCCGAGTTGTGCGCTAGGCCGTGTTCGACGGCGTTTTGGCAGAGCTCGCTGATGACCATGGCCAGACTGGTGGCAACCTCCGCTGACAGCAGACCAAAGCTGCCTTCGCGGATCGCGGATACCCCGCCCCACGACGCAGCCACATCGCCGACCATTCGGAGCAGCTCGTCAGCCACCCTGTCGAACTCAACGATCTCATCGAACGTCTGCGACAGAGTCTCATGAACGATGGCGATCGATGCGACCCGTGACATGGCGTCCGTCAGTGCCACCCTTGCCTCAGCAGACTCGATCCGTCGCGCCTGCATCCGCAAGAGCGCGGCGACAGTCTGGAGATTGTTCTTGACCCGATGGTGGATCTCGCGAATGGTCGCGTCCTTGGTGACCAGCTCGCGCTCCTTGCTTCGCAGGTCGCTCACATCGCGACAGAGCACGACACTGCCGACCCGTGCGCGGCCGTCGACCAGCGGCAACACGCGGACCATCAGGTGTGCCTCCCCGGATACCAGCTCGGTACGGCGTGCCGTACGACCCGACAGCACCGACTGGACCGAGTCATCCACCGGGCTTGGGCCGGCAGGCAGCAGCTCCGCTGTCAGCCTCGCAAGATGATCACCGACGAGATCGCCGCGGAGCCCAAGCCGGCGATAGGCACTCAGCGCGTTTGGACTGGCGTAGGTCACAGCTCCGTCCGGATCAAGACGGATGAATCCGTCACCGACCCGCGGGCTGAACGCCAGGTGTGTGGCGTCGCTGGGAATCGGAAAGGCTCCAGCCGTGATCATCCTCGCGAGCTCCGCAGCGGCCTCCAGGTAGGCCTTCTCCAGTGAGCTGGGTGCCCGTACGCCGAGCTGGCTGGTGTGCTGCTCGACGACGGCGATCACTCGTTCGCCGACCTTGACCGGGATGGCGTGGGTATCGACGGGCAATCCGGCCTGCAACTTGCGCTCGCTGGTCTGGATGATCTTGCCGCTGAGGAATGCCTCGGAGACCAAGTGCTCGGGTGAGTACGCGATGAGGTCGCCGACCACATCGTCGAACAGCGACGTAGCGCCGGTAAAAGGGCGGATCTGGCCCGCCGCCCAGAAGACATTGGGATCGCGGTCCCGCACCCAGAGCACCAGGTCGGAGAAGCTGAGATCGGCGAGCAACTGCCACTCCGAGACCAGCAGCTTCAACCAGTGGTGGTCGCCCTCGGAGAGGTCGGTGTGCTCGGAGATGATCTCCGACATCGACGGCATGCCGCAACCCTACGGCTGCGTCCAACAACTATCGGTTGTCGCAGCCGCTGTGGCAGAATCAAGCCGGCCGCGAGCGTCGGATACCGCGCTGGCGAACGGAGATCGAGCAGCGAAACGCACCAGGAGGCTCAGATGGCTAAGAGTGCCCGCAAGCGCCGCGCCCGCAGGAAGAAGAGCGCGAACCACGGCAAGCGTCCCAACGCCTGACGGCAGGGAAGCCTTAGAGACAGTCCAACCCCGCGGGAAAGCTCCCGCGGGGTTGTTGCGTGATGTCAGAGCGTTTTGCGGAGCACCGTCAGCTGAGTCACGATCTTCGTTCGGAGGCGGCTCGGAGCGACCTCGCCTCCACAGCAGCGATGGACCATCGACTTGACGGCCTCCTCGACATCGAACTTTTCGAGACAGGGCTCACACATGGCGAGGTGGTGGCGGATCGCGTCACCGCTGGCGACGTCGATCTCGTTGTCGAGGAACTCATACACACGCGTGAGTACCTGTTCACAGTCGTCGAACGATGCGTCGTCAGGTCGATCGACGTTCATGCCCTGCTCGCCTCCGTTCGTTTGACGCCGCGATCCCGCGCGTAATCGGCCAATAGGCCGCGGAGCTGCGTTCTGCCTCGGTTGAGCCGCGACATCACCGTTCCGATTGGAGTCCCCATGATCTCGGCGATCTCCTTGTACGAGAAGCCTTCGACATCGGCCAGGTAGACAGCCAGCCGGAAGTCCGGAGCAAGCTGCTGCAGAGCTTCCTTTACATCGGAATCCGGCAGGTTCTCCAGCGCCACCATCTCCGCCGACTTCAGCCCGCTGGAGGTGTGCGACTCGGCCCTGGCAAGCTGCCAGTCCTCCACATTCTCTCCGTCGGAGAGCTGCGGCTCCCGCTGCTTCTTCCGGTAGGAGTTGATGTAGGTGTTGGTGAGGATCCGGTACAGCCAGGCCTTCAGATTCGTGCCCGGGGTGAACTGGTGAAAGGACGCGTACGCCTTGGCATAGGTCTCCTGCACGATGTCCTCGGCGTCGGCCGGGTTGCGCGTCATGCGCAGCGCGCCGGCGTAGAGCTGGTCGAGGTATTGCATGGCGTCGCTCTCGAAACGCGCATGTCGCTCGTCTGCGGTCTCGACCTGACCGGCATCGCTATTTGGCTGGCTTGCGCCGGAAGTGTTGGCGCCACTGGGCATGCTCATCACGTACGAGAGTAGCGGCGAGGTGCGCAGCTTTGACTGTTCGTCCCAACCGTCCACCAACAGGGGCATGTGATGTGCAACGCGGTCAAGATGTCGATATTCCCGCCACCGCGCCGATGAATCGGCTTACCTCGGCAACGAGAGTCGTGCGCAGATCAGCCGGCGTAAAGGCTGACGACTTTCCCCGCGCGATCCGGTAGCTATGGTCAGCTCCGGGCAACTCCACCAGTTTGATGCCTTGTGCGGTCCCGATTGCCGCGCGGATCTCGTCCGGAGTGCCGAAGCTGTCCTTGCTGCCCTGCAGGACCAATCTTGGCGCTTCGGGAGCTAACAGCTCCGCGACCCGGGACTTCTCTGGGCGACCGGGAAGATGCAGCGGGAACGCCAGGCACACAATCGCCACTGGATTCGTGTCAGCTGCCGTCCGGCACGCCACCCGGGCGCCGGCACTACGTCCACCCACCAGGAGGGGATGCTGCGCCCACTCTTGTTCCATCAGCCAGCCCAGCGCAGCACGCCAGGCCTCGTCCAGCTTCGGCGGCGGCGCGCCGGCGGTTCGGCCGGCCGTACGCCAAGGCTGCTCGAACCGCACCACAGTCGTGCCAAGTGCGGGCAAGCTTGCGGCCAGCAGTTCAAGATCAGCAGCGCCGACCCCGCCGCCTGCACCGTGGCCGAGCACGAGGAGCGAGCTCGGCTGCTCGGCAGGATCGACGTACAACCTGCCTGGCCCTTGTGGTGTGTCGATTGGTGTCACCGTCGAGGTCATGATCAGATCAGCGTCTCTTGATCACGCACGGGCTCGGAGTCGGGCTCAGGCTCAGCGGCTAGCGGCTCGATGAGCGAGGGATTGTTGTTCTCAACGCTGTTGACGTCGCGGGAAACTGCGTACGCCTCAAGGGCAGCTGCCTCGGTGACCGCAAGAAGCTCCAGCGCCTGCTTCGGATCGGTGATGGTGGGATCGAGCCACGCGTCGATCGCATCACGAGTGATCACCATCGGCATTCGATCATGGATGTGCCCGGCTGCATCGGTGGCTTCGGTTGTGATCACCGAGCAGGTGCGCAGCCAGGCGGAGTCGTCGCCGGCATCTTTGTGCGGGTCGCGCCAGATCTCGTAGACGCCTGCCATCACCAGCAGCCCGCCGTCGGTCCGATGGATGAAGAACGGCTGCTTCCTGGGCTTGCCGCGGCCGACAGACGAGCCACCTGGCGGCTCGGCGGCGTACCACTCATAGAAGCCATCCGCCGGCAGAAGGCATCGCCGAGCGCTGAATGCCCGCCGGAACGCCGGCTTCTCCGCCACCGTCTCCAGTCGCGCATTGATCATCCGTGAGCCGATCGAAGCCTCCTTGGCCCACGACGGAACCAGCCCCCAGACCAGCGGAGCAAGCCTGCGCCGGATCTCGCCTGTGTCCTTAACGCGCCGCTCGAAGATGGCTGGCACCGCGACAGTCGGGGCGACGTTGTAATCCGGTCCGGGCAGGCCGTCGAACAGATCGTCGACCTCGAACTCCTCCATCAGGTCCTGAGGGCTCGCGGAGGAGGCATAACGTCCGCACATAGATTCGAGCGTATCCGTCAGCCCCGACCATTCTCCGTGCGCGCACAAGGTCTGGGGCGCCCAAGCCAGCGAGAGCGCTTCCGGCCCCGGCAGCCGACAGCGTCCCGTCCGGCGACCGAAGCAGACGGAGGCGGTACCGGCTACAGGGAAAACCTAAGATGCTTGAAACCCAGGCACTCGAAGTCTGAGGCTCCGCCCAGCCCAACCACCACGTTTCCCGGTAGCCGGTACCGCCTCCGTCTGCGCCTAGCGCTTCGTTGCACGGCCAAATAGCGGCACCCCTATTGTTCGGCGAGGGTGCAGTCAGGGTAGGAATGTTCCATGAGTTTGCTGCGCGCTGTCCCTCGGGCCATGTTGGCCTCCTACTTCGTGGCGTCTGGGATCAAGGCAATTCGTGATCCCGAATCACTGGTTCCGGCCGCTGAGCCACTCGCCGATCGTGTCGTGCCACTCGTCAAGGAGTACAGCCCCGAACAGGTGGCCGGCTTCGTCCCGGAGAACACAGTCACCCTGGTGCGAGCTTTTGGCGTTGCTCAAGTCGCGGGCGGCGTCGCCCTGGCTACCGGGAAGGGCCGGCGGCTCGGTGCGTTGCTGCTGGCCGGCACTCTTGTGCCGAGCACCATCGCCAAGCACCCCTTCTGGAAGGTGCAAGACCCCGAGGAGCGGGCGCAGGAGCGCAGCCACTTCCTGAAGAACGTCAGCCTGCTCGGCGGGGTGCTGATCGCCTCCGTTGACACCGAGGGCAAGCCGAGCCTGGCCTGGCGTGCTCAGAAGGGCGGGGAGGCGATTGCCAAAGAAACTCGTAAGGCGTCCAAGAAGCTGACCAAGAGCAGCGGCAATGTCGCTGGCGGTGCCAGCGATCTCGCGGAATCGGCCGTGGTCACCGCTACGGCCCTTGTCGCCGCGCTCGCCGACTCTTCGCGAAAGGTGCAGAAGCAGGCGGGGAGGCAGTTGAAGGAAGCGAAGGCGGTGGCCGTCAAGACGGCTGAGGAAGCCCAAGAGGCCGCAGCCAAGGCAGCCAAGAAGGCCAAGAAGGAAGCGAAAAAGCAGGCCAAGGTCGTATCCAAGAAGGCCAAGGAATTCAGCGAGAACGTTCAGCTCGGCGAGAACTGACTTCCCTGACGCCGACTTGTCAGAATCTCGACACCATATGCGTGCTGAGATTCTGACAAGTCGGCGATGCTGTTGGTGAGGCGTCACTAGGATCTGAGGGTGTCTGGACTTCGACAATGGGCCGCGCCCGAAGCTCGCGCGCCCATTACCGCGACCGTGGCTATTCCGGGTTCCAAGTCCGAGACCAATCGGGCCCTGGTCCTAGCTGCGCTGGCGAGCGGACCGTCTGTGATCACGGGCGGCCTGGAGGCGCGTGACACCCAGCTGATGCGGGATGCTCTGCGTGCCCTCGGTGTCGAAATCGTCGAGAACAACGGCCAGTGGCAGATCACTCCACCCGAAGCATTTGTTGCTGGTCGCACCATCGACTGCGGTCTTGCCGGAACGGTCATGCGTTTCGTCCCCCCGATCGCCGCCCTGGCCGGTGGCACAGTGCGATTCGACGGCGACCAGCAGGCGTACGCGCGCCCAATGGCCCCGCTGCTGGGTGCGCTCAAACGCCTGGGCGCCAGGGTCGACGGCAGCGGCCACTCGCTTCCGTTCAATCTCACCGGCAATCCGAACCTGCCAGGCGGCGACGTCATTGTCGACGCGGCGGAGTCCAGCCAGTTCCTCAGCGGCCTGCTACTTGCTGGCGCCCGATATGCCGACGGCATCGACATTCAGCACATTGGGGGTGAGATCCCCTCGCGCCCTCACGTCCAGATGACTCTGGCGATGCTGCGTGCCCGAGGAGTCGAGATCGATGACACCGCGCCGGACCGCTGGATCGTTTCTCCCGGCGCCATCCAACCGCTTGACGTGACGATTGAGCCGGACCTTTCCAATGCGGCACCGTTCCTCGCCGCCGCCGCGATTACCGGAGGCACCGTCACAGTCCCCAACTGGCCCAGCGCGACGATCCAGCCGGGCGATGTGATCCGCGACATCCTGCGGCAGTTTGGCGCCCGCGTGGGACTGGACGGCGGCAACCTTCGAGTGCAAGGCACTGACCACATCCACGGAGTCGATCTTGATTTGAATGCAGCCGCCGAGCTGACACCAGTCGTCGCCGCAATAGCGGCCTTCGCAGATCACACGAGCCATCTGCGAGGTGTGGCGCACATCCGCGGCCACGAGACCGATCGGCTTGCTGCACTCGAGAGAGAACTGAGCCGGGTTGGTAGTCATGTCAGGCAGACCGACGACGGGCTGACCGTCCACCCGCGCGTGCTCGGGGGCGATCTGTGGCACACCTACGCCGATCATCGGATGGCCCAGGCCGGAGCCCTGCTGGGCCTCCTGGTTCCGGAGATCGTGCTGGACGATATCGGCTGCACCAGCAAGACGATGCCGGAGTTCGAGTACCTCTGGACAAAGATGATCAACGACTCGGTGCAGGCCTCGGCAGGCGAGGCGATCCCGCGGTGACTTACGGCGGCCGACAGGTCGACGAGTATGAGGCGTTCGACCGACCACGCGGTCGCAGCAGGCCCCGGACCAAGGACCGACCGGATTACAGCGATGCCGAGATCGGCATGGTGATCACTGTCGATCGCGGTCGTTACCGTGTCCTGACTTCTGATCGAGACGTGACCGCTACCAAGTCGCGTCAACTCGGCCGGACGGGCGTCATCGTCGGCGATCGAGTTCGAGTCGTTGGGGACACGTCTGGCGAGGAGGGCACCCTCGCGCGCATCGTTCAGGTCGAGGAGCGGGAGACGGTGCTGCGGCGCACGGCCGATGACGACGACCCGTACGAGCGACCGATCGTGGCCAATGCAAATCAGCTCGTCATCGTCACGGCTCTCGCCGATCCGCCGCCGCGTATCGGGATGATCGACCGCATCCTGGTTGCCGGGTACGCCGCCGGTATCCAGCCGTTGCTCTGTCTCACCAAAGCCGATCTTGCCTCACCTGATGTGCTGACCGCAGAGTACGAGCCACTCGGGGTCCCCGTGGAAGCGACCTTCCCCGGTGCCGACCTGGATCCGCTGCGCGCGCGGCTGCACGGTCACCGCAGTGTCTTCGTCGGTCACTCCGGGGTTGGAAAGTCCACGCTGGTCAATGCCTTGATCCCTGGCGCCGATCGGGCGATCGGTGCGGTGAACGCGGTGACCGGAAGGGGTCGGCACATCTCCTCATCAGCGATCGCGCTCCGACTGCCGGACTCGACCCACTCCTGGGTGATCGACACGCCCGGCGTACGCTCCTTCGGCCTCAGCCATGTGAGCCGTGACCGGATCATCGCCGCCTTCGACGATCTGCGGACCATCGCTGAAGGTTGTCCCCGCGGTTGCCGCCACGATGATGCAGCACCGGAGTGCGCGCTGGACACTGCTGTCGCCAATGGCGATCTCTCGCCATCCCGGCTTGAGTCTTTCCGCCGGATGCTGGGCTCCGGCCAGTAGCGTAGGGCACATGCCCGTCCCCGACACCGCGAGAGCGGGGCCTGATGATGCGCTCCACCGCGGCCTGACCGACGACCTCCGGCTGGCCCATCTGCTCGCCGACGACGCCGACTCGATCACGATGAGCCGGTTCAAGTCGCTCGACCTGCGTGTCACTGCCAAGCCCGATCTCACGCCGGTATCCGACGCCGATACTGCAACCGAACAGGCCATCCGTCGCACCCTCAGCCGTGCCCGACCACGCGACGCGGTGCACGGGGAGGAGATGGGCGACACCGGCTGGGGGCCGCGTCGCTGGGTGGTCGATCCGATCGACGGCACCAAGAATTTCGTCCGTGGAGTGCCGGTATGGGCGACCCTGATTGGCTTGATGATCGGCGACACGCCAGTTGTGGGAGTAGTGAGTGCGCCCGCTTTAGGCCGCCGCTGGTGGGCGAGTCTGGGCGGCGGAGCGTACGCCGGCAAATCGTTGATGTCGGCCAGCCAAATCCGCGTCTCCAACGTGGCGACCATCGAGGACGCCTCGCTCAGCTACGCGTCGATCTCTGCGTGGGTGGAGTCCCACCAAGGCCAGCAGTTCGTCGACCTGCTGCGACGGTGCTGGCGGACCCGTGGCTACGGGGACTTCTGGTCCTACGTGCTGCTCGCCGAGGGTGGAGTCGACATCGCGTGCGAGCCTGAATTGGAACTGCACGATATGGCGGCATGCTCGATCATTGTGACCGAGGCAGGCGGCAACTTCACTGATCTTGCTGGCCGTCCTGGACCGCTGGGGACCGGCGGATACGCGACCAATGGTCTGCTGCACGATGCCGTGCTGGCCCAGCTTGCCCTCAAGAACGACGACCCCGATGATCATCATGATGATCGAGGCGTCGGTGATCCTTCCCCCGCCTGACCCGGAAGCGCGCGCACCCGCCGGCCGCATTGTCGGCGTTCTGCTGGCCGCCGGAGCCGGGCGTCGCGCCGGCGGACCGAAGGCGCTGCGGGTCGATGCCGATGGCACGTCCTGGCTGGTTCGTTCGATCGTGGTGTTGCGCGACGGCGGTTGCGATGCCGTCATCGTCGTGCTCGGTTGCGAGGCTGCACGTGCCCGCGACGTCCTTGCCGGCTCCGCTCTTGCGAGCGACCCCGCCATCACATTGGTCGACGCCCCGGACTGGCAGCAGGGCATGGGCCGCTCCCTGCATAGCGGGCTGCTTGCGGCGCAGCCAGTGCCGTGGCGGGCGGTGCTGGTGCACCTCGTCGACCTGCCTGACGTGACAGCCGAGGTCGTACGCCGCATAATCCGGCAATCCGCGCCTGACCCATCGGCGTTGGCCCGTGCCACCTACGGAGGCCAGCCCGGCCACCCGGTGCTGATCGGGCGGGACCATCTGGAATCGATCATGGCCAACCTGACCGGCGACAGCGGAGCTAAGGGTTATCTCGCACACCACGGCGCTCATAGTGTGGAATGTGGTGATCTGGCCGGCGGCCAGGATCACGACACGTAGTGCCACTGACGAAGGCGGGAGGGAGGCGAGCTGTGTCGACCTCCGCCACTCTCAGTCGGGCCACGATCAGCGATGCGCTGCGGAGCACTGGCTACCTTCCCAGCGAGGGGTTGTCGACTGTCCTCTTCTTGGCTACCGCGATGAACCGGCCGTTGCTGCTCGAAGGCGAGCCTGGCACCGGCAAGACGTCCCTTGCCGAGGCCTGGGCGACCGTCACAGGGGCCGAGCTCATCCGACTCCAGTGCTATGAGGGCATCGAGGCAAGCCAGGCGCTGTATGACTGGGATTTCGCCCGGCAAATCCTGCACCTCCGGGCCGTCGAGGCAGCAGCCAGAGATGATCTTGATGCTAACGCACTTGAGGCATCCCTGTTCCACGAGCGGTTCTTGCTGGAGCGGCCCATCCTGAAGGCCTTACGGTCACCGAATGCGGTGTTGCTGATCGATGAGATCGACCGAGCTGACGACGAGTTCGAAGCCTTTCTGCTCGAGGTGCTGTCCACCTTCGCTGTCACCATTCCGGAGTATGGGGAAGTAAGGGCGGTGACCCCGCCGATGGTGGTGATCACTTCCAACCGAACCCGCGAACTGCATGACGCCCTCAAGCGCCGCTGCCTCTATCACTGGATCGATCATCCACAGCTGGCGCGCGAGATCGAGATCATCAGGACCCGGTTGCCAGATGTGAGTGTTGAGCTCGCGGCCCAGGTGGCGTACGCGGTGCAGCGGATCCGGGCCAGCGAGGACATCCTGAAGCCACCGGGGGTTGCCGAGAGCCTGGATTGGGCTCGCGCTCTGGAGCGCCTAGGCCACGAGCAGCTGGACGTCGCGTCCGCTGCCGAGACTCTGGGTGCAGTCCTGAAGTACCGAGAGGATGCCGAGCGAGTCCGCCGCGCCCTGGACGCGATTCTCACTCGGTAACAGGCGATGACTGCCTCGAGAAGCACCGGCGGCTGACGAACTGCTCGTCGGCTTCGCCCACGTGCTCCGGGCAGCGGGCATCGCCGTGACTCCAGACCGGACAAGCGCCTTCGTCGAGGCAGTCGCACTGACCGGATTCAGTGATCGAACTGCGACCTACTGGTCCGGCCGCGCGACACTGTGCTCCTCGCTGGACGACAGCGAGCTTTACGACAAGGCCTTCACCGCCTGGTTCACCCCTTCACCTGAAGAATCCAAGACCGCCACAGCGGTACCGGCGGCACGCCGGCCGCAAGCCTCATTGGAACCTGAATCGGGTGCCGGGGATGTGGCCGGAGCTGACCTTCTCGCGGCGCGCGCGAGCCCGATGGAGGTGCTGCGCCACCGCGATGTGGGATCTCTCACCGAGCAGGAGCGAGCGCAGCTCGGCGTGCTCTTCGACAGCCTCGAGGTGGTGGCGCCGCTCCGGCGAGCGCTTCGACGACGGCCTCATCATCGTGGCGCGGTCGATTTGCGAGATACGCTGCGCGCCCAGCTGCGTTCCGGCGGCGAACTTGCGCGACTCCGCCGCCGGCGGTCCGGCGTACGGCGCCGACGAGTCGTCGTGTTGATCGACGTATCCGGCTCGATGCAACCGTACGCGGACTCTCTGCTGCGTCTGGCGCATCGCATCGTCCGCGCAATGCCCAACCAGGTCGAGGTCTTCACGATTGGCACCCGGCTCACCAGGATCAGCCCAGCCCTTCGAGTGCGTCAGGCCGACGAGGCGCTGGCTGCGGTGGGGCGGCTGGTGCCTGACTGGTCTGGAGGCACCCGGCTGGGCGAGGTGATCGGCGCATTCCTGAGCCGTTGGGGCCGCCGCGGGCTGGCGCGCAGCGCAGTCGTGGTGATCGCCAGTGACGGCTGGGAGCGTGGCGATGCGCAGTTGCTCGGTGAGCAGATACGGCAGCTCCGGCTGCTCGCGTACGCGGTGATCTGGATGAACCCGCATCGTGGAAAGCCGGGGTACGCTCCGATCCAGACCGGTATTCAGGCCTGTCTGCCTCATCTTGATCGGATGGTCGCGGGACATTCGCTGGCGACATTCGCGGAACTTCTGGAGGTACTCGCCAATGCCTGAGCGCTGCGAGCGTCGGGAATCGCGCGCCGACGCACGGAGGAGGAGCGAGCGGAGGCGCTCTTTCCTCTGCGAGCGACGACGACGGCGGCGGGTTCCAAGCGCGATGCGCGAGCAGCTCCAGAAGGAGCGCACCAATGCGTGATGTCCTCAGTGACCTGCTGGCCTGGTGGCGGTTAGGCGAGACCGTCGGTGTGGGCACCGTCGTCGGAACCTGGCGTTCGGCGCCCCGGCAGCCCGGAGCGGCCATGCTGGTCGGGCCCGATGACTCGGCGGTGGGATCGGTCTCGGGAGGCTGCGTGGAGTCCGCGGTCTACGCGCTTGCGCAAGAGGTGGTCAATGACGGCCACCCGGTGCTGCAGCGCTACGGCGTCAGCGACAACGATGCCTTCGCTGTCGGCCTGACGTGCGGCGGGATTCTCGATGTCTTCGTGGAGAAGGTGTCGCAAGAGACATTCCCTGAGCTCGCTGACATTGCGGCCGATATCGAGGCCGGCCGCCCCGTTGCCGTCGCCACGGTGGTCGAACATCCAGACGCCACAAGGCTGGGCATGAGAATGATCATCCGACCGGCTGAAGACTCCCCTATCGCCGGCTCGCTGGGCAGCGCGCGGGCCGATGCCGCTGTTGCTGACGATGTCCGCGGCCTGCTGGCGACAGGCAAGACCGAACTGCTCACTTACGGTCCGGAGGGTCAGCGCCGCGGCGAAGGAATGCGCGTCTTCGCGGCCAGCTACGCGCCCCGCCCGCGGATGCTGGTCTTCGGGGCCATCGACTTTGCAGCCGCTGTTGCTCGGCTCGGAAGCTTCCTGGGATACCGGGTGACCGTGTGCGACGCGCGACCTGTGTTCGCGACCAGAACCAGGTTCCCCGATGCAGACGAAGTGACCGTCGACTGGCCTCATCGCTATTTGGCATCAGAGGTCGAGGCGGGCCGGATCGATGGCCGCACAGTCATCTGTGTGCTCACGCACGATCCGAAGTTCGACGTACCGGTCTTGGAGATCGCACTTCGCCTCCGAGAGGTCGGCTACATCGGCGCTATGGGATCACGGAAGACCCATGAGGAGCGTCTCCAGCGGCTACGCGAGGCAGGGCTCACCGAGGCCGAGATCGGACGGCTGTCCAGTCCGATCGGCCTTGATCTAGGAGCACGTACACCGGAGGAAACGGCCGTCTCGATCGCCGCCGAGATCATCGGCCAGCGCTGGGGCGGTCATGGTGGCCGGCTTGCGGAGCTCGCTGGTCGCATCCACCACTCAGCATTGTGATGAGGGCGGTTCCTCGAGCGCCCTGAAGATGCATCACGGTCAGTCCGGAAAGTGCCGTCAAACCGTTTCAAGTGGCTGTCAGTGTCGCGAAATCAGGGCGTGACGTCCCGACAGGAGCTGATGAGCTCGTTTCGACGACTGTGCTGCGAAACGTCCGCAAGATCACTGCGGTGACGGGTCGTTGTGACGGCTGTGATTCCAAACGTCCCCTGACGAAGCCGTTGAACCCCGAAGTTTCCTTGATCATCTCGGAGAGTTAGATTGACCTCGAAGGCCGGCACCGTCGCCAGCCAGCCGCGCAATCACGTGCTCCGGGGCGACAGTCATCCGAGAGGGAGTGGCGTATGCGAATTTCAGTAGCTGTCGACGGAGTCACCTATACAGATGACGTCGAACCGCGAACACTTCTGGTGCAGTATCTGCGATACGAGCTTGGCAAGATCGGCACGCTGGTCGGATGTGACACAACCAACTGCGGTAGCTGCACGGTCCACCTCAACGGACTGAGTGTGAAGTCGTGCACGGTGCTCGCCGTCCAGGCCGACGGAGGCGACGTGACCACTATCGAGGGCCTTGCCAGCAATGGGGAGTTGCATCCGGTGCAGCAGGCCTTCCACGAGAACCACGCACTGCAGTGCGGGTTCTGTACTCCGGGAATGATCATGCAAGCCGCGTCGCTGCTGAAGGAGAATCCTGATCCGTCTGACCAGGAGATTCGCGATGGGCTCGAGGGCAACCTGTGCCGGTGTACCGGCTACCAGAACATCGTGAAGGCCGTGCGCCAGGCAGCGGGGAGCCTCCAATGACCATCACAGAGGAATCTCCCGAGACCACCCCCGAGGTTGGCCGCCCAAGGCTCCGCAAGGAGGATCAGCGGCTGATTACCGGTCGGACTCGATTCACCGACAATCTCTCCGCCCCCGGCATGCTGTTCCTCGCCATGGTGCGCAGCCCCATCGCGCACGCGAAGATCACATCTATCGACGTGGCCCAGGCGAAGGCCTCAACCGGTGTGATCGCGGTCTTCACGGGACCTGATCTTGCCGACGATGTGGGCCCAATGCCGTGTGGCTGGCCGCTCTCGCCCGAGGATCATGTCCCGGAGTACTACCCGGTCGCGAGGGAGGAGGTCAACTTCGCGGGCGAAATTGTGGCAGTGATCGTGGCTCGCAGCGCCCAAGCTGCCCGCGACGCGATGGAGCTGGTCGATGTCGAGTACGAAGATGAGCAGGTTGTCCTCGATCTCGCGGCTGCCGCGGCTGGGCCTCCCTACGTCCACCCAGACTGGGAGACGAATGTGTCGACCCATTGGATCTTCGACTCGGCCGAGGCGGGCACCGGTGCCGATGTCAAGGCTGAGATCGAAAAGGCTCGCCAGGACGGCATCGTGCTGGAGCGGACCTTCCGGCAGCAGCGGTTGATTCCGGCCTTCATGGAACCGCGTTCCTTCCTGGTCGACCCGACCGGTGACCAGATCGTCTTCTGGTCATCGACGCAGGTGCCACACTTTCTGCGCGTCTTCACTGCAATTGCGACAAACACCCCTGAACACAAGATCAGGGTGATCGCACCGGATGTCGGCGGCGGCTTCGGCGGCAAGTTGGAGGTCACGCCCGAGGAGTTCATTACCTTTACGGTGGCCAAGAAGCTGGGCAAGCCAGTCAAGTACACCGAAACCCGCAGCGAGTCTCTGCAAGGTGCCCACCATGGCCGGGATCAGGTGCAACGGTTGACGCTGGCCGCGACCAAGGAGGGCAAGGTCACCGCACTGCACGTCGACCTACTTGCCAATATGGGCGCGTACATGGGTCTGGTGGGCCCGGCCATTCCCATCCTCGGCGCGTACATGTACAACGCGATCTACAAGTTCGCCGCCTACCGCTTCGAGGTCAAAAACATCTTGACCAACATGGTCCGCACTGATGCCTATCGCGGGGCCGGTCGCCCGGAGGCGACGTATGCCATCGAGCGGCTCATGGATGATCTTGCAGTCGAGCTGGACATGGATCCCTTGGAGCTGCGGGCCAAGAACTGGATCACCGCCGAGGAATTCCCCTTCACGACCGTAGCCGGATTCGAGTACGACTCCGGCAACTACGAGGCAGCTACCGCAAGGGCCAAGGAGCTGTTCGACTACGACGGGCTGCGGGCTGAACAGGCCGAACGCCGTGCCCGCAGAGACCCAGTACAGCTTGGGATCGGCATCTCGACATACACAGAGCAATGTGGGCTAGCCCCGTCGCGGATACTCGGGAAGCTGAACTACATCGCCGGAGGCTGGGAACACGCTGAGGTGCGGATGCTCCCCCTTGGCACGGTTGAGGTGGTTGTCGGAACGAGCCCCCACGGACAAGGACACGAGACAGCCTGGAGCCAAATCGTGGCCGACAAGTTGGGGGTGGCTTTTGAGGATGTGGAAGTGCTGCATGGCGACACCCAGGTCGCTCAGCGTGGCCTGGACACCTACGGCTCCCGATCACTTGTCGTCGGCGCGACCGCTGTGCTCAAGGCCGCCGACAAGGTGATCGAAAAGGCCAAGCCCATCGCAGCGCACTTCTTGGAGGCGAGCGAGGATGATCTTGAGTTCGTAGCCGGCCACTTCCGGGTCAAGGGCACTGATCAGCGCAAGTCGCTGGCTGAGATTTCCTTCGCCTGCCTGCAAGCGCACTACTGGCCCGAGGGAGTCGAGCCGAACCTGGATTCTTCGGCGTCCTTCGACCCCGACGTCTACTCCTATCCGCACGGCACCCACCTCGCAGCCATTGAGGTTGACACCGAGACCGGAGCTGTGTCCATCCGCAAATACGTCGCCGTCGACGACATTGGGAAGGTGGTCAATCCGATGATCGTCGACGGACAGGTACACGGCGGACTGACCCAGGGCATCGCGCAAGCGCTCTTCGAGGAAGCCGTCTATGACGAGAACGGCACACTGACTACCGGGTCGTTCGTGGACTACCTGGTGCCATCGGCGCCCGACCTGATCGACTTCGAGACTGATCGGACCGAGTCGCCCGCGGTGAGCAACGAGCTCGGCGCCAAGGGGGTCGGCGAAGCCGGCACGATTGCCTCGACTCCGGCCATCGTCAACGGCATCCTCGACGCGTTGCGACCGTTCGGCGTGAAGGACATTGAGATGCCGTGTACGCCAATGCGGGTCTGGAAGGCTCTCCAAGGTGCGAAGCCCATGACCCAGGACTCCGCAACACCTGGCGAGGCCCAACCTCACTTCGATACCGAAGGAGGGCAGGCATGATTCCGGCGGCTTTCGACTACAAGGCACCTACCAGCCTGGACGAGGCGCTGCAACTGCTCGCGGAAGGCGGCGACGATGCCAAGATCATGGCCGGCGGACAGAGCCTGTTGCCGGTGTTGAAGCTGCGGCTCGCGGCACCCGAGCTGGTGATCGACTTGGCCAAGATCGATTCCCTGAAAGGCGTCCGCGACGACGGCGACGCGATCGTCATCGGAGCGATGACGCCATACTTCGAGGTTGTGGGCGATCCACTCGTCGCCGAGCATGCATCGCTGATCGCCAGATGCGTCGAGACGGTGGCCGACCCGCAAGTTCGGCATCGAGGAACCATTGGCGGGGCTTGCGCGCACGCCGATCCAGCGGGCGATCTTCCCGCACCGATGGTGGCCCTGGACGCCGAGTTCGTGATCGCCGGTCCCGGTGGGCAACGACGAGTCGCAGCCGCCGACTTTTTCCAAGATCTCTTTACGACTGCACTTGAAGATGACGAGATCTTGGTCGAAGTCCGAGTACCGAAGTACACGGGCTGGGGCTCCGCGTACGAGAAGTTCGTCCGGGTGGCGCAACAGTGGGCGATCGCCGGCGTAGCGGCGACCGTCCGGACCGACGGTGGCACCATCGCCGAGGCCCGGCTTGCCTTGACGAACATGGGACCGACACCCGTCCGGGCGCGGGCGGCCGAGCAAGCGCTGGCCGGCGTCGCGGTGGAGGCCGATGCCGTCGCGGGTGCGTTGGCCAGCATCGCTGACGGCACGGCACCGCCTACCGACCTCAACGGTGACCCGGAGTACCGCCGACATCTGGCGACGATCTTGGGACGTCGTGCGGTGCTGGCGGCTGCGCGGACTTAGGACAGGATGGGCATATGGACCTAACGCATCGCTTTAGCGTGCCCGCCGGCATGGACGAAGCTTGGAACGCCTTCAACAACCCGGACGAACTGGCTCCATGCTTCCCCGGCGCCACAATCACCAGCACCGAAGGCGACGAGTTCACCGGTTCGGTCAAGATCAAGCTGGGTCCGATGGCCCTTGTCTACAACGGGTCCGGCCGGTATCTGGAGCGCAACGACGCTGAACGCCGAGTTGTGATCGAGGCCCGTGGCAAGGACAAACGTGGCAACGGGACAGCGACCGCGAAGATCACTGCCTTGTTCACCGAAGGTGGTGGGCAGACTGAGGTAGAGGTACTGACCGACCTGGCGATTACTGGGAAACCGGCCCAGTTCGGGCGTGGGGTCATCTCCGATGTCAGCGACAAGCTGCTGGACCAGTTCTTGAACTGCGTTTCCGGGCGGTTTGCCGAAGGCCTCGGCGCGGCGCACGAGGCTGGGGCGAATGGAGCTGCCCCGGCGCTCGCCGGGACGGCTGCTGCGGTAGGTGGGGCCGTCACCGCAGACGCCGACGCTCGATTCGAGGAGGCGGACACAGAGCGGACCATCGAGCTCGAGCCGGTGCCCGCCATGGCTGAGGAAACCGCCAGCAGTGTCGGTTCCTTCACCGCGCCGGCAGCCTCCCCTCCCCCAACTGATCCGCAGGCCGACGCGACACTCCGCTCTAGCCCGCCTCAGCAACAAAGCGACCTCAACGCACTCAGCACCATCGGACCGGTTCTGCTGAAGCGATACGGTCCGGCTCTGGCGATCTTGGGCCTGGTGTTGCTGATCGTGATCAAGATCATTAGACGCAAGTCGTGATCAATCGGTGGACGCTGAGGTCTACGCCGTCACAGTCTGCGTCCTGATCCATCGCGGCGACAGCTGGCTGCTCGTGGTCCGGGCACCCGGGGTCGCGTACGCGCCGAACATGATCGGGATGATCGGCGGCCATGTTGACCTCACTCGTCCACTGGCGGGCGTGCTCGAGGCGACTGCTCGACGCGAAGTCGCTGAGGAGGTTGGTCTTGATCTCTCCCAGGTGGCACTGCGGTACCTGGAGTCGGAGTTCTTCATTACCGACGGCGGCGAGCGGCAGATCACGGTGACCTTCACCGCGAAGGCGCCACCGGAGGCCGAGCCCTACGTGAACGCACCGGATGAGCTGGCCGAGGTCGGCTGGTGGACTCTCAATGATCTTGCAGCTGATCCGCGTTGCCCGTCATGGTTGCCCGCACTCATCAGGCGGGCAGCTCGCGCCTTGTGACTGATCTCAGTCCAGCGCCCTCAGTCGCACGGTCTCCGGCATGCTCTCCAGCTTGTCGATCACCTCAGTGGTCAAGGCGCCGGCAACGTCGGTGATCACATAGCCCAGATCTCCACGAGTCGACAGCACCTGGCCCTCGATGTTGACATGAGCGTTCGCCAGCAACCCATTGACCGTGGCCAGTACCCCCGGGACGTTCTGATGGACGTGCAGCAGCCGGCTACGGCCCGCAATCCTGCTGTCGGTCTGCACCTGGGGCAGGTTCACCGACATGGTGGTGTGGCCGCTGTCGGCGTAGTCACGCAATTTGCCGGCCACGAAGCGGCCGATGTCGGTCTGCGCTTCCTCGGTAGAGCCGCCGATGTGCGGCGTCAAGATCACATTGGGCATGCCTTGCAGGCTGGAGATAAAGGCGTCTCCGGCGCTCTTGGGCTCGTCGGCGAAGACGTCCAGTGCAGCGCCGGCGATGTGACCGCTGAACAGCTGCTCGCGCAGCGCCTCATGATCAACGACGAAACCACGGCACAAGTTGAGAAACAGGCTCCGCCGACGCATCTTGGCGAATTGCTCGGCGCCGAACAGACCGGCGTTGCCGGGCCGTCCATCGACATGCAGGCTCACCGTCTCGGCAACCTCCAGCAGCTCCTCGAGTGTCTCGCAGCGTCGAGCATTGCCAAGCGCCAGTTTGTCGGCGATGTCGTAGAAGTAGACCCGCATACCGAGCGACTCGGCCACGACGGACAGCTGGCTGCCGATGTTGCCGTAGCCGACGATGCCGAGGGTGCGCCCGCGTACCTCGTGCGCACCCTTGGCCGACTTGTCCCAGATGCCAGCGTGCATCCTTGCGTTCTTGTCGGTGAGATGCCGTGCAAGCGCAATGATCTCGGCGATCACGAGCTCCACCACGCTGCGCGTATTGGAGAACGGCGCGTTGAAGACGGGAATGCCCCGCGTGGCGGCGGCGATGAGGTCGACCTGGTTGGTGCCGATGCAGAAGGCACCGATTGCTTGCAGGTCGGGCGAGGCTTCGAAAACGCTCCTTGTCACATTGGTTTTCGAGCGGATGCCCAGCAGCTGCACTCCCTGCAGGGCGTTGATCAATTCGGCCTCGTCGAGCGCTCCCTTGACGGTTTCGACCTCGATCCCGCGCTCGGTGAGCAGCCGAACGCCTTCCGGATGGATGTTTTCCAGCAGCAATGCCTTCATGGTTCCTCGTTGGTCATGGACCGAATGCAGCCACCAGTGTAGGGCGGGCCTTTCGCCGAGTTGTCAGAATCTGAGGGGGCTATAGGGCACCTCAGATTCTGACAACTCGGCGGTGTAGGAATCACGCGATGGTCCTGAAAACCGATGTCTCAGCCGAGAACCGAGGGTGCCAGGTCGGTGTAGCTCTTCCAGAAACCTCGTTCCTTCGCAGCAAGCATCGCGTCAAGGCAGGCGTCGGCAAAAATGTCGGCGGCTTCGGCCAAGAGCGTGTTGAAGTCAAACAGTGAGCGCATCGGATCCTCGGCGACTGGTCGGCGGGAGGAAGCAAGACAGAACACCGTGTCGCCATCCACCATCGAGTGGATCGGCCGGATGGCGCGGGCCATCCCGTCGTGCCCGACCGCGGCAATTTTGCTGGCTTGGGCTTTCGACAGGACCGCATCAGTGAGAACCACACCAATGGTGGTGGCAAGCGAGGTCTGCGCCTGAGCGTAAGCAGCCGCCAGCGCCTCTCGCTCGGTATGAGTTGGGTTAGCAAGCAACTGCAGGTGATCAGCCCACAAACGGCCGGTCGTCGGGTCGACGGCCGATCCTGCTGCATTCACCACAACAGCCGCTGCAACCGAGACCCCCGAGTCGAGTCTGCTTTTCCGCATAGCCGAAGCCCGCCTTGATGCCTCCGCAGACCGCGCCGGTGCCCGCGCCAACAGAGCCGGTAGCGGGTTGGTTGCTGGTCGCCGCAGCTAGAGCGTGTGCTCCGAAGTCTGCTGTCGGCCGATTGCTGAAGACCCCGCCTCTGCCGAGGTCGAAGAGCACCGCCGCAGGCACGATCGGAACGACCTGATGAGACTCGGGACCAGCGGGGAACCCTATCCCAGCCGCCTCGAGACCGACCATGACGCCGTTCGCTGCCGCCAGCCCGTACGCGCTCCCGCCCGTGAGCACGACCGCATGCACCCGCTCGATGATCGTCGTTGGATTCAAGAGGTCGGTCTCACGAGTTCCCGGGCCACCGCCGCGTACGTCAACCCCGCCGACAGCGCCCTCGCGGGCAACTACGACGGTGGTCCCCGTCAGCCAGCCGTCGCTGTCCGCAGTGTGATGCCCTATCTCAAAGCCCTCGATCACCCGCTCCCCCTTCTCATGAGCTGCTCGCGCAGCAAATGAAGCAGCTCTACTCCGAGGCTAGACGAGGACGCGGTGGGGCGCCGACGGTTGAGCTACGCCGAGTGCGCGGATGACCTCGCTGAGCGCATCGGCCGAATGGCCGCTGATGAACGCATCGACGTGCGGAAGGGCCGCCGCCATGCCTCCAGCCAGTGGAGCGAAGCCTGGCGCGGCCACCCTCGGGTTTGCCCACACGATGCGATGTGCATGCCTGCCGAGTGCGGCCATCTGCTGGGCGAGGACCCTGGGGTCATCGCGCTCCCAGCCGTCGGAGACGATCAGGACCACGGCACCGCGGGCCATGCCCCGCCGGCCATAAAGGTCCATGAACTCGCGCACCGCGCGCCCGATGCGCGTGCCGCCCGACCAGTCAGGCATCACTGCCGCGGCGCGCTCGAGGGCGAGGTCGGGGTTGGCGTTGCGCAGCGCGCGAGTCAGCCGGGTGAGCCGCGTGCCGAACACGAAAACCTCGGCATGTGCTCGGGTTGCCGCACCCCACAGCAAGTGCAGGTAGGCGCGGGCGTACGGCTCCATCGACCCAGAGATGTCGAGCAGGGCGACCAGGCGACGTGGTGTCCACTTGCGGGTACGCCGGATCGGTACGGCCGGGTCTCCGCCCGAGCGTGTGCTGTGACGCAGCGAAGCGCGCACGTCGAGCCGGTCACCACGACGATGCCGGCGCCGCCGCCGGGATAACCGCCGTGGTGGATTGACCCAGAGCATCCGTAGCAATGGGGCCAGCGCAGCGAGCTCGTCCGCCGTCAGCCGCGCGAAGTCGACCTCCGTCAGTCTCTCGTCACTGCTCGCCAGCGTCGGTACTGGACGGCCCACGTCGTCGCCAACGGTGCTTTCCGACGCCTCGACTCGTCCTTTGGATGGCAGATCCGCCCCAGGCTCCTCATCGAAGAGGGGAAAGTCGCGCTGCGGCGGTATGCGTATCTCGGTGGAATCGCCTCGTGACTCGGCAACATCCACCATGCCGCGGAACACGAGCGCGAAGACCGCGTCGAATGCAGCGATGTCGGCCGTGGAACGGAGCAAGCTCACCCGGGCACACCAGTACAGCTCGTCGACGGTGCTCGGCACGCCGAGCGTGACGAGTGTCGCCAGCCGGATCGTCTGGTCCGGCGAGACGGCGACGCCTGCGTCGCGGAGGGCTTCGCTGAAGCGGGCCAGCAGCGTCGCGCCGTCCGCACGTGTCATTCGACCGACAACCCGGAGGCCCGGGCGAGCTGCTGATCTTCGACGTACTTCAGTACTGAGCCGAGCGTCCGGTCCACGGTGGTCGGATCGACTGTGCGCACGCCGAGCAACTCGAGCGCAGCGACCCAGTCGATCGTCTCGGCAATGCCCGGCCGTTTCTGCAGGTCCAGCCCACGTAGCCGCTCGACCACCCGCGCTGCCTGCTCGGCGAGAAGTCGCGAGCTGCCCGGCACACGCCGCCGAACGATCTCGGCCGCACGCGCCGCAGATGGGTAGTCGATCCAGTGGAAAAGGCAACGCCGCTTGAGCGCGTCGTGCAGTTCCCTAGTGCGATTCGACGTCAGCACGACGATCGGTCGGTGCGTGGCACGCACGGTACCGAGCTCGGGGATGGTGACCGCTCCCTCGCCAAGCAATTCGAGCAGGAACGCCTCGAAGTCGTCATCGGCGCGATCGACTTCATCGATGAGCAGGACCGCTGGTCGAGGACCCGGATGACGTAGTGCAGCGAGCAGCGGGCGGGCGATCAAGAACCCGTCGCTGAACAGGGCATCCTCGGCCAGCTCGATGCCGCGCGCCTCGGCAAGGCGGATCGCGAGCAGTTGCCGGGGATAGTTCCACTCGTACAGCGCCTCGGCGACATCGATTCCCTCATAGCACTGCAGCCGTACCAGTGGCGTGTCCAGCGCGGCCGCAAGTGCCTTGGCAGCCTCGGTCTTGCCGACACCTGGCTCGCCCTCGATGAGAACTGGCTGGCCCAGTCTCGATGCGCAGAACAGCGCCATGACCGTGCCGTCATCAGCGAGGTAGTCGACAGTGTCGAGCGCGCTTCGCAGGGTGCCGAGATCCGGCAGAAGTTCCGCGACGCTCGTGTTACCGGCGGTCACTGCGCGTACGCCAGAGGGTTGTCGAGGTAGGCGTTTCGACAGCCCGTGCCGCAGAAGTACACCACGCCGGTGGGCGTCTCGACGTGGGGGGACGCGTCGACTGGGGCGACCATCATGCCGCACACGGGATCACGCACCGGTTCGGTCATCTCGTGCACGGGTCCGGAAGCATCCTGGCGAGCAGAGCCAGGTTCGCGCAGCACCGCAACGATCTCGGCGAGAATCGATAGAGCGACTTCAGGGGGTGTACGTGCGCCGATGTCGAGCCCCGCTGGAGTGCGTATGCGCGATCGCAGCCGCTCGTCCACCTCCAGCGAGGCAAGGACGGCCGGACCACGCCGTCGGCTGGCCACCAATGCGACATAAGGCACCTCCGCTCGTAATGCCGCCTCAAGGATCGGCTCCTCGTCGTTGCCGTGCGAGGCGACGACCACCGCACGAGTACCCGGCGGCAAAGGATCTTCGGGCTTCTCCAGCCGAAGGACTTGCTGCCCAAACAGCCGATGCGCGCGCAGCAGAGCGATGGCAATGGGGGCGTGACCAAACACTGCTACAACCGGCAGGGGCACCGACGGCTCGAGGAATATCTCGAGGCTGCCGCCAGACAGGCAAGGGTTGTGTACGGTCACCACGCCATCCTCGTCGGCTCTGCCAAGATCATCAGGACCAAGATCATCAGGCGATGGCGTGATTCGCACGAGCCGCGGCGTACCGGTCCCGAGCACCTCCAGCGCCTGAACTCGCACTGTCGACTCCGCACAATCGCCGCCGATGAACCCGTCAACTTGGCCGTCTGCGAGCACGAGCGCCGAATCGCCCGGCTTGGCGCTGGTCGGTCGTTCGGCCCGGACTACGGTCGCCCACACGAAGGGGCTACCGGCAGCCGCGAGCGCCTCAGCCCGCCCCGCGAGCTCCAGACGCCCCACGGCCGGCGCCTCAGTCCGTGATCGCGAGGTCGGTCCGCAAAGGCCGGCCCTGGATGGTGCGCCACACCTGAGCTGGTGTCAAGGGCATGTCGGCATGCCGCACGCCGTACGGCTTCAGCGCGTCAATCACCGCGTTGACCACTGCGGCCGGCGAACCGACGGTGGCCGACTCGCCGACGCCCTTCGCGCCGATTGGGTGGTGCGGTGACGGGGTCACGGTCTCTCCCAGCTCCCAGCTGGGGCACTCCATCGCCGTGGGCAGTTGGTAATCCATGAACGACCCGCCGAGGCAGTTGCCGTCCTCGTCGAACGCGATCACCTCCATGAGCGCCATGCCGATACCGTCGGCCAGACCGCCGTGGATCTGCCCTTCCACGATCATCGGGTTGATCCGGGTGCCGCAGTCGTCGACCGCGATAAAACGCCGCACCTGCACCGCCCCGGTACCCGCATCCACGTCGACGACGCAGATGTAAGCACCGTAGGGATAGGTGAGGTTCGGCGGGTCGTAGACGCAAGACGCATCCAGATGCCCCTCGACGTCCGCGGGCAGCTCAAGAGAGCCGTGCGCGGCGAGCGCGACTTCCTGGATCGTCTTGGACATGGTCGGGTCACCCTTCACCGAATAGGTGCCTTTCCCGACCTCGATGTCGTCCGGCGAGACCTCCATCATCGTCGCGGCGATGATCTTTGCTTTGTCCACGACACGCTTCGCCGCAACGGCAACCGCAGCACCTGAGACCGGCGTCGAACGACTGCCGTAGGTGCCCAACCCGAACGGGGTGTTGTCGGTGTCCCCGTGGACCACATCGATGTCGTCGGAAGGGATTCCAGTGATCTCCGAGACGATCTGGGCAAACGTCGTCTCGTGCCCCTGACCCTGCGACTGAACCGAGATCCGTACCACGGCCTTGCCAGTCGGGTGCACCCGTAACTCGGCGCCGTCGGCCATCCCCAGCCCGAGGATGTCCATGTGCTTGCGCGGGCCGGCGCCGACCCCCTCGGTGAAGAAGCTGACTCCGATTCCCATCAGCTCGCCCCGCTCGCGCTTCTCGGACTGCTCGCGGCGCAGCTCGTCGTAGCCGGCGATATCCATTGCCTTCCGCAGGCACAGCGGGTAGTTGCCCGAGTCGTACTCCCAGCCGGTGGGCGACATGTACGGGAACTGCTCTGGGCGCAGCAGGTTCTTCATTCGCAGTTCGGCGGGGTCCATATCCAGCTCGAGGGCCAGGCAGTCGACTATGCGCTCGACGGCGTACGCCGCCTCAGTGATCCGGAACGAACACGCGTACGCCACGCCACCAGGGGCCTTGTTGGTGTAGACGCCCTTCACCATGCAGTGCGCGGCCGGGTAGTCATAGCTGCCAGTGAAGATGTGGAAGAAGCCGGCCGGATACTTGGTCGGCTGAGCGGTGTTGTTGAACGCGCCGTGATCCGCGAGGACGTTCACCCTCATTGCAAGGATCTTGCCTTCGCGGGTCGAGGCGATCTCGGTGTGCATGTGGTAGTCGCGCGCGAATGAGGTGGACATCAGGTTCTCGGCGCGGTCCTCCACCCACTTCACAGGTCGTCCGGTGAGGATCGACCCAACTACGGCGAGGACATAGCCGGGATAGATGCCGACCTTGTTGCCGAATCCACCGCCAATGTCCGGGCTCACGATTCGGATCTTGTGCTCGGGAAGGCCGGCAACGATCGCATACAGCGTGCGGTGCGCGTGCGGAGCCTGCGTGTTGCAGTAGATCGTCAGCTTTCCGGTCACTTTGTCCATGTCGGCGATGGCGCCACACGTCTCCAGTGGGGCGGGATGCACGCGGGGGTAAAGGATGTCCTCGGCCACGACCACCTCTGCACGAGCGAACACGGCGTCAGTCGCCGCACGGTCGCCGGCCTCCCAGTCGAAGATGTGGTTGTCGGCCTTGCCCTCGATGTCGTCGCGAATGACCGGCGCATCCGGATCGAGAGCCCGGCGCGCATCGATGACCGGGGGCAGCGGCTCGTACTCGACGTCGATCAGCTCCAACGCGTCCCTCGCCGCGTAGCGGTCGTCGGCAACGACGAAGGCCACCTCTTGCCCGTGGAAGCGCACCTTGTCGGTGGCGAGCACCGCCACGACGTCATAAGACAGCGACGGCATCCACGCAAGGTTCAACGTCTCGAGCAGAGCCCCGGTGATCACCGCCCGAACTCCTGGATGTGCCTCGGCCGCTGAGGTATCGATTGAGACGAGCCGGGCGTGGGCGTACGGGCTGCGCAGCACAGCGCCGTGCAGCATCCCGGGAAGTACGAAGTCGTCGACGTAGTTGCCCTTGCCGCGCAGGAATCGAGCGTCCTCCTTGCGCATCCGGCGACCGAAACCAACAGTCGCCTGCTCCGCGGTGACGGTCATGACGCAGCCACCTCCTCAGTCTCGGCAACCCGCGGGTGGTCGGCGGCCCACCGGATCGCGCGCACGATGTTCTCGTACCCCGTGCAGCGACACAGATTGCCCGAAATCGCTTCGCGGATCTCGGCGTCCGACGGGTGCGGATTAGCGTCCAGGAACCATCGGGCCGTCAACATCACGCCCGGTGTGCAGAACCCGCATTGCAGGCCGTGCTCGGTCATGAACCCCTGCTGGATGGGATCGAGCTCGCCGTCTTGTTCCAGGCCCTCGACTGTCAGAACTTCGTGCCCGCTAGCCATCGCCGCGAGCATGGTGCAGCTCTTCACCGGCGTGCCGTCGACCTGGACGATACAGACGCCGCAGTTGGACGTATCGCAGCCCCAGTGCGTGCCCGTCAGGCGGAGGTCGTCGCGCAGGAAGTGCACGAGCAACCGCCTCGGCTCGATCTCACGGGTGTACTCCTCGCCATTGACCTTGACTGTGACCTGCATGATTCACGCCTCCTGTCCGCGGCAACGGGCGATCGCGGTTCGCAGCGCCCGCTTGACGAGTTCGCCGGCGAGCGCGCGTTTGTAGTCGGAAGGCCCACGCTGGTCGGTGGGCGGATCACACACGTCAGCCGCGATCTGGGCGGCTATAGCGACTGCCTCATCGTCCGCCCTGCGCCCGCGTACGGCGTCCTCGGCTCGGGGGGCAACAAAGCGCGGCGCCCCAACCGCGGCCAGACCGAGACCCACCTCGCTGATCGTGTCACCGTCCAGTGTGACGACCGCGCCCGCCGCGGCTACCGCATAGTCACCGGCTCGCCGTTCCACCTTTCTGTACGCGCTTCCTGTGCCTGGCCGGATCGGCAGACGAAACTCAGTGACGATCTCGGCCGGACCGACGACCGTCTCGAAGGGGCCGGTGCAAAGCTGGCGCACGGGCACGACCCGCTCACCGCTCGAGCTCTTGATCACGACCTCCGCACGGATCGCACCGAGCGCGGCGAAAAGATCTTCGGCGGGGTCGGCGTGACACAGCGACCCGCCGATCGTGCCTCGGTTCCGAACCACAGGGTCGGCAATCACACGCTCCGCGTCGTGAAGGATGCGGTAGTGCTCACCGACGACCGCGGAGGCGAGCAAATCGGCATGGCGGACCATCGCACCGATATGCAGTTGGTCGTTTTCGACCCAGATGCGCTGTAGATCCGTCAGGTCGTTGATATCCACGAGCACTTCAGGTGAAGCAAGCCGCAGCTTCATCAGTGGCAACAGGCTGTGCCCGCCGGCGATCAGCCGTGCGTCCTCACCATGGCGCTCGAGCAGTGCAATGGCATCGTCGACGCTTGAGGCGCGCTCGTACTCGAACGGAGCCGGTACCTGCATTGGTTTGCCCCCTCTTCAGTAGGTCTCGATCGGGATGGCCCTGATGCACCACGGACGGCGTTACTTCACCGCCAACACATCGACCGTGCGGATGTCGGGTGCAGTGGCGAGCAGTGCGTCGGCCACCTGGCTCAGCGCGGCCGGGATCTCACCGCCGAGGTGCGCTTGCCGGCCGGCGTCGTCGTCGAAGGTGTCGAAAATCCCGTACTGGGTGTCGCTGATCTTGAACGCGTACCAGGTCACGGTGCCCGGTTCGGCGGCGGCGAGGTCGCGCCCGCCCTCCAGGAACTTCCCCAAGTCCTCACCCTTGCCAGGCTTGGCTTCGAGCAACGCAAGTACACCGAATGTCGGACTCATTGGAACTTCCTCCCTGGATGTCCCTAACGTATGTATCCAAACGACTGATTGGTAGTGGCGGAGCCGCCACGTTGAGTATCGTTTCCGACGTGGACGTCGCAGTTCTCGTGGTGGACGGCTGCTTTGACTCAGGGCTCTCAGCGGTGGTCGATGTGCTCGCGACGGCGAACGCTCTCCGACAGGACGTTCCTGCGCCGCCGCCTGCGTTCACGGTCACAATCGTGGGACTCACAAAGCGGGTGCGGACGGGCAACGGCTTGACGGTGAATCCGGTCCCAGCCAGAAAGATGGCGCAGCTTCCGGATCTGCTCGTGATGCCTGCCTTGGGGGTGAAGACCCCGGACGAGATCATCGACACCGTCCGCAGGCACGCGGCACTCGACCTCATCCGTGAGAGTCGTGCGAACGGTACTGAACTGGCCGGAGCATGCACGGGAACGTTCTTCTTGGCCGAGTCCGGCATTCTTGACGGACTGTTAGCAACGACCAGCTGGTGGCTCGGTCCAACGTTTCGCGCCCGATATCCCGCGGTGCTCCTGGACGAGACACGCATCATCGCTCAGGATGCTCAGATCACGACCGCCGGCGCCGCCTTCGCCCATATTGATCTTGCACTGTCGATCGTGCAGCAGCGCAGCCCGAGCTTGGCGGACCTCACGGCGCGGTACCTGTTGATAGGCGACCCCCCGTCCCAGGCGGCGTTCGCCGTACCCGCAATGCTCGCCCGGGCCGACCCGACGATGGCGGCGTTCGAACAGTGGGTTCGGCAACGGCTTTCCGAGCCATTGCAGGTCTCTGCCGCCGCACGCGACCTTGGCATCAGCGAACGTACGCTGCAGCGCACGACCGCCTCGGTCGTCGGCATGTCGCCGCTTCACTTCATTCAACAAGTCCGTCTCGACGAGGCCACGTTCCTGCTGCGCGACACATCGATGTCGGCGAACGCTATTGCGGCCGCGGTCGGCTACCGCAACGCCGGAACGCTCCGAGCGCTCGTTCGCAAACGGCGCAACAGCACACTCAGAGCATTGCGGGCGGGGCGACCGACCTGAGCACTTCTGACAGCTCATCTGGCGAAGGAAATGCTTGTCTCCGCTGATCGTTGTCATGCGGCGTCGGGTGTTCGTCGCCGTCGCCGGTCCAGTTGTTGTTGGGCGTGGAGGCGTCGGATTCGGGTGTTGAGTTGGGGTCGTTGCTGTTGGTCGATCCACCTGGGTGGTATCCATTCCGGTAGGCCGTCGGCGTTGATGCGGCAGGTCCAGCCTTTTTGCAGGAAGTGGGTGTGGTGATATCTGCAGAGCAGGGTGAGATTGTCTAGATCGGTGTTTCCGCCGAGGATCCAGTCTTTGATGTGGTGCCGGTCGGACCAGCTGGGCGGGTGGGTGCAGCCGGGGAATGAGCATCCGGCGTCTCGGGCGATCAACGCCATGGTTTGGCCGCGGGAGGCGAGCCGTTGGCTTCGTGCCTAACGCTAGGGGGACGTTGTTGTGGTTGATGATGGTGAGCCAGATTTCGGCTTCGTCGGCGATCCGCAGTAACTGCTCGGCAGTCAACATGGTGCCGTCGTTGGTTTCGGCGAGTCCGGCTTTGGCGAGCAGATCTGCTAGTTGCACGATGATGATCACCGATGCTGGAACCCCACCGACCAGCGGCTGATCGGCGGATTTCAACAAGCGGCTGCAGGCTTCATCAAGTGCGTCGTGCAGCCGTTGCCCGGAGGGCCGTGCATCCGGGATTTGGGTGATGTTGCCGTCTTCGTCTTCGATGCTGGATGTGCGGTGCTTGGCTAACGGATCCAAGATGGCGTTCAGTTGGGCACCGGCGGTGTTGGTGAGGCGGCCTTGCAGGTGCCACATGCCGTCGCGGCGTTGCTTCAGCTCCAGATGGCGGCGGTCTTGTTGCAACTGGTCATCGATGGGTTCGGGCCCGTCCGGATCGGCAGCATCGATGACTTGGAGCGCGTAGCGGTGCAGCTCTTTGGGTCCCAACACTGGTGCATAGTCGCTGAGCAGCTTCTCCGCGGTTTCCACATCGTCGGGGTTCAGCCCGGCCCGGGACAGTTTGTGCATGGCCCGTTCCACAATCTGCACCTTCTCCGCGGTGAGGGCACCGTCTCGTTGCACAGCGGCCAGCTGCGGCAGCAACGGTTCTAATGGTTCCCCGAGCATCGACATCCGCGGCCCGACCGCGGCGGCGGCGCGGACCCGGGAGGCGGCTTCGCCGTGGGAGAGCTGGAAGGTCCGCATCAAGAACTGGGTGAGGGTGGAGCAGCAATAGGTTTTGGCCAGGTCGCTGGCTTCGGCGTCCGCGATCAGACGTGTGGTCGATCAGTGGTAGCCGGTTCCGGAAGGTTTCGAAACGCTGCCACCAGCTGATCTTCTCCGCAGCGTTAGTTGCTCAAGGCCGCCGCCCTCAACCGCTTCCAGGACTTCGCCATACACGTCGTTGAGCTTGTCGAGAATCACACTTCAGCTGGGAGCGTTCGGTGCGCTCGCCAGCTGTTTGGTCCCCGAGTTCCATGCATCTATTGTATTCGAAGATGTGTTCGATGACAAGCTATTTTCCCAACAAAACAAGGGAAAATGTCGCCGCCACACTCCCAAAGGCGGGAGCTTCAGAGGCTGCTAGTTGCGTCGCAGTTCTCACGTTGCCCAGGTCGCAAAAGGCAGCCAACATCGAGCGCGACCCTCGAGTGGCGATGTCGCTCAGGAAGGTCGTGTACCCGTACCAGCTCACAGACGACGGGGTCATCCGCACGATCTACGAGGTACTCCCGACCACCGTGTAGAGCGAGGAACGCATGCCGAACATGCGCTGGAAGGTCGTTCCCGAGACAGTGGCAGTCCGCACGCTTCCGATGATCTTGATCGTCCTGACTCGGCCACCCCAGGCGCCAGCGCCGTCGCGACTGGTGATCTGCAACTGCTTCACTGCTCCTACCGAAGGCCAGGCCCGGCTGACACTGCTCGCGCTGAGCGTCCGCGTCCACGCCTGAGACTTGATCAACCCGTCATACGGATCGCGGTGCGCGGCGAGGTACGGGTAGTCACCCGTGGCGGTGTGCCCTCCATTGGACGAAGAGAATTGCGTGAGTGCCACCACGCCTCGGTACGTGACAATGACCCCTGTGGTGGCCTTGACTGCCGCGTTTCCGTCGCCGGTCTCGCGACTCATCCCGCCATAGACCTGGCAAGCGGTGGTGTCGCATATGTCGTACCCGGAGGATCCAGCGAATTTCTGCAGCCGAACCCCGTACGACCGTGCCGCGACTGCCTGTGCGCGTACCGCGTTGGTAGCCCAGGACGTGGGCATCTCGACTGGCACGACGCCTTTGACGTAATCCTCGAGCAACACCGTGTTGACGGTCCGTCCGCCGGTTCCTCTCTTGATCAGCGCCACGGTGCCTCGGTAGGGACGCACCGAACCGTTCGGAAGCACCACCTTGACGATCTTGGAACGTGCGGAGAATGACCACGTGCCGGTGGTCAGCCCAGTTGACTTCGTCACATAACTCCCGCTGGTGGTTCGGTAGCTGAGCCGGTAGCCGGTGCCCGAGCGGCTGATGCGCCACGAGGTGTACTTCGCTCCGGTGGGCACGGCGTAGCGATGCCCAGCGGAGTCACTGACCGTAAGGCCGTCCGCGGGCAGCACTCGGAGACTGCTGTCCTTATCGGCGGTGATCCAGACTTTGATCTTGGTTCCGGCGGGCATGCTGCTCAGCCGGGTGCCTGGGTAGTAGAAGGTAAGGATCTGTTTCCAGGACAAGCCCTCGCGGGCCGCCCCGTATGCGCCGTACTGCGACATGCCCCAGCCGTGGCCCCAGCCGGCGCCGCGGATCGTGAAGCTTCCCGATCTTGCCGAGACCGCCGAGTCCGCGCTAGCGGGGATGGTCGTTAGCACCATAGATGTGCCGATCAGCGCGACGGCCAAGGCAGCGCCTATGAGTCGCCTGATCCAGCGACGAAGAGCACCTGTCGGGGGAGAAGCCATGACCAATCCGTTCGTGGGGAAGTGGCCATAGCCTGCATCAAGTCAAGCAAGACACGCAAGTGAACGAAGTGAATCATGTGACGAATGTGATCTTTGGGATCGCGCTTGTTAGGGATCGAGGGTGATCTCGGTGCCCTTCTCGGCTGAGGTATAACAGGCGTCTATCACTACGGCACGTGCCAGCGCCTGCTGGCCGCGATGGTTCGAGTAGTCACCGGACCGCACCTTCGCAATGAAGTCCATGACACATTCGGCGTGCTGCCCGTCGGGCGGCACGCGTGGATGCAGGGTCGCCGGCACGCCCGCTTTCTCGGTCCAGACATTCAGACTGCGGTCGGGGTCATCAGGAGCTCCCCACTCGATGCTGGCGCCTCCGTCGGAGCCGTACACCATCACGTAGCAGTGATCTTTCGGGATCCACTGAGCCCAGCTCGACTCGAGCAGCAACGTTCCGCCACCCTGCAGGCGCAAAAATGCAGTCGAGAGGTCCTCGACATCGAAGGCGCCGGGCTGCACTCCGGTCTTGCGCAAGAGCGGCGACCCCGAGCTGCCCTTGCCACGTGGACCGAACTCCGCGTACGTCGCCGCAGTGACCGCGCGAACCGGTGGCTCATCGAGCAAATAGAGCGCCATGTCGAGCATGTGCACTCCCAGGTCCATCAATGGCCCGCCGCCGGATACGGCCCTCCTGGTGAACCAGCTGCCTAGCCCTGGGATCCCCTCGCGACGCAACCAGCCCGCCTTGGCGTAATAGATCTTGCCAAGCATGCCGGCGTCGATCATTTTCTTGAGGACTTGGACGTGGCCGCGTCGCCGATGGTTGAACGAGACATCGAGAACGCGGTCATTGCGCTCGGCTGCCTCCACCATGAGCCGGGCGGTGTCGGCGTTCTCGGCCATTGGCTTTTCCGAGAGCACATGCATGCCGGCATTGAGGGCTGCCACTGCTATCGGAGCATGCAGCGTGGTAGGAGCGGCGATGCTCAGCAGATCAAGCTGTTCATGATCAGTAAGATCCCGCCAGTCTGGGTAGCGGTGCTCGTCCGGAATGCCGTACGCGTCCCCAAGATCCTGCAGAGCCTCGGTCTCCATGCCAGCCAAGGCGACAAGATCAACATTGGCTGCGGCCGCGTACCCGGCCAAGTGCTGCTGTCCCGCCCAACCGAGCCCTATGACCCCGGCGCGGAGCCGATCATTGCTGCTCATGCGTCTACGCCCTCGGCGATGACGCGCAAGTTGAAATGAGGCTCCGGTTGGTTGACGACTGCTGGCGCAGCAAAGTCAATGCCCTGCTCAGGCCGTGCCCACAGCACCGCGTTGGCCAGCACCCGCTTGATGTCAGGGTGGTGGTAGACCGGGTACTCCTGATCGCCGGGCGAGAAGTAGAACACCTTGCCCTTGCCACGTCGCCAACAGCAGCCAGATCGAAAGACCTCGCCGCTGCTGAAAGTGGAGAGGAAGATCAACTCATCCGGGGCCGGGATGTCAAAGAACTCGCCGTACATCTCATGCTCATTGATCACGATCGGTTGCGGAATCCCGGCGGTGATCGGATGGGACGGGTTGACAGACCAGACCAGCTCGGTGTCGCCGGTGTTGCGCCAGGCCAGGGAGCAAGTGGTGCCCATCAGGCGCCGGAAGATCTTGGAGAAGTGCGCCGAATGCAGCACGAGAAGGCCCATACCACCGAGAACGCGCTGCTGGACTCGATCAACGACTGCATCGTCGACGCTGGAATGGGTGGCGTGGCCCCACCACGTCAAAACGTCGGTACTGGCCAGGACTTCGTCGGTCAGGCCGTGCTCTGGCTGATCTTGAGTAGCCGTGCTGACCGCAACTGAGTCGCCCAGCAATTCAGACAAGCCAGCGGCGATTGTCCCGTGCATGCCACTGGGGTAACGCTCGGCCATGCCGGCCCTGTCTCGTTCGGATCGTTCGTGAAAGTTCTCGCCCCATACAGTGACGCGGATCGGTGAAGTCACGTCTGCCTAGTCTGCCTCAACAAACCGGCATCTGCGCGGACCCGCGCAGCCCTGGTACGCGGGCACGAGCCGGGTGAATCATGAGGCATGGACTCCGAGGCCTCTTCTTTGCAGCGGGTGAGACTGCGGGCATTCGACCTCAGTGACAGAACGATCCGCCGCGGTGAAGCATCCGCCGTACGCCGCGTCGAGCGATGGCGACAGCGGGCCTTCATGATCGTCCAGTGCTCGGTGACGGCAGGCCTTGCGTGGTTCATCGCGGGTCTGCTGCTCGGTCATGAAGTGCCCTATTTCGCCGCCGCCGCTGCCATCCTCGTCCTCGGTGTGGCGTACGGGCAGCGGCTACGTCGCGGTGTGGACGTGGCGATCGGCGTCACGCTCGGCGTCGCGCTGGGCGATCTGTGGTTCGTGTTGTTCGGCGCCGGCGTTTGGCAGGTTGTGCTGGTCTGTGCGATCGCGATGTCATTGGCGACCTTGGTAGGAGCAGGCCCACTGATGACGACCCAGGCCGGCGCCCAGTCCATCGCAGTGTTGGTTATGGCGCCCAGTCCTATATACGGATTCGAGCGCGGGCTCGACGCGGTGATTGGCTGCACGCTCGCGCTGTTGGTAGCGACCGTGGCACCAAGCGGTCCGCTTCGCAAGCCCGGTGAAGTCGCGGCCAAAGTAGTCGCGGGGATGGCCGAGACGCTCGACGCTGCAGCCAATGCGCTTGCGGCGAAGGACGAGGAGGCCGCTAGCGCGGTGCTGGAGCGGGCGCGGGCAGCTGAAAAGGATCTGACCACGTTCGATGTCGCTGCGGCCGAAGGCCTCGAGGTGGTCCGCCACTCACCTTTTCGCCGGAAACAGCTGCACTTGGCAGTCGCGCTGTCCGACTTGCAGGTACCGCTCGACTCTGCCAGCCGCAATCTCCGGGTACTGGTGCGGCGGTGTGCAGTCGCAGCATGGCGAGGTGTTGATGTGCCAATGGCCTATCAGGATCTTGTCCGACGGCTGGCCGAAGCGTGTCGATTTATCGCCCATGAGTTTTCGGAACACCGGCTTCCGACCGCCGCAAGGGATCAACTCCGAGAGATCGCCGAGGCCAGCGGGCATCTGCAGCTCACCCACTCACTGTCCGCCGTCGCGATCTTGGCTCAGACTCGCTCCATGGTGGTCGACATCATGGAGCTGACCGGCATGACGTATGGGGAGGCGCGGGAGCATCTTCCCGACCTGGACTGAGCTGATTTTGCTGATCGCACCCACATCGCCGGCATGGGACAAACCGCCGCAGGCAAGTGATTTGGCTTGGCATCGGCGCTGACGTAGGGTAGGTCACTGCCGACGCGGGGTGGAGCAGCTCGGTAGCTCGCTGGGCTCATAACCCAGAGGTCACAGGTTCAAATCCTGTCCCCGC
>CAWIZB010000012.1:0-118980 GCA_963840505.1 uncultured Actinomycetota bacterium
GCTTCGGGACGAAGAAGTCACCGGTACCGTCGCTGCCATAAGTGACCAGCTGTCTAACCATCTGACCCGAATCAAAGTGGGGGGTAAGCACGTTGTCAATCAGCCGGAGACAACACCAACGCCCAGCCCTAGTTGTCCGACCGATGTGACCCGAGATTGAGAGCTACTTCGCGGCATTGGCAGCGTTCGATGCGAGTACGGTGTCGAGTCACCTGTTCGTTCCTCGTGATATCCGCTCGAGTGCGTCGAGATTCTTCCGATCGGCCTCGGGCAGTGCGTGGAGGTACTTCTGCGTCGTCTGGATCTGGTGGTGACCCATTCTGTCCATCACCGACCGCAGATCGGAGCCACCTGCCAGCAGCCAGGAGGCGTGGGCATGGCGGAGGTCGTGGACGCGGACCCTGAAGTCGACCCCGCTGGCCTTCACGGCGGGGAGCCACACTTGAGTCCGAAAGCTGTTGCGAGAGATCGGCGTGCCAACCCTCGTCGCAAACAACAGCTCGTCGCGGCCGATCGACTTGGTCCGGATGTGAGCCGCGACCTCGTCCAGCCACCCCTGCCGTACGCCGAACGTTCGCGGCTCGTTGTTCTTCGGGTACGGCTTCACGAGGAAGCGTTCGCCGGTCGGGGAGTTCTTCTTGGACGTCTCGACGATGGTGTCCTCGACGCTGACCATGCGGCTGAGGAAGTCGACATGGCGCGGCCGCAGCGCGATGACTTCGCCCCAGCGCATCCCGGTCTCGATGAACGTCTCGATCAACAGCCGATAGTGCGAGGGCACGGCTCGAACAAGGTGCTCGAACTCCTGAGGCGTGAGGGTGCGCGTCTTGCGGACGATCACCTTCGGCAGTTCGGTGTGGTCGCACGGGTTGAACACGAGGATCCGATCGCGAACCGCACGACGGAAGATCGAGGACAGGAAGACGTGGTACTTCTTGATCGACCGAGGTGACAGGCCGTCGGCATGGGCCTTCGTCACCCAGTCCTGCACCACCGACGGCGAGACCTTGTTCAGCTGTCTCCGGCCGAAGGCCGGATAGAACTGCTTGTTGAGGTAGGAGCTGTACGAGGCACGGGTCGTGACCTCGAGGTGCTTGTGCGGCAGCCACTCCTGTTCGACGTAGTCCCGGAAGCTGATCTGGCCCAGACTCCCGTCGTGCCAGGAGCCCGCGAGAACCTTCTGCTCCTCCCGGTTGGCGGCTCGCAGGGCCTCACGACGGGACGAGTACGTGCCGGCCGAGCGCTTGTGGCCGTCCGGGTCGCGGTAGATCCCGGCATACCTGGTTCCGCGCGCTCCGCTCCGTTCCGACGCCCAGGCCATCACAACCTCTTTCCTGGCGTATTCTCAACCGTCTGGTGGGCAATTTGTGGGCAAACGTTGCCGGATCACTGTGGATGAGTGTGGATGACCGCGGATTACCATATGCCGTCTGACTAGCCAGTTTACCGCAGATTGCCGCTGATAGAGGTGCCCGCGCAGACCCCCGGAGTCCAGCTCATAACCCAGAGGTCACAGGTTCAAATCCTGTCCCCGCTACAACGAAAACTCTTGTCAGAGCCTTGTGCGACCGGGGTCAGGCTCCGCCACCCCTGAGCTTCCTCACCGATTCTTTCAAGGACGGCACCATCCCCAAGGCTGCGATCACGTGGCAAGAGGAGCAGAGCCGGACCGCGTTCCAGAACGGCCAATTGATCTTCCTCCGGAACTGGGCCTACGTGTACAGACTTGCCCAGAAGACCGACGGGACATCGGAGGTTGCCGGAAAATTCGCGGTCGCTCCGCTGCCTGGCCTCAACGGCCCCGGCGTTTCCACCCTCGGCGGCCACAACTTGGCCATCGGCACCTACGCCGCCAACAAAGGCACCGCAGCCGACTTCATCAAGTACATGTCCTCCGAGGAAGTCGCCAAGTCCGATACGCTGGCCACCGGCCAAGCCCATGTCAACCGGGCCTTGTACTCCGATCCGGACATCCTGAAGAAGTTCCCGCACTTCCCGATCTTGCTGAAGTCGATCGAGACCGCCAATCCGCGCCCCAAGGTCGTCAAGTACGGCGACGCGACGCTGGCCATCCAAGACGCCGCGTACGGTGCGCTGCAGGGTGAGGTCACTCCAGAGGCCGCGCTTAGTGGCCTGCAGACCAAGCTGGAAACGCTGACCCAGTAGGCCATCGAACCCGGTAGGTGTGCCGGTTCCCGTTCCATGCCCGGGCGGGGACCGACACACTGCCATCAGCTCAGCATCAACTGACATCGCCGAAGGAGCGATCATCTTGTCCACCACCACTTTCAACATCGGGGTCCTCGGGGCCGGCCAGATCGCGCAGGCGGCACACTTCCCTGCCGTGCGCAAGGCCAAGACCGCGCAGCTGTACGCGATCTGCGACGCCGCCGACGATCTTCGTGAGCGAATGGCCGCCGTCCACCAGCCGACCACCACATTCGCCGACTACGACGCAATGCTCGCCGACGACCAGGTCGACGCCGTGATCGTCGCCGTCGCCGACCAATTCCACGTTCCCCTGTCGATCCGCGCCCTCGAGGCCGGCAAGCACGTCCTAGTCGAGAAGCCGATGGCCACCACCGTCGAGGACGCCGAGACCCTGCTCAACGCCGCAAGAATCAACGACCGGGTGGTTCTGGTCGGCCACGAAAAGCGCTACGACCCCGGCGTCGCATTCGCCCACGACTTCATCCGCGACGAGATCGGCGAGCTGATCGGGCTCAAGCACTGGTACTGCGACTCCACCTACCGCTACCGCATCACCGACACCCTGCAGCCGATCATCGAGTCCAGTGCTGCGGCCCGCCGCCCACCAGGCAACCCCAAGGCCGACCGACAGCGCTACCTAATCCTCGGCCACGGCAGCCACATGCTCGACACCGCCCGCTATCTCGGCGGCCAGCTCGAGGCCATCCGGGCGCGGCTGTCGACCAAGGCCGACACCTACTGCTGGTTCCTCGAGGTTGCCTACGCCAACGGCTGCCTCGGACAACTCGACCTCACCATCGCGGTACGGATGGACTGGTGGGAAGGCTTCCAGGTCTACGGCAGCGAGGGCAGCGCCATCGGCAAGCTCTTCAACCCCTGGCACCTCCGCGCCGCCGAGGTGCAGGCATTCTCCGTCAAAGACGACCAATACCACCAGCCCATCGGCGAAGATGCCAACGTGTTCCGCCTGCAGATCGAGGATCTAGTGAAGGCCGCCACCACCGGCGCCACGCCCCGCGGCGCGACCGCCGAAGACGGGCTCGCCTCCGTGCGCGCCATGGTGGCCCTCGCCCAGTCGGTGACCACCGGCGATTGGGTCAGGCTCGACGACGTGACCGGAGGGCTCGCCTGATGAGACTCGGCATCTTCGCCAAAACCTACAACCGGCCAGACGTCGCCAGCTGCCTGCAGGCCGTCGCCGACGCAGGCATCCCCGCCACCCAGTTCAACCTGTCTGTTGCCGGCCTGCCCACCATCCCGGACGCGCCCGTACCGGACGCTGTCATCCACCAGATCCTGGCCGCGGCCGGCCAGGCCGGCGTCGCCCTGGCCGCGATCTCCGGCACCTTCAATGCTGCTCACCCCGACCCAGCGCACCGGCAGACCTACCTGGACCGATTCCCGCACCTGTGCGCAGCCGCCCGCGACCTGCAGATCGACATCATCACCCTCAGCAGCGGGTCCCGCGACCCGGACGACATGTGGCGCTGGCACCCCAACAACACCGATCCGCAGGCATGGGCCGACTCCCGCACAACCCTGCAAGCCCTGGCCGCACTCGCCGAGGACCACGGCCTCACCCTCGCTGTTGAACCCGAACACAGCAACGTTGTTGCCACCGCGGAGCAGGCGATCATGATGCTCGACCAAGTCGGCTCCCCCGACCTCAAGATCGTCTACGATGCCGCCAACCTGCTCGACCCGGACGACTACGACACCGCCGCGGCCGCCGACGCGATCACCCGCGACATCGCCACGCTGGGACGGCACATTGCACTCGCCCACGCCAAGGAGCTCATCGCCCACCGAGCCCCAGCCGCCCCAGGCGCTGGGATGCTGCCCTGGCCGCTGATCGTGCAGACCCTGTACAAGGCCGGGTTCGACGGCACCCTGGTCACCCACGGGCTCCCCGAAACCAGCGTCCCGCTGGCCGTAGCCACCCTCAGCGCCGCACTCGCCGCGACCGGAACACCATGAACACGCCGCCCGCGATCGGACGGCTCCAGGCCCACGGCGCAAGCCTCACCTACCAGACCATCGGTGCCACCGCTCCTAGCAGCATGCCGTTCATCTTCCAGCACGGCATGGGTGGCGACGCGAACCAGCCCCTGGGCTACATCGGAGACGCACCGCCCACCCCGGTGATCAGTCTGAACGCGCGCGGCCACAGTCCCAGCAGCGACATCAACGCGGCCGCCGCCAGCTTCGAAGTCTTCGCCGACGACGTGATCGCCCTCGCCGACCACCTCGGCCTTGCCCGGTTCATCATCGGCGGCATCTCCCTCGGCGCGGGGACCGCGCTGAACCTGGCCGTCCGCTACCCCGACCGGGTCATCGCACTCGTGCTGTGCCGGCCGGCCTGGCTCGACCGGCCCCAGGCGGAGTTCAACCGCAAGGCCTACATTGAGATCGCCGATCTCCTCGACCGTTATCCCGCCGAGGACGCCGCAGAGCGCTACCCGCAAACCCGCACATATCAGACCGTCCACAACAGTTCGCCCGCGGCCGCGGCATCCCTCCTCGGCCAGCTCACCCGCCCACGTGCAGCCCAGAATTCGGTCATCCTGCGCACCTTCCCAGGTTCCAGCCCGACGAACTCGATTGACTCCTGGCGGGCCGTGGACATCCCCACGCTTGTCATCGGGCACCACGACGACCCCTTCCACCCGTACGAGATCGCCCAAGCCCACACCGACACGATCCCCGGCGCCACCCTGCGCACCGTCCCCAGCAAAGACGCCGACGCTGCACGCTTCGCCGCCGATATCCAAACCGCACTGCACAGCTTCCTCCGCCAACTGTGAGCACAATGTGACCGTGTCGACCGACCAGCCGAGCGCCCGTCCCAGACCCCAGCCAGGTCACGTCTACGTCGTCGTCGACCTTGGCGGCACCCAAACCCGCACCGCCCTCTTCGACCCGACCGGGCAGATGCTTACCCGCCGAGCCGTCGCCACACCCCGCACCGGCGGCCCCGATGAGGTAATCGCCGCCGTCCTCAGCCAGATCCGCGAAATCACCGCGCAACACCGGGCCACGGTGGTGGCCGTCGGCGTCAGTGCTCTCGGGCCCGTCGACCCCCACACCGGCATCATCCACAGCGCGCCCACCCTGCCCGGCTTCGACAACGTCCCCCTCGGCCCGCGCCTCCACGAGGCACTACAGCTACCCGTCCACGTCCACAACGACGCCAACGCCGCCACCATCGCCGAATGGCAGCTCGGCGCCGGCCGCGGAACCCGACACTTCTGCTACGTCACCGTCAGCACCGGGATGGGCTGCGGCATCATCAGCAACGGCCAACTCGTCACTGGCCGCGCTTACGCAGGCGAGCTCGGACGCACCCGCATCCCCAGCACCGACGGCAGCACCACCCAACTCGAACAGATCAGCTCCGGCACCGCCATCGCCGCCCGCGCCCGCGCCCTCATTGCCGCCGGCACACCAACCAGCTTGGCCACCATCGGCCGCACAGACATCACCGCGGGGACCGTCGCCGCGGCGGCTGCCGCAGGAGACCACGTTGCCCGCGGGATCTTCACCACAGCCGCCACCACCCTCGGCATCCAACTCGCCAATCTCACCAGGCTCGTAGACCCTGAAACCGTCGCCCTCGGCGGCGGCGTCACTCTCGCTGGCGACATCTTCTGGGGCCCACTCCGCGCCACAATTGGAGAGTCCCTCGCCCAGGACTCCATCCCTCTACCCAGGCTGGTCGAAGCCGAGCTCCGCGGCGACGCCGGCCTCCACGGCGCGGCAATAGCACTCCTCAATCGCTACGAGCGGGCCGGGGCGCGGTGGGTCCGGCAGGGATAGTCTGCCCGTGACACGAGGGCAGGATTCGATCTCTTTGGAGGGTGAGCGGCCTCGATGGCGAACGAACGCAACCGGGATGCGGCCAGGGATGGGCGGCAGTCGGTCACCATCTTCGGCCCCGACTTTCCTTTTCCCTTCGACGATTGGATCGAGCACAGCGCGGGGCTCGGAGCAGTCCCGGCCGAGCGTCACGGCGAGGAGGTCGCCATTGTGGGCGCCGGCATCTCGGGTCTGATCGCCGCCTTCGAGCTGATGAAGCTGGGCGTCAAGCCGGTCGTCTACGAGGCCTCGCAGCTGGGCGGGCGGCTGCGGTCCCAGCAGTTCGAGGGCGCGCCGGTCGGAGTGGTCGCCGAACTCGGCGGTATGCGCTTTCCGGCGTCGTCGACCGCCTTCTACCACTACGTCGACATGCTCGGGCTGGAGACGCGGCCGTTCCCCAACCCGCTGACTGCCGCATCGGGCAGCACAGTCATCGACATTGAGGGTGTCACCCACTATGTGGAGCGGCCCGAAATGTTGCCTCCGCTGTTCCAGCAGGTCGCCGACGCCTGGGCGGAGGCGCTCGAGGGTGTGCACTTCACCGAGATCCAGAACGCGATCCGGGCACGCGATGTCCCAGCGCTGAAGTCGCTCTGGAACAGCCTGGTCCCGGTTTGGGACGACCGCACGTTCTACGACTTCGTGGCGAGTTCCGAGGCGTTCTCGAAGTTGTCGTTCCACCACCGCGAGGTGTTCGGCCAGGTCGGCTTCGGCACCGGTGGCTGGGACTCCGACTTCCCCAACTCGATGCTGGAGATCCTCCGCGTTGTGATGACAAACTGCGACGAGGACCAGCACCTGGTGGCTGGCGGGGTTGAGCAGGTGCCGCGCGGCCTGTGGGAGTACGCACCGCCGGGCCTTGTCCATTGGCCGGTCGGCACCACGTTGGCTTCGCTGCACTCCGGCGCCCCGCGGGCGGGTGTGGCCAGTATCGCGCGGGACGACGGTGGGTTCGTCGTCACCGACGCCTGGGGCGACGCCCGCCATTACCCCGCGGTGCTCATCACCTGCCAGAGTTGGCTGCTCACCACCCAGATCGATTGTGATGAGAGCCTGTTCTCGGCGAGGATGTGGACGGCATTGGACCGCACTCGATACATGCAGTCGTCGAAGACATTCGTCCTGGTCGACCGACCGTTCTGGAAGGACAAGGACCCACACACTGGCCGTGATGTGATGAGCATGACGCTGACCGATCGCCTCACTCGGGGCACGTACCTGTTCGACAACGGGGAAGGCAAACCGGGGGTGATCTGCCTGACCTACTCGTGGATGAGCGACGCCATGAAGATGCTCCCGCACCCGGTCGACCACAGGGTCCGGCTGGCGCTGGCTGCGCTGCGCAGGATCTACCCCGACGTCGACATCGCAGGCCACATCATCGGCGACCCAATCACCGTGTCCTGGGAGGCCGACGCGTACTTCCTCGGTGCGTTCAAGGGGGCACTGCCGGGGCATTACCGCTACAACCAGCGGATGTATGCGCACTTTATGCAGGACACCTTGCCGGCCGAGCAGCGAGGCATCTTCATCGCCGGGGACGACGTCTCGTGGACGCCGGCGTGGGTCGAGGGCGCCGTGCAAACCTCGCTGAACGCGGTCTGGGGCATCATGCGCCACCTCGGCGGTGGCACCCTGCCGGACAATCCCGGCCCTGGGGACGTCTTCGCCGAGATCGGCCCGATCAAGCTGCCCGACTGATCTGGATCGAGGCCGGACAATGCGCGTCGCGATCTACCAGTGCGAGCCCCGTCCGAGGCAGGTTGCCGCCAACTTGGACCGGCTGGCACACGCGGCCGCTGAGGCAGCGGCCCGCGGCGCGGAGCTGTTGCTGTGCCCGGAGATGTTCCTCACCGGCTACAACATCGGACCGGACGCCGCCCGCCGCCTGGCGGAGCCCCGCGACGGGGACTCGGCGCGGCGCGTCGGCAGGATCGCGCTCGAGCGCCAGCTCGCCATCCTGTACGGCTATCCCGAACGCGGCTCAGCGAATTCCGTCTTCAACGCCGTGCATCTGGTCGGCGGCAACGGCAGCAGCCTCGGTCACTACCGCAAGACCCACCTGTTCGGTGAGCTCGACCGCATGATGTTCTCGGCATCGGCGGCGGAGTCACCCGTGGTCGACCTGAACGGCTGGCAGCTCGGAATGCTGATCTGCTACGACGTGGAGTTTCCGGAGAACGCCCGCCAGCTCGCACTGGCTGGGGCGGACCTGATCGCGGCGCCGACGGCGAACATGATCCCCTACGACGTCGTTGCCACCACGATCGTTCCGGCCCGCGCCTTCGAGAACCAGGTGTACGTCGCCTACGCGAACTACTGCGGCCGCGAAGGCGAGATCGAGTACTGCGGGCTGAGCTGCGTCGCCTCGCCTGACGGCACCGAGCTCGCGCGCGCCGGCCGGAGCGAAACCTTGATCGTGGCCGACCTGGACCGATCCAGGATGGCAGCCTCACGCAGCATCAACTCCTACCTCAGCGACCGACGCCCGGAGCTCTACCACGGCCTCACCTCCCCGGTTGCTACCCCGCCACACTCGCCCGGCAGCTGAGTGGCCGTGCTGGCCTCGCATAGGTTCCTTTTCCAGGTGGCACTAGACGCGATGAGTTCCGGCCGGGTCGCGAGTCTGTTCTGGTAACCGTCGTAGGACTTCGTTCGATACTGCCCCGGCACGAGACACCACGGAGGACACCATCACAACCACGCCGAGCGACCCGACCACCGCGCTGCCCGGCCGCCCGCACGTCGTCAACCCAGGCCGAATGAAACGAGTACCTAAGGAGGACATGCGCAGATGAAGACCCCGCCAATCGTCTCGCCGCAGGAGTGGGAGGCCGCGCGCGAGACGCTGCTCGTCAAGGAGAAGGAGCTGACCCGTGCCCGCGACGCGATGGCGGCCGAGCGCCGGCGGATGCCGTGGATGGCTGTAGAGAAGGACTACCGCTTCGATGGACCCAATGGACCGGCGAGCCTGGCGGAGCTGTTCGAGGGCCGCAGGCAGCTGATCGTCTACCGGGCCTTCTACGCGCCGGACGTCACCACTTACCCGGAGTCGGGCGGCGCCTACCCGGAGCGGGCCTGCATCGGCTGCTCCTTCGGCGCCGACCAGGTCGCACACCCGGCCCACCTGAACGCGCGGGACACGACACTGGTGTATGTCTCGCGCGCCCCCCAGGCCGAGATCGAGGGCTTGAAGCAGCGGATGGGCTGGGAACTCATCCCCTGGTACACACTCACCGACGACTTCGACAAGGATTTCGGCGTCGACGAGTGGCACGGGCACAACGCCTTCATCCGCGAGGGCGATCGGATCTTCCGCACCTACTTCGTCGACGCCCGCGGCGACGAGAACCTAGGCACCACCTGGAGCTACCTCGACATCACCGCGCTCGGGCGCCAAGAGCAGTGGGAGGACTCGCCCGAGGGCTACCCGCAGACCCCGCCGTACCAGTGGTGGAACTACCACGACGCGTACGGCGACGACGCCTGATTCCGGCCGGCCGGCCGCGGTCGGCGGTCGCAAGGTGCGCCACGCATGCGGCGAACGACCGCCGTGGCTGGTGCGGCGTCACTCCGGGTTGTACTCCGCGATCGCCTTCTCCCACTCCTCCAGGGCTTGTTCGAGGCGCCAGCGCGGCCCGGACGGGAACCACCGCGCGACCCGCTTGACGCCAGCCTCGCGGAGTCTCTCGAACACCTTCGGATCGGCGGGCACGCTCATCACCTGCACCCGGACGGGCCGGTCGGCGCGGGCGCTCAGCTCGGCGATGCGGTCGTACACCTCCGGGTGGTAATTGGGGAACCAGGCGTCGCCGAACCCGAGCACCCGATCCAGGACGGTTGGGCCGGCACCACCAACAAGGACTGGTGGGTGTGGCCATTGCGCCGGCTTGGGCCACGACCAGATCCGGTCGAAGTTGACGTATTTGCCGTGGTAGCTGGCCTCGTCGTGGGTCCAGATCTCCTTCATGGCCTCAACCCGCTCCCGCATGACGGCCATCCGGACGCGCGGGTCGGTGCCATGGTGGCGCATCTCGGTCCGGTTCCAGCCCGCACCCACCCCGAACTCCAGGCGGCCGCCTGAGAGGTGGTCGACGCTCGCGACCTCCTTCGCCGTGATGATCGGATCACGCTCAACGATCAGGCAGATGCCGCTGGCGACGCGGATACTGCGGGTCGCCTCCGCAGCCGCGGTGAGCGCGACGAAGAGGTCGTACGTGCGCCAGTACTTGGCCGGCAACGGCTTCCCGGGCGCGCGGTCGGTCTCCGCAGCCGGGATGTGGGTGTGCTCAGCGAAGTAGATCGCGCTATAGCCGCGCTCCTCGGCCATCCGTGCGACTTCGCCGGGCCGCATACCGTCGTAGGTGGGAAAGTATCCAAGACCGAATTCCATACCTAAGATCTACCCGGCACACCGGCCTTCCACCACGCGCGCCACGACTTCCTTAGTCGACATGTTGGCCAGCCGGTTCAGTTCAGGCCAGTCGCGAGGTCAGGCGAGCAGCCCGCACCACCCTCCGGAGGGCGGTCGTCCATCGCCATCGCCCCCGGCCTATAGTCACGCTCCATGGTCGCCGACCGCCGCCGCATTGTCGCGAGCTTCCGCCAGCGCGCCCAGATCATTTGGGCGGCTGCGGCACTGCTCACCGTCGTTGCTGCGGCGGTGCCGGTGGCGCAGCCCACGGGCACCCCAACCGAGACGTCGACTTTTACCGCCTCCGCTTCGCCCACGCCGGACGACCAAAGCCCCACGCCAGAGGCACCAGCCCGATACTCACGCCGCCGGCGACTACGACTGCAACGACAGATGCATCCCTCACTCCGACCGGAGCACCGCTGTCCACGCCTTCGGAGCCTCCGACACCGAGCGCCAGCCCAACTTCCGCGCCCACTCAATCCGAGAGCCCTCCGCCCCAACGACCGGCGACGCCACCGGCCAGCTCGACCGGAGCTGTTCCGCTCAGCTCGGTCCTGATCGCGCTCGCCGTCTTGGTCCTGGTGAGTCTTGTGCTGCTGCGCTTCGCCCGGAAGGGCGAGGGTCAGGTCGCGCAGCCGGAGGCAGCTCCGCCGCGAAGCGGCACCGAACCGGCCACCGACGTACTGGTGCTGCTGGCGTCGGCCGGGGAGGCGCTGATCGATTCCGGCTTCGACGTCGACGACGTGGATACGAATCTGGAGGAGATCGCCCGGGCATACGGCATGGCTGACACGGAGATCATCGCCCTGCCGACCGCGCTCCTGGTTTCGTCCGGCACCGGTGGTCGGCTTCGGACCAGGGCCGTTACCAGCGGCCGTCAGCGGCTGCGGCTGCACCAGATCGAGGAGCTCGATGACGTCGTCAGGGTCGCGCGCACCGGTCGGATCGATCCCCGGTGGGCCCACGATCAGATCGTGGCGATTCGTACCCGGCCACCGCCCTTCGGTCCGTCGATGCAGGTGGTCGGTCAAGTGCTCGCCACCGTCGGCCTCGCCGTCCTGCTCGGCAGCTCCTGGCTCGGGATCGTGGTGGCCGCCGGACTCGGCGGCCTGACCGGGGCGCTCCTGCTCGCCGGAAGCCGTGTGCCGCCCCGGTTCCAGGTGCTGGTGACGGTCGCTGCATCGTTCAGCGTGTCGCTCGTGGTCTTCCTGCTGTCGCGGACCGGCCTCGCCTTCGACGTGGCCCCCAGCCTGATTGCCCCGCTAGTCACACTGTTGCCCGGAGCGCTGCTGACCACCGCGGTGATTGAGCTGTCGACCGGCCAGATGATCTCCGGTGCCGGGCGACTGGCGGCCGGGGCCGCCCAGCTCGTGCTTCTCGGACTCGGCATCCTCGCCTCGGCCGCTCTCGTCGGGGTACCCGCGTTCGACCTAACGGCGAGCGAGCCGGCGCTCGGTGCCGTTGGCCCCTGGCTCGGCGTCGGCGTGTTCGGCGTCGGCATCGTGATGAACCTGTGCGCGCGTCCGAGCTCCCTCGGCTGGATCCTCCTGGTCCTGTATGTGGCCTACGGCGGCCAGGTGCTGGGAGGCCTGTTCTTCGGCGGCGTGCTGTCCGCCTTCGTGGGCGCGGCCGTGATGACTCCGGTGGCCGATCTGGTCGCCCGGCAGCGAACCGGGCCACCGGCGATCGTCAGCTTCACACCGGCGTTCTGGCTCCTGGTCCCCGGTGCCCTCGGCCTGGTCGGCGTCGCGGCCCTACTCAACGGTGACAGCACCGGCACCACGACCCTGATCACCACAGTGGAGACGATGGTGGCGATCGCCCTCGGCGTCCTGGTCGGGCGCGCCATATCAATCATCGTGTCCGCACGCGAGAGTCGAAGCGGCCCTCCCGCCGACCACCTCCAGGTGACACCTCGCCATGCAGCTCCGCCCGGCGCTTAGTGGACTGGTCCTCACAACACTGAACGGAGGCGTCCGGTGATCACGATGCCCAGTGCGACCGCCGAACCGCTCGGTTCACCACAGAGGACCTCGCCAAGGGACGCGTCGCGCGGCGCAGACCGCCCCGGCGCATACCTGCTTACCTGACCAGAACAGATCGACGGACGCACGGGCCGATAACGGCCGGCACCCCCGGGGGACCCCAGTCCCGCTGCCCAGAACGCTGATGCTTCGCCACCTCGAGTTCTGTCGCCGATGTCAGTCAGGCTTCCCGAACGATTCAGCCTGCTTTGAGGCGTCAACCGAGGCAGCCGGCTCGACGCCTTCTGTTGTCGCGGCCCAGCTGGCCAACAGGCGCAGGGCGTCCTGCGAGGGCGACCCGGGCTCGGCGGTGTAGGCGAGGAGGCTCTGGCTGGGATCGGCAGCCAGCGGGAAGGACTCGAACGACAGGTCGAGGTCGCCCACGACCGGGTGATGTATGAGCTTGACACCAGTCGTGTGGATCTGGACGTCATGGGCGGCCCACCGGCCACGGAACTCCTCGCTGCGGGTGGACAGCTCCCCAATCAAGTCGGAAAGTCGCCGGTCATAGGGATGGCGGCCGGCCTCGGCGTGCAACAGGGCGACAGTGTCGTTGACGACCCTGTTCCAGTCGCGGAAGAACTCGGCCGCGTGCGCGTCGAGGAAGACGAACCTGGCGCTGTTGGCTGGCCTGACCGGGTCGGCGTAGATCGGCGAGAACAGCGCGAAGCCGAGCTGGTTGGCGGCCAGGATGTCAAGACGTCCATTGAGCACGAACGCGGGCGTGCCGATCATCGAGTCGAGGATGCGCTGCACCGTGGACCGGACCCGCTGCGGGGCGGGCCGGCGGATTGCGCGGGTCGCGCCGGCGGCACGGATCAGGTCGAGAAGATGGGTCCGCTCGGCCTCATCGAGCTGCAGGGCGCGGGCGATGCCGTCGATGACGCTCTCAGAGGCTCCGGTGGCGTTGCCACGCTCAAGCCTGGTGTAGTACTGGCTCGAGATCCCCGCCAGAAGGGCGACTTCGTCGCGGCGCAGCCCCGAGACCCGTCGGTGGTCTCCGCCGTACACCGGGAGCCCGGCCTGCACGGGGGTGATCCTGGCCCGGCGCGTGCTCAGAAACTCACGGATCTCCCCGCGGACATCGCCCCGAACGTCGCGGCTGTCTGCCATGCCTTTCACCCTACGGGCGCTCCGCCGGGCCTGAGGGTCCCTGTCAGTAACCCCATCACCAGGGACTCCCGCTCAAGCCCCACGCGTGGTTCTGTAGCCAATGCACCACCGCTGAGGCGGCGGATCCCACAGAGATCGACAAGATCGAGACCAAGGAAGTGCACCCAACATGACTAAGAAGCAGGTCTGGCTCGTCACCGGCGCCGGTCGCGGCATGGGCGTCGACATCGCCAAGGCCGCCCTGGCCGCCGGTCACGCGGTTGTCGCCACAGGCCGCAACCCCGAGAAGGTCAGCTCGGCGATTGGAGCACACGACGGCCTCATCGTCGTCGCCCTCGACGTCACCGACCCTGCCAGCGCCGAGACCGCCGTCCAGGCGAGCGTGGACCAGTTCGGCCGGCTCGACGTGCTGGTCAACAACGCCGGCAACTTCAACGCCGGGTTCTTCGAGGAGCTCACCCCTGAGGAGTTCCGGGCACAGATCGAGACCACCCTGTTCGGCCCGATCAACGTCACCCGCGCGACCCTCCCGATCATGCGGGGCCAGCGCTCCGGGCTGGTCGTCACGATCTCCTCGACCGCCGGCATCGCGGGCGGAGAGTTCCTGACCGCGTACGCCGCCTCGAAGTTCGGGGTGGAAGGTTGGATGGAGTCATTGTCCGCTGAGGTCGCGCCGTTCGGGATCCGCACGATGCTCGTCGAGCCCGGCTTCTTCCGCACAGAACTGTTGACTCCCGAGTCGACGAAATACGCCGAGTCCTCGATCAAGGACTACGCCGAGCGCACCGAGCAGACCGTCACTGCCTGGCAAAGCATGAACGGCCAACAGGGCGGCGACCCCGCCAAGCTCGCCAACGCGCTGGTCCACCTCGCCGCACAGGACGAGCAACCGCTGCGCTTCCCCGCCGGCGCCGACGCAGTCGCCACCTTCGAGAACAGGGCAAAACTGCTTCTCGACCAGGCCGACGCGAACCGCGACCTGTCTAGCGACCTCGCCCACGACGACCTCTGAAACCACGCCTATCGGAGTGGCTCTGCCGGTCGACGGCGGCTTTCACTGCACACTGACGTTCCGCCAGGCGCCGATCGCTAGCAACGGGACGAGCTCACCTCCTCATAGGGGCAGGGGCCGGTTTTCCACGACACTTTTCATGACCAGGGTGGAGTTGAGGCGTTGGACGCCGGGGAGCGTGGCGAGGCGGTTGTCGTAGAGCTCCTGGAAGGCGGGCAGGTCGGCGCTGATGACGCGTAGCAGGTAGTCGGGGTCACCGAAGAGCCGTTGGGCCTGCAGGATGTGCGGGGTGGCAGCGACGGCCTGTTCGAAGGCGGCGACGGTGTCGCGGTCTGCGGCGCGCATGGTGACGAAGACTATGGCCTCGAAGGTCAGGCCGAGAGCGTTGGCGTCGAGGTGAGCGTGGTAGCCGCTGATCGCGCCCGACTGTTCCAAGGCTCGCAGGCGGCGGTGGCAGGGCGAAAGGCTGAGGCCGACGCGCTCCGCTAGTTCGGTGACGGTCAGGCGCCCATCTTGCTGCAGCTCAGCAAGAATCTTCCGGTCCAGTGCATCCATGTGGGTAATTCTTCCTCAGCACGAGCGCGTCCTGGAGAAAGTTGGAAGCATATTCCGCTTGTTTTCTCCTAATCTTCCCTTTGAGCAGGTCAGGGTCATCGAGGCTCGGCTGGAAGTGAAGGAGAGGGCGGATGGCGGGCAGTACGGTCGCCGCGTTCTGGGCAGTGTCTTTTCTGTTCGTGGTGACGCCTGGGGCGGACTGGGCGTACGCGATCGCAGCCGGCCTCCGGCACCGGGTGGTGCTGCCCGCGGTGGGCGGGTTGCTGGCCGGGCATCTCGCGGCGACCGCCGTGGCAGCGGCCGGCGTGGGCGCACTGGTCGCCCGGTCGCCGCTGCTGCTGACCGTGCTGACGACCGTAGGCGCGGTGTACCTGGTGTGGCTGGGGATTGGCATGCTGGCTCACCCGACCGTCCCACAGGCCGGCATCGACGAGGCGCCCAGGTCGTGGGTGCGGCAGGCGACGAAGGGTGCGGGGATCAGCGGGCTCAATCCGAAAGTGTTCTTGCTGTTCTTGGCACTGCTGCCGCAATTCACCGACCCGGACGCGGCTTGGCCACTCGCATTGCAGATCGTTGTGCTGGGGTTGGTGCACGTGGCCAGTTGCGCCGTGGTCTACACCGGGGTCGGCACGGGAGCGCGCCGGGTGCTGCGGGCCCGTCCCGCGGCAGCCCTGGCGGTGACCCGCTTCTCCGGCGCCGCGATGATCGTGATCGGCGCAGTGCTGTTGGCAGAAAAGCTGATCGGCTAGAAACGAACTGGCAGCGGGCCCTTTCGAGGAGAGCTATGGAAAACGAGGCGCAGGCAGAACAGGCAGCCCCACAGATACAGGCGCGCATCAGAACCAGTTTTGAACACCAGGGATTGATGCGACATCTGGGGGCACGCCTGGGGCATATTGGGCCAGGACGCGTGCACATCGTGTTGCCCAACCGGCTCGAGGTGAGCCAGCAGCACGGCTACATGCACGCCGGAGCTATCAGCACCATCGCCGACAGCGCCGGTGGCTATGCAGCATTCACGCTGTTCCCCGAGAACACCGCGGTGCTCACGGTGGAGTACAAGATCAATCTCCTGGCACCTGCCGTCGGTGATCACATCGAGGCCGTGGGCACGGTCCTAAAGTCCGGACGAACGCTTACCGTATGCCAGCTAGAAGTGTTCGCCGTCCAGGGCCCGCAGCGGTCGCTCGTAGCCGCAGGCCAGCAAACCCTGATCTGCATGCCAGAACGGCCCGAACGGTGAAGCCGCTTCCTCGCCGTCAGCCAGCCTCGGCCGGTAGTGGTGGCCATGCGGATGGCCCCTGAACAGCCCCGAGTCAGCGAACTGCTGGAGATCCTTGAATGAAGACCCGGGGGATCATCGACTGGTACTTCATGGTGTCGTGCTAGTCCACGCGTTGGCACGGCAAGAGGATGCGGGAGAAACCGCCGTCTCCATGAAAGATCGTCCGCCGAGATGGCGCTAGCTCGCTGCTCGTTGCCGGATCTTTGTCGGTTCCCAGGTTCCGGGCGTAACGCGGATGCGCGCCTCCGGAAATCTGCAGGCGGATGCGGGTTCCGGGCGTGAATTGATGAGCCATTGCGTCGAGTTGAAGCAGGATGGTCCCGCTGGACTTCTCCGGCTCTAGCCTTTGGAACCCATCGCTCACATTGATGGAACGCCCGTTCCGCCTCACTTCACACAAACGGACAAAGAGGTCGGCGTACGGATTGTCAGTGCGGTGCACCAGCTCGACGACCGGGTTCCCGATTACCTCCAGCGGTTCATTCAGCGGCGGGCCGGTGAACGTCAGGACATCATCTCGTTCCTCAAGCTCCCGGTTGTCGCGATAACCGCCTATTGCGGGATTGATTACCCGGCCGCCGACCGCTGGAGTGGGATCCGCAGGATCGTAGCTGAACGTCGATGGACCAGCAGTCGACGTCGGTTGGGTGTTACCCAGCTCACCGTGGGGCTGAAGGTAGAGCACACGCTCGTTGGTAGCCGGTGGCCATTCCGGCAGGTAGCGCCACTCCTGGGCACCTGTGACGAAGATCCGGACAGGGCTTGGCCGATGCCGGCCACCGGCTCCGGCGAGATGCTCTGCCAACCAGTCGAGGGTCTCTTCCATAACGATTCCAGCGCCCTTGGTGGCGAATTCGACATGGGTCCAAGGACCGATGGTCAGGCCGACATCGACACCGCGGCGCCGCAGACGCTCGTACTGATTGATCATCTGATCAACGAACCGATCTTGCCAACCCTCCTGCAACAAGACGGGAACGTTAACCCGCTCGAGCGCCTGACCCAGCCGCATCGGTCGCCAAACAGGGTCCTCGGCATTCGTCGACGTAAGCCACTCCCGGTACGGCATGCTGCCGCCCGCGAGGACCGTTTCTTGGGCACGGACCAGAGGAAGCTCCTCGAACCCCGGCTTCAGCCGTCGACCGGCCGTCACGCCGCGCAGGATGCCCCCGACCAAACCAGCTTCCCAGTGGTCGAAGGCTTCGAAAAGGCTCAGCGTCTGTTCAAGCGAGAATGCTCCGGCGCCGTGTGCCACCCAGTAGTTGTCGTGCGCGCAAACTGCTATCACGGCGGCTGCCAGCTCCGGCGGCGGATCCGTCATCAACGCCCAAGCCGTATACCCGAGATAAGAGGCTCCGCACAGCGCGAATCGTCCGCCGAACCAGGCTTGCGTTCGCAGCCAGGCGACGGTGTCGGCTCCGTCATCAATGTCTGGACGGAATGGCTGGAAGTCCCCACCGGAGCCGAAGGTGCCGCGGCAACTCTGGTTGACAACGTGGTAGCCGTGAGTTGCGTAATAGCGCGCGGTGAGGAGGGCGATCAAACCGGTGCGGCCGTAAGGGGTGCGAATGAGCAGCGTTCCCAACGACTTCCCCACGGGCGCGTAGATGTCGGTCAGAAGTTCTACACCGTCACGCATTGGGACGCGTACAGCCTCGGTCAGGGTGTAATCGTGGTGACCTGGTGGCATCTTGAGAATGCGGGCAGTCGCGGCGTCGAGCGCCCGCCGGCGACGCGTCCGCGCCCGGGGTGTCATGCTCTCTCCGTTGCTTGGCACGCCCTTCATTGTCAAGCCTGCTAGCTTGCGGCCGCCAGTGCCGTTGGGGCTGCCCGGTCGCCGTTCGCCTGCACGCCTCCATGCAGTCGATCAGGAGGATCTTGCCCAAGGCGACGGGCATCGACGCGGTACCGTCACGGCGTGGCGGACGCACAAGCCCCGAGCAGGCTGGCCACGGCGGCGGGCGCCTTCGCCAGCAACGCCCGTAACGCGAATCTGCGCCGCGCTCAGCTGAGTTTCCTCGGCGCCTGGACGGCCGAGTGGGCATTCACTGTGGCGTTGGGGATCGTCGCCTATCGGGACGGCGGCCCGGCCGCCGTCGGGCTGGTGGGACTGATCCGCATGGTGCCATCGGCAGTGGCGGCACCCCTGTTGGCACCCCTTGCCGACAGGGGGCGCAGGGAACGCGTCCTGGTCCTGGTGTCGCTCCTCAGCGGCGTGGGGACTGCGCTGGCCGCGCTCGTCGTTGGCGTTGCCGGCCCACCACAGATCGTTTACGCGCTGGCGGTGTTCTCGACTATCGGCAGCACTCTTTATTTGACAGCGTTCTCCGCGCTGCTCCCGTCGCTGTGCCGCACTGGACACGAGCTGGCCAGCGCCAATCTTGTACGAGGCTTGCTGGACTCGGTCGCCACGCTGCTAGGTCCTGTCGTGGCCGCCGTGCTACTCCAGTTCACCGGGGTTGCTGCCGTGTTCGCTGTAGCCGCCGGCTGCTCGCTGTGGGCGGCGGCAATGATGGTGCGGGTTCACTACCAGGCTCCGCCACGACCGCCCGCCCGCAGGACGCGCCTGCTGCCCGAGGTCAGCGAGGGTGTGCGCGCCGTTGGGCGGAACCGCGACCTGGCCCTTCTGGTCGGCCTCACCTCGGTGCAGACGTTCACCCGCGGAGCACTCACGGTGTTTACCGTGGTGGTTGCGATTGATCTGCTGAGGATGGGCGAACCGGGCGTTGGGACGCTCACGGCCGCAGTGGGGGCGGGCGCGGTGCTCGGCTCCGGCGCTGTTTCCCTGCTGGTCGGGACGCACCGACTGGCCTCGTGGTTCGGGCTAGGTATCGCCCTCTGGGGTCTACCTATCGCTCTCATCGGCCTTTTCCCCGCAAAGGCCGTGACCCTGGGACTGCTGGTGTGTGTCGGCGTGGCCAATACGCTCGTCGACGTCGGCGTGCTCACGCTGATGGCCCGGCTCACCCCGGACGACGTGCTTGCGCGCGTCTCGGCCGTCCTCGAGAGCCTGATCGCCCTCACCGTCGGTCTTGGGGCGGTCGTCGCCTCGCTTGTGATCGACTTGTCCAGTGTGCGGCTGGCCCTCATCATGATCGGCGCACTCTGCCCGCTGGCCGCCGCAGCGGCATGGCTTCGACTGCGCCGTCTTGATCAGTCCATCGGCGTCCGCGACCAGGAGATCGAGCTGCTACATGCGGTTGCCCTGCTGAGGCCCTTGCCCCTCCCCGCCATCGAACAGCTCGCGCGCGGGCTGGAACCGGTTTCGGTACCTGCCGGCCACATCGTGTTCCATCAAGGCGATGTGGGCGATCGCTTCTACGTGATCGAGTCGGGTGAGGCCGAGGTGATCGGAGACGGCCGCCTGGTCGCAACGCTCGGACGCGGTGAAGGGTTCGGGGAGATCGCGCTGCTGCGGCGGGTCCCACGGACGGCCACGGTCCGGGCAGCCGTCGAGCTCCGGCTTCAAGCGCTCAGCAGCGACAAATTCCTCCCAGTGGTTTGCGGCTTCACAAGAAGCGCACGCGAGGCAGGGACGTCGGTCGAGACGATGCTCGACCGCTTCAGCCCGCATGACCCTCCTGATCAGCCGAACGGATGAGATCGCACGGCCCGAGCGAACTGCGTTGACCGAAACCGGCGGTGGTGAGCGATTGCTGCCGATCGCCTCGGCCCTGATCGCGGCCCGGATTGCACCCCAATGAATTTGAGGCGCAGACTGTCACAAGTCCCAGTGCCTATTTGACGGGGGCGTACTGCAGGTGTCGGTGTGAACTGGCAACCGCTGATCGAGTTTGTCGTCTCGCTCGGGTACGGCATCTTGTCCTCGCTGGTACCGATCTTCAACAGCGAGATCTACATCGTGGCCTCTCAGGTCGGTGGATTCACCTCGGAGGTCACGACGGCGGTCGGTTGTGCTGTCGGACAGGCCATCGGCAAGGTCGGCATTGTGGTCGCCCTGCGCCGGGGCGGCAATTCCCGTCTGGTGCGGCGGCTACGCGATCGCCCCCGCAAGCCGGCCGGTCGGTTTCGGACAAGGCTGCGAGCCTGGTCGGACCGCATGGTGGGGTTCTTGGGTAGGCGCTGGTGGGGAGTGTTGATCGTCTTCCTCTCAGCCTGCGTCTATATCCCGCCGCTGTACGCAGTGACCCTCGCCGTACCCGCGACCCGGATGTCGGTCATCTCGTTTGGCGTCGCCGTCCTCCTCGGGCGGATGCTGCTGTTTCTGGCAATAGCCTTCGGTGTCTCCGCGTTGTTCAACTGAGTCCTCTACCTCATCATGGCCCGATTGCAGCCCCGTGACATTGAGGCGCAGACTGGCACAAGGCTCAGTGCCTAGTTGACGGGCGCGTCCTGTAGGTAGGTGTCGGCGTGGAGTGGCGACTGCTAATCGAGTTCGCTCGTCGCGATCGGGTACGGCGTCTTGTCCTCGGTGGTACCGATCTTCAACGCCGAGATCTACATCGTGGCGTCTCAAGTTGGTGGGTTCACCGAGGAGGTCACGACGGCGGTCGGCTGTGCCATCGGACAGACCATCGGCAAGGTCGGCACCGTGCTCGCTCTGCGCCAGGGCCGCAGTTCACGTCTGGTGCGAAAGGTACGCGACCGCCCTCGCAAGCCGGCCGGTCGCGTTCGGACGAAGTTGCGAGCCTGGTCGGACCGGATGATGGGGCTCTTGGGTGAGCGCCGCTGGGGAGTGCCGATCGTCTTGCTCTCCGCCTGCGTCGGTCTTCCGCCGCTGTACGCGGTGACCCTCGCCGTACCTTCGACCAAGATGTCGGTGATCCTCTTCGGCGCTGCCGTCCTCCTCGGGCGGATGAGTGCTGTTTCTGGCCATACGCCTTCAGGGGGTCTCCGGCGTTGTTCACTGAGATGCCCACGTCACGATCAAGCCGAGACTCGGCAGCGCGTGATCCAAATCGTTCTGGCCGTCCTGGTGGCTTGTCGTGCCGGCGCTCCTGCTGGACGCACTCGTGGGGCAGTACGGCGCGAACGCGATGGTCCTCGGCGTGCTGGCCGGCGCCCTGGGCTGAAGATCGGCGGAACCTGCCGGATGATGTACCTGGCGACAGCGATCGGGCAGCGGCGGGGCTTGGGGCATTCACCGCCTACGACTGGTGGTGGGTGGGTCTGCTTGCTGCGGCGGGTGCCGTCGCGGGAGCTGGGATCGGGTTCGGATGGATGCTTCCGATGCTGATGATCCCGCTGGTGACGACCTTCGCCAGCCCAGCGTCGACGGGACAACATGCGGTGGCCTATGGGGTCATCGCTGCGGTAGCGACGGGCTACGGCATCGTGCTGGCCCGACGGTTCGGAGCCGCTGCTGTCGTCGAGGGCCAGCGGGTCCGCGCTGCTCACGCGACCGTCGTGGCGCTGGTGTTCGGGGCGATCCTGGGTGGCGCCGCGGTGATCGGCGTGGCGGCTGACTCAGCCGGCCAGGGGGTCGCGCGATTGCGGTGGCCCGGGACCGGCGCGAGCCACACCGATCGGTGCGATCGCCCTGAGCGCGCCTCCGCACGACCCGGGAGCCAGATCTGGTGCCGGTCCGCCACGGTCGGATGATGGTCTCGCCGTTCACCTTCTACCGGGGCGCGGCCAAGATCATGGCGGCGGACCTGGAGGACACGCCGGTGGCCGGTCTTGAGGTCCAGCTGTGCGGCGACGCTCACCTGTCGAACTTCGGCTGTTCGCCTCGCCCGAACGGATCCTGCTGTTCGACGTGAACGACTTCGACGAGACGCTGCCCGGGCCGTTCGAGTACGACGTGAAGCGGATGGCTGCCAGCTTCACCATCGCGGCCCGCAACAACGGGTTCGCCAAGGCGGACACGCGTGAGGTGACGCTGGCATCGGTGCGGGCCTACCGGGAGGCGATGGCCTCGTTCGCGCAGATGGGGACGATGGACATCTGGTACGCCCACCTGGACGAGGATGAGCTCATGGCGTCGATCCGCACCGCGGTGACCGGGACGGCGACGCAGGAGAAGAAGGCCAGGAAGGAAGAGAAGGCGGACAGGCGGGCAAAGGCGCCGAAGAAGCAGGAGAAACGGGCGGCGAAGCGCGAGAAGGCGGACAGGCTCGAGGAGCAGGCGGAGGTGCGGGCGGAGAAGCGGGCGGAGAAGATTGTCGCGAAGGCGCACACCCGCGACAGCCTGCAGGCGCTGTCGAAGCTGGGCGAGCTGGTGGATGGCAAATACCGAATCGTCAGCCAGCCGCCGATCGTGGTCCCGGCGCGCGACCTGGCCGCAACTACCGGTCTCTCCCGGGACGAAGTCGACCACGTGATCCGCGAACAGTTCCACGCCTACCGTGCCACCCTCCAAGATGACCAGCGGCACCTGCTGGAACGGTTCGAGATCGTGGACGTGGCCCGCAAAGTGGTCGGCGTAGGCAGCGTCGGCACCCGGGCGTTCATCGTTCTGCTCCAGGGACGCGACGCGCACGACCCGCTCTTCCTGCAGGTCAAGGAGGCCACAGCCTCGGTGCTAGAGGGACACCTGCCCAGGAGCCGGTACCGGCAGGCAACTCCCGCGGAGAAGCTTGACGACTCCTGCTCAGGCGCTTTCAGTGCGGTGCTGGTGGCCTCGGGCCGGTCCAGCACGATGTGCGGCTTGTCCTCGCCGTGGTCGGCCCAGGCGAGCCGTTCCGGCGTTGCTGCTGTTGCCTCGATGGTGGCCGCGTGGTCGCGGTCGAAGTAGTCCCAGCCCCAGCTGAGGAATGAGTCGATCTTGCTGTGCACGCCACTGAGCAGCATTGCGTGGACGCCGAGCCAGGCGGCGAACGCGACCGGGCCGTCCACCTGATGGCGATGCTTGCCGACCTCGGCCACGGCCGCGTTACGGCCGATCATCGCCATGATGCCCTTGTCCTTGTAGACAAAGGGTTCGGTGGGCTTTCCGCGTAGCTCACGGAGAATGTTCTGCCCGGCCCACTTCCCCGACTGCTGGGCCACCGAGCCCAGCTGAGGCAGCGCTGCCGCGTCGTCACCGGACGGAATGTTCGCGACATCCCCCACGGCGTACGAGCCCGGGTAGCCGGCCACCGTGAGGTCCGGGCGGACGTCGAGGCGACCACCGCGACCTGGAGTAGGTCCGGCGGCCTGTGCGACCGCAGACCCCGACTCTCCCCCGCCCCAGACCACGGTCCGGGCCGAAATGGTGCTGCCGTCGTCGAACTGCACCCGATCGGGGTGGACCGCGGTGACGCCGACCCCCAGCCGCACCTGCGCGCCGGCCTCGGTCAGCTTCTCCAACGCGTACTCATGGGCCTTTTCGGAGAACTGCCCCAGCAAGGCGTTGCCACGGTCGACCACGGTGATCTGGCCCGGCATCGCCAGCCGCCCAGACTTATGCAGCGCCAGCATCAGCTCGGCCAACGCTCCGGTGGTCTCGACCCCGGTTGGGCCGGCCCCCACGACGACTACATCGATCGAACCGGGCTCGCGGGACGCCGCATCGTCTACCGCGGCGAGCAGGAGCCCCTGCAGATGCAGCCGCAAGCGTTCGGCGTCGGCCACCGAATACAGCGGAAAGGCGTGCTCTGCGGCGCCGGGCACTCCGAAGAAGTTCGGCCGAGCACCTGCCGCCATCACCAGGTGCGACCCCTGCAACGTCCTCCCGTCGGCGAGCGTGAGACTGCGTGCGGACAGGTCCGCAGCGGTCACCTGCGCGTTCACCAGGTCGACCGAAGGGTATTCCCTGAAAATGGTCCGGTGGGGGCGGGCGATGTCCTCGGCGGGCAGCTGGGAGCTGGCCACCTGGTAGAGCAACGGCTGGAACTGGTGATAGTCGTTGCGGTCAACCAGCGTCACCTCGACCCCGTCATCACCCAGCTCGCGAGCGCAGGCCACCCCGGCGAGCCCACCACCAAGAACCAACACCCGTTCACTCATCCGACGCGCCCTCCTCGACCGTCTCAGTCGACACCGCCTTCAGCGGCTTGGTACCGTCTGCACAGGCTGTCCCTCGTGCCGGTCGGTCAGGAGACCTCCGCCAGTCGCTCGTTGAAGATGATGCGCCCCGCGGCCTCGATCAGCGCAAGGTGGGAAAACGCCTGCGGGAAGTTGCCGAGGTGTCGACCGGTGTCGACGTCGAACTCCTCGGCGAAAAGGCCGAGCGGCGAGGCGACCCGCAGCAGGCGCTCCATCAGGTCACGAGCACGCTGCTCCTCACCGATGATCGCCAGCGCGGACACCAGCCAGAACGAGCAGATGAGGAAGGTCCCCTCCTTGCCGGACAGGCCGTCGTCGGTCTCCTCGGTGCGGTAGCGCAGCACGAAGCCGTTTTCGGTCAGCTCGTCGGCGATGGCGAGCACGCTTGCGCGGAGCCGCTTGTCGTCATGGGGCAGGAATCCGAATATGGCTGCCAGCAGCGTGGAGGCATCCAACGCATCGGTGTCGTAGTGCTGACGCAGCACGCCGCGCTTATCGACGCCATGAGCGAGAATGTCGTCCTTGATCTCGGCAGCGGTGGCACCCCAGGTCGCGGCGAGATCGCTGTCGCCGCGGATCTCAGCCAGTTTCGACGCGCGGTCCAGGGCGACCCAGCCCATCAGCTTGGAGGACACATAGTGCTGCGGCTTGCCGCGTGCCTCCCAGATTCCCTGGTCAGGCTCGCGCCACACCGCGGTGGCACACTCGGCCTGCGACTGGACGATCGGCCATAGCCGCCGCGGCAGCCGGTCGCTGCGTCGGACGTGCAGCAAGATCGAGTCCAGCACGGCGCCAAACACGTCGTTTTGACGCTGGTCGAATGCTCCGTTGCCGACCCGCACCGGTCGCGCGCCCGCATAGCCAGACAGATCGTCGCGGGTGGACTCGGTCAGGTCGCGCCGGCCGTCGATCCCGTACATGATCTGCAGCGCGCCGTCCTGGTTCGGCTCCAGGTCGGCGACGAACTGCATGAACTCGTCGGCCTCCCAGTCCAGGTTCAGGAAGTGCAGCGCCTGCAACGTGAAGGTGGAGTCACGCATCCACGTGTAGCGGTAGTCCCAGTTGCGCTCGCCGCCGGGGGTCTCCGGCAGCGACGTGGTGAGTGCGGCGACGGTGGCCCCGGTTGGCAGGTAGGTCAGGCCTTTGATGGCCAGTGCCGAGCGCTGTAGCGGATCGCGCCAGCGGTGGTCAGGGAGCCGCGCCCGTCCCAGCCAGTTGCGCCAGAACCGCGTCGTGGCATCGATGCGGCGGCTGGCCTCCGCTACGTCGACCGGTGCCGCCAAGCCCTCGGCCCACGACAGTGCGCAGTAGCACTCGTCACCGGCCGAGAGAACGTGCCGGGCGCGGGCACGGTTGCCCTCGACGCCGAGCGCGAGATCGGTCTGCAGCCTGATCGTCTGGCCCGCGCCGTTCACGTCGGCTGAATGCCGATTGCCGTCGACCAGTGTCCACTCGGCCGGCGACCGGCCATAGTCGAACACCGGCTCACAGATCAGCTCGATCTCGACGGTGCCGTCCAGGCAGCGGACCGTACGCACCAGCAGGTGATCACCGTCGTCGTCGGCAGGCGGCCGGGTGTGCGGGGTGATCTTGTCCTCGCCTTCCCGGGGACCCATCGTCAGGGCGTCGCGGACCAGCGAGCCAGCCAGTCGGCGTCTTCCACGTCGTCGAGAGGACGTTCGTCCCGGGTTCGTAGGCGCGCGCGGTCGGGTGGTTGATCCCGAACGGCCCGAGCCTGAAGTAGCCCGCTTGGCGGTCGAGCAGGGAGCCGAACACGCTGGGCGCGTCGAAGCGCGGGACGGAGAGCCAGTCGACAGCCCCGTCGGGCGCGATCAGGGCACCGGTGTGACAGTTCGACAGAAACGCATAGTCCGCAATCGGTGGGAATGGGGAGGGGGCGGCAGCACTCTGCACTTTCTCCTCCCGCGGTGCCTTGGTGCTCATTGCGCCGCCACCCAGGGCTGGTGCCAACCGCCGCTCTGTGCCGTCAGCTCATCCGCGGCCGACGGCCCCCACGACCCGGGAGCGTACGGGTGTACCGGGGGCGGCGCGTCCAGCAGCGGCTGCATGATTCGCCACGTCTCCTCGACCCCGTCCTGGCGGGTGAACCGCATAATCTGGCCGACCATCGCGGCGTGGAGCAACACCTCGTATGGAGTTGGCCCTTCGCCGCCCTCCTCCGCAAACTCCATGTCGAGGTGGATGGTCTCAGGGATGGGTGAGTCCGCGCGCCGGGCCTCGACCCTGAGTCTGATCCCAGTCGATGGATCGAGTTTGATGACAAGCTGGCCCGGCTCCGGTCGTCGATCGCCATGCAAGCCGAAGCCCAAGCCGCGGCGGCTGCTTGAAGACAAGCCGGAGCTCCGTCTGGGTGACCGGGAGCCGCTTGCCGGTGCGGATGAAGAACGGCACCCCTGACCAGCGCCAGTTGTCGATGTCGAGCCGCAGCGCGGCGTAGGTCTCTGTGGCCGAGTCGGCGGCGACGCCAGGGATACCTAGATAGCCCTCATACTGGCCACGGACGTAGTTGGCAGGATCGGCCTCGGCGACCGCGCGGAACAGCGCGACCTGGGAGTCCTTGATCGTTCGTGGGTCACGTCCAGAGGGTATTTCCATCGCAGGCGGCGGATACGACCTGCATGAGGTGGTTGACCACCACATCGCGCAGCGCGCCGACGGGATCGTAGAAGTGCCCTCGGTCCTCGACGCCGAAGTCCTCCGCCATGGTGATCTGCACGCATTCGATGTAGTTGCGGTTCCAGACCGGCTCGAACATCGTGTTGGCGAACCGCAGGTAGAGGATCTCCTCCAGGCCCATCTTTCCCAGGTAGTGGTCGATCCGGTACAGCTGGGACTCGTCGATGTACTGGTGCAGTTCCTCGGCCAGGGCGTGGGCGGAGGCTTGGTCGTTTCCGAACGGCTTCTCCACCACGACACGCCCCGTCGTTGTCAGGTCGGCCTCGGCCAGGCCCTTGACGACTGTGCCGAACAGGAAGGGTGGGATCTCCAGGTAGAACACGGGAGTGTCTGCGCCCTTGATCGCTTCTGCGACCCGCTTGTAGGTCGCTGCGTCGCCGAAGTCGCCCTGCACGTACGACAGTCGTGCAGTGAAACGGTCGAAGATGGTGGGATCGATCGTCTCGCCAGTGCCTTCGATCGACTCGCGGGCGCGCTGCACCAGCTGGTCTAGCGTCCAGTCGTTGACCGCAACTCCGACGATCGGGCACGCCAACAGCCCGCGCCGCTCAAGCCGATACAGCGATCTGAACGTCATCACTTTCGCCAGGTCGCCCGTAATCCCGAAGATTACGAAGACATCAGCTGGCCGCTGGCCCGTGCTCTCCGGCTGACCGCTGTCGCGGCTGGCTCTCGATCGTCGCTGTCATTGTTATCTCCTTGGCGTGATCGACCACGGATGTGGGTCTCGCCGGAACCTTCGCTGCACGGCCTAGACCCTGCTCGCAGTCAACCAGCGGCTGAGGATCGAGTCGTCACCCCTTGCGGGTGACTCTGCTCGGCTGCGGTGGTGATCACCCAGGGCGGGTGATGACGTCGTCGCCCAGGCGGGACATTCTCAGGTGTCTAGAGACACCATCGGTACATCCGAGAACCCCGCTCCAGGAGGGATCCGGCATGGCAGACGACCAGCACTACGACGTTGTCATCATCGGGACGGGAGCCGGGGGTGGGACCCTCGGGCACCGGCTCGCCACGAGCGGCGCGAAGGTGCTCTGGCTGGAACGAGGACCGTTCCTGCCACGGGAGCGCGACAACTGGCAGACCGAGGCGGTATTCGTACGCGGGAAGTACCTCGCGCAGGAGGTCTGGTACGACCGGCACGGCAACGAGTTCCAACCCGAGGTCAACTATTACGTCGGCGGGAACACCAAGTTCTACGGCGCTGCGCTGTTCCGTCTCCGCCCGGAGGACTTCGGCGAGCTTCGCCACCATGGTGGGATCTCGCCGGCCTGGCCGATCTCCTACGACGACCTGGAGCCCTATTACACCCAGGCGGAGCACCTCTACCTGGTCCACGGCCAACATGGAGAGGACCCGACCGAGGGCCCGACCAGCAAGCAGTACGCCTACCCGCCGGTGTCGCACGAACCCCGCATCCAGCAGCTGAGCGACGACCTGGAGAAGCTTGGGCTGCACCCCTTCCACCTGCCGATCGGAGTCAACCTCGTGGAGGTCGAGCCGGGCCGAGCGGCACGGACCAGCGTCTGCATCCGCTGCGACCGGGTCGATGGCTTCCCATGCCTGCTGAACGCGCAAGTCGGACTCGCAGGTCATCTGTGTGGATCCGGTGCTGTCCAGAGACAACGTCACGTTGGTCACCGGCGCCAATGTGCAGCGCCTGGAGACCGACGATTCCGGGCGCAGCGTCACTGGGGTCGTCACACTTCTGGAGGACGGATCGACGACCACCTTCACCGGCGACATCGTTGTCGTTGCCTGCGGCGCGGTGAACTCGGCCGCCCTGCTGCTGAGGTCTCGCGGCGACCGCCACCCGGACGGGCTCGCCAACAGCTCCGGAGTGGTCGGCCGGCACTACATGCGGCACAACAACGACGCCCTGATGGCCGTTTCCAGGGAGCCCAACCCCACGCGGTTCCAGAAGACGCTGGCGATGAACGACTGGTATCTGGGGGCCGACGACTGGGACTTACCCGCTCGGCGGGATCCAGATGCTCGGCAAGTCCGACGACGAGGAGATCCACGCACAAGCGCCGCGATGGGCCGGCAAGATCTCTCCGGACCTCCCCTTCGAGGTCCTGGCGCACCACGCGGTCGACATCTGGCTCTGTGGCGAGGACCTGCCGCAGGCCGACAACCGGGTCACGGTCGACGCGGAAGGGGCGATCCACCTCAGCATCGACGAGAAGAACAACGTCGAGGGTGTCAAGCGACTGCGCCACAAACTCGACGGAATGCTGAGCAAGCTGGGCATGCACGAGCACCATCTGCTGGACCGGAGCCTGTACCTGCACAAGAGCATGCCGATCGGTGCGACAGCACACCAGGCAGGCACGGTCCGCTTCGGCACCGATCCCGCCGCGAGCGCGCTGGATGTGAACTGCAAAGCGCACGACGTGGACAACCTCTACGTCGTGGACACCAGCTTCTTCCCGAGCATCGGCGCCGTGAACCCGTCCCTGACCGCGATCGCGAACGCGCTGCGGGTCGGCGATCACATCACCGAGCGCCTTGGCTGAGACCTAAGCCGGCCATGGACGACCACATCACCCCACGCCGTCTCGCCCCACGCCGTCTCATGATTGTCGAAGGTGGTTCAACGCCATGACGCAAGTGTTCGGTGACCTGTGGGGTCCTGTGTTGCTGCAAGTGAACCCCGTTCCGTGGGCACGGGCGCAAATGGCGTTCACCCTTATGTTTCACATCATCCTGGTGCCGCTCGGGGTGTCGTGGTCGGCGATGACGCTGATTGCCAACTACCGGGGGATCAAGCGCGGCGACGGTGACGCTCTGCGACTCGCACAACGCTGGTCGAAGTACATGGCGGTGACGTTCGCGGTCGGGGCGGTGACGGGGACGGTTCTCTCCTTCGAGTTCGGCCTGCTGTGGCCTCAATTCATGGGGAAGTGGGGAGAGGCGTTCGGCGTACCCTTCGCGTTCGAGGGTCTGTTCTTCTTCACCGAGGCCATCTTCATCTCGATCTATATCTACGGCTGGCGGCGGCTCAAGCCATGGGCCCATTTCTGGACCGGCATCCCGATCCCTATCGCCGGCATCTTCGGCAGCGCCTCAGTGATTGCCGCAAACGCGTGGATGAACTCTCCGCAGGGTGTGACCCTCGACTCGTCCGGCAACGTCGTCGATGTTGACCCCGTCGGGGTGATCTTCAACGATGCGATGCCGCTGATGGCGGCGCACATGATCGTCGCGGCCTACCTGGTCGGCGGCTTCCTGATCGCGTCTGTGTACGCCACTGGCATGCTGCGCGGACGACGGGACCGCTACCACAGGCTCGGCTTCATCATCCCCTTCACGGTCGCAGCCATCGCCACACCCGTCCAGATGGGGGTCGGCGATGGCCTGGCTCGGTGGGTCTACGACAACCAGCCGACCAAGTTCGCCGCCATCGAGATGGTGACGCAGACCAGCAGCGATGTGCCCGAGACCCTGTTCGGCCATCTCAACTCGTCCGGAGAAGTGGAGGGCGGCATTGCGATCCCCGGTTTGGCGTCCTGGCTGTCGGATCCGAGCACCGGCCGGGCGACCGTCGTGCAAGGCCTCGACAGCGTTCCCGCTGATCAACGACCGACGATCCGGGAAGTGAACATCGTCCATCTCTGCTGGGACATCATGGTTGGCCTGGGCACATTGCTGTTCCTGTTCACACTCTGGTACTGGGCGTCGTGGATCTTCCGACGAGACATGCCGCGAAGCCGATGGTTCCTCCGCGGCGCTGCCGTTACCGGCGTCCTCTCCGTGGTGACCATGGAAGCTGGCTGGATCGTGAGCGAGGTCGGCCGCCAGCCTTGGATCGTCTACAACAAGATGAGGGTCGCAGACGCCGCAACCACCAATGAAGGTGTCTGGATTACGTTCATCGCGGTCGCGCTCCTTTACGCGGGACTAGGCACCACGCTGATCCTGGTGTTGCGCGGGATGAGCCGCCGCGCCCGATCCCAGCCCGCGCTCGAAGAGGCGGACGTCCCGTACGGGCCGCGCGAAACTGCCGAGATAGACGCCAGCTAGGAGGGCCGGATGAGCACCGCTGCTGCGATCATCCTGTTCGCCGCCGTCACGATGTACGCCATCTTCGGGGGAGCAGATTTCGGTGCGGGCTTCTGGGACCTCACGGCGGGTGGCGCGGAGCGTGGAAAGCGGCCGCGCGAAGTCATCGACCACTCGATCGGCCCGGTGTGGGAAGCGAACCATGTGTGGTTGATCTTCGTGCTTCGTCGTCTTGTGGACGTGCTTCCCGGAGGCGTACGCGTCGATCACCTTGACCATGTTCGTACCCCTCACGCTCGCGGCGTTCGGCATCGTGCTACGCGGCGCAAGTTTTGCTTTTCGCAAAGCGGTGTTTCGAACCCGTGTCCAGCGCCACTTCGGAGCCATCTTCGCCGTTTCTTCGGTCTTGGTGCCCTACTGTTTCGGCGCTATCGCGGGAGGGATTGCCTCCGGGCGGGTGCCCGCCGGTGGGCAAGCCGGCGATCCGGTGACCAGCTGGATCAACCCAACCTCGATCGTTGCTGGCTTGCTGGCCGTCTCTGTGACGGCGTACGTCGCCGCAGTCTTCCTCACCTGGGACGCCGGGCGGCTCTCCGACGACACGATGGTCGCGTACTTCCGCATCCGCGCAATGGCAGCGGGCGTCGTGGCTGGAGTCGTTGCCATCGTCGGCCTGTTCGTGGTGCGCAACGATGCCAGCTACCTCTTCGACGGACTCACGTCGCGCGCCCTGCCTCTGGTCGTCGTGTCGGTGCTAGCAGGGCTTGGCGCGCTCGTGCTGCTTCGGGGTCGGCCGCATCGAGGGGGGCGGGTGGCAGCGGTCGTTGCCGCGGGGGCACTCGTCCTCGGGTGGGGAGTTGCCCAGTGGGACTACCTGCTTCCCGAATCGCTGACGGTGTCGCAGGCGGCAGCGCCGTCCGGAACGATCACGGCAGTGCTCGTCGCGGCCGGCTCTCGCCGCGCTCTTGATCGTGCCGGCCTTCGTCTTGTTGTACGTCCTCGACCAGAAGAGCCTGCTCCCGGAGGAAGGCGTCGACGAGGGGCCCGAGCACGCGACGGAGGTCACGCAGGCCTGATGGGTCGCTTCCGCTCAGCGGCGACATCGTACGCTGGGCCCGACCTTCGGGCCTCCGTCCGGCCGTGGCATCTGCTTGGGCTCTTCAGCTCCGGCATGTTGCCGCCTCATCCGATCGATCTGAAGAGAGACTGCATCTGATGGCTGACTCGAACAGTCCCAAGAGTGGGGCAGTCCCCGAAGCGCGCCAGCATGCCGCTGCGGCACCTGCCGCCGGGGCGCCCGTCATGGATCCGGTCGCCGTAATCCGTTCCAAGCGATACATCGGAGCGCTCTTGCTCGCGGCGATCCTGGGTATTCCCATTTCAGCCGTCGCCTATGGCTTTCTTGCACTGGTCACTGCGATGCAGCGATTTCTGTTCACCGAGCTGCCGAATCAGATGCTTGGGAGCCCGGCACCCGCCTGGTGGCCACTGCCCTGGTTAGCGCTGTGCGGACTGCTAGTCGGATTGACCATCCGATACCTCCCAGGAAACGGCGGACATTCGCCCGCATTTGGCTTCCAAACCGGCGGCGGACCAGCCACCGGACGCGAGCTGCCAGGCATCATCCTCGCTGCCGTGGCCACACTCGGCCTCGGCGCAGTGCTCGGGCCCGAAGCACCGCTGATCGCGATCGGCGGCGGGCTTGGTGCGCTGGCCGTCCGCCTGGTGAGGAGGGACGCGCCACCGATGGCCTTGATGATCATGGCGTCGGCCGGCAGCTTTGCGGCAATCAGCACACTGCTCGGCTCCCCCGTGCTCGGTGCGTTCCTGATCATGGAGATCGCAGGCGTCAGCGGGATGACGCTGAGCCTGGTGGCGCTGCCAGGTCTGCTGGCCTCAGGCATTGGCGCAATGGTCTTCGTCGGTCTGGACAACTGGACCGGTCTCGGCACCTTCTCCCTCGCGCTGACGTCTGTGCCGCCTGCCGTGCCACCGACGTTGGCCATGCTGGCCTGGGCCGTGGTCATGGGGGCGGCTGGCGCCCTGCTGGGGTGGCTGATCCGGTCTGTCGGACTGTGGCTTCGTCCGATCGTGCACTTGAACCGAGTGTTGGTGACGTCGGCACTGGGCCTGCTCATCGGCTGTACCGCGATGGTGTACCAGCTGATCTCCGGACAGAGTTTCACCCAAGTGCTGTTCTCCGGACAGGATGCACTGCCCGAGCTGGTCGAAAACGCTGCCGATTACTCGGTTGCGGTGATGATCCTGCTCATCGTGTGCAAGGCCTTGGCCTACGGACTCTCGTTGAGCGCGTTTCGTGGAGGCCCGGTCTTTCCCTCAATGTTCATCGGCGCAGCGGTCGGTATTGCCGCAAGTGGGTTGCCGGGCATGAACTTGGCGGCAGGGATCGGCATGGGCATCGGAGCCATGTGCACCGCCATGCTGCGGCTGCCGTTGACTTCGACACTGCTCGCCGTAGTGCTGATGGGTGTCGACGGGGTGCTGGTGACCCCGCAGGTCGTGGTGGCTGTCGCCGTCGCCTTCGTGATCACCATTGTGCTTCCAGCTCCGGGTCCTAAGACGCCAGAGCCTGCTTAGTTGCCCTCAACGCTGACGTGCTGGACCACAGATCTCCGCCCAGTCTGCGTCACTAGCGGTCCACCGCTGCAATCCGCGGCCTACTCCAGGGGGCTATCTGCCTCGGATGTAGCGTCGCTGCCTGGTGCCGGCTGCCGTTGCTGCCCGCGCTTGACCGCGTCAACAATGATCCTTGCCCCGAGCCCAATGATCACGATGCCGGCAACCATCTGCCCCATGACCACCACACGAGCGCCCTCGGTGGTGGCAACAATGTCGCCAAACCCGACCGTCGCGAACACGGTGACGGTGAAGTACAGGGCGTCGGTACGTGTCAGCGGCTCGTTGAAATTGGCCTCAGAGATTCCGCCCATGACGAAATACGTGCCGGCAAACAGCAGCAGAAACAGTGGAACGCTCGTCGCCAGGGCTCCGACCGCCCGCAGCGCTGGGTGTCTTGCCCGGATGATCGAACGGACCTGAAAGGCGACCAATCCGGCAAGCGCCAGTAGCCCGAATGCAAGCATCCCCACGGCCGCACCGATCGATGTGCCGTCCAGGGGAAGCAGATAGTAGATCACAACCAGTCCGACGGTGGATCCTAAGGCCCGAAGCAACGTCACCAGTACCATGCGGAACCGACGGCCGGCCTCGCGCGCGGCGTCAGGACCAGAGCCCGCGCTTTCAGTCACGGGAGAAGGCTAACGGGCTGGTGCCGTGGAGTTCTCAGTTGCGGTGAAACACCCGCAAAGCTCCTCGCCCGGTCCGCGAGCAACGTCAGCTTGATCGCGACCCGGTGCCCACTCCGGATGGCCCGCTACGGTGACCTGTGTGGGCTTTACCCAAGCCGAGTTGCAGAACTTCCGAGATGCGTCCCTTCCCGACCTGGTCGGCCCGGGTCTGAAGCTGCTCTTCGTCGGGATCAATCCTGGCTTGTGGACGGCCGCGACGCAGACGCACTTTGCACACCCCGGCAACCGCTTCTATCCTGCGCTGCGCCTGGCCGGCATCGTCGATCGTGATCTTGATCGAAGTAGGCCGATGACAGAGCAGGACCGGGCGTACCTGATGGAGCGTGGTATCGGAATCACCAACCTGGTGAATCGCGCGACCGCGCGGGCCGATGAGCTCTCCCCCGCCGAGCTACGGGCGGGGCGTACCCGGCTGGAGGAATTCGTCGAGCTGCATCAACCGCTGGTCGTCGTAGTCGCTGGCCTCACGGCCTACCGGGCGGCCTTTGCAGAACCGAAGGCCAGCGGTGGCGAGCAGGCTCGACCGGCTCTCAGGCGCCAGAGTCTGGGTCGTACCCAATCCCAGCGGGCTCAACGCGCACGAGACGATCACCAGCCTCGCCCAGGCGTACGCCGAGCCGGCGAGGATCGCCGGAGTGATCAACTAGCCGGCGAGCGCCCCCAGCGGCCAGTCGGGTGTCAGCAATGTGCTGAGATGTGGGGCATGACTTCGGGCGCGCTTCCCCAGCTTGGCTACCCGATTGTCCAGCACACCTTGGCTAACGGCTTGCGCGTCATCTCCAGTCCGGACCACATCGCACCATCCGTGGCGGTCAACATCTGGTACGACGTCGGGTCTAGAGATGAGGAGCAGGGCCGCACCGGATTTGCCCACCTCTTCGAACACGTCATGTTCCAGGGATCCGCGCATGTCGCCTCCGGTCAGCACATCGCGCTGCTCCAGGCTGCCGGCGCTGTTGTCAACGCCACAACCTGGTTCGACCGGACCAACTACTTCGAAACCTTGCCGACCGGCGGGCTTGACCTGTCCCTGTGGTTGGAGGCCGACCGGATGGGCACGCTGCTGGATGCACTCACCCAGGAGAACCTCGACACCCAACGCGAGGTAGTAAAGGAAGAGAAGCGGCAGCGCTACGACAACGTGCCCTATGGGGACGTCATGGAGCTGGCCAATGCCCTGACCTTCCCAGGTGACCATCCGTACGGGCATACCACGATCGGCTCGATGGAAGACCTGGATGCCGCCACGCTGGAGGATGTCCATGCCTTCTTCCGGCGCCACTACTTGCCGAACAACGCCGTCTTGTCGATCGTGGGCGATGTGGCGCCGGATGATGCCTTCGAGCGGGCCGATACCTATTTTGGGCAGCTCGCGCGTGGTGCCCAGCCGGCCAAACCCGACGGTGGGCCGCTCGATCCACTGTCTGGTAACCCACGCACAGAAACATCGGGCAAGGTGCCGGCCGACGCTGTCTACCTCACCTGGCGGCTCCCAGCTCGGGGCGGGCGGGACTTCGATGCACTCGACCTCGCCTTTAGCATCCTCGGGCACGGTCAGACGTCGCGGCTGCACAAGCAACTGATACGGCGTACCGAGCACGCCGAGAGCACTGGAGCTTCGACGATGGGCTTGATTGGTGGCAACTCGTTCGGCTTCGGCTACGCGCGGGCTCGAGACGGTGTCGGCCCCGAGCAGCTCGAACAGGAAATCGTCGAGCTGATCGATCAGCTGATCACCGACGGGCCAGCCGAGGATGAGCTGCGACGAGCCAAAGCACAATTCGAGCGTCATTGGTTGCACGAGCTGGCGCGCGTCGACTCCCGCGCTGATGCGCTCGGTGAGTATGCGACGTTGCACGGCGATCCAACGCTGATCAACTCCCGGATTGCCGAGATCACATCCATCGAGCTCGCCGACGTACAGAGAGCCGCGGAGCGATGGTGCCGGCCCGACCAGCGGGCGACCCTGATCTACCGGCAGGACGGGTCATGAGGGACTTGCTGCCGCGCCCGGCGATCGCGCCCGCAACTGTCTGGACCTTTCCGGTACCCAGGCGCGCTCAGCTCAGCAACGGCGTCGAACTGATGATCTTCGACCTTCCTGGTCAGCATGTGGTCTCTGCTTGCCTAGTGCTTGACGTGCCGCTCAACGCGGAGGGTCGCGACATCGAGGGCGTCGCAACGATCTGCGCCAGAACGCTGGACGAGGGAACCTTGCGACACGACGGGGACGAATTCGCCGAGCTTCTGGAGACCGAGGGGGCCGGGTTCGGAGTCGATCTCTCACTGTCCGGGCTCCAGGCCGTCCTCGACGTTCCCGCATCGCACCTTGATCGCGCCCTCGAGCTGTTCGCCGAGGCAGTGACCGAACCGTCCCTGGCCGACCGCGACGTCAACCGTCATGTCCAGCTACGGCTAGCCGAGATCGAGCAGGCGCAGGCCAACTCTGCACAAATCGCGAGCATTGCCTTCCGGGCGGCGGTCTTCGAGGAGAGCAGGAGAGCGGCACGGATGAACGGCGGCGAGCCTGAGACCGTGCGCCAGGTGACTCCCGAAGCTGTGGGCGCGTTCCATCATGATCACTTCGGGCCGGCCGGAGCGACGCTGATCATGGCGGGTGACTTCATCGACGATCCGATTGCCGCGGCCGAGCGTTGCCTCGGATCATGGGGAAACGACGACCAGCGACGGGTGGTGGCCGAGGAGCCGGTCCCCGCCCCGCAGCGCACACTCTTGATCGATCGGCCGGGTGCAGTCCAAGCCGATGTACGGCTTGGAGGTTTCGGCATCGACCGGCTGGATCCCCGGTGGTCTGCGCTCAGCGTCGCCTCGTACGCGATGGGCGGTGCGTTCCTGTCGCGGCTGAATGCGGTGCTTCGGGAGGAAAAGGGCTACACCTACGGCGTACGGATGAACTTCGGTCCACTGCGAACAGGTGGTTCCTTCGCCGTCCAAGGCTCTTTCCGAACCGAGGTTGTGGTCGACGCCCTGGCCATCACCAACGAGCTGATCAAGGTCGAGGGCGCGCCGGTCACCAGCCAGGAGGTCGACGACGCCGTCGCGTTCTTCACAGGTGTCTCCCCGCTGCGCTACGCGACGGCGGACGGCGTCGCTGATCAGGCCGCCACCCAGGTTCTCGCCGGCCTTCCCGACGACTACGTCGACCGAAGCCTGGCTCTGCTGCGTTCGGTGACACCTGAAGCAGCCACCGAGGCCTATCGCTCAGTCGTCCATCCTGACGAGCTGACCCTCGTCGTGGTCGGGGACGCCGAGCGGCTGGCCGAACCGCTCCGCGCAACAGGCTTTCCTGACCTCGAAATCAGGACGCCCGCCTAATCGGGCTGCGAGCGTCGGCAATCGCGCGCCGCCGTGCTGAGGAGGAGCGAGCAGACACGCTTCATCGTCTGCGAGCGACGACGAAGTAGGCGGATTCCAAGCGCGATGCGCGAGCGGCCCCAAAAAGGGCTCAGCCGCCGAGTGCGCGAAGTGCCCGTTGCACCGCGGCGTTGGCTTCGTCCGTCTTCTTCTGGTACGTCCCAAGATCGCCTGTTTTCAGCGCCTTGTTTGCGGCCTCGAAGGCTGCAGACGCCTCATTGAGCGCCCTTGCGGCGGCCGGGTTGTCAGCCTCGCCTGTCGGCGTGGCTTCCATCCGCAGTGCCGCCTTCATCGGTCGTGCCACCGGAGCTGCCCTGGAACACCTGGTCCAGCGCTTGCTGCAAGGTGTCCCCGATGCCGACCGACTGGCCGAAACGGACCACCACGAAACGGAGCGCAGGATAGGAGCCCGTGCTGCCCTGGCGCTGGGTGTAGACCGGGGTCACATAGAGCAAGCCACCGCCCATTGGCAGGGTGAGCAGATTGCCGAAGGTTGCGCTGGCAGCACCCTGGTTCAGGAACGGGCGGAGTCGGTCGGCCACCGTCTCGTTGGTGGTCATAGCGTTGAACGACTGTCCCGGCCCGTCGATCTGGGTCGTGTCCGACATCTGCAGGATGCGCATCCGCCCGTACTCGGGGTGGCTGGCGTCGGCGTTGACAGCCATGTAGGAAGCGAGGTTGGAGCGCTTGTCGGGCACATACGAGCTGGTCAGGGAGAAGATCGGGTTCTCATCGCCAGGCCACTTCACCGACAGGTAGAACGGCGACTCCTTGGTCTGGGAGGACGCGCCCGCCACCGGGTCGTTGGGCACGTCCCACAGGCTTGACCGCTGGTACCAGTTGTCCGGGTTGGTCATGTGGTAACGGGCCAGAATCTGCCGCTGCACCTTGAAGAAGTCCTGCGGGTAGCGCAGGTGGTCCAGCAGATCCTGGGAGATCGCCGACTTCGGTTGCACCATATTCGGGAACGCCTGTGTCCAGGCTTTCAGCATCGGATCGGTGTCGTCCCAGGCATAGAGCTTGACTGTGCCGTCGTATGCGTCCACCACGGCCTTGACCGAGTTCCGCATGTAGTTGACGTCGTCCTGCGGCTGGGCCACGACCGGACCGCCGGCGCTGGTCTGCGCGTCGGATGTCACCTGATTCAGGTTCACCCGCTCGCTGTTCGGGTAGGAGTTCGACGTTGTGTAGCCATCAACAATCCACACGATCCGGCCGTCGACGACAGCTGGGTAAGCGTCGCCATCGACCTTCAGCCAAGGTGCGGCGCCTTGCACCAGTTGCCGCGGCGTCCGGTCGTAGATGATCTTGGACGCCGAGTTGACACGGTCGGAGAGCAAGATGTTGACGTCGGCAAACTTGGCGGCATAGAGCAGCCGATTCCAGAGGTTGCCGATCTCGACCCCACCGTTGCCTGTGTAGGTGTACGTCTTGGGGTTGCCACCCTCGCCGCCGCCCGGCGTGTCCAGCTCGATGGGAGGCGTACCTGCGGGGGCGCCGACGATGGAGTACTGGTCCGGCCGCTGGCCGTGCAGTTCGCCGAAGTAGATGCGCGGCTCGTGCTCCTCGATCTGGCCAGCCGGCGGAATGTCCTTGGCAATCCAATCCGGCTCACCGCCGGACTGCCGTCGGTTGCCGTACGCGGCGACAAGGCCGTAGCCGTGGGTGTAGACGGTCTTTCGGTTGTTCCAGTTGTCCTCGACACCGCTCAGGTCCATCTCCCGGACAGCCACGACCGCATCGGTCTCCCTGCCGGCGATGGTGTAGCGGTCTACGTCCAAGATCTTGGGGAATGAGTAGTAACCCCGGACCTGCTGCAGCTGCTCGTACGCCGGCCCAACGACGTTCGGGTCGATCAGCCGGATTCCTGGCAATGCCTCGGCGTCAGCCCGCAACTGGCCCGCTGTGGCCGTCGTCTTCGCCGAGTAGTCGGTAATCTCCACCTTGTCCACGCCGTACGCTGCGCGGGTCGCCTCGATATTGGCCTGGATGTAGCGCCGCTCCTTGTCCGGCTCATCCGGTCGGACGCTGAAGTACTGCACCGCTCCCGGGTAGACCAGTCCAAGCACAATGGCAGACAGCAGCAACAAGACAAGGCCGATGGTCGGTACCATCCAGCGGCGCAGCAGCGCGTTGGCGAAGAACAGCAGCGCACAGATTCCGGCGATGATGGCCAAGATCATCTTGGCGGTGACCGTCGCGTTGTCTGCCGTATAGGAGATACCGGTGAACAGCCGGTTTGAACGTCCTATCGCCAGCTCGTACTGGTCAAACCAATAGCTGAAACCCTTCACCAGCACGGCAAGACCGACCAAGATCGAAAGGTGAGCCTGGGCCGCCCTACTCCCGCCGCGCTGTGGGCCGCTGAACCGCAGCCCACCCATCGTGTAGTGGACGATGGCGGCGACGATCGCACTGAAGACCAGCACCGAGAAGACGAACGACAGCACGAACCGCCACCACGGATAGGCGAAAACGAAAAACCCAACGTCGAGCCCGAACTGTGGCTCAGTGACGCCGAACGGGGTTGCGTTCTGCCAGGCCAGGTAGTCCAGCACCCGACTGGTGGCCGCGCCGCCAGCAAATAGGCCGACGACGACGCCGATTGCGAGCAGCACCCAGACAAACCTGGATTCCAACGTCTCGCGATAGCGCTCCAGCAGCGGGCTAGTGGGTACTTGCGCTCCCAGTCGCGGCCGCAGCCGATACGCGATGGCTGCGTTGGCGACGACGCAGGTAGCCATGATCAGGCCGAAGGACACGAACAGCCCGACCTTGGTCAGCAGCATCTTGCCGAAAACTGGGGCGTAGCCGAAGGAGCCGTACCACAGCCGGTCGGTCCACACGCTGGTGAGAACGGCAAAGGCCACGATAATGATCGCGACAATGACCAATGTCGGCAGAATGGCGCTCCGTCGCCGGCCGACCCGCAGACTGCTCAAACTCATCTCTCCTCAACCGCTCCTACATCACTCGTCGTCTCGGGAACGACCCAGGTGGTCCGAGCGGTTCCGCGGTGCGTCCGCACCTGCTCATGTCAGCGTATGCGCCCGTTCCGCGGCCAGCTCGAAATCCCAAGTCTCCTGGGTCGACAGGATGGCCCATCAGCAGTGCGGAAGCACGGCACCGTCGCCATTGCTGTTCAGAGCCTCGACGGCCTTGATGGCCTCGTTGAGCGTGCCGACTTTGATCAGGGTCATCGTGGTGCGCACGCCATCGAGATCGCGGCAATTGCTCGCCGGGACGAAGAAGGCGGATGCACCAGCTTTCTGGGCTGCAGAGATCTTCTCCTGAATCCCTCCAATGGCCTGGACATCTCCTTCAGGAGTGATCGTTCCAGTGCCGGCGAAGTGTCGGCCAGCGAGCAGCGGTCCGTTGGTGATCTTGTCATAGATGGCCAGGGCGAATACCAGACCTGCGCTCGGGCCGCCGATCTGCTGCCCAAGGTCGAAGGAGATCTCGGGGTCGTAGCGATAGCCGGTGCCCAGGGTGATGCCGACGACCGGGACATCTGATTGGACATTCGACTCGACCGTCGTCACTGTGACATCGGTCTGGGCCTTGTCCCGGATGACAACGAACCTGACTTTCTCCCCCACATTGTGGGAGCGGATCCTCTCCCGCACTGCCTCATCGTCGGGGGTAGGAATGCCGTCGACCGATACCACCAGATCACCGGGAAGCAACAGCTTGTGCGCAGGACCTCCCAGCGTCACAGAGAAGATGGCCGGCATTTCGGTGACCGGCCGTCCGTCGGCGCGCAATGCAGCCACCACCGCATCGTCCTGGGCTGTCTCCATCATGTCGGCGTCTTCGTTCTCCACCTGCTCAGCTGTCTTGCCGGGCGCGTACACGGCATCGCGCGGGAGCGTATCGCGATGCGGCAGCCAGTACGCGAGCAGGGCTTGCGGCAGGCTGAGCCGAGCATCAGCGGGAGTGATCGCCACAATGGTCATGTCCAGCCGGCCCGTCGTGGGATGGGTGTCGATGCCCTCGACCCTGATCATCGGCTCATTGCCTACGTTGCCGAGCGTGTCCCGGGTGCCGCCAGGGGTCCAGCTAACGAACGGTACGGGAACGACGACGAGCAGCACGGCCAAGCAGATGAACGCTAGCGCCGAGACGAGTGCGGTCCAGGTTTGACGGGTCACGGCCTACCCGACTGCGCCCTGAGCTTGTCCAAGGCGACGTCCTGAGCTTGTCGAAGGAGCGTCTGGCTGGGCTTCGACAGGCTCAGCCCCCATCGCGCCGTCCTCGCCGGGCAAGCCGACCCATTCGGACTCCCCTGACACGAAGTGCTGCTCCTTCCAGATCGGCACTTCAGCCTTCAGTGTGTTGATCAAGTGTGCGCACGCCGCGAGCGCCTCACCGCGATGAACCGCACCGACGGCCACAACGACCGCGATGTCGCCGATCTCGAGGTGGCCCACGCGATGCTCCACCGCGATCGCGAGCACGTCATGCTGATCGGCGGTCTCTTCAGCACACCTGGTCAACACGTCCACTGCGCTGGGGTGTTGGGTGTAGTCGAGCGAGACGACGTCGGCCCCATGATCAGAGTTGCGTACCGTCCCCACGAACACGGCAATGCCACCGACCGTCGGGCCTGACACCAGCCGGAGGGCCTGGTCAACGCTGAGCGGTGACTCGCTGATGCCGACCTGATGAACCTTCGATGGCATGCCTCGACCTTAGTACGCGTTTCTGTTTGGGCTTGCGGAGCGCATGCTGACACCGACTCGAACGAGGCATTGCGCTATCAGCGATCAGGAGGCAGCTTCTGGGCGAAGACACGGGCATCCGCGTACGGTGGAATGGACCAGAATCAGGCAACGTGTCAGGAGTGAGTATGGCCGAGGATCGAACGCCAGATCCGGCCGATCAGCCCGAAGACGATAAGACGCACTCTCAAGAGAATCCACCACCCGAGCCCTATCGCCTGGGCGGTTCGGGAGGGTCAGGCAAGACCCCTGACAACCCATCCGGCGGCGGCGAAGAACCCGGCAACCCGTTCGAGGCGTTCCTCTCATCGCTAGCCGGCGGTGACATGAACGCGCTCGCGGCCCAGCTGCAGAGTGCCTTCGCGATGCTCGGCGGCGCCGGCTCCATGTTCACCGGCGGTGCGACTGATCCCGGGTCAGGCGTGAACTGGGAGGTGACCAAGGACACGGCGCGAAAAACAGTCGCCTCGCTGGGTCCAGACCCTAGCCCTGATGCAGGTCAGCGCCGTGCCATCACCGAAGCAGCCGAACTGGCCGAGATTTGGCTTGATCAAGCCACCAGATTTCCGCGGGTGAATACGACTGTGGCGGCGTGGAGCCGGGCGGAGTGGATCGAGCAGACCATGCCGGTGTGGCGGCGGCTCGTGGAGCCGGTCGCCATGCACATCGCGGACGCGATGGAAGGCGCGCTGAACTTTGGCAGCAGCGAGGAGGCCGCCGGCCTGCCCGGAATGGCAGGCATGGAACAAATGCTGCGACCGATGCTGCGCACTTCGGGGGCGAGCATGTTCGGCCTTCAGCTCGGACAGGGTCTCGGCCATCTTGCAACCGAAGTGGTCGGCGCCACCGACATCGGTCTGCCGCTGAGCGAACCGGGGCACGTCGCGCTGCTGCCGACCAACATCAAGGCTTTCGGAGAGGGTCTGGAACAGTCGAGCTCCGATGTCACCCTCTATCTGGCGTTGCGGGAATGCGCACGGCAGCGACTCTTCGCCTCCGCAGGTTGGCTGCGATCGCAGATGCTGGCTCTGGTTGAGCAGTACGCGAGCGGCATCACCATCGACACCTCCGCGCTCGAGGAGGCTGTCGGCAGGCTCGATGCCAGCAACCTCGAGGAGCTGACCTCATCGGTCGAAGGTGGTCTGTTCGAGCCGCAGAAGACCCCGGAGCAGCGGGCCACGCTGGAGCGGCTGGAAACCATGCTGGCGCTCGTCGAGGGCTGGGTGGACGAGGTGGTCAGCCAGGCGACCGCCGAGTGGATGCCCGCCGCGAGGGCCTTGGCTGAGGCTGTGCGCCGGGCTCGCGCCACGGGAGGTCCGGCCGAGGAGACGTTCGCCACGCTGGTGGGACTTGAGTTGCGGCCACGCCGGATGCGCGATGCGGCCAACCTGTGGGCGGCGCTGCGTGACGCGCGCGGTATCGATGGTCGAGACGCCATCTGGTCGCATCCGGACCTGGTGCCGACCTCGGCCGATCTTGATGATCCTTTGGGCTTTGTCGCCGGGGAGACCCACTCTGAGGGCGGCGCGGGGAACGCGGACATCGACAGTGCCCTTGAGGAGCTGCTCAAGGGCGAGAGCAACGAGGGCGACGAGAATCCGACCAGCTGACCCGCCGACGGGAGGTCTGGAGCTCAGCTGCCGCACGACCTTGGAGACGTGGTCGGCACCCAGCCCTGATCAAGATCGATTGCGGCGGCACTATCTTGATCATCTTGCGAGACGGAGTGACGGCTGGTCTCGATCCTGCGTCGGTGCGCATCTGACCGCCAGCTCACTGATCTGTGCAGCTGCCGAAGGCATGGTGCTGCTGACATTGCACGCGCGCCTGGGACGCTGGCTCCAGACCGGCGGTCATATCGAATCAACCGACGCAACGTTGGAGGCAGCGGCGGCGCGGGAGGCACGTGAAGAGAGCGGACTTGCCGATCTCTCGCTCAAACCTAGTCCGCTGCTGCTGTCCAAGCATGAGGTGCCCTGCGGCACCATGCGGCCCACCTACCACCTCGACGTGCAGTACCTAGTGCTCGCGAATCACGTGATCAGCGCGGCTGTCGGGGACGAGTCGCTCGACCTCCGCTGGTTTGCTCATGATCAGCTGCCTGAGGTTGATCACTCGGTCTCGGCATTGGTACGCGCTGCGGGCGGACGGCTTGGCTGGTAGCGAGTGTCGTGGAGCACGACACTGGCTCAGCTCGCGGCGACTGGTGCTGGTCGTCCAGGCAGGACGCCCAGTTGCTGCATCAGGGCCATGTCGTCGCGCAATCCCCAGTGCTCGACGGCTTTGCCGTCTTCGAACCGCAGGATGTGGACGTAGTCCATGGCGACTTCGCGGTTGGTTGGCGGGATGCCCATCAAGTCGCCCGTGTGTTGAGCGTGAAGCGTGCAGTAGACGACGACAAATTCGCCTTCGCCAATGACCTGCCGGATCTCCCACCGCTGATCGCTGAACACGCTTCCGAGCCAGAACATCGTCTGCACAACACCGGCGAGACCCTGCGGCTCGTCAGGACGCGCGTCATGATCGATCGAATCTTCGGCGATCACCTCAGCGAGACGTTCAACATCAGCGTTCGGGAAGATCTCCTCCCAGATCCGACGCGCCTTTGCCTTGAGTTCCTCGGTCATTCCTGAACCTCCTGCTACGATTTAGTGGAATGATACTTAATTGATGTCAGGAGTATTCCACTTAATGATCCAGAGCGTCAAGCCCCGCCGGCACTACGACTCCAGGCGACGCCGCGAGCAGGCAGCCCAGACGCGCCGTGACATCGAGACTGCGGCGGACAAGCTGTTCCGCGAGCGCGGTTACGTCGGGACATCAATGCCGGCAATCGCCGCCGAGACCGGCGTCGTCGTCGAGACGATCTACCGCGCGTTCGGCAGCAAGGCGGGGCTGTTCAAAGCCGTGATCGAGTCGGCGCTCGCTGGAGGATCAAAGAGGGCCGAAGCTCCACCCGAGGAGCGCCCGGCAGTTCGGGCTGTCATCGAGGAGACCGATCCGCGTCGGAAGCTCGAGCTCTATGCGGCCACCCAGCCGGGCGTCCATGGCAGATCGGGCCCGTTGTATCGAGTGCTTGTCGGCGCCGCCGAGGGCGACCCTGAACTGCGAGAGGTGTTGGACGGCCTCGAGGCGCGTCGGCTGCATGGCTTGGCCGCCTTCGCCGGCCAGCTCGCGGAGAGCAGAGCTCTGCGTTCCGATTTATCGGTCGAGCAGGCCCGAGACATCATTTGGACACTTTGCTCCCCGGCTGTGCATCACCTACTCGTTAGTGCACGTGGGTGGACCTCTGAGACCTATCAACGCTGGCTGGCGAGTGCTTTGCAGCGCGAGCTGCTCGAGGAGAGCGGTGATTCCCTCAGAAACTGACACTCGTTCCGTGTGCGGCTGACCTGGGCGGCGTGTCGGAGGGACTGGCGTCAGATTCTGAGGGAATTCCCCCCGTGACCACGCGACGGCCGGCAAGTCCATCAATCGGCGGCCAGCGAGCGACCTGCGAGCAGAGCCCTGGTCTCCTCCCACCCTTCCAGGCCGGGGTCAAGCCGTCGCACATCAACCGGGGTTCGTAGTCGGTGCCAGGCCGGCGCAAGCGAGCAACGGCTCCGGCGCGGAGCGGCTGCGCTCAGCCGCTCAAACGGATTGTGGTCCAGGTCGAAGGCGTCATCAGGGAGCCAATCGGCTAGCGGGAGCGACACGCCGATCGCGGCGCAGCCATCGCCGGCTAGTTCCGGCGCTATCGCAATGTCGGTCCGGTGGAGGACCTTGAACAACTTGGCGAGCACCAGCCCTGGCAAGTCGGGCAGGTCCGCGGGCAGCACGACAAGCTCATCGGCCACCTCGCTCAGCTGACCCGCCATCGCCGGCACCGTTATCTCGGTCGGCAGGTGCAGAGCGCCGGGCCAGAGCATTTCGGCGACAGAAGCGGGGCCGGCGATGCCTGATGTGACCCCGATCAGATCCGCCACTACCTCATACGTGTCAAGCAGGCATGCGGTAGTGAAAGCGGCAGGATCAATGGCCTCTGGAGCTGCCCTCGATGCGTCGTAGCGGGCGAGCACGACTGCCGCGCGGCGACGGGCCGCCTGCTCAGTCGACATCGAATGGCTCAGCCTGCCGACCCTGGCCGGCCAGGTAGCCCTCAAGATAGCCTTTGGCCTTCTCCGCAGCCGGATACCGGCCAACGAGACTCCAGAAGCGATCAGAGTGAGTCGGCTCTACCAGGTGAGCCAGCTCGTGAAGGAGCACGTAGTCAACGACCCACGCTGGCAAGGGCTGCAGGCGGTGGGACAGTCTGATGACGCCGGTGCTGGGCGTGCATGAGCCCCAACGCTGTTGCTGATTGGTCACCCACAGAACGGAGGTCGGCTCTGGCATGTGGTCCAGAGCCGGCGCCAAGTAGACAGCCGCAAGCTCCCTGGCCCGGGCGGCGAGTGCGTCGTCGCCGTGCGGTGCGGATGTCCGCGCCTCTCGGGCGAGCACCCTCTCGACCATGTCCTTGACGAATGTCTGCTCGTCGGCTTTCGACATGCGTTGTGGGATCAAGACGACGATGGTGTCGCGCTCGCGGTATGCGGTCACCGTGCGGGTACGACGGCTGCTGCGCCGAACCTCGACCCGAGGGCTCAAAGTTGCAGTCGGCTGCCGGGGTTCACGGCTGCTCGGGCGCTGCGTTCGGCGACCTTTCTTGACCTGCCCCCCTCGCTTTGGCAACGGCAGCGGTGGCTGAGTCACGGTGTCCCTTTCCGACGCGACCGGGCCATCAATAGTTGCGAGCAGTTCAGCTCGAGACTTGATCGGCACGAGCCAACCTACCTCCCCTCAGAATCTGAATCAGCCCTTGAGACTGGCTCATAAATAGCCAAACAAAGTAGGTCAGACCACTGGCCAAAGTGGTTTCCACACAGCTCACGCGTAGGTTCCAGCGCATGACGAGCGTGGTCCACAAACCGAGGGGGAACGGTGCACATCGTTTCCACACGGTTGTCCACATTTAGTGGAAATCGGGTTTCCCACAATCGTTTGACGGCGGCTGGGACTGCCTATAGCGTTCCGAGCACGAAACCTCCAGATGGTCGGCACGCTCGCAGGGGAAGGCTAGCGATGCCGATGTCCCTGGAGGTTTCGTCCTTTTCTTGCACGCTCCGCCAGCGCTCAGCGCCCGCTCGCGTAGAGTTACGGGCGGCCAAGCGGTATGGCGTCTGTCGAGGTGACGGTTGCCGGGGGTCAAGTGGCCTTGAGAAGCGGTCACTGGCACATCGCGAGGTCCCGCAGCTGTGACCAGTGTGCGGACGAACATCGAGCAAGGAGAAGTCATGGCGGAGACGTACAGCGGCGAGTTCTACTGCGTGAAATGTAAGGCGAAGCGCGAGGCCTCGGGCGAGGTGCACGTCAACGAAAAGGGCACCCGGATGGCTAAGGCCAAGTGCCCCGTGTGTGGCACGAACCTCAACCGCATCCTCGGCAGGGCCTAACGCAGCAACCCAGAGCAACCCACTCAGGGACGGTCGTCAGCGGCCGTCCCTGAGCTACGTCTAGGCAAGAGCCGCGAGCGTCGGTTATCGCGCGCCGCTGTGCTGAGGAGGAGCGAGCAGACACGCTTGTCCGTCTGCGAGAGACGACGAAGTAGGCGGCGTCCAGCGCGATGCGCGAGCGGCTCAATAACATGGGCCCGACTTCGGCTGTGGATAGCACGTGAGGGTCCGCGAGCCAGCCCGAAACTGGCACGGTGAGCTCCTCGAGATCCCCGGTCACGCAGCACCCGTCCCTTGAGCATCCGCAGCTCGTGCCGTACGCGCCCGTCATTCAGCGCTCGACGGACGAGGTCCAAGTCGGCGTGGAACCCGAGGCCGCGCTGGTCTTCAGCGGTGCAGGATTCGGCGCACTGCTCGCTTTGCTGGACGGAACACTGCCCGCCAGCGCTGTACGGCGTACGGCTCGAGCCGCAGGGCTCACAACGCCTGAGCTGACCTGGGCGCTCGACGCGCTGGTTGCGGCTGGATTGCTCGCCGACCGTACTGCGGCCCCATACAGCGACGCGTTGGCTCCCATGCGGCTGCGGCTGATCGGCGCGGGCGCGGTGGGCAACCAGATTGCCCGCCTGCTCGTGGCCAGCGGGGTCGGCACTCTGTACGTATACGACGACGAACCGCCCGACCTGGCCCTGTACCCAGCGGCCGGCGTGCTGACCTCACAGGCGGAGGCGTTGCACTCAGCCCTCGCAGCGGCGGGCACCATGATCACCACGCTGAGCCATTGGTCCAAACCCGAGACAGCCCGGCTGGATCTCACCATCGTCGCCTGCGACCGCCCCGAGCTTGATCGAGTCATCACTGATCATCTGCTGCGAATCGACCAACCACATCTGGTGGTGCGCTCCTGGGGGAATGGGGTGAGCGTCGGGCCACTGGTCCTTGCCGGCAGGACCTCATGCCTGCGCTGCACAGACCTTGCTCGCAGCGATGCCGATCCACAATGGCCAGTCGTCCTCAGACAGCTGTCCCGACTGCGCATCGCGTCGCCACCGGCCCTGCTTGCCTGGGCGGCTGCGATGGCGGCGGCGCAGGCACTGGCCTTTCTCTCCGGAGAGCTGCCGGAATCTGCCGGTGCCACGCTGGAGCTCAGCTGGCCTCACTTTGTAACACGGCTGCGTCGCTGGCCGGCCCATCCCGGCTGTGGTTGCAGTTGGCTCACTCATACAGAATGGGGGCCATGAGCGATCAGCCCGCCAGGCCAGTCAATGGCGCCGAGCGGCACCTGGCGGCTGAGGTCGATGGCAATTCGCTGGCTCGTTCCGCATTCCGCCGCGGGGCGAGACTGGCCTCGCTGCCCCTCGGCTTTGCCGGCCGCGCGACGCTAGGGCTGGGTCGGCGACTAGGCGGGGCGCCCGCCGAAGAGGTGAGTGAGCAGCTGCAGCAGCGTGCGGCTGAGCAACTCTTCCGGGTACTTGGGGAGCTCAAAGGCGGGGCGATGAAGTTCGGGCAGGCGTTGAGCCTTTTCGAATCGGTGCTCCCGGAGGATGTGGCAGGGCCATACCGGGTCCACCTTGCCCGGCTGCAAGACGCGGCACCGCCGATGCCGACATCAAGAGTGCATGCCGTATTGGCTCGGGAGATCGGTCCGCGGTGGCGCGAGTCGTTCACCGATTTCGATCCACTTCCTGCGGCGGCTGCATCCATCGGTCAGGTTCACCAAGCCACGTGGGCCGATGGGCGTACGGTCGCGGTCAAGGTTCAATACCCGGGAGCCGATGAGGCCTTGCGCTCAGACTTGCGGCAAATCGGACGGCTTTCCAAGGTATTCGCGCCGCTGGCTGGCGGCATGGACGTGAGTGCCCTGGTGGACGAGCTCACCGCGCGGGTCAGCGAGGAGCTCGATTACACCCTTGAGGCAGACTCCCAACAGCAGGCCGCAGTCGGCTTCGCTGACAGCGAGGAGTTTCACGTACCGCTGGTTCTGGCAAGTACGCCAAAGGTGATGGTCAGCGAGTGGGTCGAAGGTGCTCAGCTCTCCTCAGCAGCAGATCTCCCAGACGACAAACGCAACGCGGCTGCCCTGCAATACGTGCGATTCCTCTTCGCGGGGCCAAGCGTGGTCGGTTTACTGCATGCCGACCCCCATCCAGGCAACTTCAAGCTCATGAAGGACGGCCGGCTCGGGGTAGTCGACTTCGGGTTGGTGGCGCGCCTACCCGACGGTCTTCCCCCGGCGATGGGTCGAATTCTGCGGATTGCCCAAAAGGGCGACGCTCATCAGGTAGCCGAAGGGCTACACCAAGAAGGTTTCATTGCCTCAGACATCGACGCGGAGGATCTGCTCGATTACCTGAGCCCGTTCGTAGAGCCCGCCTCAGTGCCGGAGTTCCAGTTCAATCGCGACTGGATGCGGGAACAGTTCATCCGGGTGCGTGATCCGCATGCTTCAGGTGGAGTGGCAATGAAGCTGAACCTGCCACCCAGCTATCTGCTGATTCATCGTGTCTGGCTGGGCGGGCTAGCTGTCCTCTCCCAGTTGAACGCGCGCGCAGCGTTCGGCGAGGTACTGAACGAGTTTCTTCCCGGCTACGCCGAGGACTAAGACGCGGCTTGCATCATCAATGCGCGGCACAGCATGGGGGCTGGGTCGCGGGCACGCGCTTGGCTGGGGAGGCCAGGACGCCACGGACGACCCGAAGGGGAGCCTCGAGGCTGTGCCGCGTATTGATGATGCAAGCCGCGATGATGCTATCGGCAGGCTGCTGCGTCGTACGGGAGAATCGCCGTAGGTTTTTGTTGCGTCGGCGCATCCCGTCATGAGTCATGCCGCTGCCTCGTCCTTAGCCGCCGGAGCAAATGGGTCGGCGACCGGATACTTCCGGGGACGACCCCGCGGCCGCTTGCGGGCCACGATGACGCCGGCAACGAACAATTCTCCGCCCCAGACGCCCCACGGCTCACGCCGCCGCAGCGCGCCCGCCAGGCACGCCGCGCGAACCGGGCAATCCGAGCACAGCGCCTTTGCCTCCTCGACATCGGCAGGTGCCTCTGCGAAGAACAGGTCCGGATCCACCAGTCGACAGGGCAGTTCGGCGATGCCCCGTTGCACGACCATCGGGCCACCTCCTGTGTCATACATGTCGGCCTACTTTTCCGATCATGAGGTGCCCTTCATTTGCGGGCTCCTCGAATCTGGCCGGGAAACACGAAGGCCGTGAATCCCGGATGTCTGGGAATCACGGCCCTGGAGGCGGCGGTGTGAATTTACACCGGCGGACTACAGGAAGGTGGCCCCAAACGGATCGAGAACTTGGTATCGGTGACGTCGTATCCGCCGAATCCGGCGACACGTGCGCCTTGAGCATCGGCTGCCGCAGCGCTACCCCGGAGGCAGAGCTCTCCCATACGGCGTCCCACATGGCGCCAATCCATCCGATTCCTGACCGGCTGGATGAGGTGGGAGTGTCGCGTGCCATTGAGGGAAATCTGCACAACGGCTGGCGCTGCCGGCATGAGCGCGCGCGAGGTCAGCTGGAGTTCACGCATGATCAGTTGGGCGGCGCGTACAGCGCTAGTCCGAAAACTGTGCATCAAACTCCCTCCTTTCTCTCGCGTTCATGCTGGCGACGGGCGGCCTTGTGCTCGGCCCGAGCATGAGGTCCTCGTCAAACCCTAGGGAGTATCGCAAATCGATGCAAACACTTTTTGTGAATATGGACACGTCACGAAGATGCTCTCGTACGGTCGGCTTCGGCTTCCATGATCGCCAGTAGGTGCTCGCCGTACTTGCCTGCCTTTGTGGGACCGAGCCCCTGCACCTTGATCAGTTCGGCGATGCTGTGAGGCCGCGCCTCGGCGATGGCAATCAGTGTGGCGTCGGTGAACACGCAATACGCGGGGAGCTGCTGATCGGCTGCCTCCTGGCGCCGCCACTCGCGGAGCACCGCCATCGTGTGCTCGTCAAAGGTCGCCGGGCAGTCGAGATGCCGGCCAATCTTGCGTTCGGCGGCCTCGGTGAGCGATCGCCCACAGGATCGACAGTGCAGCGAGAGCGCTGATTTCCGGCTGTACCGCCGAGGTCGCGGTGCGCCAGGTAGTGCCCGCAGGGAATCAGGCAGCACCGGCTCGAGGAAGTGAGAGGGCGTGCGCGGCTGTCCATTCCCATTGCGGGTTCTGGACCAAGAGATCCGGAGCAGTCGTCGGGCCCGTGTCACGCCGACGTAGAGCAGCCGTCGTTCCTCGCTGATCTGCTCCGGCGAGCTGGCCAGGATAAACGGAAGCGAGCCTTCATGAACGCCGAGCAACGCCACGGCGTCCCACTCCAGACCCTTCGCGGAATGCAGCGTGGAAATGGTGACGCCTTGCGCGGCTGGGACATGCTGCGCCTCGGCGCGACGGTCCAGCTCCGCCGAGACGCCGTGCAGAGTGAGCGGTTGCTGATCATCCCCAGACTGCCGAGCGAGCTCAGCAGTGGTGTTCGCCTCCGCCTCCAGGTCCTCCGCGACGCTCAGCAATGCGGCCAGCGACTCCCAACGTTCCCGCAGCGCCCCGCCGCCTTCGGGCGGTTGCTGAGTCCAGCCCAAGGTGAGCAGTATCGATTTCATCTGCTCCACCGCGCTCCCCTGCTCAACGTCGGTCATCGTCCGTGCATTGGTCCGTAACGTCAGCAGGGCCTGGCGCACCTCGGGCCGCTCGTAGAAGCGCTCACCGCCTCGGACCAGGTAGGGAATGTTGCGATCAGCCAGCGCCTGCTCGATCGCGGGTGACTGTGCGTTGATTCTGAACAACACGGCCATGTTTCGAAAGTCCACGCCGGCCTTGGCTTGTTGGACGAGCCAGCCGCCAACCCCGGCCGCCTCAGCCGACTCGTCCTGAGCCTCGACGAATTCCACTTCTGGTCCAGCAGGCTGCTGCGCCTGGAGACTCACGGGCTGGAAACTGCCTCGCGTTGACTCACTCGGGGCGGCTGCCATGATCGCGTTCGCGCACCGAACGACTTGAGGAGTAGAGCGGTAATCGCGTACCAATCGGATCACCGCGGCTGCTGGAAATCGTTGACCGAACCCAGTCAGGTAGCTCGCTTGAGCGCCGGCGAAGGAGTGGATGGTCTGCGCCGGATCACCGACGACGCACAGCTCGGCTCGGTCCCCGCGCCACAGATTGAGCAGCGCCTCCTGCAGCGGGCTGACGTCTTGATACTCATCGACCACCAAATGTCGGTAAGTCCGTCGGACCATTTCGGCGATCTCCGGATGCTCCGACATAAGCGCGGCGGCACACAGCAGAATGTCTTCGAAATCGATCCGAGTGCGGTCGCGTTTGGCGTTCTCGTACCCTGCGAAGACGCGAGACACGGTCTCCGGGTCGTACGAAGCGATGCGGCGATTGTGCTGCGAGGCCAATCGGGGATAGTCCTCGGCACTGACGTTGCTCACCTTGGCCCACGAGATTTCCGCCACCAGGTCGCGCAATCCGGGCGTGTCGACCCTGACCCGCAGCCGGCTCGCTGCCTCGGCGACCAGCGGCATCCGGTTGTCCAGCACGTGCGGCAGGTCCCCGCCATAGACCTGCGGCCAGAAGTACTGGGCTTGCCGTAGCGCTGCAGAGTGGAACGTTCGGGCCTGGACGCCATGCGCGCCCAACTGTTGCAGCCGGCCGCGCAGCTCTCCGGCCGCGCGCGTGGTGAAGGTGACCGCCAGCACAGATGTTGGGTTGTACGCCCCGCTGGCGACGCCGTACGCGATCCGGTAAGTGATAGCCCGGGTCTTCCCTGTGCCTGCTCCCGCGATGACGGCCACAGGCCCGGTCAGCGCCGTCGCGACCTGTCGCTGTTCCGGGTCGAGATCATCCAGCAGCGCGTCGGGCGACAACAGTGGTCGCGTCGGGGCTCCAGGCACAGGGACACCATAAGGGCCTTCACTGACGATCTCCGATCCTTTGTCAGACGGGGAGCTGATACGCGAACTCGATCTCGGTGATGCTTGGGTCCCGATCTAAAGTGCGCCGTTGACCGGTTCCCACGAATCCGTACGAGCGGTAGCAGCGGGTGGCGCGGATATTGGATTCGGCCACCTCGAGCACCAAGCGCATTCCCTGACGCCGCGCCGCGAGGTCGGCGATCGCGTCGAGTAACTGGTGGGCGCAGCCTGAGCCACGTGCCTCTGGAGCGACGTACATCCCAACGACATAGGTGTCGCCGTTCCCGGTATCGATACCGGTCGCAATGCCGACCAGAGCATGATCATCATCAAACGCCAGATAGCTGGACGCGGTGGCGAGTCGCTGTTTCCACAGGTCGGGTTCGAAGCGGGCTTCGGTCTGGTACTCCGACGCGTACGCGTCCGGCTCCTCACGCAGCGAGCGCAGCCGGATATCACGGACAGCCTCCCAGTCGGGCGGCTCCGCAGGCCTGATCATGAAGGTCATCGTCCAATGCTGGCTTGTTCATTGATCTTGGTCGAGGAGATTTATGCCTAAGAATGAGTCCTGCGGTGTCTCCGCCTTCGGTGCGGCGACGTTTCTTGTCGGGCGCCTCGTCCTCTGTCCACACACTCTGTAGGAATAGTCGAGCTATGGATCTGGTTGTGACCAGCGTGGCACTGACTGAAAAGGTGACCCTCTTCACAACGAGCTGGTGCGGATATTGCGTACGGCTCAAGTCCCAGCTCGAGCGGGCGGGTATCGGCTACGTCGAGGTGGACATCGAGTCGGATCCAGAGGGTGCCGACATCGTCGCCAACGCCAATGATGGTGACCTGACAGTGCCGACCCTGATGTTCGCTGACGGAAGCACACTCTCCAATCCGTCGATCGCCCAGGTCAGTCACAAGCTCGCACCTCACTAGCTCCCTGCACCAGTCCGTGCGCGACGTACGGAGATGAGCGCTGAGCCTGTCGAAGCGCGCCCTTCGACAGGCTCAGGGCGCATCGACCTCAGGCGAGCCCTTACGGCCGTTGCTCAGATAGTCGCTGGGTTGTTTGCGGCTGCATGGGGAAAAGAGCGCGGCTGTCAGCCAGCCGCCTTAGTGTTATCCGCGACCATGACGCTCTACCTCCATCGCGCAGAGCGGGCCGACCGATTGGTCAATGCACTCGGGGACCTGCTTAGTATTCCGCTGCCTGACCCGTTCGCCACGGAGATCATCAGCGTGCCGACACCTGGGGTGGAACGCTGGCTGTCCCAAGGCCTGGCGCAACGGCTCGGGGCCGCACCTGGTCGCGGCGACGGCGTGTGTGCCGGCGTTGACTTCCCCTCACCTCGACGACTGGTGACCCGCGCCCTGGCCGGCAGCGCCGACGAGGAAGATGCCGATCCGTGGCAGCCGCACCGCGCGGTGTGGCCGCTCCTTCGAGTGATCGACGGCTGTCGCGGCGAGCCGTGGTCGGCATTGCTGTGGCACTACCTGGGCGCCAGCGGACGCTCAGCCGACCTGGACCCGCTCCGCGCAGGACGGCGCTGGTCCACCGCGCGGCATCTGGCCGGTCTCTTCGCCAGGTACGCCGCGACCCGACCGACCATGATCGACAGTTGGTCCCAAGGACGCGACGTCGACGCCTGGGGATCGCCGCTGCCGGCCGACCGTGCCTGGCAGGCCGAACTCTGGCGACGGCTGCGCAATGAGCTTGGTGTGCCGAGCCCTGCCGAACGGGTGCAAGTCGCGCTCGCCAGGTTGCGGCTTGCGCCTGAGACCAGTGATCTCCCGGGACGGTTGTCGGTCTTCGGCGCCACTCGGCTCGATCCTGACCACCTGCTCGTACTCTCCGCACTCGCCGCGCATCGCGATGTCCACCTGTGGCTGGCGCACCCCTCCCCCGCCCTCTGGGCCAGCGTGAAATTCGCCACCCAGCGCAACGGACTCAGTCGATCGCACCTGTCGCGGCGCGCGGACGATCTGACGCCGGCCCTGGTCAACAATCGGCTGCTCGCCTATCTCGGCCGGGACATCCGCGAGCTTCAACTCGCCCTCACCTCGATCAGCCTTGATGCCACGGATCTGCATCACGAAGCGCGTGAATCCACAGTGCCGGCATCTCTGCTCGGTTGGCTGCAATCCGACATCGCAGGCATCCGGGCACCCGGACCGGAGCAGGAGCGACCACTCCTCGCGGACGACGACCGGAGCGTACAGTTCCACGCCTGCCACGGTCCCGACCGTCAGGTGGAGGTACTGCGGGAGGTGCTGGTCGGCCTGCTTGCTGATGATGCGTCCCTTGAGCCGCGCGACATCGTCGTGATGTGCCCCGACATCGAGAAGTTCGCTCCGCTGATCGCTGCCTCCTTCGGTCTCGACACTCCTGAGACCCAAGCCGAGCATCCCGGTCATCGGCTCCGGGTGCGGCTGGCCGACCGATCACTGCGACAGCTGAACCCGCTGCTCGCCCTCGTCAGCCGGCTGGTGGCGCTCGCCGACTCACGCGTCGAGATCAGTGCCTTGTTGGATTTGTGCGCCGCGCCTCCGGTGGCTCGCAAGTTTGGCTTCAGCCAGGACGATCTGGAGCGGCTGCACGATCTGGTCCCTCGTGCGGGTGTCCGCTGGGGGTTCGACGTTGCTCATCGACGTCGGTTCCAGATGGCGGAGTTTCGGCAGAACACTTGGGCCGCCGGCCTGGAGCGGCTGCTGCTCGGGGTGACGATGGACGAGACCGACCAGCACTTCATCGGCACTACCCTGCCCCTGGACGATGTCGACGCCGGTGATGTCGATCTTGTTGGACGGCTTGCCGAGCTGGTGTCACGGGTCCGCCTGCTGATCGAGCGGTGCAACACCACCCAGCCCCTCACCGCGTGGGTCGAGCTCTTCAAGCAAGCGATCGAACTCCTCGCCGCTGTTCCGCCGACCGATAGCTGGCAGTTGAGCCACGCGCACCACGAGTTAGCTGAGCTGGCCCTGGCGACGAACCAGGCAGACGATGTCGCCCTGAGCCTCGCCGAGGTGTCGGCGCTGCTGGGCGATGCGCTCCGGGGACGGGCCAGCAGGGCTAACTTCCGTACCGGCACGTTGACGGTCTGCACCATGCTCCCCATGCGATCGGTGCCACATCGTGTGGTCTGTCTGCTCGGGGTCGACGATGGGGTGTTCCCTCGACGGCCGCCCCCCGACGGCGACAACATCGTCAACGCTGAGGAGTGCATCGGCGATCACGACGTACGCAGTGAGGACCGTCAACTGCTGCTGGACGCGATCATGTCCGCTCAGGAACGGCTGGTGGTGATCTTCGCTGGGTGCGATCCTCGTTCGGGAGTCGAGATTCCTCCTGCGGTTCCCATCGGGGAGCTGCTCGACGCGCTGGACACCACGGCCCGCACCGCAGACGGCTCGCGGATCCGCAGCAAGATCACTACGCGGCACCCGTTGCAGCCGTTCGACGTAGCCAACTTCACTCCCGGCGGGCTCGGTTCCCGCGCTGGGTTCAGTTTCGATCGCGCCGGACTGCGGGCGGTACGCGCTGCCTCCCGGGAGCGTCAGCCTGCTAAGCCGGTCTTCGGCCGAGAGCCTTTGCCGGACCGCAACAGCGACGAACTGGTCAGCCTCAGTGACCTGGTCCGCTTCTTCAACCATCCGATCCGAGCCCTGATCTATGACCGCGCAGGATTATGGGTAACCCGGCCCGATGAGACACCTGACGAGCAGATCCCGGTCCATCTCAATGGACTGGATGCCTGGAGTATCGGCGAGCGGCTGCTGCGGCTGCGCATAGCCGGTCACCAGCCGGAGTTGCTGATCGCGGCCGAGTGGCGGCGCGGCTATCTGCCGCCACGTGCACTCGGCCAGAAGGCCATCCAGGGAATTGCTGACGATGTCGAGCAACTCCTGCGGACCGCGCAGCCATTCCTGACCGACCAACCCGCCCCGTACGAGGTGCTGGCCGATCTTGGTGACGTGCGGTTGACCGGCACGGTGAGCGGCATCATCGGCGACGGCGCGGTTCATGTCAGCTATTCCCGGCTGACGGCGAAACACCGCCTGCAAGCCTGGCTTGAGCTGCTGGCGCTGACCGTCACCGACCCGAGCCGACCATGGCAGGCCGTCACCATCGGGCGGGGCGGCTGCTCGCAGCTGGGAACGGTGGATGCCGCCTGGGCCGGCAAGGTCTTGGCGGATTTGATCAACTTGCGCGCCACGGGGCTACGAGAACCCATCCCGTTCAGCCCCAAAACCTCGGCGGAGTACGCCGCTCTGCGCTATCGCGACCGGCAGCCGGCGCTGTATCGACGGCAGCTCGACAAGCTGTGGGCGGAGGATCGGGACGAGTCGTACGAGCGGTTCTTCGGCGTCGGTGCCAGCTTCGACGCGGTGCTGGCACAGCCGTCCGTCTCCAGTGAGGAGCGCGGCAACCTGGCAGAGCCCAGCAGGTTCGGCACCCTGGCGCGGCGGGTGTTCCAGCCTCTGCTGGCGGTCGAGGATCTGCGATGAGCAGCGATCCAGTCCCCTTCGATGTCTGCGCCGAGCTGCCCTCAGGTACCACCGTGCTAGAGGCCAGCGCCGGCACCGGCAAGACGTACACGATTGCCGCCCTCACCGCCCGCGCCATCGCCGAGGGCACAGCTGAGCTGAATCAGCTACTGCTGGTCACCTTCGGGCGGATGGCGACCAACGAACTTCGGCTGCGAGTTCGAGAGCGACTGGTCTACGTCGAGAGCTGCCTGGCCGACGCCATGGCACGGCGCGTTGCCACCGCCCAGCTCGGCCCGCTCGAAGCCATGCTCACGACCGGCCACCCTGACGAGCTGGCCTGTCGCCGCCAGCGGCTGTCCCGGGCACTCGCCGAGTTCGACGCCGCCACTATTGCCACTACCCACGAGTTCTGCCTTCAGATGCTCGACGGGCTCGGAGTGCTTGGCGATAGGGAGCCGCACGCCACTGTCGTGGAGCACCTCACCGATCTCACCCGCGAAGTGACCACCGATCTTTACCTGCGCCGTTATGCGGCCAGCGGCTCACCGCCTATGAGCTACGACGAGGCGCTGGAGATCGCCAATCAGGCCGTCGAGGCCGTCCATGCCCGACTGGTGCCCACCGGGCTCGCCCCTGACGATCCTTCGGCCAGTGGCGAGCGAGTGGCGTTCGCGACAGCCGTCCGGCAGGAGGTGGAACGCCGCAAGCGGGCGGGCAGGCTCTTTACCTATGACGACATGCTGACGCGGCTACGCGATGCACTGGCCGACCCTGAGCATGGAAAGGCTGCCGCCGATCGTCTCCGGCAGCGCTACCGCATCGTCATGGTGGACGAGTTTCAGGACACCGACCCCATTCAGTGGGAGATCCTGCGCCGCGCGTTCCACGGGCACTCCACGTTGATCTTGATCGGAGACCCCAAACAGGCGATCTACGCCTTCCGCGGCGCGGACGTCTTCAGCTATCTCGACGCCGTCCAGCAGGCCGACCAGGTCAGAAGTCTCACCGTCAATCGGCGCAGCGACCAGGCACTCGTCGACGCGCTTGATGTGCTGCTCGGTGACGCAGCTCTCGGTGACGAGCGAATCGCCATCCGCAGGGTCACTGCCGAACATCAGCAACGGCGGCTGAGCCCATCGGGCGACAAGCAGGACATTGTGGCTCCTGTCCGCGTGCGTGTCATGCCACACCAGGCTGATGCGGAGAAGGTGCCGAGTGTCGGGACCATCCGCCCACAGATCGCCGACGACCTCGTCGCTGATGTCACAGCACTGCTGGCCTCGGGCGCTCAGCTGCTCGATGCAGGTTCCTCCCGCTCGGTGGTTCCGTCGGACATCGCCGTCCTGGTGCGTAAGAACGAACGCGGCGAGGCAATCCGTGATCGGCTCGTTGCGGCCGGAGTCCCCGCGGTGATGTATGGCGCGAGTTCGGTGTTCGGCTCACCAATGGCACAAGACTGGCTGACCTTGCTGCTGGCCCTGGAGCAGACGCGGCAGCAGTCGGTTCGGCAGGCCGCCCTGACCTGTTTCTTCGGCTGGACCTTCGCTGAGCTCGCCTCCGCCAGCGAGGAGTCGCTGATCGAGCTCACCCAGCGAATCCGCTGGTGGGGCAAGGTGCTGCGGAGCCGCGGAATCGCCGCCCTGTTGGAGACTGCGACGGCCGACGAGCAGATTCCGGAGCGGCTGCTGAGCCTCCGCGGAGGGGAACGGATGCTGACCGATTTGCGCCATCTCAGCCAGAGCCTCCATGCGGCGATGGCATCCGGCCAACTCGGCGTCGGTGCTCTCGTCGAGTGGCTCCGGGCACGGATCTCAGAGGCTCACGACAATGCTGTTCCCGAGGGCACCCGCCGCCTTGAGACCGATGCAAAAGCGATCACGATCTTGACAGTGCATCGCAGCAAGGGATTGCAGTTTCCGATCGTTTACCTGCCTGAGGCCTGGGATCGGTATGCGAATGGCTCTGACGAAGGTCGGATACTCAGGCTGCACGAGCCGACCCCTCAGCTGGGGTCGGGGAGCAGCGGCGGGTGCGTGCTCGACGTCGGAGGTCGGCACGGACCCGGCAGGCCCGAGCGGTTCTCGCGCTATCGCGAGGAAGAGGCCGGAGAGGATCTGCGCCTGCTGTACGTCGCCCTGACTCGAGCGCAGTGTCAGGTCGTCACCTGGTGGGCCCCATCGTTCAACACGCCGGCCTCGGCGCTGCACCGTTTTGCCTCTCGCAAGCCGACCGACCCTGCGTCACCGAATGCCCTCTATCCACTGAATGGCGATCCGTTTGTCAGCCGCGAGCTCGGCCCCGGATTCAGTGTCGAGACGATGACTCCCCGGACACCCACCGAGTGGCAGTCGGTCACAGAGCCTCCGCCGGTGCTGCGGGTACGAGGCTTCGACCGCGAGCTCGACTTGTCCTGGCGCCGGACCTCCTACTCGGCGCTCACCGCGGCCGCCCATGGCGCCGACACACCAATCCCGGCCGTCAGCAGCGAGCCCGACCTGAAACGGGAGGACGACGAGTCTGCTGCCACCACGACGGTCGTCCCGGCCGAGCTCGAACCCACCACTGCGACCGAGGGCGGTCTTGGCGAACCGTCACCGATGCACCATCTGCCGTCCGGCGCCGAATTCGGGACGGCCGTACACGCTGTGTTCGAACGTGTCGACGCCACGGCAGCCGACCTGCCCGCAGCCCTGCGTCAAGCGTGCGCGCTGACCCTGGCACAAGGTCCAGCCGCAACGATGACCGCCGATGCACTGGCCAGCGCGCTGCTTCCCGCCTTTCGTACCCCACTTGGACCGCTCGCCGACGAGCAACGGCTCTGTGACATCTCACGTGGTGATCGGCTGGCCGAACTGAGCTTCGAGTACCCGCTGACTGGCGGCGACATGACGAATGCCGAGGTCTCCTTGGGCATGGTGGGCCCGCTGCTACGCCGCCACCTTGCGCCATCAGACCCACTTACTGGCTATCCCGACTCGCTGGACGACCCGGCCCTGAGCATGCAGGCACTGCGCGGCTATCTGACCGGCAGCATCGATGCCGTGCTCCGGATCCGACGCGATGACGGGCCGCCGCGCTACCTGGTTGTGGATTACAAGACGAATTGGCTGGGCGGTTTCGACGGCGAGGTGCTGAAGATCGGTGACTACACGCCGGTACGAATGGCCGCTGCCATGATGAGCGCCCATTACCCGTTGCAGGCGTTGCTCTACGCCGTGGCCGTACACCGGATGCTGCGCTGGCGGCAGCCGGACTATGATCCGGCCGTCCATCTGGGCGGCATCCTGTATCTGTTCGTACGCGGGATGGCTGGCCCGGAGACGCCGCGCGTGGAAGGCGTACCGTGCGGGGTGTTTAGCTGGCGCCCGCCAGCGCCGCTGGTTGTGGAGCTCTCCGCGCTGCTGGATGGAGTGCTGTGATGAGCACGCAGATGCGCCCTGAGCCTGTCGAAGGGCACACTCGCGCTTCGACAAGCTCAGCGCACAACTCCTCGGGGCCGGCTCTCGGCATCCCGGACCGCCACCTCGTGGTACAGGCAGCATCGGGTCTGGTCGCGGTGTTCAACCAAGCGGGAGTTCTCAATCCCGCTGACGTGCACACGGCCGATGTGGTGTGCCGGATCGGCCGCGATCCCGACGAACGGGTCCGGCTCGCCCTCGCTTTGACGGTCCGCGCGCTCCGCAACGGCTCGGTCTGCATTGACCTTCGGACGGTACACACCACAGCCTTCGATGAAATGGAGGCCACGATCGACGTCGCCGCGCTGCCGTGGCCCGAGTCGGACGAGTGGATCGCTGCTTGCAAAGCAAGCCCTCTGGTGGCCGACGGGGCTCGCCAGCCAGGTGGTCGGCCGCTTCGCTTGGCCGGCGATCTGCTCTACCTGGAGCGGTATTGGCAGCAAGAGGAGCTGGTTCGGGTACAGCTGCAGCGGCGTTTCGCGGCACCGGCGCCCGAAATCGACCAGTCACGACTGTCAGCTGCATTGCCGAGGCTGTTCGACCACGAGGGCCTGGCGCCAGACGAGGCAGACCGCCAGCAGTTGGCCGCTGCTGTCAGCGCGCTCGGCCGGGTAAGCGTGCTCGCGGGGGGCCCAGGCACTGGCAAGACAACGACGGTGGCCAGACTGCTGGCCCTGTTGCGGGACCAGCCCGGGCCTGCTTTGCGGATTGCACTGGCGGCGCCGACGGGTAAGGCAGCGGCGCGTCTGGAGGAGGCGGTCCGAGCCGCCACGGCGCAACTGGACACGGAGGATCAGCGCCGCCTGGGCGAGCTGACGGCATCGACGCTGCATCGGCTGCTGGGCTGGCTGCCGTCGAATCGGAGCCGGTTCCGACACGATGCCACCAACCAGCTGCCGCACGATGTCGTGATCGTCGATGAGATGTCGATGGTGTCCCTCACTCTGATGGCGCGGCTGCTCGAGGCGGTGCGTCCAAGCGCTCGCCTGGTGCTGGTCGGCGACCCGGATCAGCTTTCGTCGGTTGAGGCCGGCGCCGTCCTCGCCGACATTGCGCGGGCCCCTGGTCCACCCGATGCGGACCTGGGACAGCGGCTGGTCGAGCTCGGGTTGATCACCGACCGGGAGACCGCGCCGGTGCACGGGGTCGTACAACTGACGCACACCTGGCGGTTCGGCGGTGCCATCGATGCGCTCGCACGGGCCATCCGGGCTGCCGACGCCGACGCAGCGGTCGCAGTGCTCCGCTCCGGAGCAAGCGATGTCCACTTCAGCGAGATTGACCTGGAGGCCGCGCCAACCGAGGCCTCAGCACGAGCTCTGGCCGGCATGGCAGCACAGGTTCGCGCTGCAGGTGTCGCCATGCTCGACGCAGCCAGATCTGGCGACACAACGGGAGCCCTGGCCGCGCTCGACCGCCATCGGCTGCTGTGCGCTCATCGGCGTGGACCGTACGGTGTGCTCCGCTGGGGGTTGGAGGTGGAGCGCTGGCTGGCTGAGGCGATCCCCGGATACGGCGAGGATGGCGAGTGGTATGTGGGACGGCCGTTGCTGGTCACCGCGAACGACTACGAGATGTCGCTCTACAACGGCGACACAGGGGTCATCGTGGAGACACCCGACGGCGTACGCGCCGCCTTCGCCCGCGGTGCCGCAGCCAAGCTCTTTCCGCCGGTGCGGCTGGATGCCATCCAGACCGTCCATGCCATGACCGTGCACCGCGCGCAGGGCAGCCAGTTCGACAGCGTGTCGTTTGTCGTGCCACCCCCGGACTCTCCACTGCTCACCCGTGAGCTGCTCTACACCGCCGTAACCCGGGCACGGCGACACGTCCTCCTCATTGGCTCTGAGGAAGCCATTAGGCGTGCAATTCAGCGTCCCGCAAACCGAGCAAGTGGGCTGCGGCACCGACTGGCCGCGGAATCATAGTCTGAAAATGCTCCCTACCGACCGTCGATACCTGCTGTTGGCTCATGATCAACTAGCGGAATCTCGGCCCAGATGGTTGTGCCCCGCTGAGGTGGACTCTCAACGGTCAGAGTGCCGCCGAGTACGTCAAGCCTGTCCTGTAGTCCCGCGAGTCCGCCGTCCGGTGTCAGCACCGCACCACCAAGGCGGTCGGTCCGGTCCGCCCGATCCGCAGGTGCACAGACCTTGCTGCCATCACGACAGCAGCTCACGGAGCTGCTCGATTGCCGCCAGCTCGCCCGCACTGACCTCCTCGTCCTTGCCGTACGGGGCTTCGGCGACCCGCTGAGCGACGGAGATGAGCCATTCGTTCACTTGGGTGCGCTGGTCCTCTGGCAGTGAGGCGAGCTTTGGCAATGTAGCCGATAACAGCGTGTTGCCGGTCGCGGTGAGCTTTTCCTCATCCCAGCTCCTGTCGATCATCCCGACCTTCCTCGCTGCCGCTGTACTCAGGGTGCGGAACTGCCGAGTCACTTCGTTGATAAGCGGCTCCGCCGGGCCGCTGTCCACTTTCACCCCGATCACTGTGGTGATCCGCTGCTCGAAGAACCCAAAAAAGCTTGTGTGGGCGCCGCCCATCACCAACATGACCGCCCCCGCCACCGCGTCAGCCATCGCGTCAACCATTGCTGAATCTTCTGTAGTCATCGGACTCCTCCTCACACGTTGAGCCCGTCTTAGCACGGACGCTTCGTTGGTCGTCAGGGGGTCAGAGCCGTCGGCTCGCTTTGATCCTGGCCAATGTCGTCGAGGCACCGAGCTCCGGGCGACACATGTGCTGCGCCGCGAGGACGGGCACCGGCGAGCGGTCCACCGCCATGCCGACTGCAGGCCTCCCGCGCGTGATGACCTTACTGAGTTGTCGAAGCATTTCGCGCCGCACTCCGTTCTTGTTAGGTGAAGGCGTTTACGGCTCGGGCCACGATGAGACCGAATAACGCGAGGGCAACCGACGATTGCACGAGCATTGTGTACTTGGCGCGGTGGGTCAGTGGCATCACGTCGGTTGGGCTGAATGCGGTCGCGTTCGTGAAACCCAGGTGTAGATAATCGAGGAACACCGGCCGCCAGCCATACGGCGCGAGCTCGGGGCTCATGTGCTGGGTGAACGCGAAGTCGGCCGGCAACGGCTGCCGGGCACGCATGCTCGGGCCGCCGCTGTCGATTAGCCAATACAGCAGTGAGAAGGACAGGTTGTTGCCGAGCCACACCAGGGCGCCGGCGGCGAGCAGGCGGGCGGGGTCGTTGGTCAGCGCCGATCCGTGGATCAGATCGTCGATCAGGCGCATCGTCGCCCAGAGTGCCGCAGCAACCATCAGGGCTGCCACGGTGAGAGCGGTGGGGCGCAGCCAGCGTCGGTGCCTGGCCAAGTCGGCCGGGCGGCCGAACACCAGAATCCCGAGCATGGCGGCTTCAAGTGCCGGAAGCAGCCACGGAAAGGCGATGAGGGATTCCCTGGGCAACCAGATCCGCATTGCGATGTTGAGGATCATGAACATAAACACCGCAGCGGCGGGAGGCCAACGCGACTCGTTGAACGGCACCAGCTCAACACCGTCGGCTGCCGTGGCAGGCATTGGCTCAGCTTCGGAGGAATCCACGCCCGAACGCTAGCGCGCAGCGAACAAGCCGTGCGTAGTCCACTGCAACTCGGCTGTGGTCAGCGTCGGATATGTCTATTCAGGCCCATCGGGGCGGGTGAAAAGAATTACAACGCTGACCAAGAGGACCCATGTGGGGAACAGCAGCTGGAACCACTTGTGCTCCCCAGCAGCCAGCAGCAGAGTCAGCGCCACCAGATAGCCGAGGTGGAGACCCAGCGCGGCAGCCCGGAGGTGCGGAGCCCCACTGTGCTCACCGAAAGTGTGAACACTGCCGCCATCCGCATGGCATAGACCGAGATCAGCGTCTGGGTGGTGCTGCGGCTGTATGCGAAAAGGCCGCCGTTGGGGTCGGATCCGGCGAGCATCGCCATCGTCTCGATGGATTCCCCGGCTGCGCCGAGATCGCCCTGGTCGATCGCCCGGATCGCGTGATCGCCGAGATCCGAGGCGCGCTCATGCTCAGCTACGTAGTCCCTGATGAGCGGCATTGCCCGGCAGCCGCAGTAGTGGCACATAGGTAGTGTCGTGTCTCCTAAGTCTCTTGCGGTTCGCGCCGCCCACCTCGCGGCGTTCTCCTCGGTCGACATACGACCCGGTATCCCTCCCTCGTCGGCCTTGTGTGTCGACGCCGCGCGTCGCCTTGCGACGACAGGCACGCACATGAACGACGCCAACCGCAAAGGAACTTAGGAGACACGACACTAAATCGTTGCCTCCCCGTCCCGCCAGGCCTGAATCATGCGGGACGCGATGGAGCTGTTCCCCGGCAGTCCCAGCGCTCCGGAGTCAAGCTTTGCGGTGAGCTGGTCACGGGTGTACCACTCCGCATGGGCGATCTCGTCGGTATCGACACGGATGTCGGTCGCGGTTGCCCGGCCGAAGAAAGCGACCATCAGCGAGCGCGGAAACGGCCACGGCTGGCTGCCGAAATAACGCAACTCGGACAGGCTGACGTCAACCTCTTCGCCGATCTCCCGGTGGATCGCTTGCTCGAGTGACTCGCCGGTTTCGACGAAGCCGGCCAGTACCGACACCCGGTTCCCCCACGTCGGCTGGCCGCCGAGGAGCAGCCGATCTTCCGCATCGACGACTGCGACGATCACGGCCGGATCGGTGCGAGGAAAGTTATCCCGGCCGCACGCCGAGCAATGCCGGGCAAACCCGCCGTTGATCACGACCGTGGACCGACCGCACCCGGGGCACTGTCGCTCCAGGCGATGCCAATGCGTGACGGCGGCGGCGGTGGCTGCGATATCGCGCTCATTGTCGGTGAGCTGAAAGCCGACCTCCCGGAAATCATGCACCTCGCCGTCGGTGAGCGTCTCCACCGCGAAGATTGGCGAGCCGTTGAGTAGGCCGAGCAGCCAGTGTCGCTGACTGTCGTAATCCAGGAACGGCTTCGTCATCCGTAGCTTGCTGCCGCCGGTATTGGTAGTGAATCTGGACTCGGCGTCGAGCTTGAGCAGCTTGGCGTCCTCGGCGTGCCAGAGTCCGGCCACCCATTCGGCGGACCCGCGGTGATGGTCCACGCGGTCGAGGTCACTCGGGATCGCCCAATTGATCATGACCTCAGGGTAATCGCTCAACCTGTCCATCACCCAGGATCGATTCGATTGCTCGCCGGTCCGGCAGCGCCGTCGGCCGGACGATCTCGTCCGTGCGTACGTGATAGAAGATCGCGTCGATTTGCCCAACTGGAAGCCCGCACGCCTCGGCCCAGGCCAGCCGGTAGATGGCAAGCTGCAGCGAATCAGCTGTGTCGGCACGACCGGTTTTCCAGTCCACCACCTGGAAGCGGCCCGCTTCGGATGCGGCAGGTTCGGACTGTTGGTAGACCGCGTCGATGCGACCCCTGACCAGCCGGCCAGCAATCAAGATGCTGAACGGCGCCTCGATGGCGTACGGCACTGTGCCGCCAAAGCGTCCAGCCGCGAAGGCCTCGCAAAGGACGCGTAGCTCGTGCTCGTCGTGAGTATCTGAGTCAGCCCGGTTGGGGAGGTCGTCAAGATCGAGTAGCTGTTGCTGGCCCAGACCACCACTCGGCAGCCGGCCACCGAAATAGCGCTCAACCCAGTGATGGAACCGAGTGCCGAACCTGGCGCTGCGCGAAGGTTGGCGTGGCATGGGCCGAGCCACCTCCGCGGCGTAAGCCTCTGGGTCGGCGTTCAGCCGGAGCAATGCGGTCGTCGACAGCTGAGCGGGCAGCTCGACGAGCTGATCCCTTGACCGCGACTCGACCGCCTCGGCAAGCAACCGGTCGATGTCGGCGTCCCAGCCGGCAACGACCTCATGATCATCGAGCAGCAACGGCTCGCTCGCGGCGTCGTCGTAGCGGCCGAGATCGGCGAAGCGCTGCCGGGCCCGCTCCACATCCAGGGCAGCATCGTGCCGCCGCTCCAAGGCTTCGGGATCGAGCGGCATGGGCCAGGTTTGCGGGGGCACCTCGGTCACCAAGGGATTCTCTGGTCCTGGCGGCGCGGCCTCGGCGAGTAGCTGATCGTGCCGGACGGCCTCTTCGATGATCGCCCGCAGATAGCTGGAGGCCGCTCGTGCGTTACTGAGATCGGACCGCCAGGAGTGGCCGGTGCCGACGAGCAGCCGCTTGGCACGGGTGACCGCGACGTACGCCAGCCTGTCCTCGGCAAGCAGTTGCTGGCGGATGAGCTCCTGCTTGTATTCGACCATTCCGGCATAAGTGGTCTCGGCGAGCTGCGGGATCGATCCGGCATCCCCGCGCAGGTCCGCCGGCAAGACTGAAGGGTTCGTCACCCAGTTGTCGGTGACTCGGTCACTGGGGAATACGCCCTTCATAAGCGCAGGAAGAAATACGGCGTCCCACTCCAGACCCTTGGCCTTGTGCACGGTGAGGAGTTTGACCGCCTCGCGGTCGGAGGGAACAGCCTGCTCAAGCCCCGTGCCCTGATCACTCTCGGCCTGGAGATACCCGAGAAGTCCGGCCAACGAGGCATCACCGTCCACATCGACGTATGCGGCGACAGCGTCGAGAAACGCGCCAACCTGGTCGCGCCGAGAGGTTCTGGCGAACTCTGGCGTTGCCATCAGTTCGACATCCAGGCCGATCGTGGTGATCACGCGACGCGTCAGGTCGAGTACAGGCTCGTCGCTGTGCCGCCGCAACCATGCCAGCTCAGCCGAGAGCCGGGCGAAGCGCTCTCGAGCCTGCGGCGAGTACGCCGCATCACCCGGGCTGTCCAGCGCATCGAGCAGGCTGACGACCTCAGTCGGGTCGACCTCGGCGACGGCCAGTTCCAGTGAGGTGAGGACTGCTGTGCTGCCGGGTTCGTCGTCGGGCCCGTCGGTTGACCCCCGCGCGGCTCGGGCCAGCTCGCGGGCACGCCGTCCCAGCAAGGCGAGGTCACGCGGCCCCACCTGCCAGCGGGGTCCGGTCAGGAGCCTGATCAGGTCCGGGTTTGCGGTGACATCGTCGATCAGCCGCAACGTCGCGGTGACGTCCATGATCTCGGGGAGGTACAGCAGGCCACCAATGCCGACGATCTCAACCGGCACATTCCGTGAGGTCAACTCGGCATACAGCGGCGCAATGTCGGCGTTGCGTCGGGTCAGCACCGCCACGTCGGCCCAGCGCGACACTTCACCAGCTGCCCGCAGCCCGGCGATCTGGTCCCCAATCCAGAGAATCTCCTCCGGCCAGGTTTCGAAGGTCGCCGCCCGTACCTGGCCTAAGGCCGTTCCTTCGGGCGCCCGTAGCAGCCCTAGGCCAGCGTCACTGTAGTTGGTCGATGCAGGCCCGCCAGCCATCAGGCCGCCGGTCTCGGTTCGTAGCGGTCGGCTCAGAACATTGGCAACATCGAGGATCGCTCGCCCGCTGCGTCGGTTGACCGTCAGCGCGAAGCAATGAGCCGGTCGACCGTCCGTATCCGGGAAGTCGTCAGCAAAGGTCAGGATGTTGCTGGCCGCCGCACCCCGCCATCCGTAGATCGCCTGAAATGGATCGCCGACCGCCGTCACCGGGTGCCCGCGACCATCGCCGGCGGCTCGACCAGAGAACAGTCCCCGCAGCATGATCGCTTGCGCCGCGGAGGTGTCCTGGTACTCATCCAGCAGCACGACTCGAAAGGCCGCGCGCATCGCAGTGGACACCTGAGGTACTTCGGTAGCCAGCCGGGCCGCAATCGCCATCTGGTCGGCGAACTCGACCATCCCCAGCCGTCGTTTCAAGTCCTGGTAGTCACCTACCAGGCTGGCCAGTTCCAGCCGCTCCTGGCAGGCGATGATCGCCTTCTTGACGTCGGCGTACACGTTTCCGCGGTTGTTCAGCGGAGCTGACCGCAGGCCAAGGAGGAGCTCTCTGGCGTGCGCGTCAAGATCATCCACAGCCACCAGGTGTTGCTGGAGGTCGGCGTCCAGCCTCAACACCCGCTCAGTGACGGTGGCCGGCCGGAGCCGTGAGATGAACTCGAAGGGCCCCGCTGCGGCTTTCACCACCCGCGAGGCGAGCCGGAATCGGGTGGCACCGCTGATCATGGTCGGGTCGGCCTCGAAGCCCAGCCGCAGCCCATGTTCGGCAACCAGCCGCCCGGCGAAGGCGTCGTAGGTCATGATCAGCTGTTCGCCGGATTCATCGACTCCGCGATCGGCGATCAACCCCGCCCGCAGCAGCGCGCTGCGTACCCGCTGGGAGAGTTCCGCGGCTGCCTTACGGGTGAACGTCAGGCCGAGTACTTCTTCGGGCCGTACGGCGCCGGTGCCAACCAGCCAGACCACCCGCGCTGCCATCACGGTGGTCTTGCCCGAACCGGCGCCGGCAATGATGACACCCGGCTCGAGGGGTGCGGTGATAGCGTCCAGCTGCTCGGTGGAGAACGAGATGCCCAGCGCGTCGATCAGCGCGGCCGCGCTTTCCAATCGCGTCCTCGACGGGGGCGGCTTGAGGGTATAGACGGTCACCGCACCACCTGTTGACCAGTCGGCTGCGCAGGACAGCTCGTGCGGAAGGGACAGTAGCGGCAACCTGGGCCGATGCGAGCGTCGTGATGCTCGCGACGAATGATGTTCGCAGCCTCCGCCAGCCGGCGATGCACCCAGGTCGGCTGTGCGGCAAGCGAGTTATCTCCGGCGCCGTTCACCGCCTTCAAGGGAAAGGGCACGTCGTCCAGAGAGGCCTGCTGAAAGGTCTTCGGATAGCCGCTGTCGCCGTCGGGCAGCCGGAGGTACACCAGTTCGGCGCCGGCCGGCCGCGCGCCTTCCCCGGCCACAGCCGCAAAGGCCCCTTGCTGGACGGCCAGCTGGTAGACCCCCAGCTGATCATGAAGTGCCACGTCGGCGGCAGTTGGCGCTGCCTTTGAGGTCTTGAAGTCCACGATCCTGATCCGGCCGTCGGGATCGCGTTCCACCCGGTCAGCGCTGCCCGTGAGGTGGACCCGGTCGCTGCCCAGATCAATGTGGCAGGAGAACTCCACCTCGGTTCCGAGCAGCGTGAGATGCGACCTTGCCTCTTGCCACGTCACGAAACGCTCGAGTGCGGACTCGGCCTCTACCCGTTCCACTGCGGAGAGCCAGTGCGCGTCGAAGGCCAGCTGACTCCAAACCGACTCCAGATGGGTGGAAAGCTCCTCATGATCGGCCTGGCTGTGCGCCCCATACTCGGCCAGCACGTGAACCACCGAGCCGAAGCTGGCAGCAGCGTTACGGACTGACTCACCTTGGGCCTTGCGTGCCAGGAACCAATTCCGGGGGCAGGCCAGCACCTTCGCCAACTGGCTGCCAGACAGGTGGACCGGCTCATCCGGCGCCACCAGGGGCTGATCGGCTCGGCTCAACGGACGCATCCCCCACCAGTGCTCTGGTCTGGCGGCCGGGACCAGTGGGCGGCCGTCGCGATCGGTTGCATCGGCCAGCCGCGCGAGCCGCATCGCAGCCTCCTCCCGGAGTTGCGGGGATGCTTCCGGGTCGACGGCTGTGCTACGGAGCTCGCCGACCAGAGCCGACAGCGACAGCGGCCTTCGCGGCCGTCCCGGCAGCTCCCGCAGGGGCACACCAAGCTCAGCGAGGAATCGGGATGGCTGGTCGGCCTCCCCCTCGGTACCCGCCACCGCTGTCACCACCAGCCGCGACCGGGCCCGCGTGCATGCGACGTAGAAGAGCCGCCGTTCTTCTGCGATCCGGATCGCGGTGGGAACGGGTGCCAATACCTCGTGACGCCCCAACTGATCGGGTTCCAGCAAAGATCCGCGACGGCGTACGTCCGGCCAGCGGCCCTCCTGAACACCTGCCACCACGACCAGATCCCACTCCAACCCCTTGGCGCGATGGGCTGTCAGTACCCGGACCCCCGACTCGCGTAGCTCGGACTCGCGCAACGGGTCGGCAGGGATCTGCTGGCCCTCGACCTCAGCCAAGAAACCAGTCACCCCACGGAGACCTGACACCTCCTCAGAGCGCGCGGCAATCTCGAATAGAGCACAGATGGCATCCAGGTCACGGTTGGCCCGGCGGCCGGCCTCGCCGCCTACGCCCGCCTGCTGCCGAAGCCTTTCCGGCCACGTTGTCTGCGACCAGAGCAGCCAGAGTGCCTCCTCTGCTGTGCTTCCGGTATGGATTGCGCGCTCGCAGCGCCGCAACAGCTGGGCCAGGGCTCGAGCAGCGTCGACTTCCGGACTGGGCGGGCAGTCGTCCAGCAGGTCCTGATGGCACAACGCAAGACTCATCAACTCAACGGAGGACCGCGGTAGCGCCATGCCGGCCAGCTCAGCGCGCTCGGCCTCACGGAGGGCTCGTCCCAGGCGCCGAGTGGACATGCTGTCCATGCCGCCCAGCGGTGAGGTGAGCAACAGCTGCGCCTCATCGGCAGTCGGTGTGCAGCCTCGAGCGGCGACCTGAAGCGCCAGCAGCAGAGGACGCACAGCGGGGTCCGCAGCCAATGGGATCTCATCGCCGGCCACCTCGACCGGTACACCGGCGGCAACCAGTGCCCGGGTCAACCCGGGAATCATGGTGCGTCCGGAGCGGACCAGCACCGCCATAGCAGTCCAAGGCAGATTGTCGCGGAGATGCGCGCTCCGCAGGATCTCCGCGATGTGCTCCGCCTCCGCACCAGCGCTGCTGCAGGTGAAGATCTCCACCTTTCCCTTGGGACCTTCCGGATCCGCGCTGGGGTGACGGAATGCGGCGAACAGCTCAGCGGGTAGCGTGCGCGGCATGCCTAACCGGCTAGCCACGCTGCGGCTGGCAGCGAGCAGGACGCTGCCGAAGCGGCGTGTCCGGTTCAGGGCCAGGACTGGCGCCGGCGCTCCTTCTCGGGTACGGAACCGCTCCGGAAAGTCCAAGATCCCGCGCGCCTCAGCCCCGCGAAACGCATAGATCGACTGGTCGGGATCCCCGACGACCACGACATCCCGCCCGTCACCGGCGACGACCTGCAACAGCCGCACCTGCGAGGGATCGGTGTCTTGATACTCGTCCACAAAGACAGAACCGATCTCAGCGCGCAGTGTTGTCACGATCTCGGGCCGGGTCAGCAGAATGCGGCAGCGGTGCACCAGCTCGGCGTAATCCAGCACGCCTTCGGCATCGAGCACGTCGAGGTACTCGTCGAAGAAGGCTCCGAGACTCACCCACTCCCCTCGACCCGTGGCGTGGCCCGCCGCGCCAACGTCATCAGGATCCATGCCCAGCTGTCGAGCCCTGGCCAGCACGGCACGAACCTCGCTAGCGAACGCCCGAGTGGGAAACGCGCGAGCGAGCGATTCCGGCCACTGGGCGCGCTGAGTTTCTAGACTCCCGCGAAGTATTTCCCGGACCCGGAACTCTTGCTCAGGCCCGGTCAACAGCCGCAGCGGTGCGCCGAAGCCGTTCGTTTCAACAGCAGTCTCGTTGCCGAACCGACGCACCAACGCGTAACAAAAGGCGTGGAAGGTCATGGCCATCGGGGTCACGGTGGTGCGGCCCAGCCGCGCAGCAATCCGAGCACGCAAATCGGCGGCAGCCTTTCGCGAGAAGGTCAGCACCAGGATGCTGTCCGGCGCCGCGCCGCGTTCGATCCGATCGACCGCGCACTCGACCAGGGTTGTGGTCTTGCCGGTGCCCGGCCCAGCCAATACCAGCAACGGGCCTCCCGGGTGATCGACGACGGCACGCTGCGACGCATCTAGTGTGGGGCGGGCAGGCAGCGTCATCGGCCCCCGAGTCAACCGGTACATCGCGTCCGATCCTGGTCTAGAAACGATCAGCACGTACGCAGGTATTGGACCAGAGCCGACCGACAGATACGCGCAAACCGCAATTTGAGCGTCGGAGTCGCGCCGCTGACGACCGCAGGATCGAGGAGCGAAGCGCGGCACTTATTGACGCGTCAAACCAAACCAAGACACGCGCGCTTTGCAAAGAGGGACCATGACGTCAGCTTCCAGCGCAACGTGCGCGAGAAGCGCTTAAACAATGGGTCGGTCGCGCCATGCACAGTCGAAGATCGCCACCGCGGCGGCCGCTACCAGCGCGGTGCCGAAGATCAGATCGCCGAGTCGAGCGAAGGGATCGAAGTAGATCGTCGTGCTGCCGTCTCGGATCAGCGCCGCGTACGCCAGGACCGTCATGGTCAGCACGTAGTTGGTCAAGGCCAACAGCACCCGGGTAGACCGCGAGAAGCGGCGGCTCTCCCGGTTCGCCCAACCAGAGCCGGTGAAGAGGTCCCAGGTCAAACCGAACAGCACCAGTGCGGCTCCGGAGAAACCGAGCAGTGCCCCGAGCGGGTCAGAGATGAAGTCGCGGTAGGAGAACAAGGCGGACAAGATCAGCATCCCGGCGAACGCCAGCGCGCGCTGGGGGGTCAGACTTCGCCGAACCAACAAGATCACGACAGCGACCACAACCACAGCGGAAGCCACGAGGTTGAGTGCATCAGGATTGATCGGTGCCGGCGTCCGATCGCCGAACACAAGCTGGCGCGCCAACGCAACCAGCATGACGCCGATGCAGCCTAGAACCAGCGCACGGCTGCTCTGGCCTCGGCGTGCCGCGCGCACCGCCAGGATGATCAAGACGATGCCGACGAGCACTCGGCTGGGGTCGACGATCCGGGTGACGAGCGGCGTGATGTCGAACGATAGCCGTGCCGCAGCACCTCCAGGCTCGAGTGAGGCAAGCACCTGAAGGACCGACAAGAAGACCTGAACAGGAAGCGTGACGGCAATCAGAGCAGCTGCGATGGTGAACCCGACTCGGCCCAGCTCGTCACCCAGTTCGGACACGACGGGGACTGCCCGCTGCCGCTGGGATAGCCGCAGCATGATCAGGCCGACCACCGCGAACGCGGCGACCAACGCGCTCGCCCACAGCAGCGCGGTCAAGCTCTCTACCACTGGATCTCGTTCTGCGATCAACCAGACGCATTGGGCGAGGCGGATGCAGAGGACCACAATCAAGATCAGGTACGGCCATCCCTGCTTGGCGAACCGCTGCGCGTTCTGAGTCGCCGCCACCGTTGCGCGTACGGTGACTTCCGCCACTGCGGCACCCGCGAATGTCGCGGCCGGCAGGGCGAGATAGCCGAGGACGGCCGCTGTTTGCTGCAGGTTGAGCGGGTTGAGGTCCGAGCCATAGATCTTGGCTTCGCGCGTCTCGGCGACACCGATCGTCATCCCCAAACCGACCAGCGCCCACATGACGGCGAACTCCCACCAGGCGAATCCGCGACGCCATCGAATGATCACCAGCAGCAGCATCGCCACCATCAGGCCAGCGGCTATCACTAGCCAGCCCGCCCAGCCGGCAAGCGATGGACTGCGCAGCGACCACGTTCCCATCACCATGAGCGTGAACAGCAGGCCGAGCACCTTGAGCCACCAGGGCCCGTGCTGGGCCGCCGCCATGAGTGAGGCAACTCCGAACGACAGCAGCAAGACCAGTGGCCAGATCATCTGCTCCGGCAGTCCCAAGCCGGAGCCGAAGACGATCAATGTGCTGTGTTCGCGGATCAGTCCCGAAAAGATCACCATCAGGCCGGCGATGACAAAGACGATATAGCCCGCCAGCACGATCGAGCGGAGTCCGTACGGCCATTCCAGGTCACGCAGCCGTCCCTGCTCGATCGGCTCGACCAAGGTTTGCCGGTAGAGGCCCGATATGAATCGCCCGAGTCGCGACCGGTCCCGGCCGGGCGAGGGCTCCGAGCCTAGAGAGGGATCTGTGCTTGCTGTAGCGGTTGAGCCGGGCATCACTCCGGAGTCAGCCGCCGAGCCGAAGTCAGCCGACATCGTCCCAAGCCTGAAATGTCCAGTCGTTGCTCAGCAGCAACACGCTTTGCGAGGTTGCGAGGGCGGGTCGGTCCTGTAGCGCCAGAGTGAGCGCGGGGAGGTTCCAGCGGCTGACGATCCCTCGGTCTCTGGCGATCAGCAGCGCCTCGGTTGGGCCCCAGGCCACAAGATGATCTTGGGTTGGTGTCAGGGTGAGGACTGGCCCGAGGCGCTGAGTGACCACTCCGTCGCTGCTCATGATGACGGACTGGCTCTTGGTCGCCACCACGGCCTGGCTTGCGAAACTCCCCATGTCGGTCAGCGTGCCGAAGATCGGCCGTACCCAGCGGTGCTGGCCGCTGACGGTCGACAGCGCATGAGCGGTCTGATCTTGAATCACGACCACGGTCTCGCCGATGACGACCGCGGCATCGCCCTGCATATCCAGATTCCAACGAGGCTTGCCAGTGCCCTGCTCGAAGGCCGTGGTAGTGCCACCTCGGTCCATGACCACGACCACCCCCGCGCCCGCGACGGGTGGGACGTTGACGTCGGAGCCAACGTTCTGCTGCCACAGCACGGCACCCGTGACAAGGTCGAATCTCCGCATCTCGCCGGCGAGATCGACCAAAACCGCGTCGCCCTCGCTGATCCGGACGGGTGAGGTTGGAGCAAGATCATCAAGCGGCAGCTGCCACAATCGCACGCCGACATCGGAATAGGCCACCAGCTGGCGGTTGCTCGTCGTCGCAATGATCACGTTGCCGAATGCACTGAGGTTCAGCACCGTGCCGCCCGGATGCGCTCGCCAGATGGCGGTCCACTCGGTGAGTGTCTTGGGGGTCGTGGCGACCAGATCACCGGACCCAATGGTCGCCCGGATCACCAAGCCCGACTCGGTCCGCACTGACGCAACGGCCGAGGACGGTGAGCCCACCATCGGGCCCTGCCCGAAGGTGGGGTTGATCGAGATCGTGCTCAGAGACTTGGCGGTCCAGTGCTCCGGCTCCGTCCAGCGGATTGGGGTGTTGACGGTGGTCTCGACGCTCGGCACAGGTGGTTCAATGCGAGACGAGGCAATGCGTACGTCGGCGAAGCTCTGGCTCTCCGCGAGGATGCCCTGGCGCTGGCACCAGGTCTGGCTGACCGTGACCACCCGACCGAGTTGCCCCTCTTTCGACAGATAGCGCACCTCACCTTTCACACTGAGGCAGTCACCGCCGCTGGCTTCGGCACTCAGTTCGCTGCGATAGTCGTAGATGTCCCCGGCGGATCCGGCACCGTTCCACTGACTCCCGGCGCGGACATCCGCCGGCAACACCACCAAAGCTGGGCTATAGACGTAACCCTCTGACGGCGTACTGACACCCATGAGCTCCACGCCGGCATTGACTCGATAGAAGCGGATCGTCTGTGCAGTCGCCGCTGGATCATTGATCGCGGTTGTCGTGGTCCGCAGGATCTGGATCCTGTCGCGGTCCGGATAGGACACATCGAGCATCTTGGAGGCGAAGGCGCTGTCGGTGCTGAGCAGGCCGGCTACGCCTGACAGCCGCGCCGATTCGGTGACGGCGATCCCAACCACACTCTTGAGCTCGCGGGTCGTGTCGGTTCGCTCATAAGTCACCGCACCATCTGATGGCAAATAGCTGGCAGCCCCGGTGACCCGGGCGGCGACGCCCACCGAGCTGGCCACGAACGCGGCACCGGCGACAAGTGCGGCGACAAGACCGAAAACGACGAGCGGCCGCCACCATGATCGTTGCGGCTGGGGTGCGGGCCAGGTCGGATTCACCGCGGCGCTGCCGAGCGGATCCGCCGGCAGAGTTGACCAGTCCTGCACGGGGAACGGCGACCATGGTTGGTCGTCGGCGGACGGCATGCGGACAGTATCTAATGGCCGGTATCTGGTGGCTCGCTCTGCTGCCGGTCGTAACCATTCGGACCGAAGCCGGTTCCTGGCGACCCAGGTTCGCCCGCTACAGGCACGATCCTCGGGCATGTCACCGGTCGGCTCAGATGGGACAGTCCTCATGTTTCAGGTACCGGGCAGTACTCATCGGCGTCGCTTTGGTGAAACGCACGTGTGGGCCGTTCTGTTACATCGGCGTGGTCACCGACAGACTCACCTTCTTGGGCCTCGGCCGCGGGACCCAGCCCCTTGGCCCCCTCCACCTCAACATTGCCGCACCCCGCGAGACTGTCTTCGCCGCCGCTGCCGCGCCGTACGCAGATCGACAGACGCGGGCAAATGCGGGAGAAGGTCGAGAGCCTCGAACGCGTTGGTCAGCGTGGTGCTGGCCGCGCACCGCACCCCGGTCGGATCGGGTTTGACGGCGGTCACCACGTCTCGGTGTCCACGCGGGGCGAGCGTACACTGCCCGCCGTGTCCGACCTGACCGACCACGCCCGCCGTAACCGCGAGTTCTGGGACCGCCAGAGCGACTGGTACCACGAGCAGAACGCCGACTTCATCGCCGAGGGGCGCGCCTGGGGCTTGTGGCAGATCCCCGAGGACGAGCTCGACGTGCTCGGTGATGTGGCCGGCAAGGACGTGCTCGAGCTCGGCTGCGGCGCCGCCGAGTGGTCGCGCGCCCTCGCTCGTCGCGGCGCCCGCGTGATCGGCCTCGACAACTCGGAGGCACGGCTTGCGCACGCCCGGCGCGCCGTCGACGAGGAAGGCGTGGCCGTGAGGCTTCTCCACGCGAGCGCCGAGTCGATCCCGCTCGCGGATGGGTCGTTCGACGTCGTCATGGCCGACTGGGGCGCCCCGACCTTCGCCGATCCGCATCTCTTCGTGCCGGAGGTGGCCCGTGTTATGCGCAGCGGCGGCCTGTTCGCCTTCAGCGGCGCCACCGCGCTTGCCTGGGTCGGGTGGGACGAGCCGACGGACGGCTGGGACGGCCGGCTGCACCGCGATTACTTCGGCATGCGCCGCTGGGACGACCCGGACGGAGCCGTGGAGTTCAACCTGCCGACCGGCGAGTGGATCCGCCTCTTCCGCGCCAACGGCTTCGAGATCGAGGATCTGATCGAGGTCCAACCGCCGGAGGGCGCAACCTCGACGTACCGCGATGAGGCTGCGACTGCCTGGGCGCGACACTGGCCGATGGAGCAGATCTGGAAGGTGCGCAAGCGTTGACGTCGACGCGCGTGAGCGGCGCGCTCTGGACGACATCGACCGCTGGAACGCCCTCGCGAGCGGCCGCGACTGTCCGATCTGCAGCGGTGTTGAGTGCTGAGCATTCCAGGCTGCGAAGATGTCCTGCCAAGGAGCCGGCGGAAACTGGACTGTCATCCTCGCCGCCACCGGGCATCGCGCTTCGGTGTCGATCGAGGAACGGCGGCCACTGTGGATCCTCCATGAGAACGACGACTTGTACGGGTGGCCGAACCTGTCGAGGAAATGCTTCCTCGGGCGAGGGCTGGGTTATCGGCCAGTTGTCACAGGAACGCGTCGTGCGACTCGGACGCGTCGTGGCTTAGAGTCCGAATAGTGGCCGGCAGCGCTCGAAGCCGCTGATCTCGACGGATGCCGCTTGACCGGAGGCTTCCCAATCTGTGCGCGACAAGCGCAGGTGCACCATCGTGTCGGCGCCGGGGCCGGTATCAGATCGGTGGCGGCTTTCGCCGTTCGGCTTGTAGCCGAGTGCCCGGCTGACGCCCAGCGAGGCGGCGTTGTGATGCCAGGCCGATGTGATGGCGTAGTCGGCGCCGAGTGGCCCGAAGGCGAGGGCCAGTACGGCGCGTCGTGCCTGCTTGCCACAGCCCCGTCCACGGGTGTCTCGGGCCAAGTAGGAGGCACTGTCGACGGTGCGCAGAACCAGGAAATCCTCACCCTCTAGTGACTGCACCCCGATGATCCGCTCGCCGAGTACGACAACCAGGTCGAGCCGCCAGCTGTCGAGCGACCAGTTCCCAACCGACTGCCAGTAGGACTGGTGAGCCGATACGGCGCGGCTAGTGCCTTCGTCCAGCGTTGGGAACCGGGGGAGCTGCGGGTTGCTTGTTACGTCCGCCGACAGCGTGGCCGCGACGGCCGACAGGTCGGCTTCGGTCGTCGGACGCAGCAGCAACTCCGACGTTCGTAGTCTCAGCCCAGGCAGCGGCCAGAAGGCGGGATCCATGACTGACAGGGTAGGGGCGTACGAATCCGCGACTCGCCCGCAGTAAACAAGCCGTCGCCCCGATAAGGGGTCGGCCGCCGGAATACGGCGTCCCTCGTTAGACAGGGCAGCCCATGGCCGAAGTATCCGACGGCTCGACCGGGTTCAGCCAGCCAGGGGTGGACCTGCCAGGAGACGCCGAACCGGTCATGCAACCGCCGATCCCGCATCTCCTTCCTGTCCGTACGGAGCATCTGCTTGGCGTCGTGGTCAACTGGCCCTCGGTGGGCCTGACCGATGATTTTTGCGCGCCGTGCTGGTCTGTACGCCGAATACCGACTCACGGGAGGCTGACGCCATGCGGAAACTGACCTTCGGCATGAACCTGAGCCTGGACGGCTACATCGCCGCGCCCGGCGACGACCTCGGCTGGAGCGTGCCCAGCGACGACGAGACCAGGCGCTGAGTGCCCGACGTCGGATCAGCGCGGGCTTCGGGCCACCCAAGGATCTCGTGGCGCTGTGTTCCGAGGCGATCGTGACGTCCCTGCCGGATCCTGTTCTTCACCGCAGACGATCCGTCCGATAGGGATCCTCTTTCGGCGTCGCGTCGTGGCGTAACCGGGCGGTCGTCAGTGTGCGGCGTACTCCTGCCCGGCCCGCCTGATGGCGTACCGCACGTGGGTGGCGTACTGCGAACTCCAAGTGCCGAGCACCTCGAGGTCGATATCCTGCTCGAATCCCTCGAACAGCCGCTTCCCGCCGCCCAGCACGAGCGGCGCGGTGGAGATCGCGAGCTCGTCTACTACTCCCGCCGCGAGACCCTGGCGGATCAGGTCGGCGCCACCACCGAGGGAGACCCCGCCGTCGCCGGCGAGCTCGCGCGCCTTCAGCAGCGCGGCGTCGAAGCCGTCGATGAACAGGAAGCCCGCACTCGGATCGGGCTGGTCCTCGGTGCGGTGGGTCAGCACAATCAACGTGCCGGGGAATGGGTTGGTGCCGCCCCAGGCGCCGGCGGCGTCGTACATGTTGCGGCCGACGATCCCGCAGCCAAGCCCGTCGGTGAGCGACTCGTAGTACTCCCGGTCCGCGCCGTGCATACCGTCGGTGTCGTGGCCGTCGTCGGCGTACGTCCACGGGCCACCCATCACCCAGTGGTGGAGGCGCTCGCCCCCGATGCCGAGGCCGTGCTCCGGCCCATCATGCGGCCCCACGATGTAGCCGTCGACCGAGGTCGTGATGGCTGCGATGACCTTGCCCATGGTTCCTCCTTCGTTCGGGTACGGCAGATCAGACCGTCGCACACCCCCAGAATCATCGGTGGTGCGCACCACCCGAGGGCTCAAGCCCTCACAAACGGCAACTCGCGATCAGCGGCGCGAAATGCACGGACATGCCGCATTCCGCATGGTTGCACAGCGCTACCAACCCCTCCGGTAGCGCATCCTGTCAAGATCTCCTACCTTGCGGCTCGCCCAGCTTCGGGAGCCCCTGGCCCGATGACGGTCGGCTTGCGGTGGGGCCGTCGCACGATCGACCAGAATCGGTCTGTATGGATCTGGCGGCAGCGACGGTGGTGATGCTGGCCGCCGCCGGTCTACTACCGTCTGGGTCCCGTTGAGAATGCGCCCTGCGGTGATGATCTGGACATTGGCGTCCACTCGACGGCCGCTATGTGCAGCTCACCGAGGTGCTTGCAGATCGTGTCCACCGCTGCTCGGCTCGGTCGACCAACCCGCCGATGCGCTCGACGACGATCGGCCACAGGGGTCTGGGCAGATCGTGGCCCATACCGTCGATCACAACCAGCTCCGCTCCTGGAATCGCCTCTGCGGTCGCCTGCCCGCCGCTTACAGCAATGAGTTGGTCCTCAGCACCGTGAATAACAAGGGTCGGCAGGTCGAGACGGTGCAGGTCTTCGGTCCGGTCTGGTGTGGTCATGGCCGCCGCCAGTTGACGTACGACGCCTTGCGGATCGGACGCGCGGTCGAAGGCCCGCGCCGCTCGGTCGCGCAACTCGGTCTCGTCGATCCGATATGCCGGCGAGCCGACTGCGCGGTTGAAGATCACCGAGCGGTCCATGGCGCCCGCCCGCGTGCTGACTGGGGGCAACAGCATCAGGGCGCGCGCTGCTTCCGTTGGCTGGCCCACCCGGCCGTTCCCCGTCATCGACATGATCGAGGTCAAGCTGCGGACTCGTTCCGGGCGTTCGATCGCCAGGATCTGCGCAATCATCCCGCCTAGCGAGATGCCCACCACGTGCGCAGAGTCAAGTCCGAGGTTCTCGATCACGCCTGCCGTGTCGGCCGCCATCTCAGCGAGCGTGTAGGGCGTTGCTTGTGCGGCACCGGCCGTCCTTGCCGATGGATCGGGGAGGCGACCGCCGTCGAGATGGCTCGACAGGCCGACATCTCGGTTGTCGAACCGAATGACGAACAAGCCTCGATCGACGAGTTCTTGGCAGAAGGCGTCGTCCCAGTCGACTAACTGGGCACCCAGACCTGAGATGAGCAGCACCGGAGGGTCGCTCGCCTTGCCCAGTGTGTTGTAGGCGATATCGATATCACCCACCGCCGTGTGCAGGACCTCCGCGGAAGGAAGCATCCTGGCAGGCTACGTCGTCGAACCGCTTGGTGCTATCGGACACCACCCCGCTGGTGGCCCTGGTCGCGGTGGGACGTCAGTTGAGCCGGTTATGACGCGTCGGTTGCTGAGCAGGCCGGCCGGGCCGAGGGCAGACTTGTCCCTGTCGCTTGAGCATCAATCGGCGAGTCCGAATGAGGAGGTGAACCCATGCAACGCGGCGACCGCGCTCCTGACTTCGAACTCCCGGACGAAACCGGCCATCCGCGTCGGCTCAGCGAGATGCTCCGCGCAGGGCCGGTCGTGCTTTTCTTCTACCCTCGCGCGATGACCAGCGGATGCACCGCTGAAGCTTGCCACTTCCGGGATCTGAGGACCGAGTTCGAGAAGGTTGGGGCACAGCGCATGGGCATCAGCGTCGATCCGGTCAGCAAGCAGAAGCAGTTCTCCGCCAAGCACAACTTCGACTATCCGCTGCTATCCGACAAAGACGGCTCAGTGGCCCGCGCGTACGGGGTCTCCTCAGGCCTTCTCTCGTTCATCAGACCGGTCAAGCGCACCACGTTCGTCATCGGGACGGACTGTGGCGGATCTTGAACGCGATCCACGCGATCAGACCGGTCAAGCGCACCACGTTCGTCATCGGGACGGACGGGCTGATCTGTGCGACGTGATCATACAACGAAACACAATATGGCGAGATCGCAGGCGTCCGACCGTGCTCGTCCGCGAGCGCTACAGCCGGCACCTGAGCTGCGACCGACGGGCCTCGTGGAACTCGGTGCTGCCACGGCGGCATGCAGCACCCGCGAATCTCACAACATCGGCGATGACCGTCAGGGCTCGTCGGGTCGACCGACCGACGGCCGCAACGAGGCGTGAGTGCTATCGCTGCCATCTTCAGGTGCAGCCGGAGGATCCGCAGCGAGAGCCATGCGCTTGCAGAAGGCCGGGATCCGCTCGAGAGGGGTACGCTGATGAAGGCAATCGTCTACGGCGAATCGGAAGACGTGGGAGTACGTTCCTGCTCGCGCGGGCTACTCAGGTGTCGACCGACGCGACTCGGAGACGTGGAGGTCGTCATCGACTGCCATCTTCCAGGCGACCGACCTGGAGGATCCGAGACAGGGCGACATAGCCATGCGTGACCAGAAGGCCGCGATCCACTCGAGCACGAGGAACGCTGATCGGAGTGTGAGTACGGAGGTCGGGACCGTCGTGCACCGGTGGCGGTCGGCGGGGTGATCATCTCGTGCATCAGCAGTGCATGGAGTGTGAGCTGCAAGGCAGGACTCACGTCTCACTGCCAGACGCTGGGCGGGATCGGGTGGATCTTCGGACATCTCATCGACGGGACGCAGGCCGAGTATGTCCGAGTGCCATACGCGGACAACGGGCTCATCCCGCTCCCCGACACCGTCACTGCCGAACAAGGCACGATGCTCAGCGACATCCTGCCGACCGGCTACGAGATCGGGGTGCTCAACGGGGCGGTGAAACAGGGCGACGTTGTCGCAGTAGTCGGCGTCGGTCCGGTCGGCTTGGCGGCCGTGATGACCGCGTCCTCGCAGGGAGCATCGAAGGTGATCGCAGTCGACGGCAACAAGTTCCGGCTCGACGCGTCGCGGGAGTTCGGCGCAACTGAGACCGTCGACGCAAGTGGCGACGACCTCGTCGCCGAGTTGAAAAGGCTCAGCCGCGACGGTCTCGGTGTTGATGTGGCGATCGAGGCGGTCGGGATCCCGGCGACCTTCGGTCTGGCACTCGACTCGATCCGTCCGGGCGGCCGCGTGGCCAACATCGGAGTGCACGGAGAGGGTGTGCAGTTTCCGATCGAGCGTGACTGGATCAACAACATCACCATCACGACGGGGCTGGTCAACGCGACGACCGCTCCCGAGCTGCTAGACAAGATCACGAGCGGTGTGATCGACCCGGCGAAGTTCGTCACTCACCGCTTCACCTTCGACCAGTTCCTGGGGGCATACGACACGTTCGCGGACGCGGCCGAGCAAAAGGCCCTGAAGGTGATCATCAGCAACGCGGGCTGACGACGCAATGGATGGCCAGGCGGTTGATCTCGATCATCGGTTGGATCGCGAGTTGACCAATGAGATCTGGTTCCCCCGCTCCTCCGACCGCTGTGTTCGCTTCGAACAGTGTGGCCGCAATGCCAACCCAAGCAACGCGCGACCTCACCTGGAGCTGTCCTGTTCGCGTACCGGCTGATTGCGCCGATCGCAAGGATCCCTTGCGGGACGGCGTCGCACTGAAGAGTCCTTCAGCGGTCGGAGATGACCGCATGACGAAGGCTGAGCGGACAGTTCGCCAGGCCCGAGGACTCCTCGGCTTCATGGCTGCCTCCGTCCCGCAAGGGATCCGCCTCCGGTGATGCCCTGACAGATGGCGCCGTTCGTGGCGGGCGCGCCGCAAGCCGTTCCGCTCTCGGACACCCGGTAGCCGGTCGCTCAGCAGGCGCTGATAAGCGGATCGCTGGCGGACCGCGGTCGGCGCCCAATCAGGCGGGACCGAGCCAATTCTCGGCAACGCGGACCACCCGATCCCAGTTGGGAGCCTCGGGCGCCGGGTAGCTGATGCGAAGCGGGAACGGGAGCGGCCTCCTCGGTGCTCGGCCGGTGACCCTACTGGCTTGAGCTTGAGCGGGCTTGACAGGGTAAATTGTCGATACACACGCGAGCACCACGAGCCCGTACGGAGAACGGTCTTGTTATCCACCACTGCGCTGTCTCACCGCATTCACAGTGCTCGTAACGGGCGCGTCCTCCTAAAGCTAGCCGTAGTCCCCGTTCTTGGACTCGTCCTCGCCTTTTCGGCTTGCGGGTCCTCTTCATCGAACTCAAGCGACACTCCAAGCAGCAGCCCCACGACCAGCTCCCAGGCCTCCAGTACCAAGGCCTCCAGTACCAAGGCCGAGTGCTCCTCGCATGCGATTCTGTCGGCCCTGCCGGGCGGTGCGACCATGCAGGAGTTCACCTGCGCAAAGGTCGGCGACACCGAGTGGGCGGCTGCGCGTGTTAGCCCGGGCGACACTGTCTTCTTCTTGCAGTGGAACGGCACCAAATGGAACGCCGAGGACTCCGACAGCGTCTGCGGCACCGCATCGGCGGGCCTGCCCCAGTCGCTCCTGTCCTACTGCAAGGCGGCCCCGTCCTCGTCGCCGACGAAGCCGGCCACCGCGGCTTGCACGTCCGAGGCGATTCTTGCCGCGCTCCCGGCCGGCGCCACGATGGAGAAGTTCACCTGCGCCGACGTCGGTGGCAAGTTGTGGGCCGCTGCGCGGGTTAGCCCGGGCGACACTGTCTTCTTCTTGCAGTGGAACGGCACCAAATGGAACGCCGAGGACTCCGACAGCGTCTGCGGCACCGCATCGGCGGGCCTGCCCCAGTCGCTCCTGTCCTACTGCAAGGCGGCCCCGTCCTCGTCGCCGACGAAGCCGGCCACCGCGGCTTGCACGTCCGAGGCGATTCGTGCCGCGCTCCCGGCCGGCGCCACGGTGCAGGAGTTCACCTGCGCCGACGTCGGTGGCAAGTTGTGGGCCGCTGCGCGGGTTAGCCCGGGCGACACTGTCTTCTTCTTGCAGTGGAACGGCACCAAATGGAACGCCGAGGACTCCGACAGCGTCTGCGGCACCGCATCGGCGGGCCTGCCCCAGTCGCTCCTGTCCTACTGCAAGTAGCCCCGGGTGAGCGGATGGTCCTCCGACAACGCCCGATTCGCTAGGCTCCTCGAAGCGCGTTGATGGGTTCGCTAGGCAGGCAACCGAACCGTTGGCTGACCGGCCTGGTAGCCGCAGTCCTTGGTGTGCTGCTGTCGGTGGCCGGGTTGGCGCCGGCGGGTCTGAGCCGGGGCCCCACCCCAGCTTCGTCAATCGCCCTGCCGGACGACGATCACAGTCTGGAGTACCCGGGCCGGCCGATTCGTCTCGCCTTTTGGCCGACCGAGCACTGCACTCTTACCTGCCGACCTGATCGTGCGGTGGCTGGGTGATCAACCGCCGGTGTCAGAGACGGCGACGGTGACCCCGGCACGCGGGGCCACCGGGTTGTCCATGGCCATCATCGCCGCGCCCGCCTTCTCGAGCGGAATGCGTTCGGCGATTAGCTCTGGTAGATCGAGCCGGCCGTCGGTAATCATCGCCAGCATGGCCGGATAGTCGGCCGCCGACATACCGTGCGAGCCGGCCACCCGCAACTCCCGGGCCACGAGCAGTTCCCACGGCAAGGGGGCTAAGGCGTCGGCGTTGAGCATCAATCCGACCTGAACGTGCTGGCCGCCGCGGCGCAGAACGCTCACCGCGGCCAGCGCCGTCGCCGCCGAGCCCACTGCATCGACGGTCAAGTGCGCGCCCGCGCCGGTCAGCTCGGCAATGGCGGTGGACGTCTCCGCTACGTCGATCGCTACCGCACCCAACTCGGCCGCCCGCGCCCGGGCCGCCGCCGAGAGGTCCACACCGATCACCCGGGCACCCAGGGCCCGCGCGATCATGATCGCCGAAAGCCCGACACCACCGCAGCCGAACACCACCACCCAGTCTTCCGGGTCGACCCGGCGGTACGCGGTGAGGGCACGGAACGCGGTGGCAAAGCGGCAGCCAAGAGCCGCCGCGCTCACGAAATCCAGTTCATCGGGCAGCCGGACAAGATTGACGTCAGCGACCCGAACAACGACGCGTTCAGCGAACGAGCCCGGGTGGCTGAACCCCGGCTGGGATTGATCGGGACAGATCTGCGCATCACCGGCCCGGCACCAGTCGCACCGCCCGCAACCATTGACGAATGGCGCGGTCACCCGGTCACCCGGCGCGAAGCCACGGACCTGGGCTCCCACAGCAGCGATCACGCCGGCGAACTCGTGTCCCGGAATGTGTGGCAGCGGCACCGCCTCATGGCCACGCCAAGCGTGCCAGTCCGACCGGCATACGCCGGTGGCCCGAACCGTGATCACCGCGCCGTCCTCGGGACAGTCGGGTTCAGCCACATCGCGAACCAGGGCCGGCGCGCCCACGACGTCATAGACGATCGCTTTCACCAATGGCCTTCCAGGTTGGCTGCGGTGACGCTTCTCCTGAACCGCATGTTGCCTAGGTCGTGCTCCATACGCCGAGCCTGTTCCCGCTCGGGTCGAAGAAGGTGAAGCGCCGTCCGCCCGGGAATGCGTACGGCTCCTCGGCGATCGTGCCGCCGGCATCCTTGACGGCGGCGACGGTGGCGTCGAGGTCGTCGGAGTAGAGCAGGACGAGCGGTCCACCGGGCTCGACGTTCTGGCCGAGACTGAGACCGCCGACCTCGCCGTCACCCTCGGGTGCCTGGATGCCAGCGTAGGCCGGCGCATAGTCGGTGAACCGCCAGCCGAAGGCCGTGCCGTAGAAGTGCTGGGCCGCATCCATATCGGTGACGGTGATCTCGACATAGTCGATTGCGTGGTGCACGGGAGTCATCAGGACAGCATGCCGTGTTCACGGCGAGTCGTCCTAGCTCCCCTCAGCTAGATCAGCGTCCGGTGCGGGGTCCGCTTGCGAGACCGACCTGGCAAAGTGTGCGACGTGGATCTCATTTGGGAACAGGTCGTCGTCGACGCTCACGATCCGGTCGCGCTTGGTCGATGGTGGGCCGAGGCCTTGGGATGGGTTGTCGTGGGCGACGCCGCCGACGAGTTCGAGATCAGGCCGACTCCGAATCGGGTGCCGGGCCTGTTGTTCGTGCCGGTTCCGGAGGAGAAGGCAGGCAAGAACAGACTCCATCCTGACTTCCGTCCGGGCGATCAAACCGCAGAAGTCGAACGTCTCCTTGCCCTCGGTGCTCGGCGGGCCGATGTCGGGCAGGGTGACGCGTCGTGGGTGGTACTCGCAGACCCTGAAGGCAATGAGTTCTGCATCCTTCGTGGACGGGTTCGGCCCGATGCCTAGAAGCCGGCGACATAGGACCACTCTCCGTTCCGCAACTGACCTAGCCAAGTGTCCGCTAGCCGGACGGCTTGCGGCGACGAAGTGACGGGCAGCGGCAGCCCTTCAGTGTGTGTGCTGCGTCTTTCGAGGTGCCGTCGGGTGGCATGTCATGAGGTATTCGACGCGGGTGGCGCCGCTGTAGTCGTCGGTGGGCGTGTCGGTCATGTTGGGGTTCCTTCTTTGAGTGAGCGCCAAAGCAGTGCGGTTGCGTAGCTGCGGTATGGCGCCCACGTCTGCCGCGCTGTCGAAGCTCGTCGATGGTGGGGGCCTGGTCAAGGGTCCAGGCGCTAGCGATCGGGCGGCTGACACCGATATCGCTGGCCGGCAGGACAGCTCGCCGGCGTGGAACCCCCACCCGGCGAGCTGGCCCTCCTGCATCCTCATCTGATCTACCTGCGGTTACGCCGATTGCTCAACGCGCTCGTGGAAGAAGCGGGTGATGTTGTCGGCGATGTACTCCACGTGATCCTCGACGGCGAAGTGACCGGCATTGAGGCGGTGCAGTTCAGCGTCAGGCAGGTCGCGCAGGTAAGCCTCGCCTCCCGCGGGGGTGAAGAACACGTCGCCTTGGCCCCAGAAGATGATCGTGCGCGGCTGATTGTCGCGCAGCGCCTTCTGCCATGCGGGGTAGAGCGGCGGGTTGGTCTTGTAGTCCTCCAGCAGGTCAAGCTGGATCTCGCGCCGGCCGGGCAGGCCGAGGAACGCCACGTCCACGGTCCAGTTGTCAGGCGAGATGAGCTCCGGGTCTGGCTGGCCGCCGAGGTAGATGGACTTCACGCCCTCGGTGGTCAAGAACGGTCGCAGTGCGTCCTCGGTCTTGGTGTTGCGGTCCTTCCAGAGCTTGAACCGGATGCCGTCCCAGGCCTCGGTGAAACCCTCCTCGTAGGCGTTGCTGTTCTGCACGATCTGCCACTGCAGCCACTCCGGGTGGCGGGCGACGATGCGGTTGCCGATCGGGCCGCCGTAATCCTGGTGGTACAGACCGAATGAGGTGAATCCGATCTGGATGAGCCACTTCTCGATCACCTCGGACAGGTTGTCGAAGGTGAAGGCGAAGCCGTCCGGGGACGTGGTGTGTCCGAAGCCGGGGTAGTCCGGCGAGACGACATGGAAGCCGCGGGAAGCGAGGGCGGGGATGAGATCGCGCCACTGGTGCGACGACGACGGGAACCCGCCGAACAGCACGATCTTCGGAGCGCGGGGGTCGCCAGCCTCCCGGTAGAACACGTTGTGACCGTCAACGGCGGCCGAGCGGTACTTCACGGACGTTGACATGATGCGTCTCCTTTCGTTCTCGTCTAACGGGTAATCAGTGATTTATACGTGAGAAGTTCTATCACATCTCTCTAACGGATGCAAGCGTTCTCACCCGTGATAAAATCGCGGGATGAATGAGTCGCCGCGCACATGGGTCCTTCCGGAGGAACCCGTCCCCGTACGCCTCATGGGAACCATCTGGGCCGACACCGACGGCCTCCACGACGACCTCGACACACCGTTCGGGCTCGACGCATGGATGGACGCCGTCGGCATCCACCACATCGACATGCTGGCCAGCCCCGAGGAGCTGGCAGAAGCTCGCGCGCTCCGCGACTCACTCCGATGCCTTGCCGCCCACCAGACCGACGACACCCGGCCCGCCGCGGTCTCTCGGGCAGACGTCGCTTGGTCGGTCGATGTCCTCAACACCGCCGCGGCGCGCCTGCCTGCCGCTCAGCTGCGAATCGAAAACAACACCTTCCGCCGCACAACACCAAACTCCGCCGTGCCTGCCGCTCTAGCCGGCGTCGCCACCGAAGCCGTAGACCTGTTCGGCGGTAGCGATGCCGACAAACTCCGCGCCTGCCAAGCCCCCGGCTGCGTCCTCTACTTCGTCAAAACTCACCCCCGCCGCGAATGGTGCTCTATCGCCTGCGGCAACCGAGCACGCGCCGCACGCCACTACCACCGAAGGCGACACGCCAGGGCAGAACCCAGAACGAACTGACCCGCCCGATCACTACCTCGCCGGAATCGTTCGTTTCTGGTGAGCCGGGCGACGTCGACCATCCGACGGTCGCCGTCGCGCGGACCCGATTTCACCGAAAGCTCGGCACTGAAGCCGATTCTCATCGAGGCTCGGGTCTAGTCCCGCGACGTCGAGCGGTACCACCCTCCTCGACAGCCTGGAGCAGGGTGCACGAACTTGCCCGGCGTGGACAGATCTTCGGTGGACGGTCGGCTTGCGGATACTCGGCCCTCTTGTGGTGGAAGAGGCGGAGTCCGGTGGTGATGTGTCGTATGCCAACCTCGTCGCCGCCCGCTCCACCCTCAGCGGCAAGCACCTCGCGGCCTACGTCGGCGCCTGATCGTTCTCCATCGGGCATGTGTCGCAGCGTCGCCGTCCAGGGTGAGCCGGTCGCCCTCGCTTGGCCGCAGCTGGTGAGGCGGCGCGTCGGGTGTGCGAGCCTGGATGTGTGGACGAGCGTGCGCGGATCTTCGAGCTCCTCGACCGGGGATATGCCCATGAGCGAGCGCACGACCTCGGGCCGGCCCGGCGGTTGCTCACCGAGGCGCTCGACGCAGCCTCCGCGGCGGACATGCCGGAGGTCGTGCGCACCAGCCGGTCGCTGCTCGGCATCGTCGCGCACAAGGCCGACCGGCTCGACGAGGCCCGGGCACACCTCGACGCGGCGCTCACCCTCGCGCTGGACGCTGGCGACCGTGAGGGCGAGGCGTACTGTCACCAGGAGCTCGGGTTTCTCCTGCTCGACACGGGAGATCCGGAGCTGGCCCTGGGCGAGTTCCGTGGCGTGCTGGCCCTCGCCCCGGGTGCCGTGATCGTCAATCTGGCGGGCAACGGGCTGAACGGGATAGGTGTCGCCCTGCTCCAGCTTGGCCGCGCCGCGCAGGCTGTGCCGTTCCTGCTGGCCGCGCTGGCGATCCGTGCCGAACTCGGGGACCTCGAGCAACAACACGTCGACCTCGCGCACCTCGCGACCGCGGCGCTGGCGCTCGGCAACCCGAGCATCGCCGCGCGGATCGCCCGGTTCCTCGGCGGCCACCCCGACACTGCGGCCGGGATGTACGGGCACGACCGACGCACGCTGCGGGCCGTGCTCGATGCGACCGCCGGCGTCGACGCCGACCCCGCGGCGAGCTTCGACGAGGCCCGACAGCTGACTGCCGAGATCGGCGCGGCATCCCATCGGTTCATTCCGCGGGGGCGGCCGGGCTCGCCTTAGTGTCCCGACCGGCGGACCGAGGCACGCCCGGACGGGGGCGGCGGAGGCCTCCACGACCCGACGCCATTGGCAAGCTCGCCGGGTCCTGGGCCCTACGAGCTCGTACCGGTCTCGACGGGAACACCGACGAGGCTGCCGTACTCAGTCCACTCGCCGTCGTAGTTGCGCACCCCCGGGTAGCCGAAACGGACTGCATCCCGACCGGCAAGGGGATGTTCCCGACGCCGACAATGACAAGTTCGACCCGAGCAAGCGTCATCAACCTGTGCGAAGACAGGTCTGGTTCGATTCGACTCGATGTTCTTCAGGTGCCATATCAGTGTCAACGCGGTGTTGATCGAGACCCGGGAAGCGTTGATTGCGGCTACCGTGGCCCATGCCACATTCAGCCCGTCGTGGGTACGGATGTCGCGGGGTCGAGGCATGGCCGTGGTACAGATGCTCAACGGTGATTCCGTTGCTCGCCGGCCACGATCATTGCAGTGCGTCTGGCTGGTCGCCAAAGGCTGATCGTGCCTAGCTGATGCGTTCGGTCAGCACCGAATATGTGCGTTTACAACCGCGAATTGACGATGGGACACTGATCCGAGTTGTCCGGTGCGATACAGCAGGCCGCACCTACGACTTGACGATCGGATCCCGCTCCGGTCGGCGCTGAGTCGTTCGGATCCGGAGGTGCAAAGGTGTCCGTGACTGTAGTGGATCTGCTGAGCATGTCTCACGACGAGCTCGATGAGCTGTTTCGCGCCTCGCCGGCCGGTCCGATTCCCGTTGGAGAGGGTGACGGGACGGCCATCTTCGCGCCCGACACCCCAGTAAGCGATGTAGCCGCCAAACTCGCACATCTGATTGCCTGGAAAGGCAAGGTGTTCGATCCCGAGCGCGGAGAGCTCAGGAATGAGATCGGCCCAACCGGGGCACACGCCATCCGCGCCAAGGTTTATTCCGCGGAGAGTTGGTTCGACCAGAAAGAATCAATCATTCTCGACTACCGCGAGACCTCGCTCGTGGCGCATTGGATTCGAGACGAGATTCGCTTGGTTGCCCCGGGCCTCTACCTGGGCATTGTTTTCTGGGACAAACACAAGATTCTCAATTTTGCTTTGCATTTTGCCGCGTAGGCTGCTCGCGCCCGGTGCCTTGACGGGGCCGCGGCCGGCTAGCGCCCCCTAAACGTGCGTCACACATCTACCAAAGGCTGGGCTACCGTCCGCGGAAGACCGCCTCGAGATTGAGTTCCAGTCCGTGGAAACGATCGATCACTGCTGATCAAGACGGTTTTCTCGTGGTGCCGTGCGGTCGGGTCGCCGAAAAGGCCGGCTGCTCCTTGCAGGAGCACAAACACAGCCAAGCCCTTGCATGAGGACGGGTGGCATGACATGCATCTGCACATACGACTCGACGAGCGGTTCGACCTCTTGAGCCCTTCCCCGTTGCGGTACCGCAGCTGCCCGCTGAGCGGCGGTGACAGCAACGTCATACCCGGCTGCGAATAAGGGTGGCGGGTCGATCCCAACTTAGGCGAGCACGACCGGGTCGCCGCGGCGGATGGTCCCGCCATTGACAACCGAGGCGTAAACGCCGACGTTCACTCCGTTGTGCTGAGCAGCCGTCCGGAGGATTCCTGAGTCTTTGGGTAGGTCTCCCTGCGGCCGCGTGACCATCACGCAACGTGGGCATGGTTCGCTCATGGCCAGGCGAACAGTGTCGCCGATGACGACCGTGCGGCCGATCCAGTCATTCTCCACGAAGCCGGGATCCTCGCTTCCAGTGGATACAACGATGTTGGGGCGAAATCGGCGAGCCTCGAAGCGGCCCTGCGGATACAGCTCCCGCAGACGGTCAATCGTCGAAGTTGTCACCAGGTGCACGACGGCAATGTCGAAAAACGTCCCGGCCGGCATCTCAAAATCCGTCACAGTGTCTCTGTACTCCAGACCCACCATGTCGGGCCAATACTCTTCCGCGACGCCTGAAGTCATCCCCTCGGCTCGCGCCTCGACGAAGGCTATATCCCGGCCGAACGCGCGAGAAAGAATTTGCTCCAGATCAGCTCGATCGTTACTCACCACTTCCCCATCAGGAAGCGTGATCCGAACCGGAGAAATCCGTCCCCCGAGTTTCGGAGCTGCGGCATAAGTCGCCCGAAAGTCAAAGAAGTTCCCCCACTTCCTCGGATTCTTGGCTCCCCCAATCTTGCCGGTGGCTCGGTCCACAACGGCGAACTGTCTGTCCCCGAGCAGCCCACGGTCAGTAACCTCGGAGGAGTTCAACTCCTCCCCCATCATGGACTTCACCGGATAACGCCAGAGCGCCACAACCGAACCAGCATCGGTTTGCTTCGCCGCGGACGACGTCGCCTCGGTCTCCATAACCTGCTCCTATGGCGGCTCAATTGTCCAGATTTCAGAATCAGGTCCCGCGCGCTCTGGCGTCAACATGCCGCAGGCTCCGCTCCTCGTCCCGCCGTCCGAGAGGGCGTATTGGTGTGGATGAGGCTTTCCGAGCAGTTGTCGGACGGCTCCGCAGAGAGGGAGCAGCTAGCCGACCTTATCTGGAATTACAGCGATGGCATCGATCGATACGAGGAGACCGTGCGGGAGCTTGACGTTGGCCGGCGCAGATCGCGCTGGCGGCGGATCGGGCATGTGTCTGGCGTAAACCTCGTTGAGTGTCGTGAAGTCATCGACATTCGTGTAGAAGATCGTGACCTTGACCAAATGATCCATCGATGCCCCAGCGGCTTTCAGGATGGATGCGAGATTTTGGAGCGCCTGTTCAGTCTGTGCCTCGATACCGTCGAGCGCCACAGCGGTAGCGGGATCGATGCCCGCGGTACCCGAGCAAAAGACAAAGCCACCTGCGGCGATCGCCTGACTATAGGGGCCGAGCGCGGCTGGCGCTTGATCGCTGGCTACTGCTTGCCGGGTCATAGGATCACCCTTCGCATGTCTGTCCCTCTACCTGATCTGGTGTGGGCGACTGACGACATTGTGGGAAGGCACAGATATTGCGGGCCGGACCCCACAACAACTTTCGGTCCTTGCTAGAGAGCCCTACAACATTCCTTGATATTGCCCAACGACTACCTACGCAACATGCGGGCCAGCTTAACGGCGCTCAGATCCCCGGCGGCGTGACGGCTGCGACGCGTACTCCTGCATCTCGGCGAGCAGCTGGCACCACAGCACAGGCTGGCTCCTTCAGCTGGCGGCCTCACTGGAGCAACCGATCACGCAGCCGATCCCGCCACTCCGCGAGCACGCTCAGCATCTGCCGCACGTCCCCATCGGACTTGGCCACGAGATCCAGGGCTTCGACCAGATCCCTGGCCTCTTCGCCATCCAATGTCAGTGGCGGCCGGTAGTCGCCGTCCAGTTCCAGCTCCCCCTCCAAACCGAAGGGCAAGACCCAGTCGACCTTCGTGCTGGGGTCGATGTGGCTAGCACGAGCCAGATCTGCGAATTGGAACAAATCGCGGTAGGTCATGTCGTCCACCGTGATTCTGAGTGTCGTTGTCACGGCGAACAGTCTCCCTGATCTGAGGCACCGCCGCTGGGCTTATGTATCACATCCGATCTCGGTGCGCTGCTCACTGTTCTCGCTCCGCGTCCGGCACCGCACCGCACCGTACGCCACGCATCGACCCACTGACCGAGCAGCCTTCTGCGATCGTCGTCTTCGCTGCGCGGCGAGCGGCATCGGCCCAAGGCGATCTCCCCGTTGCGCTCCTAATTGCCTCACCCTGCTGCGCAAATCCTGATCATGATTCGACCCTAAAGTTCGGGGTAGCTACCTCGGGCTGGTGCATCAGTCATATGCCGCAAGGGGGTCGGCTGAGCCGAGCGGGGAGAGTGAGGAGCGGGGCACGCTCGACGCGGATCGACGAGGGGATGCGACGCGTCTTGAAATCCTCCTGACCGATGTCGAGACCGCCCCGTCGGCTACGTGCTCTGGAGTGGATCGACAAGACGAGTAACTGGAGGATGGATCCCATGGCACACGCACAACGCTTCGACCATGTCGGCATCACCGTCGCGGACCTCGACACAGTGACGGCGTTCTTCGTCGGGCTCGGTCTCGAGGTCGAGGGCACGCGGATGTTCGTGGAGGGCGAGTTTCTGGACACTGTCATCGGCATTCCTGACTCCCGCACCGAGATCGTCATGCTGCGGCCGCCTGACGGAGGTACCCGGCTGGAGCTGTCGAGCTTCGTCCGGCCCGACCACAAGCCGGGGTCACCGGCGGCGATGGCCAATGAGCTGGGGCTGCGCAACGTGGCCTTCGAGGTCGACGACCTCCAGGCCGCCGTCGACCGGCTGGCCGCGGACGGCTACGGGCTGGTCGGCGGCATCGGCCAGTACGAGCACATCTGGCGCATGGCCTACGTGCGCGGACCGGAGGGGATCATCGTGTCCCTGGCCGAGCGCATCGGCTGACGCCGCCGTCGATACGGGATCAGCCGGACATCAAGCGGTAGGCTCCCGCGGGAGTATCGACGCTCACGCCAGACCAGGTGCTGGTTGATTAGTCTCGGCTCAACGGGTGATGCGCGCGCCCAGCCACACCGCGAGGGCTTCGATCTCAGCCTCGACATCGGCACGGATCGCCCGGGTGAAGCGCACATCCTCGTGCAGAGCGTTGATCGTCAAGGTCTCCGCCTTGCGATCGACCTTGGCGTCAAGCTTGCCGACCAGGCGGTCGTGGTGCAGCACCGGCAGCGCGAAGTAGCCCCAGCGTCGTTGTGCCGCCGGCTTGTACATCTCGAGGATGTACTCGAAGCCGAACAAGGTCTGGGTACGGACACGGTCGTGGATGAGGCGGTCGAACGGCGACAGCAGTGCGGTACGGCCGGCAAACGGCTGGTCGAGCGCCGCCGGGTCGGCACGCCACTCCCCGTCGACGCCGTCGATCGTCACTCGAACGCCGGCCCCACCCACCGAGATCGGTTCGCCCGGCAGCACCGGCGTCTTAGCCCTGGCGATGCCGAGCGAGCGAAGGCGGCGCTGCTCACGGCGCCGTCTGGCCTCCTCGGAGGGCAGTCGCTCGAAGGCCGGGTACACACGTTCGGGAATGTCCCAAAGTCGTTGCCGCCCAACACGGCCCGCAATCGCCACCTCGCCTCGGGCGGACAACAGCTCCAGCATCTGCGTGACGTTTCGGTTGTTGGTCCAGCCGGTTGAGCCCCACGGGACCTGGCTGGTGTCGGGCACATCACGGGAGAGCAGCGGCCCGTCATCGCGCAGCCGCGCGATGACGTCTCGGCGGAATCGGTCATTCGCTTCGACCCAGGCCCGGATCGACGCGTCCGCTGTGTAGCCCGTCTCCTCGGGTACATGCAGCGCGACGGCAGTCATCGGCCGGATCAACGCACGCAGCTCGAAGAGGGTCCGGTCCTCGAGCGCTCTGGTCAGGTCGGCCGGCTGGTAGGACGACCCGAGCCGGCTCCACGCCACCAGGTCGGCGTTCGGGGCGATGGCCGCTGTCGGGTCGACCTGCAGCAGGGTCAGGTGGTCGACCAGGCCAACCAGGTTGGTGGGTCTCGTGGCGTCGAGCAGCTGCGCTCGTACGGCTATCCGGCGTGCCTCGTCGCGGTGCAATGGTGGAACGCCCACGACAGCAAGGCTAAGCTCCAGCGGGCAGTCCGCCCGTCAGCCTGCCCGTCGCGCGAGGGTGTGGGCGAAGCGGTCCGACGTGGATCCGGCTCAACGCGTTGCCGACGAACGTGAGCCGGTCGAGGTGGCCGCGCAGACAGTCGGCACGACAGGCTTGTTGCGTTAGGTCGACTTGATCAATCCCCCGCTGACCACCCGTGAGGGTGAGACACCGTGAAGGCCATCGCCCAGGACAGGTATGGCAGTGGCAGACCGCTCAGCCTGGACCTGGGCCAGGCAGGGGGAGTCAGCGTCACAGCAGAAGTCAGCGTCACCTGTCCGTAGAAGTGCCCCCGTTACGTCGCGCGTCGGCGGCGAGCGAGAAGTCAGGCGGCGGTCGACTCGACCGGCCCTGCTCGCCGTACGGCACCGGGCGGTGTTCCAATCACGCGCTTGAACGCGCGCGCGAACGCGGCCTCCGAGCGATAGCCGAAACGTTCCGCGAGTGCGGCCACGGTTGCGCCCTCGCCGCGCAGCGCCGCGGCGGCCAGGTGCATACGCCAGCGGGTCACATAGCTCATCGCCGGCTCGCCGACGAGCTCGGTGAACCGTGCGGCGAAGGCCGACCGCGACATCGGGATCTGGTCGGCGAGCGAGGCAAGGGTCCACGGGCGGCCGGGCTCGCGGTGGATGAGCGAGATCGCGCGGCCGATCTGCGGGTCCCGCAGCGCCCCGAGCCAGCCCGACTGTGCCGCCGGGTCACTCTCCAGCCAGGCGCGCAGCGCCTGCACAACGAGCACGTCGGATAGGCGGGTGATCATGGTCTCACCGCCCGGGCGCAGGCCTTCCGCCTCGAGCGCCATCAGCCGCAGGGTGGAGCGCAGCCACTCGAGCTGTGTCGGGCTCGTCGATGGATCGAGGGTGAGGATTCGCGGCAGCACGGCGAGCAGCTTGCGCGCGACCGGATGATCGAAGCGCACGGCGCCGCAGACCATGTCGATGCCTTCGCCGCCTCCTCCGTGGCGCAGAATCTCGTAGCGCTCGCCGAGTTGCTCGCGCTCGAGCTCGAAGATGCTCGGCGTCGGCGCGTCGGGCTCACTGCGCAGCCAGTGGCCTTCGCCGTGGGGGACGAGCGCCAGCTCACTTGCGGCCAGGCGCCGCGGCAGGGCTGCCGGCGCCTCGAGCCAGCAGCTTCCGCTGGTGATGACGTGAAACCACAGGTAGCCCTCCAACGGCGGAAGCTCGAGACCGAACGGGGCGGTGAACTCGGAGCGGCAGTAGAAGGCGCCGCGCAGCTCGAGGAAGTGCAGCGCCTCGCCGAGCGGATCGGCGGCCGAGGGCCAAGGATCGCGTTGCGTGGTCACCCAACCAGCATGACAGGTGCCGACCCAACCTCCAGGCCCATCTGGACGAACGAGCATGAATCACGGATTTCACGTCATAGAAGATACCCAACCCACACGCCATCCTGGATGAACTGCAACATTGCCGACCTGGAAGGAACCACAATGATCACCGTGATGGGAGCCACCGGAAACACCGGCCGCAAGATCACCAAGCTGCTGCTCGAAGCCGGCGAGGAGGTGCGCGCGCTAGTTCGCTCGCCGGAGAAGCTCGCCGAGCTCGACGCGCTCGGAGCCAAGACCGTCGCCGGCGATGTCCGCGACGCCGACTACCTGGCAAGCACCTTCGCAGGCGCCGACGCGGTCTACACGCTCACCGCGTTCGATCCGACCCTGCCCGACTACCACGCCGACCAGGACAGGCGCGGCGAGGCGATCGCTTCGGCGATCCGCGAGAGCGGTGTACGCCACGTGGTCGCGCTGAGCGCAATCGGCGGCGAGCTGGCGAGCGGCAACGGGTTTATCGCCAGCCTGCACCGGCAGGAGCGGCGGCTGCGGGCGCTCGACCGCGTCAACCTCATGATCCTGCGCCCCGGCGCCTTCTTCGAAGGCTTCTACGCAGCACTGGACACGATCCGCCACGAGGGCGTGATCGCCGACTCCGTCGCGCCTGAGGCAAAGGTGCCGATGATCGCCACCGCCGACATCGCCGCGGTCGCCGCCGGAGCGCTGCGCAAGCGGAACTGGAGCGGCGTCGTGGTCCGCGAGCTGATCGGCCCGCGCGAGCTCACTTACACCGAGGCCGCGGCGGCGATTGGCGTGGCGATCGGTCAGCCTGACCTCCAGTACATCCAGCTGCCCGACGAAGCGCTGGTGGCGATCCTCACTGAGGCCGCCGGGTTCTCGCCCGAATTCGCGGCCCTGTTCGTCGAGTTCAACCAGGCGCTGAGCGAGGGTCGGCTGCACTCGCTCGAGGGTCGCAACCAGAGCAACACGACCCCGACCGACTTCGAGGAGTTCGCCGCCGAGCTCGCACACGCCTACGCGGCGACCGCGTGACGCCTATCGACCAGCCGCGCCGCCGACCCGCCGCGCAATGTTTACGGCATGGCCTACCAACGGGGGGCGTTGATCAGGCGATTTGGCCACCCCACTTCGGGTAACTCCACAGAAGAGTTGTCAACTATCTCCCGAGACACCGCCAACTCGTGCAACCAATCACTGCTGGGTGCACCGGGAGCGATTTGACCGACCGGACGCGGTGCGAACGGTCGAGAAGGCCGCATCGAGCTGGTCCCGTCATTGATGACGCCACCGGGATCGACCGAACAGAAGCCACCTTGGTCACTTCCGCCCTTCTCGTGCGAGCATGTCCTCGAATTCATGTGGAAGAACAGCCATGGGCGGTGACTTGAGATTCAGTTGATCCGACGACATCCCGTGGTGACTTTGTTCGTCCTTGCATACGGTCTGTCCTGGGCGGTACAGATACCGCGCGCGCTCGGAGTCCTACAAGGCAGTGGGTGGCGGGCGGTGGTCTGGGCCCCAGCCGTAGCCGCGATACTCGCAGCGGCCCTCACCGGTGGGCGAGCCGCGATGAGGGATCTAGGCGAGCGTCTCGTTCGCTGGCGCGTGGGTTGGCAATGGTATGTGCTGGTGATCCTTGGGCCTGCTGCCTTCTCGCTCGCCATCGCGGGGGTCTATGCCCTGCTTGGTGGCTCCTGGTCGGCAGCAGTACCTAAGGCACTGAGCGAGGAACCCTTGGTGCTGCTGCCCGTCTTCTTTCTGATCCTGGCACTTACAGACGGCTTGGGTGAGGAGCCCGCCTGGCGAGGCTTCGCGCTCCCGCGACTGCTTACCCGGCACAACGCCCTCGTGGCCAGCCTGATTGTTGGCGTGTTGTGGGCGCTGTGGCACCTCCCGCTCCTTTGGACGGAGGGGGCGACCAGATTCCAGGAGCCCGTCTGGCCGATCCTTATCGACAATACGGCGAAGTCGGTGCTCTTTACCTGGGTCTTCTTGAATACCCGCGGAAGCCTGCTACTGGCTATCCTGCTGCACGCTGCGACCAACCTATTCCGGGTGTCGCCGGGCCCGACAAGCCCCGGCGACTTTACACTCCCACTTCTTGCCGCAGGGGGTAAGTGGCTGCTGGTATTGGTATTGATACTGGTGGCGGGGCCAAGTCTGGTGCGTGGTCCGCGGCCTGAGGCGCTGTACAACCCGACGGGTGGTGGCCGGGTGGGCGACAGCGTCTAGATGCGGCGGCCGCGGGCGCAGATGATCCGGCAGGCCAGCGCAGTCGCCGGCGTTCTCCACGTCGTGGACCGCCGCGAGAGGTTAGCGGCCAGCCGTCCGGCGCACCGCCTCGACGACGACGTCAACGAGCTGGCCAGTTCTTGCAAAGGTGCGGCGCTGGCCGGTGGCACCGGTGCCAACCCGCGTTAACCGGTCGATCCCGACCTCGACGCGCTCGATATCGCCAAACCCTTCAAGGGAGTCGTGCACGTGGCTGATTAGATCGCGCATCACTTCGATCCAGGGCCGGGGCCGTCGTGACACGGGGTCGACCAGCACTCCGCCGACGCCGTCGTGGCCCGCCCGCCAGACTGCAAGCCGCAGCAGCGACGTCGGCATCTGCGGCACCGGATCACCGCGCGCCGCCTCGCCGACAGCCGTCTCGACGAGAGCTCGACACAACGCCGCAACGACGAGCGTGTCTTCGAGATCGACGCACACGTCGGCGACTCGGATCTCAACTGTGGGATAGCGCCGCGACAGGCGTGCATCGAAGTAGATCATCCCATCGTCGAGGAGCACGCCGGACTCGACCATCGAACGCACCAGTTCGTGGTACGCGTCGGGAGTCCCGAACGTGTCGGTCGGGCCAGCCGACGGCCAACGCATCCACAACTGCGACCGGTAACTGGCATACCCGGTGTCGCGACCGTCGTAGAACGGCGAGTTCGCACTCATCGCGAGGATGACTGGCAGCCAGACCCGGATCCGGTCGATGGCGGCGATGCCCTCTTCGTCTGATTCGACGCCGACATGCACGTGACAGCCGCAGGTCAACGCCTCCTGCGCGGTCGGACCGAAGCGCTCCGCCATTCGCTGATAGCGCGGGGCCGGCGAGATCAGACCGGTACCCGCCACCGGGGCGGCGGCCAGAGCTGCGACGCCAGCGCCAGCTTCCCGAGCGGCATTGGCCACGACACGTCGCCACTTACGCAACTCTTCTTCAACGTCGGCCAGCTCGCTCGCGACGGAGGATTGGGTTTCCACCATGTAACGCTGGAGCTCGGCCTCGACGCCGCCCTCGCCGGCCCCGTGCGCGCTGTCTTCGTCCGTGGCGGCGATGACCTGGCTGGCGACTGAGCGCGGCTTCCCGGTGGGCACGTCGACGAGCAGCAGCTCCTCCTCCACACCCACTGTCCGCATGGGCGGAAGTCTGCCCGAACACCTTCGCAGCGCCGCGGCGAGGCTGCCACCCATCGCTCAAACCGACTGCAAACCGCGAAGCTTCCAGGTGCTCTCTAACCTCTCCCGGTTGTCACTCAGCGAGTCACTCAGTTGACCAGTGACCTGCTTCCGCCGTACGCCTCATACGACTAGAGAGATCGATCGCATGAGGCTTCCCGGTCAGGGTCCTCCGCGCCAGTGTTCGATGCGGTGATGGTCGGGTGTGAAGCCGTGGCGGACGCCCCACAGAACTGCCTGGGTGCGGCTGGTCACCTCGATCTTGCGATAGATCGTTCGGATGTAGGACTTCACGGTGTTCGGGCTGAGATGGGTCAGCGTTGCCACCTCAGCGTTGCTATGCCCCTGGGTGATGAGTGCCAAGATCTCCGATTCACGGTCGGTCAGTGCCTCGCTTCGCCCCGGCCAGTTCAATCCAGCGCTGCTGCGCGCCCGAAAAGGCGGGTCACTGATCACCACGTCGCCGGCATGGATCGCTTCCAAGGCCGCGACCAGGTCCCGCGCCGGCAACGCCTTTGACAAATAGCCGTGGACACCCTGCCTGCGGGCACTGTCGATCAGGTCGGGGTGGAAGTTCCAGGTGTAGACCGCAACTCGGCGGGCACGCGGATTGCGAACCAGCACGCTGATCTCGTCATGGTCAGATTCCGGCTGCCCGAAACAGTCGTACAAGACGATGTCGACCAGGTCGGAGACGGCAACATTGGTGTCCAGCTCGGCAATCACCACACGATCTTGGTACTGCTGGAGAATGTGGGCGATGCCCATCACCACAATGTCGTAGTCGTTGACCAGCGCGATGCTGACCGGTGTCTGCACCGCGGCTTCCATAAGCTGACTTTAACCTCCCTAAGGGTGTAATGCATCCGCCCTTGGGGTGGTTCAGTTGTAGCCGAAGCGGGATCTCGCCAACGTATGGCACTCGCTTCCCGCAGCTCCGGACCTCGACGTCAGCGACAGGTTCGTGTTCAACGGCCGGATCTGAAGTTGCGGGTCAGCACGCGTATCGAGGAGGCGAAATGAACCGAGGAATTATCGGGACAATCATCGGGGTCTTGGTCATTATCATTTTGGTGATAGTGATCCTGCAGATGACCTAGCTCGGCTGCACCGCGAGGCAGGCCCTGAGGCAATAAGTACGCCGGCGACACCTACTGCTGGCCGCCCGACTCCATCGGCGGCACGAAGTAGAGGTCCTCACCCTTGCGGGTACCGACAATGCGCGTTCGGACATTCCCCACAACAGCACGCCGTTCGGATGGCACGCGGCGACTCCCGCCGCGACGCTGCCGCCTCGCTCAGCCGATGAGGGGAAGCCGGGGATCCGAGTGCTCGGCCCGCCCGGAAGCGGCGCGGATCCAGGCCATGTCGTCGGCGAGGTCGGCCGGTCGGCCGGGCACCGTACAGCGAGCCAGCAGCTCGTCGAGGATCGCGGCGGTTGCGGCAATCCCCGCCGGGGTGGCCATCGGTGGCCGGCCAAGCGCGTCGGTGAGGTCGAGCCCGTGGACGACCGCCTCGACGATGCGGCTGGCGACGAACTCGTCCAACCGCATGAGCGCGTAGTAGCCGGATCCGACCTTGTCCGGGCCGGCAGCACGGGACTCCTCGATCGTCTTGGTGAAGGTCTCCATCAGCACGCCAGGCATCTGCCCGGGCGTCTTGCCCTCTACCATCGTGTACGCGTAGGCGTAGATGACCGGCGCCACCTCGGAACGCGGGAAGATAAAGAAGCTGGTCCGGTCCCGGCCAACCTGGCCGGCGGTGTTGTCGGCGACGAGCATCCGGGTCAGACCGATCGAGATGTCGAAGTGTCCGGCCAGCTCGAACACCGTCCAGTGCGGGAGCTTCTCGTCCAGCGGTATCAGCAGGGTCGAAGTTCGCCACTGCTCGTCGGTGAGCTCACCGAACGCCTTGGCGACGACGCCTAGCTCGGTTTCGAGGATGCGCAGGTCGGATTCGAACGAGCCCATAGGTACCTCCGATCGTGCGAGTGACGTTGTCATTGGACTGCGCAGGTGAAGGGCTGTCAAGAACACATCGACCTGATCGATCGACCAGAGGGCAAACCTGCGGCGGCTGAGGATGCCAGGTAAGACCGCTGAGCAGTCGCTGCATCGCATCAATCGGCGATGAGATTCAGAAGTTTGCCGACATGTCGAGCGGGTTTCTGTACTACCCCGGACCCACCTGGGTGTCGGAGGAACAAGTACGAGCGGTGACATTCGACCTGCGACGGATTTGGACCATGTGAGCTGAGACGATTCCATGACGGGGCTTGGTGGTCCTATCCGACGGGAGGTGCAAGTGATGTCCAAGGGAGGAGCGGAGCCGTTCGAACGGGGGCGTACTGACGGGGATCCGGGGCCCGCTGGTGACCGGACGGAGGCGTTGCGGGCGCGCCTGTTCGACAATGCCTTAGGCGCGTTGGAGCTCTACACCATTTATCTCGGTGAACGACTCGGGCTGTATCGGGCACTCGCAGAAAGCGGTGCGGCCACCTCCTCCCAGCTGGCCGTACGCACTGGAACCACCGAACGGTATGTGCGGGAGTGGCTTGAGCACCACGCCGCGAGTGAGCTGCTCGTGGTCGACGACCCGCGGGCCGAACCACTGGCTCGCCGATACTCGTTGCCGCCGGAGCACATCCCCGTCTTGGCAAATCGGGACGATGTCCGATACGAGGCTTACACCGGCGTCGACATCGTCCGCGCCGGTCGCGGTCTTCCACAGTTGGTGGAGGCGTTTCGGGTTGGGAACGCACCGCCACCCCTGCCATGGGAGCCCGAGGGCCGGGCGGAGCCCAACCGGGCCAGGTTCATCAATTTGCTTGGCACCGAATGGCTTCCGGCGATTGTCGACGTCGACGTGCGGCTTCGAGCCGAACCGCCAGCGCGGGTCCTCGACGTGGCCTGCGGCACCGGCTGGTCGAGCATCGCTTTGGCCCAGGCGTATCCCAACATCGAGGTGCACGGTGTCGATCTCGACTCTGACGCCATCAGCGCCGCTCGCAGGAACGCCGAGCGGGCCGGCGCCGCTGATCGAGTGAGGTTCTCCGTCACCGACGCAGCCGACCTCGGCGAAGCGGGCGGGTACGACCTGGTGATGATCTTGGAGGCCCTGCATGACATGGCGCGACCCGTTGAGGCCCTCAGCGCAGCCCGCCAGGTGCTCGCCGAGAACGGGACCGTGCTGGTGGCCGATGGGCTGGTCGCCGAGGATTTCACGGTCCCTGCCTCACCACGGGAACGAACTGAGTACGGCTGGAGCGTTGTGTCCTGCCTGCCTGGTGCCATGGGAGACCCGCAGACCGCAGCTACCGGAGCCGTCATGCGTCCCTCGGTGCTTCATCAGTACGCCCTCCAGGCGGGCTTCGGCGCGGTGGAGGTCCTCCCGATCCACACCGACTACTGGCGCTTCTACCGACTGCTCCGGTGAGGCGGACCCGGTCCGCCCGGGTCTAGCCAAGCCGAGCCCAGCCGATGGGCCTTCTGAGATCCGACTGCTTCGCCGCAGAGGCGTGCGCGAGTCGTGCGCACCCAGTGGAGGTGCAACCATGCCGAGACAGGCTGACTACCTCATACCCGGCGCGGATCAGCCGCGAAACCAAGACTGCCGATGGGTCCGCTGCCACTGAGCACCACGGGTACGCACAGTCTCGACCCGAACCACGGCAGGGAGCGACCGACAACGCGCGTGCCCGTCGACCGGCCCTGCAACCGCTCGACCCGGGGACGTTGACGCGCGGGACCCGACCCTAGACGATGGTTCGGACCTAGAAGCAACCCTCATAACCACCTGGGCGGCGAGTGATGGACGGAACTGCAGATCCGGCCGTGGTGGCCTGGTGGCGAGAGCATGCCGTCCCACTAACGTCGGCGAGGCCGGGTGTCGGCGTGGAGGATATGCGACCGCTGATTGATCTGGTCGGGGACGCAGAGGTCGTTGGTCTGGGCGAAAGTACGCACGGGGCCGCCGAACTGTTCACCATGAAGCACCGGCTGATCGAGTTCTTGGTGACCGAGCTCGGATTCACCGCCTGCGCATTCGAGGCCAGCCATGCTGGCAGCCAACCCATCGACGAATATGTGCGCCGAGGCATTGGCGACCCGGCGGCAGCCCTTACCGGCCAGGGCTACACCGCCTGGGACAATGTGGAGGTCGCGGCCCTGCTCGGCTGGCTACGCAACCACAACGCCGGAGTCGAGCAGAAACGCCGGGTCGCGTTCTGGGGTCTGGACACCGGCTACAACAGTGCCGGTCGACGCATCGTGACCGATTACCTTCAGCGCACGGCTCCGGACCTGCAGTCTTCGGCCGAGCGGGCCTTCAGCCTGCTAGATCAACTCGAGCCGAAGTGGCCGTTCCAGCTCAACGATCCCAGCTATGAGCCATCCCTTCTCCAGGCCCATGCCATCCTCGAGGACCTGAACCGACGGATCGCCACAGACGACGGACAACCTGCCGATCCCGCCGAACTAACTCAGATCCGTCGATGCCTGCGGATGATGAGGCACTGGACCGGCCCGCACCGGAACGACCGCAGCCGTCACATGGGCGAGAACCTTCTTGATCTCATGGACCAGGACCCGGACGTTCGCAAGGTCGTGGTCTGGGCCCACAACAGACACATCGGCCACCGGACCGATGCGCCAAAACCAAACCTGGCCGACATGCTGACCGAACAGTACGGAGCGGCCTATGTCGCGCTCGCACTCGAGTTTGGCAGCGGCTCCTACCACATGAGGACCGTCGGGTCCGACCTCGCGTCCGCGGGGCTTGTCGAAGTCGTCGCCGACGTCCCTGCGGCCAGCTCACTTCCCGGCTACCTCGCCGCGACCGGACACGAAGCACTCGCCGTCAGCCTGCGCGACCGGCAACCGGATCCGATCATGGCCGAGTGGATGAGCCGGCCACAGACCGAGCACGAGCGATCATTGATCGATCAACGGAACCCGGAGGAGGACTGGCGCCGGTGGCGCGCCGCCCGCTTCCGCCGCCGTGCCGCAGGCATGGCAGAACTTGGCGAAGGCGCTCTTGCGCGCGTCGCAGGCGCGGCAATGGTCGAACAGGCCGATGCCGCAGTGCGGGCAGAAGTCGATCTCGGTGTTCTTCAGGTCCACCGGACGCTCGCAGCCCGGGCATACGCTCTTGGCCAGCCGCGCCAATGCCGTGTCGTAGCTCAGCTCGTTGCGGCGCACCGTCTCGGGCTGCGCCTCCGCGAGCTTCTGGCGCGCCAGGTAGCGGTTGAGCGCCAGGATCGCGTAGCGCCCGACCAGTACCGTCACCACGATGCCCACCACGTAGCGCACGTAGCCGCCGTAGCTCGGCAGGTAGGGCACCAGTTCGACGAAGAAGGCGAACAGCGCGAAGTAGATGAAGCCCCAGACGAAGGGCCACCAGCTGCTCTTGCGCTTCTTCGCGAACAGCCAGCCGGCGATCACCAGCAACGGCAGGGTGAGCGCCAGCCGGTACAGGAAGACGCGCAGCTCGACCTTCCGGTTCTCGGCCTCGAGCCGCTTGCGCGCCGCCTCCTCGAGCACCGCCAGCTGCTCCGGGCCCGCTGCCGCGACTGCCGGGCATCGAGCGCGATCTGCCGCTGCGCCACCACGTCGCGCTCGGCCTCGTCCTCCTTCGCCTTCAGCGCGTCGAGCGCCCGGGTGCGGGCGATCAGCTCGCTGTCCTGGTCGGGCTGGGCGGTGGCGCGGCGGGTGGCGAGCCAGTTGCCGAAGGTCTCGCGCGCCGCCCGGTTGGCCTGCTGCGCCGTGACCAGCTTGAGATCCGCCTGCTCGCGCTCGCGCGCGGCCTGCTGCTCGCTGCGCTCGGCCTCGCGCACCGTGTCGCGCAGCGGGTCGGCCGCAGCCCGGTCGATGAAATCGTCGAGTTCGAGCCGGTGCTCGACCTGCGGCAGGTCGCCGACGATCGTGCTACCGAGCCCGACCAGGAAGCTGGCGAACACAATCGCCACCACCCAGAGGCCGCGGCGAAACCACTTTTCGGACAGGCGCAGTGCCTTGCTCATTGCATTCTTCCTCTGTTGACGACGGGTCGTTCCCGGCGGGCTGATTCTGGACGATGGCCTGTCGCGCATCCCGGTCCATCGGGAACACGAACACGCCGGCCACGATGACGATCGCCGCCATCAGTCCGGTCTGCAGCGCCAATTGCGCGAGGTGCTGCGCGCGCGAGACGCGCTGACGGTACTCGCGCTCGTAAGGACCGAAGTTGGTGGACAGCCGGCTCACCACGGGTTTCCGCCCTGCGGCAGCACCCGTCCCATGGCCGGCAGCATCGACGAGGTGGCGATGGCGTCGCCCTGCGGCGGCGCCTTGGCCGGCACCACGATGTGGGTGCAGGCCGCACAGGCCGCGACCAGGAAAGTGAGCAGGTACTGCTTCATGGGGTCCTCTCGTCCAGGGTGTGAAAAGTGCGCGGATCATGGTCCGCGCCCTCGCCGCCCGGGATGCATTAATGCCACGGTCGCGATACCGTGCGCCGCCGGTATCGTTACTTGATACCCAGCGGTGTCCGGCGGCCCGCCAGCAGGTCGGCGCGCGTGAAAGGCTGCTCGATGCCGGCCAGCCGCACCGCGATTCTTTCGAGCAGCCCCTGGGTCGGCGCCGGCGTGCCGGGCCGCAGGAACAACATCGGGGTCGCCAGGCTCAGCACCACCAGCGTCCAGCTGATGCGCGGGTGCGGCAATTGATGCTGCCACCAGAGGAAGACGCCGCTGACCGCCATGCCCAGCGCATAGCCGGCGACCACCTCCGACATCGAATGGGCGTCGAGCGCCAGCCGGGTGAGGCCGATGAAGGCGGCGAGCAGCCATCCGAGCACCGCCGCCGTGACCCGCACGGGGTGCTCCCAGCGCGAGACGGCCAGCCAGCAGGCGACCGGCCAGACGCTGGCCGCGATCGCCGTGTGGCCGCTGAAGCCCGTGAAGTCGAAGCTGGCGCTGCCGATGCCCCAGCCGAGGAAGGCGATCTTCGAGACGGCGATCAGGGCGCCGCCAAAGCCGAACAGCAGGACCCACAGCAGCGCCAGCGGCCGGGTGGGGCTGCGCAGGCCGAGCCAGACCGCGATCCAGAGCGCAGCGGGCAACAGGAAGCCGCTGTCACCGAGCCAGGTGATCGCGTGCAGGATCTCGCGGGGGCCGGGCATCGGGCGGGCGTCAGGTGCCCAGGAGCACGCTCACGCGCCGCTGCAGGGTCTCGGGCCGCACTTCGGCACGAGGCATCGCGCAGCCGACCCGCAGTCCGACGCGGCTGAAGAAGCCGCGCCGGAACGGCCGCACCATGGCGACATGCTGGCCGTCGCGTGCTTCGATCCGGCTGAAGAACGAGCCCCAGAGATTGGTCAGCGCCATCGGGATCACCGGCGGCTCGACGCCGTCGGCCCGGGCGCCCTCGAGGATCTTCATGACGCCACCCTTGAACGGCTGCAGGCTGCCGTCGCGCGTGATCGCACCCTCCGGGAAGATGGCGAGCAGGTCGCCTTCGCGCAGCACCTGCACGGCGTCGGCGAAGGCCCGCTCGTAGGCGGCGGGGTCTTCCTTCTGCGGCGCGATCGGGATCGCCTTGGCGAGCCGGAACAGCGCGCCCAGCACCGGCACGCGGAAGATCCGGTGGTCCATGATGAAGCGGATCGGCCGCGGGCTGGCGGCCATCAGCAGCACCGCGTCGACGAAGCTCACGTGGTTGCAGACCAGCACCGCCGGCCCCTCGGCCGGAATGTGCTCCTGACCCCGGATGTCGAAGCGGTAGACGAAGTGCGACAGCACCCAGGCCAGGAAGCGAAGCAGGTATTCGGGAACCAGCATGAAGATGTAGAAGGCGACCACCGCGTTGGCGATGCCGGTGAAAAGGAAGATCTGCGCAATCGTGAAGCCGGCCTTCAGCAGCGCCCCGGCGATGACCGCGCTGCCGATCATGAAGAGCGCGTTCAGGATGTTGTTGGCCGCGATGATACGGGCCCGGTGGGTGGGCTGGCTGCGCAGTTGGATCAGCGCATACATCGGCACGCTGTAGAGGCCGGCGAACAGCGACAGCAGGCCCAGGTCGGCCATCACGCGCCAGTGCGCGGGCTGCGCCGCGAATGCGACGAGCCCCATCTGCGCGCCGGCCGGCAGCCCGCGCGAGGCGAAGTAAAGATCGATCGCGAACACGCTCATGCCGATCGCGCCCACCGGCACCAGGCCGATCTCGACCTGACGCCGGCTCAGCGTCTCGCACAGCAGCGAGCCGACGCCGATGCCGACCGAGAACACCACCAGCAGCAGCGAGGCCACCTGCTCGTCGCCATGCAGCACCTCCTTCGCGAAGCTCGGGAACTGGGCCAGGAAGACGGCGCCGAAGAACCACATCCACGAGATGCCCAGCAGCGAGCGGAATACCACCAGGTTGCCGTGCGCGAGTCTCAGGTTGCGCCAGGTCTCGCTGACCGGGTTCCAGTTGATCGCCAGGCCCGGGTCGGTGGCCGGGGCCGGCGGGATCGCCTGCGCCATCGCACGGCCGGCCAGCGCCAGCAGCAGGCAGGCGACGGCGACGCTGGCGTGGCCGACCTGCGGCAGGGCGACCAGCAGTCCGCCGGCAACCTGACCGAGGAGGATGGCGACGAAGGTGCCCATCTCGACCATGCCGTTGCCGCCGGTGAGCTCGCGCGGCGCCAGCACCTGCGGCAGGTAGGCGAACTTGACCGGGCCGAAGAGCGTCGAGTGCAGCCCCATCAGGAACACGCAGCCGAGCAGCACCGCGGCGTCCGGACCCGCATGAATCCCCAGGCGGCGATCGCCATGATCGCGATCTCGAGGTTCTTGACGAAGCGGATCACCGTCGTCTTGTCGTGCTTGTCGGTGAGTTGCCCGGCGGTGGCCGAGAACAGCAGGAACGGCAGGATGAACAGCGCGCCGATCGCCAGCCCCGCCATCGCCGGCGGCATCCAGCTCAGCTGCAGCTGGTAGGTGACCATCACCGTGAAGGCGAACTTGAACAGGTTGTCGTTGGCCGCACCGGCGAACTGGGTCCAGAAGAAGGGCGCGAAGCGACGCTGCCCGAGCAGCGCGAACTGGTTGGCGTGGACGGAATCCCCGGGCAGGCTGGGCGTTGCGGCTTCGGTGGTGGGTGTCGTCATGTCCCGCAAGGGTTCGGTCAGTTGAGGACAGGCCTCAGGCAGTCAGGGGGGTGGCGTGCGGATTGTGCCGCAGCGTCTGCCGCCCCATCGCCTGCAACGCGTGCAGCACCGGGAGCGCCGCCAGCGCCGCGGTCAGGTGCTTGAGACTGTGACCCGACAGCAGTTGGTGCGTGGCGGCATAGATCGCGTGGTCGGCCAGCTCGAACAGCTTGGCCAGCGCGTAGAAGAACAGCACCCAGCCAAGCTTGAGGCCGATGGCGCCGGCCACCGGCCGCGTCAGCGCCAGGGCGAGCACCAGCGCCATGCCGCCCAGCTGCAGCAGGGCCCAGGGCAAGGCATTGCCGCTGACATGGCAGACCGCCGCCGCCAGCAAGCCCCCGCCGAAGGTGAACCAGGCGGCCGGCCAGCCGGCCCGGGCGCTGACGCGCTCGCAGACTGCGAAGCCGACCAGTCCCGCGAAGGCCACCGCCATGCCGGCCCGGTCCGCCGCGAGCCGCAGGTCGTCCGGCTGCAGATGGTAGAAGGCCGACCCCAACGCCGTGAGGACCAGACCGGCGAAGAACATCCAGGCGCAATCGAGCGCGTTGTGCGGGGGCTGCACCGCGGCCTGGGGCAGCGGTGCGGCATCCTGCAGCTGTTCGTGGGTCCGGTCCAGCCAGCGCAGGCTGCGCAGGCCCCAGATCCCCAGCACGGCGAACGGCAGGTTGCTGAGCACGTCCATCGCATTCGGCAGCGCACGCCAGGGCTGGCCATCGGCGAATGGCGCACCACCCAGCACCGGCGCAGGAACCGACGGGCCGAGGACTGCCGCGCCGACCAGCAGTGCGGCCAGCGCCAGCAGGGAGCGTTCGCGGCGGGTGAGGGGCGGCAGGGACATGGCAGGCTCCGATGGATGACTCGAGGAGGCGGAATCTAGGTTGTCAACCCGTCGGCCGGCATCGAGAATCGATACGGAGCACTTTTTCACCACCTCCGGTATCACTCCGCAATACTCCCTGCCGCCATGAGTACCACTGTCGACCTGGTCAACGCCCTCAAGAACGAACTCAAGTCCGCCCACATGACCTATGCCGACCTGGCCCGGTCGCTCGACATGGCCGAGTCCAGCGTCAAGCGCATGCTGGCCAAGGGCGACATGCCGCTGACCCGGGTCGACGCCATCTGCCGGGCCCTGAAGATCGACTTCGCCGAACTGGCGCGCCGGGTGGCGGACGCGCAGCCCTTGCTCAAGGAGCTCACGCTCGAGCAGGAGAAGGCGGTGGTCAAGGACAAGAAGCTGCTGCTGCTGGCGATCTGCGTGCTGAGCCAGTGGACGCTGGAGCAGATCGTCGGCGCCTACCGCATCACCGAAGCCGAATGCATCGGCTACCTGGCGCAGCTGGACCGGATCGGCATCATCGAGCTGCGGCCGCTGAACCGCTACCGTCTCAAGCTGGCCAAGACCTTCCGCTGGCGCCCGCACGGCCCGGTGATGGATTTCTTTCGCGAGAACGTGGTGCTCGACTACTACCGCGGCGGCTTCGACGGCCCGGCCGAGGGCCTGCTGCTGGTGCACGGCTCGATCAGCAAATCGCTGGCGCCGGCCTTCCTGGACCGGCTGCAGCGGGTGGCGCAGGACTTCGCCCAGCAGCACCAGACCGACCAGAAGCTGACCCCCAAGGAGCGCGAGGGCTACACCCTGTTGCTGGGCATGCGGAACTGGGAGTTCGAGCTGTTCACGCGCCTGCGCCGGGCCTGAAACACACAGAAACCGGTTTCTTCGATAAACTTCGCCCTCGCAGAAAAGCGGACGCACCCGTCCCACCGATGGCGCAATCTCCCATGAACGCTCAGGTGAACCGCCGCCATCGCGGTTCGAACACTGCCTCAATTCGATCAATCGCCGACTGGAGAGTCACCACCCCAAGTGGTGCACCGAAGGAGCAAACCCGTGGCCCGTGGCCGCGTGGTGAAACTCTCAGGTAACAGAGACAGGGGGAGCGGCAGTCTGAACCCCGGGTCTTGCCGGCTTCTACAGTGAGCGCTAACGCCCGCCGTTCATGCCCTCCCAAAAGGATTCGGACATGCGCGTGTTGTACTTGGCGCCGGCTTGCTCGGCGTGACTTCGGCCTACTATCTTCAGCAGCTCGGGCACGAGGTGACCGTGGTCGACCGGCATGCAACGCCGGCAGCCAAGGCCCGCGGAATGGCGACCACCGCCAGCCCGCAGGCGCCGCGTGCCGCGGTCGCCGCGCGGCGCGGCAAGAAACTGTGCCGACTGTGCGACGGCATCCGACGCGGCCTCGCGCGGCTCATGGACCGGGCCGTCGGCACGCCGCCCAAGCGCGATCCGCTCGACCATCTGGTGCGCCTGGCCACCTACAGCCGCAAGAGCGCGCGCGCCCTGCGCGAGGAAGCCGGGGTCTCCCACGGCACCCGTTCGACCGGCCTGCTGAACCTCTACACCGATGCCGACGCCTTTCGCGTGCGCATCGCCGGCGCCACGCATTGGTCCTCGCTGGGCTGCGAGGAGCGGCTGCTCTCGGCCGATGAAGCGCTCGTCGTCGAGCCGGCGCTGAAGGCGATGCGCGGCAAGCTGGCCGGCGCGACCTACGCGCTGGAAGACCCGGCGCGCGATCCGGCGCAGTTCGCCGCCAGCCTGGTGTTCCTCTGCCGCGCCGCCGGCGTGCGCTTCATGACCCGCCACACCGTGGTCGCGCTCAAGGAGCGGGACGGCCGCATCGACCATGTCGAACTGCTCGATGCCGCCGGCCAGCCGGCCATCCTGCGCGGGCAGGCCTACGTGCTGGCGCTGGGCGCATCGAGCGTGCCGCACGCCGAAGACCTGGGCATCGACATGCCGCTGCGCTTCGTGCGCGAATACATCGTCACGATGCCGCTGCTGAATGCTTCGCTGGCGCCGCGCATCCCGTTGCGCGACCGCCAGGGCAAGCTGCGCATCACGCGGATCGAATCGCCGTCCGGCGACCAGCTGCGGGTCCAGGCCATCGTGCGGGCCGGGCTCGACGAGGAAGCCGAACCCGACTCGGACCGCTTCCGGGCGATCGTGCGCCGCACCGAGATGCTGCTGCCCGGCGTCGCCGACGCCACGCGGGCCAGCTTCGACACCGCGATGCATGCGTCCAGCACCAACCGGCTGCCGATGATCGGCAAGACCCGGTTGCCGAACCTGTTCCTGAACACGGCACCCGGCTCGCGCACCTGGGTCCACGCCTGCGGCGCCGGCAAGTCGATCGCGCGCATCGTCAGCGGCCTCAGGCCCGAGCTCGACTTCGCGTTCAGGCGCCCCTAGCGCGGCAAGCCGCAGCCCCCTACAATCCGCCCACTGCAGGAGAGCGGGCCCATGGGCCCCACCGAAGGCGCAAACTCCCATAAACGCTCAGGTCGGCCCACGCGATGGGCTCGTACTGCAGTTCACTGTCAAAGCCGTCTGGAGAGCCATCACGCCGAGCGTGGTGCACCGAAGGAGCAAACCCGTTGCGGGCGCAGCGGGTGAATCTCTCAGGTACCGAGGACAGGGGGAGCGGCAACTCGGACGCGCGGTCCGGTTGCTTTCGTTTTCGACAGCATGCCGTTTTCGTCGCGTTCGAGCGCTGCAACCTTCAAGGGTTCTCGATATGCGCGTGATCGTGCTGGGCGCGGGCGTCATCGGGACGACGACTCGCCTATTACCTCAACCGCCTCGGCTGCGAGGTGACGGTGGTGGATCGCCAGGCGGCGCCGGCGGCGGAGACCTCGTTCGCCAACGGCGGCCAGGTCTCGGTGAGCCACGCGGAGCCGTGGGCCAATCCGGGGGCGCCGCTCAAGGTGCTGAAGTGGCTGGCGAGGGAGGACGCGCCGCTGCTGTTCCGCCTGAAGCCGAGCGTGCGGCAGTGGCTCTGGGGCCTGTCGTTCCTGCGCGAGTGCACGCCGGCGCGCACGCGGCGCAACATCGAGCAGATCGTGCGCCTGGGCACGTTCAGCCGCGACAAGCTGCAGGAGCTGCGGCGCGACGACGGGGATCCAGTACGACCAGCGCGAGCACGGCATCCTGCACTTCTACACCGACCGCAAGGAGTTCGACGCCGCGCTCGCGCCGGCGGAGCAGATGCGCGCGCTCGGCTGCGAGCGCAGGTGATCACGGCCGACGAGGCGGTGAAGATCGAGCCGGCGCTGGCCCACATGCGGCGGAAGATCGTCGGCGCGACCTACACGTCGGCCGACGAGTCGGGCGACGCGCACAGGTTCACCGTCGAGCTGGCGCGCATCGCGCAGGCGGCGGGGGTGAAGTTCCTCTTGGGCCACACCGTGAAGGCGCTGCGCAAGGCGGGCGGCCGCATCGAGTTCGTCGAGGCGACCGACGCGAAGGGCAGGTTTAGCACGTGCGCGGCGACGCCTACGTGCTGGCGCTGGGCGCGTTCAGCCCGCTGCACGCGCGCCGCTCGGGCTCCGGCTCCGTCTATCCGGCCAAGGGCTACTCGGTGACGATGCCGGTGAAGGACCTCGAAGGCTGGCACAAGGTCTCGCTGACCGACGACGAACACAAGCTGGTGTTCTCGCGCCTGGGCGATCGCCTGCGCATCGCCGGCACGGCGGAGCTCAACGGCTACGACCGCGACGCTGAACGCGTGCGCTGCGAGGCGATCGTGCGGCGCGTGGAGGAGCTGTTCCCCGGCGCGGGCGACGCGAGCCGCGCGGAGTTCTGGGCCGGGCTGCGGCCGGCGACGCCGTCGAACGTGCCCTAATCGGCGCGGACCCGGTCCCGCAACCTGTACCTCAACACCGGCCACGGCACGCTCGGCTGGACGCATGCCTGCGGATCGGGCAAGTCGCTCGCGGAATCGTCAGCGGGCTGGCACCGGAAGTGGACTTCGCCTTTACCGGCTTGCCCAGCAGCCCTCAGTCATCACCGGTGAAGACCGTCAGCACACCGGTATAGCCGTAGAGATGGTTGCGGGCGATCTCGCCGGCGGCGAAGAAGCCGACCAGCGGGACGTCGCCGAGCGCATGCCGCACGATCTGCAGTTCGGCGCCCGGGGCGCCGAAGTGCGGCCCGCCGCGCCCCGAGCAGCTCACGTAGATCGCACCCGCGATGCGGCGCGCCGGATGCGGCGCCGCCTCGGCCTCGCCGGCGGCGATCTCGCGCGCGGTCGCGAGCGTCTGTTCCTGCGGCTCCAGTTCCTCTCGGATCTCGGCGCAGACGCGCATCAGGTCGGCACGCGCGGTCTGCACGCTGCGGCGGCAGAAGCTCATGCGCATGCCGCTTTCGGCCACGTCCGCGATCGCCACGCCGCGACGCGTGGGGTCGAGGCCGATGATGTGGCGCACCCGCACGTCGGCCCCCAGGTCGCCGGTGCGCCGGACGCCGTCGCTGCCGGCCTCGACCAGGCCGACCAGCGTGGCACGCACCGCTTCGATCGCCTGCTCGGGCGCATCGAGCGAGACCCGCAGGTCGGCCAGCAGGACGTCGAGCGCGGCTTCGCCGTCAAGTTCCAGCAGCAGGTTGCCGTCGGCCCGCGTGATCTCGCGCTCGCGCGACACCGGCTGGCAGCCCTGGGTCACGCGCGAGACCAGCCGCACGCCGTCGCCGAACACCACGCCCGACAGCCCGCCCGAGAACACGCCGCCCACGGCGCCGTGACCCCGGATGTTGCCGTTGCCGCCGATCGCGAACTGGAGCGAGCCGACCCGGCCGGAAGCAGGCCGCCGAACAGGTAGCCGGTGTCGGTGCGCTGCGCCATTTCGGCGATCAGTTCGCCGAGTTCGGGGGTGCGCGGGTCAGCATGCACCAGCGCCGTGTGGCTGCGAAGCCGCTCATCTCGGAACTGGCGAGCGGCGCCACGCCGGAGAACACCCGGTATTGGTCGCTGGCCAGCGCACACAGCATCACGCTGAGCGCCGGCTCGTCGAAGTACTCGGCGTTGTTGGCCGCCACACCGACGCCGACGGTGCCGGTCCAGTCGGTGATCTCGGGCAACTCGGCGCCCAGGTGATCGAGGATCTCCTGGGCATCGGCCCCATAGTGGTCGGTGATGTAGAGCAGGCCCAGCGTCGGCGAGTGCGCGTAGTCGGGCAGCGCCATCTGGGCCCGCAATTGCGCCAGCACCAGCCCTGCGGCCATGCGCCACTGCGGATGGGTGGCATGCCCCGAAGGAAAGAGTTTCATGGGCCCGGCTTTCAACTCGCGCGCTTGCGCGCCGGCGCGGGCCGCTTGGCAGCGGCGGCGCCGCGGCGGGCCGGCGTGGCCTTCTTCGCGGCTGCGGCGGCTGGCCTGGCCGCGCTCTTTCCCGATATCGGTCCCGCGCCCATGCCGGCGGCGTCGGCCATGGTCGGCACCTTGAGCTGGGCGGCGTCCTGCAGCGCTGAACTGGCGATCTGCTGGAACTGCTGAGTGAGCGCCCCCACCACTGCAGGGGATCGACGACCCCGGCCCCGTCGGCCCCCGCGCCAGCAGCGGCCTTGGCGCGGCCGCGCGCCGGCGCCGCTTCGTCTTGCGGCTGCGCCTCGGGTTCGGGTTCGGGCTCCGGCTCGGGCTCGGCGCGGGATGCGGGTTCCGGCGTAGGCGGCCGCGTGAAGGCGCTGGCCAGGTCCTCCATGCGGACGTTCATGCCGCGCAGCGTCGACAGCGTCATCTTCTGCACTTCGAGCGCCTGGATCGTCGCTTTCAGTGCGTGGCCGTTCTGCTCGAGCCAGTACTGGACGGTCTTGAGTTCCTGGGTGCGCTTGTCGACCTCCTCGACGCTGAGCGTCGGCGCCACCCAGCTCGACAGGCTCGGCAGGCCTGGCACGGCGCTGGGCGAGGCGCTGGCGCCGGCCAGGTTCTTGAGGAAGTCGAAGCCCGGAACGAACTGACTGAAGGCGAAGGGCTTGTTGGCGTCGCTCATGGGAGTGCTCCGGATGTGGTTCTTGTCCGGCCAGCTTACTCCAAGGATCCCCGCTTTTGGGGCCGTGAACGCATCCAGCACTCGCCATCGCGGTCCCGCTTGTGGACAATGACCCATTAGTCACAGAATGACACATGTCCATCTTCCATCTCGCCTTCCACGTCCGCGATCTCGATGAAGCCCGGCGCTTCTACGGGGGCGTGCTCGGTTGCGCCGAAGGCCGCAGCACCGACACCTGGGTCGACTTCCTCTTTTTCGGCCACCAGATCTCGCTGCACCTCGGCGAGCCCTTCGCCACCTCGCGCACCGGCCGCGTGGGCAACGTGATGGTGCCGATGCCGCACTTCGGCATCGTGCTCGAGTTGCCCGCCTGGAAGGACCTCGCCGCCCGGCTCGAAGCATCGGGCATGGACTTCGTGCTCAAGCCGCAGGTGCGCTTCGAGGGCCAGCCCGGCGAGCAATTGACCATGTTCTTCTGCGACCCCTTCGGCAATCCGATCGAGGCCAAGGGCTTCCGGTCGCTCGACACCGTCTACGACGCATGAGCTTTCCCGCAGCGCCAACCCCGAGCTCGATGCGCCCGCGCGCCGTCGGGGCGGCGGCTGCGCTGCTGCTGGCCTGCGCCGCCGCGCACGCGGTGCAGGACTGCGAGCTCAACGGCCAGGCCGTGAATCCGGCCAACGCCATCACCACCGCCGGCAAGACCGGCCTGATGCGGTGCAAGGACCGCGACAGCGGCGTGCTCGTGCGCGAGCAGCAGATCCAGAGCGGCACCTTCATGGGCTTGGTTCGCTTCTACGAAGACGGCAAGCTCGTGAAGGAGCACAGCGTGAACGCGCGCGGCAACATCGAGGGCCCGGCGCGCGAGTTCTCGCCCTCCGGCCAGGTTCTGCGCGAGGCCGTCTACGAAGACGGTCACGAGATGGGCCTGGTACGCACTTTCTATCCGAACGGATCCGTGCGCCGCGTCACCTTCGTCGCCGATGCAGCGGGCGAGCGCGCCTCGGTCGAGTTCAACGACCGCGGACAGCTCTCGGCGCTGCGCTGCGGCGACAAGCCGG
>CAWIZB010000013.1:0-158444 GCA_963840505.1 uncultured Actinomycetota bacterium
AGACCCCCGTTGGACATGCCCTAGTTTCGGACTGTGGACGCAGATCTGGAGTCCGCGGTCTTAGCGTCGCACCTGCGCGAGCTACCGGCAGACGTTATCGACGACCTGATGGCCGGTGCGGTGAGGCAGAAGATCCCTGCCTCGTCGGTGATCCATCGCGAGGGTGAGACCGCACCGGTCCTGGAGCTGGTCGTCTCCGGGCTCGTTCGGGTGTTCGTGACGGCGCCGGACGGCCGCACGATGACGGTCCGGTACTGCCGGCCGGGCGCCCTACTCGGGGTGATGTCACTGTTCACCCCGGGATTCGCTCTGCCGGGCGGGGCCCAAGCGCTGGTGGACGCCGAGGTGTTGGCGCTGTCACCTGCCATCGCCCGTCGTGCGGCGGCGCAGGACGTACGCGTGACGCTGGCCTTCCTTCGCGAGCAAAGCGAACGAGCGCACAGTTTCCTGTACGAGGTTCCGGGCAGCGCCTTCGCTACCGTTCGCCAGCGGGTGGCCCGGCACCTGCTCGACCTCGCGTCCGAGGGCGCGCCGGAACTGGTCGTCGCGGTCAGCCAGCAACAGCTGGCGGAGGCGGTCGGCACGGTCCGCGAGGTCATCGTCCGCGTGCTCCGCGAGCTGCGCATCGCGGGGGTAGTGCATACCGAACGGAACCGCATCGTCATCGTCGATCCGGCCCGGCTCATCGCGGAACAGGACTGGAACTCAGGTCCCTGACAGCGCCGGCCTCTGCGGCGAATACTGGCGTCCATGACGACGATGTTCAGGCAGGGCGCTCTCGATCCGCGAGCGCTGACCACGCTGGGGACGCGTCTTCGGGGCACGTTGATTCGTCCCGGCGACGCCTCGTACGATTCGCAGCGGCGTGTCTGGAACGGGTCGATCGACCGGTATCCGGCGAGCATTGCCCGCTGCGCAGATGCGGCCGACGTGGCCACCGCCCTGGGTTTCGCTCGTACCCACGGGCTTCTAATCGCAGTCCGCGGCGGCGGGCACAGCTTCCCAGGGCATTCCGTCTGCGACGACGGGATGGTGATCGACCTGTCCTTGATGAAGGGGATCCGGATCGATCCGGATGCGCGGACGGCTCGGGTACAGGCCGGGGTGCTCCTTGGGGAACTGGACCAAGCGACGCAGGCGTACGCGCTGGCCGTACCAGCCGGGATCGTGACCCACACCGGAGTCGCGGGGCTCACGCTGGGCGGCGGCCTCGGTTGGATCATGCGCAAATACGGGTTGACTGTCGACAACCTGCTTTCGGTCGATCTGGTCACCGCCGACGGCGAGTCGGTGAAAGCCAGTGCCACGGAGAACGCCGATCTCTTCTGGGGAGTGCGGGGTGGCGGCGGCAACTTCGGCATTGTGACCGAGTTCGAGTTCCGGCTGCACCCGCTTGGGCCCGACGTATTCGCGGGACCGGTGTTCTGGCCGATGGAGGAGGCGGCGAAGGTTCTTCGCTTCTATCGCGACTGGGTCGCCGACTGCCCGGACGAGCTGATGACGATCGTGGTGCAGCGGCGAGTCCTGGACCTGCCGGGCGTCCCGAGAGACCTGGTCGGCCGTCACGTCATCGCGGTCACGGCCTGCTACGCGGGGCCGGTCGAGGACGGCGAACGCGTGCTGCGCCCGCTGAAATCGTTCGGCCGACCGTTGCTGGATCTGTGCCAACCCAAGCCGTATCTGGCGCATCAGTCGATGTTCGATCCCGGGTACCCCCACGGGTGGTGGTACTACGTCCGGGCCTGCGACGTCGCCGAGCTCACCGACGACGTGATCGATATCGTCGCCGAGCACGGCCGGCGGATCGTGTCACCGATCTCGAGCATCGCGCTGTGGCAGATGGGCGGAGCAGTGGCCCGGGTCGGCGAGGACGAGACCTCCTTCTCCGGTCGCAGCGCCGGGTTTACGTTCAACATCAACGGCAACAGCTATACCGCGGAGGGCTTCGACGCCGAACGCGAGTGGGCGCGGGCGTACTGGTCGGCGCTCGCCCCGTACCACTCCAGCGTGTATGTGAACTTTCTGATGGACGAGGGCGAGGAACGGGTCCGGCGGGCGTACGGGCCGGCGACGTTCAACCGGCTGACGGCGCTCAAGCGCAGATACGACCCGGACAATGTGTTCCGTCTCAACCAGAACATCCGGCCGGACTAGCGGGACTGACCGCCGCCGAACCACTTGCGGATCGTCGGGCTATCGCAGGAACTTGTGCATGATGTGGAGGCCGACTAGCCCGCGGTCAGGATGTCTGAAGGCTTCCGGCACGGTGGCGAGAATCGTGAAGCCGAGCGACTCCCACAGGTGAACTGCATGCTCATTGGTCTCCACGACAGCGTTGAACTGCATCGCCGCATACCCATCCTCCGCTGCGACTTCGAGGACGCGGCGGGCCAGGGCACGTCCGACACCTCTGCCGGCTACGGTCGGCGACACCATGAAGCCTGCGTTGGCAACATGACTGCCGGCAGCCGGCTGATTCGGATGGAGCTCGGCGGTTCCCACAACTGCACCATCATCAACGGCGACGAGCACCCGGCCGCCGGGCTTGCCCGTCCACCACGCTCGTGCCGCGTCTTCGGTGGTGTCGGGCGGCCAGCAGTAGGTGTCGCCGGCGGCAACGATCTGCTGCATGAAGCCCCAGATGGCGGCCCAGTCCGAATCGACGACATCGCGGATCTCCATTTCGGCATCCTGACAGCTGTGCCAGGCCGAGCATTGCCTATTCGAGCTAGGGCGGCCGCTCGCGGAAGAGGCTGCGCCGCCCCGTAATGTGGCTCGCGGAGCGAGCTGCGGGGGCACCAGAACGAGGGAGAAGGGGTTATGGCCGCGTTGGTGGTTGGTGTGCCGAAGGAGATCAAGGACAAGGAAGGTCGGGTGTCGGTGCAGCCCGATGGCGTCGCCGAGCTCGCCTATCACGGCCGGGATGTCGTGGTGCAGGCCGGCGCCGGATCGGGCAGCGGATTTTCCGACGACGAGTACGTCGCGGCCGGCGCTCGGGTTCTCGGCACCGCCGACGACGTGTTCGCCGCTGCGGACTTGATCGTCAAAGTCAAGGAGCCCATCCCTGAGGAATATGACCGATTCCGCCCCGGGCAGCACCTGTTCACCTATCTGCACCTGGCGGCCGACCGCCGGCTCACCGAGTTCCTCCTCGACCGGCGCATTGACTCGATCGCGTATGAGACCGTGCAGACCCCGGATGGGCGGCTGCCGCTGCTTACGCCGATGAGCGAGGTTGCGGGGCGCATGGCTGTCCAGGCCGCCGCCCACCACCTGCAAAGTTCCTCCGGCGGGGCGGGTCTGCTGCTGGGCGGAGTCCCCGGTACGCCGGCCGCGAAGGTCACCATCATCGGCGGCGGCGTCGCCGGAACCGAGTCCGCCAAGATGGCTCTCGGGTTGCGGGCGATCGTGCGGGTGCTGGACACCAACGCGACGCGCCTGTCCTACCTGTCCGATGTATTCGGCGGCCGGCTCGACCTGGTAGTTCCGAACCGAGCGCGGACTGCGGCGTACGTGGCCGAATCCGATGTGGTGATCGGCGCCGTTCTGGTCGCCGGCGCGAAGGCGCCGAAACTGGTAACCCGCGACATGATCAAAAGCATGCGGCCCGGCAGTGTCGTGGTCGACATCGCCATCGACCAGGGCGGCTGCTTCGAGACCAGCCGGCCGACCACCCACTCCGAACCGACCTACGTCGAAGAGGGTGTGGTGCACTACTGCGTCGCCAACATCCCCGGAGCCGTCGCACGCACCTCGACCCTCGCGCTCACCAGTGCCACCCTGCCGTTCTTGGTTCGCGTCGCGAGGCACGGTGTGGCGGGCGCAGCGGCGCGTGATCCGGTTCTGGCGAAGGGTTTGACCACACTCGGCGGCAAGCTGGTCTCCCGGCCGGTCGCCGAGGCGCACGGCCTGCCCTACCAGGACCCGGCCACCCTGCTGCCAGCGGACCCGGACGCGGAGTCCGCGTAGCTAGTCCGCCGTCAAAACAGTGGCGCTACGCCAGTTGCACACTCGGTCCCAGAGGACGGTGTGCGGGCGTGAAGCGGGCTGTCGGGGCTGACGTCACCCGTTGCGAGGTCCCGTGCTCGTCGACCTTGGCGAACCACGGGGGCAGTAGCCCGTCGCGCTCATCGAGAACCCTTTCCGGGCTGCCCGGGGGCGTAGTCGTGTACCGGTTCGTTCACCGGCTGCGGGGCGTAGTCGTGTACCGGTTCGTTCACCGGCTGCGGGACGTTCGTCACAGCATCCATGCGGTCTCCTTTGAGGCTGCTGTCGAAGTTGGTCTCACTTACCAATGAGCGAGCGCATGAAGAACAGCAGGTTCGTGGGCTTCTCCGCCATCCGCCGCATCAGGTAGGGGTACCAGGCCGAGCCGTACGGGATGTACACCCGCACCCGGTAACCCTGCTTGGCCAGGCTCTCCTGGAAATCGCGCCGGATGCCGTAGAGCATCTGGATCTCGAAGTCCCGCTTGCCGAAGCCCGCTCGTGCCGCCACCTGCTCGGCGTGCTCGATGCAGGAGCTGTCGTGGGTGCCGAAAGCCGGGTTGCTGCCATGTTCGAACAGCCAGTTCGTCAAGTGCATGAACTGCGCGGTGACCTCCTTCTTGGACTGCAACGCCTTGTCGAGAGGCTCCGCATAGGCACCCTTGACCAGGCGGATCCGTGGCTTGATCGCAGCCATGGCGTCCAGGTCGGTCGGCGTACGGCGCAGGTTGGCCTGGATGGCCAGACGGGTCTCGGGGTGCTTGTCGGCGGCCTCCCGGAAGACATTCAACGTGGCGTCCACGTGCTCGCTCTGCTCCATGTCGACCTCGGCGTCAACCCCGAGCTCACTGGCCCGGTCCTGGATCACCGCCAGGTTCTCAGCGCACACTTCGGGGTCGATCACCAACCCGAGCTGCGACAGCTTAAGCGAAACCGATGCGTCAAGCTGCTGCTCGGCGATCGCCGAAATAGCCTCCAGATACTCTCTGCGCGCCTCGGTGGCACCGGCAAGATCCTCCACACCTTCACCGAGCAGGTCCATGATGCCGCCGATGCCGTGGGCGTTGAGCTCTTTGGCGGCCGCCAGCGCGTCTTCCAGCTCATCGCCAGCGATGAAGCGGTGCACGATCGGCTGGAACAACTTGCTGTCGTGGATCCTGCGCTGAAGACGGGGATTCTCCGCGGCCCACAGCATTGGACGGTTGACCATGCCCGTACCTCCTGCGCGTGGTGGCCGAGCCATGCCGGCCCCAGCCGACGACGGGCGCTGGCCGGCTTATCGCCCCAAGCCGTCGACACCGACTTCGCGCACCTCTTGAAACGAAACACTACCGGCGAGGTCAGGCAAGGTCGATGGTTGGCGTTCCTCTGACACCTTCTGGGGAAGTCATCGCCTATGCGGTGATGCACCTAAACATCAAAGGGCTCCCAGCCGCCCAGTCAGGCGTACGGCTACTCCGCGCATAGCGCACGAGAGCGTGATCTGAGGTCCGGGAAGGCCCTCGAAGTCACCCGATCCTAGCCCTGAAAGGCTCGGTCACCTCTCGATGCTGCCGTTTCGCCACGGCTAGCTTGGGAGGATGACCGAGCCCGTTCCCGAACCCACCAATGTTGGCCCCATAGCCGGCGGCAACCTGCGTGCCTCCGACGCCGACCGCGACCAGGTGGCCACCGTGCTCAGCACCGCGTACGCCGAAGGAAGGCTGACCCTCGAGGAGCACGACGAGCGGATCGACCAGCTGATGGCGGCCAAGACCTTCGACGATCTGATCCCGATCACACGCGATCTTGTCATCGTCGGCACCCCCACACCCGTCCCAGCCCCGCAAGCCAAGAGCCGCTTTACGATCGACACCAGCCATCAGCAGTCCGAGCCCGACAGGATGATCGCGATCTTCGGTGGTGTCACCCGCACCGGCAGGTGGCGGGTGCGTAAGAATATCCAGGCGCTGACTCTCTTCGGCGGCACCGATCTTGATCTTCGCGATGCGATCTTCGAAGCTCCAGTGGTCGAGATCTCAGGCTTCTGGTGCTTTGGCGGCCTCGATATCAAGGTGCCGGAAGGCATCGAGGTGCGCGACCAGACTGCCGGAATCTTCGGCGGCACCGATGTCCGCGATGTCGGCGACCCGGCGCCGGGTGCTCCGACCCTGGTGATCAAAGGCGTGTCGTTGTTCGGCGGCGTATCGGTACGTGGCCCGAAGCCGAGTAAGAGGCGGAAATGAAGGGCAGCGCAAATACTCCGTCTGCGGCTCGGTAACCCAGCCTTTGTCGAGCCGACACGTAGCCTGAACCTGTTATGGAAGAACTGTTCGCGCCGCCGGTGTATGAGTGGAAGCGGCTTTCGGAGAAGTACCGCTCGATGCAGATGCTGACCAGCCTGATCGTGCCGCCCGTCGTCTTGACGATTCCAGCAGTGATCGTGGGAGTCGCCTCAGGCAAGTGGTGGATCTCAGGTCTGATCTGGGCGGCCGCGGCACTGATCGTGGTGATCAGGCTCCCCTTCGTCACTCGCAGCTGGCGCGCCTGGGGGTACGTGGAACGAGAGGATGATCTCTACATCACCCATGGCGTGATGTTCCGAAGCCTGATAGCGGTGCCGTACGGCCGGATGCAGTTGGTCGAGGTCGAGTCCGGCCCACTGGAACGCGCCTTCGGGCTGGCCTCAGTCACCTTGAAGACAGCCAGCCCCGAGACCGGTGCTCGCATCCCTGGTCTCACCCCGGAGGAGGCAACACGACTGAGAGACCGGCTGACCGAACTCGGTGAAGCTCACGCCTCAGGACTATGACCTCCTCGCAGCCGCCTCAGCGCACCTCGCCCGTCGAGCCGCCCTCACCCACCGAGCCGACAGCCACCAGCCCACTGGACCCGCCGGGTCCGACTGCCGCATCGCTCAAGCAGACTGAGCGACCGCATCCCCTGACTCCCTTGGTCCGTGGTTGGTTGATCCTCGTTGCGATCGCCATCGGCTGGGGTCGGGAGATCGTTACGAGCGCCAGTGGAGATCAGCTCGAGCCTGGCGGCCTGGCCTGGATCCTGCCTGTCCTCGCCGCCGTCGTGCTGCTGGCAGCAGTCGCCGGCCTTGTTACCTGGTACTTCACCCGATTCGTGATCGACGACGAGGAACTGCGCATCGAGACCGGTGCGATCTTCAAGAAGTCCACGAAGATTCCTTTCGAGCGACTTCAGTCTGTCGACATCGTGCAGCCGCTCGCCGCCCGGATGGTGGGGCTTGCCGAGCTACGCCTTGATGCCGGAAACACCACCACCAAGCTGCGCTACCTGAGCCGCGGCAAAGCCTCTCGACTCCGCGACTATCTGCTCACCCGGGCTCACGGCGAGCAGGCCAGCATCCGCGATCTTGATCAACAAGCAGCAGCGAGCATCTTCACGGATCTGGGGGCAACCGATCAGACGCTGGTTCAAGTCCCGCCGCAACGACTGGTGGTCAGCTTTCTGCTGTCAACTGAATGGCTGGTCCCGGCAGCCATCACGATCATCGTTCTCGTTGTGACCACCATCCTCGCGGCGACTCCTTACGTGCTGGGCGGCTTGATTCCGCTGTTGATCGGCATGCTGACACTGATCTGGCGGCGGTTGATCGGCATGTTCAACTTCACCTTGGCCGAGTCGCCGCGGGGGCTTCGGGTCACCCGTGGCCTGACCAATCTGACAAGCCAGTCGGTGCCGATCAATCGCATCCAGGGTGTCAAGACCAGCCAGTCGCTGCTGTGGAAGCCGTTGGGCTGGTACCGCGTAGACGTCGATATCCTCGGCTACACCCAGGGCGACAGCGACAACAATGAGTCAAACGCCTCGAGCGTATTGCTCCCAGTCGCCACCCTTGACGAAGTTGAACTTGCCATCGGGCGAGTGCTGCCGGGTTTCAATCTTGCTGCCATCGAGTTGCACCCCTGTCCGAAACGCGCGCGCTGGCTACGGTGGTTCGACTTCTGGACGCTCCGCTATGGCTGGGATGACCGCACCTTGATCACCGAGCAGGGCTGGCTGAGCCACGTACGCGACATCGTGCCTCATGCCAAGACGCAGTCGGTACGAATTGAACAGGGCCCGCTGCAGCGGCGGCTCCGGCTGGCCGACGTACATGTCCACACCCCCAGAGGGCCAGTGAACGCCGTCGCGCACCAGCTCGATGAGCGGACTGCGCGGGAGTTGGCGCTGAGCCAGTTGGATCGGGCTCGGACCGCGCGAGCCGCCGAACGCCAGCATCGAAAGGTCGAGGCGGTGTGGACTGATGATCATTACGGTGAAGCCGAGCTACTAGCGGCGCTCGGTATCGATCGTGATCAACTACTTGGCTCGGGGGGCGAGAGCGAGGTCTTTGCGATTGATCATGATCGGGTGCTGCGGCTCTATCGAAGCCAACATGAGGCGCCACGTCGGACGGCTACCCAGCTGCAGGCCCTCTATCAAAGCTGGACTGGCAGTGACATCGGCTTGGAGCTGCCGCTGATCATCGAAGTGGGCGAGCGCAACGGGCGGTTCTTCTCTGTGGATCGCCGGTTTTCGGGTCGCAACTTCTCGAGTTGGCTAGAGCATGCCGACATGACCCAACGGCGCCCGGCGTTGATCAGTTTTCTCGATGCCACCGAGCGATTGCAGCAACTGCCGAGTCCTGTGCCCGGATTCGCGCGGCTGATCGGCGAGGGTGCTCCCCAGCAGTTCGGCACACTTGCTGAGCTGCTCTCAAGCATGCTCAGGGGACCGACCCAAAGCAGCCGGGACCAGCTGGAACGCGACATTCCCGACGTGGCCGAGGTCTGGAACCAGTTGCATAGCGATCTCGGCCAGCGGTCGGTTGCCCCGGCGGTTGTGCATGGTGACGTCTGTCCGCCCAACGCCTACATCAGCCAAGGCCCGCAGGGACCGGTTGTCACCGGAATCGCTGACTTCAGCCCGCACACGGTGCAAGCGGACCCCTTGATGGACGTCGCTGGGGCATTGATCTTCCTCGAGCTCGAGCCGTACGCCGACGCGGCCGCAGATGCGGCCTGGCTCGAGGCGGTCGCGGTGGAACGGCACGGCCGTGAGATCGTCCGATGGATCGATGTGTACCGACGCTTCTACGGCTTCTACTTCTCCAACGCGTACGCCTTCGACCCCACGCTGTACGCATGGTGTCTCCGCCAGCTGAGTCGCTCTGGCTGATCTCAATGACGGTGTGGCCAAATCAGGCCCTCCCCCCGGCGGCCCGTTATCGCTAGGCTCGCGAGCATGAGCGAAGAAACGGTACGAAGCGCGCCCGTGCTCGGCATCGACATCGGCGGCAGCGGCATCAAGGGAGCGCCCGTCGATCTTGCAACTGGCGAATTCACCACGAAGCGACTTCGCATCACCACGCCTCAGAAGTCGACACCGAAGAACGTGGCAGCGGTGGTCGCCGAAATCGTGGACGCGTTCGTCGACGTCATTGGTGACGGACCGCTCGGCGTCACAATCCCTGCTGTGGTGACCCACGGCAAGACTCGCTCCGCCGCGAACATCGACAAGTCATGGATCGACGCTGAAGCCGAGAAGATTTTCGAGGATCACCTTGGTCGCGACATTCTGCTGGTCAACGACGCCGATGCGGCCGGTATCGCCGAGGTGCACTATGGCGCGGCAAAGGGTCATCCAGGTCTGGTGATCCTGACCACGCTCGGCACCGGCATCGGTACGGCGATTGTCTACCGTGGCGTACTGGTCCCCAACTCCGAGCTGGGCCATCTCGAGATCGACGGCCATGACGCCGAGACCCGCGCCGCCGCCAGCGTAAGGGAGAAGCTGGGCCTTTCCTTTGGCGAATATGTCCCACGACTCCAGCGCTACTACGAGCGACTTGAAGCCCTGTTATGGCCAGACCTGATCGTCATCGGCGGTGGCATCAGCAAGAGCTCCGACAAGTTCATCCCCAAGCTCAAGCTCAACGCGGAGATCGTGCCAGCCAAGCTGCTGAACACTGCTGGCATTGTCGGCGCCGCCTGGCTAGCGGCTGACCGCCAGATTCACCCCGACCAGCTGCGGTAACCCAGCCTGCAGAGCCTCCGGCTCCCCTGACACAACCTACGTAAACGTAGGTTCCATCCGAAGGCAGCGGCAGGTACGCGAGAGCGGCTACATCCGTTCCAAGGGCTCGATTCCGAGCATGGTGAGGCCGGAGGCAAGTACTCGCTTGGTGGCCGAGACCAGAGCTAGCCGTGAGTCCCGCACCGCACCCGAGGACTGCAGCACCGGGCACTGCTCGTAGAAGATCGCCAACGCACCCGACAACTCATAGAGGTAGTTGCACAGCCTGTGCGGCTGAAGGGTCTGTGCCACCTCGTCGACGATGTCCCCGAACCGGATGAGCAGTAATGCCAGGGCCTGCTCGGCCGGCTCCTCCAGCACCAGCACCTTCGACTGCTCGCCATAGCCTCGAGCCGCACCCTTGCGCAAGACCTGGGTCACCCGGGCATGCGCGTACTGCAGATAGGGTCCGGTGTTGCCCGTGGTTTGCACCATTCGGCTGACGTCGAAGACGTAGTCCTTGTTCAGCCCATTGGACAGGTCGGCGTACTTGATCGCCGCCAGCGCGACCGGTGGCGCAGCCTGCTCCTCCGCGGCGTCCAGCAACGTATTGAGATTCACCGCCGTGCCGTCGCGGGTCTTGAACGGCTTGCCATCGGTACCCAAGACGGTGCCGAACGCAACATGTTCGGTGATCACGTCGTCGGGCAGATAGCCCGCCTTACGTGCCACGGCGAACACCAGGTCGAAGTGATCAGACTGCCGCGCGTCCACTACGTAGATGATCCGGTTGGCATGCAGGTCGCGTACCCGGTGCCTGATCGCTGCCAGATCCGTTGCCGAATAGCCGAAACCGCCATCGCGTCTTGCGCACGATCATGGGAGCCGCGAAGCCATCGACAAAGACGCACAACGCGCCATCGTCGATGACCGCTGTGCCGTTGCGCTCCAGCTCGGCGACAAGCGAGGGAAGATCATCGTTGTACGTCGATTCGCCAGCAAGATCATCATCAGTGAGCAGTACGCCCATCCGCCGGTAGGCCGCATTGAAGCCGGCCTGTGAGATGTTGATCAACTGGTGCCAGATGTCGCGGGTCGGCTCGTCGCCGGCCTGAAGGGCCACGACACGACGCCGGGCGCGATCGGCGAACTCCTCGTCTGCACGGAAGTGCGCGCTGGCTCGGGCGTAGAGCTCCTCCGCCTCCGGCAACGTCAGGCTCGACGCGTCGATGCCTTCGTCGAGGATCTGCTCAACCAGCATCCCGAACTGGGTGCCCCAATCGCCAATGTGGTTCTGCGCAATCACGCGGTGGCCAACGCCAGTGATGACCCGACGCAGGCAGTCTCCAATCACTGTCGAGCGCAGATTCCCGACATGCATCTGTTTCGCGACGTTGGGCGCGGAGTAGTCGATCACCGCAACCTGCGGGTCCGCGACCTGCGTGACGCCCAGGTACGCGTCGGCGAGCTGGTCGGTCACCGCCTGGGCCAGCACCTCAGTTCGCAGCCGGAAGTTGATGAAGCCGGGCCCCGCGATCTCGGGCGGCTCGCAGAGGTCGGCAACCTCCAACCTGGCCACAATGTCCGCAGCAACCTCACGCGGTGATTTGCGTTCGCTGTTGGCCAAACGCAGCGCCACATTCGACTGGTAGTGGCCGAACTGTGGCTTGGTGGCAGGCCGGAGCTCCGGGTCGATACCGGCGACGGCTTCAATCCGGGCGCTCAACAGCGATGAAAGGGAGGACACAACCGGAGATTATTTCACTGGGCTGGAACGGCTTTCCGACATCACTCATGGAGCGGCTGGCAGTGCGGGCACCAGTGGCTGCGCCGTTCCTCCCCCCGCGGGCCGAGATCCTCTGTGCGGATGGGTGTTCCGCAGCGGCGACAGGGCTGCCCCGATCGTTCGTAGACGTAGCTACGTCGACCACGTCGCAGATCACCGGTGGTTGACTGCTCTGGTCGCCAGCGGTTGGCCTGGAGCAGGTGCTGGGCACGCTCGACGATGCGTCGCAGGTTGCTGACTTGCTGGACGGGCGTACGTGGATGAATGCCATGAAGGAAAAGCAGCTCGGCGCGATAGAACGTGCCAAGACCGGCCAGGTTCCGCTGATCCAGTAACGCCTCACCGATCGTGCGGTCGGGCTGGGCGGCGATCCGCCTGACAGCCTCGTCGAGGTCCCAGTCGGGCCCTAGCAGGTCGGGCCCGAGATGCCCCACGACCGTGTCCTCCGCCGCGGTCGGAAGCAGCTCGATGACAGGAAGCCGGTAGCCCACCACATCGTGATCAGCAGTCGCGAGCACGGCACGAATTTCGAACGCAGGTCCACCACTCCAGCGCCGCCCATGAGGGTAGATCTTCCAAGCGCCATCCATCCTGAAGTGGGTGTGCAGCGTGAAGTCGTTGCCGAGGCGGAACAGCTGGTGCTTGCCCCGCGAGATCACTTCGCGTACTCGTACGCCGGTCAAATCAGTCGTTGCCAGGGACGGCACCCGAAACTCGGATCTGGTCAGCACCCGTCCAGCGAGCACCTCGTTCAGCCGCTGGCATGCCCGCCACACGGTGTCTCCCTCGGGCACAACCTCATTCTTCCCGACCTCTACCCTTGGGGGCGTGCCACCTCAGCCACCTGGATCTGGAAAGCGGTGGCTGGAGCAATTGTCTTGGTTTATGGCTGGGACGGGGATCGCCGGGCTCGCGGCGGTGGCGGGCTCGGTCAGGTTCGTACGTGCAACAGCCGCGGGCCATATTTATGCCGAGTCCGACGTGCCGCCTGCACCGGTGGCTCTGGTGCTGGGAGCGAAGGTCTTTCCCGACGGCACGCCATCACCGTTCCTGACCGCCCGTCTTGATCTTGCCAAGCGGCTCTACGATGCCGGCCGGGTCGAGGTGATCATCGTGTCGGGCGACAACAACGCTCCGGAGCATGACGAGCCGGCCGCCATGCACGACTACTTGATCAATGCTGGTGTGCCTGAATCGAAGCTCGTCGTTGACACCGAAGGCTTCGATACCTACGAGTCCTGTATCCGCGCAAGGCAAATCTTCGACGTCTCCCGGTTGATCATGGTGACCCAGAGCTACCACCTGCCGCGTGCGGTTGCCACCTGTCGGGCCCTGGGTGTCGACGCAATGGGCGTTGGTGACGATTCGGCTCGAGAGCACCCGTGGTCCTGGCGACGAGGGGTGGTCCGTGATCAACTCGCGTGTCTCAAGACGGTCATTGATCTTGTCACACGTCCAGTGCCGGTCCAACCAGTGACATCCACCCTCGCGACGATCTCTCGATAGGCCCGCCCGGGTACGGGCCGATGCCGGCGCGGGCCGCAGAAAGTTCCGTACAGACGAAATCGTAATGAATTTGTTTGATTTGGTTCCCCCAAAATGTGAAACGCTTATCACAATCTCAAAAAGATTTCCCCCCTCACACAGTCACTGTGGTCTCAGCGACGTCACATGTCCGATCAGGTTGGAGTGAGCGATGGCGCGGTTCTTGGCAGGTGTTATGAAGTTCCGCCTACTGATCTTGGCGGCCGCAATAGGCATCTTGGCCTTAGGCATTGTGCAACTCCGCGACACTTCACTGGAAGTGCTGCCGGAGTTCAGTCCACCGTACGCGGAGATCCAGACCGAGGCGCTCGGCCTCTCGGCTGAGGAAGTCGAGCAGTTGATCACCGTCCCCTTGGAACAGGACCTGCTCAACGGGGTCGAGGGCGTGGACGTGATCCGGTCAGAATCACTGCCCGGGCTGTCCTCGATCGTGATGGTCTTCGAGCCCGGCACCGACATCTACCGGGGCCGGCAGCTGATTGAAGAGCGCCTCACACAGGCTCACGCACTTCCCAACGTGTCGAAGCCACCGACGCTGCTGCAGCCGCTGTCCTCGGCCAACCGGGTGGTCATGATCGGCATGAACACCACGGAGTTGACCCCGATCGAGCAGTCGGTCATCGCGCGCTGGACCGTGCGCCCGCGGCTGATGGGAGTGCCGGGCGTTGCCAACGTCTCGATCTGGGGCCTGCGTGATCAACAACTTCAGGTGCAGGTCGATCCTCAGGTCCTGCAAGCTCGCAATGTGACCCTGAACCAGGTGGTCAGCACAGCCGGAAACGCACAGGTCGTCTCACAGCTCAGCTTCCTGGAAGCCTCAACCCCTGGCACCGGTGGATTCATTGAGACGCCGCAGCAGCGCCTCCAGGTAAGGCACTTGTTGGAGAAGCTGACCGATCCTGCCGAGGTTGCCAAGGTTCCGGTGGAAGGCGCTGGCAATCTCACGCTCGGTGACGTCGCACAGGTCAAGGTCGATCACCAGCCGCTCATCGGGGATGCCGTCGTCAACGGTGGACCCGGATTGATCATGGTCGTCGAGAAGTTCCCCGGAGCCAACACCGCCGACGTCACCAAAGGCGTTGAGGATGCTCTCGAGGCGCTTCGCCCTGGGCTCACCGGGATCAACACTGACACGTCGTGGTTCGCACCATCCGATTACCTGGCGGCGGCGGCAGACAATCTAGGCCTCGCGATTGCCCTCAGTGCTGGGCTATTGCTCCTCACGCTGCTCGCACTGCGCTTCCACTGGCGCGCGGTGATCGTCGGCGTCATCACGGTGCCGGTGTCGGTGATCGGCGCCGCTCTGGTAGTCCATCTCCTCGGTTATGGGCTCAACGCTCTGGTGATCGCCGGTCTTGCAGCCGCAGTCGCCATCGTGGTAGACGAGGCGGTTGCACCACAAGCTGCGGTGCTGGGTCGGCTGCGGGCTCGAAGCGCCAGCCCCGATGCGGAGCCGACATGGGTGGCCACTCAGCAGGCTCTGGCGACGGTGCGCCGGCCGCTGATCTATGCCGGCATCATCGCTTTGCTGGCGATTCTTCCGATGGCCGTACTCCAAGGCCGGCCCGGGGCATTCTTCAGCCCTATGGTTTTGGCGTACGCCACGGCGGTCTTAGCCGCCTTGATAGTCGGCATGACAGTGGGTCCAGCGTTGAACAGCCTGGTGTTCGCACGCTGGCAACCCAAAGCTGACTCACCATCCGGGCCCGTGGCGTGGCTCGGTGCACGCTACCGCAGCGGTTTGCAACGGTTCTCCGGTAGCCTTCGCCCGGCTTTGCTCGTCACCGCCGCATGCGGCGTGATAGCAGTCGCGATCTTGCCATTCCTCAACACCGCCCTGACACCCACCTTCCAAGACCGGAACGTGGTGGTCAAGCTGCAGGGCGCCCCGGACGTTTCTGCTCCGGTGATGACCCAGCGGGCTACCGAAGTTGGCAACTCGCTGCAGTCTCTGCCGGGGGTCACCGGGGTCGGCGCGACCGTCGGCCGCGCGATAACCGGCGATCGACTGGTCAACGTCAACTCCGGCGACATTTGGGTCGCCATCGCTGGCGATGCCGACTACAACGCAACAGTGGCCTCGATCAAGGACACGGTCCGCGAGGTGCCCGGTATCACGGCCGAAGTCGTACCCTTCTCGACCCAAGAAATGCGAGAGGTTGGGAGCCTGCAGACAGGCACCAACACCGTGACCGGCAGCGGGCTGGACGTCCTGACGGGCCTGAATACGCCAATTGCCGTCCGCATCTACGGCGAGGAACCCCAGGTCCTTGCTGCCGAGGCCGCGAAGGTGCAGCAGCTGATGAGCACCATCGACGGGGTCGTCAACCCGCGCGTCGAAGGCGCTCTCACCCAGCCGACGATCGAGATCGAGGTCGACCTGGACAAGGCCCAGCAGCTGGGCATCACCCCTGGTGACGTACGTCGCGCCGAGGCCACATTGCTCCAGGGCATCCAGGTGGGCAGTGTCTTCGAGGATCAGAAGGTCTTCGATGTCATCGTCTTGGGAACGCCTGCCACGCGAAGCAGCGTGGCGGCTGTGCAGTCGCTGCTCATCGATCGGCCAGGCGGCGGCCACCTCCGGCTGGGCGACGTTGCCGACGTAAGGATCGCGCAGACGCCAACGGTCATTCACCGCGAGGCTGTTTCGCGGCACCTGGATCTCGTAGCTGATCTTGACGGTCGAAGCGTCGGAGCAGTCGCGGCGGACCTCGAGCAGCAGCTCGCCACCACGAGCTTCCCGCTTCAGTACCACGCTGAGGTGATTGCCAACTCCACCGCAGACGAAATCCAGATCGGGCGTGCGATCGGCTTCGGCATCGCTGCCATCATTGCCGCATTCCTGCTGTTCCAGGCGGCATTCAACAGCTGGCGGCTGGCGCTGGTGGCCACAGCGGCGTTGCCGCTCTCGCTGACCGGCGGCCTGCTCACCGGCCTCTTCAATGGGCTGACGTTCGGCCTGGGCGAACTGCTCGGGATGCTGGCCGTTCTCGGTCTGGCAGCTCGCTATGTCGCTTTGGTGCTGACCACAATCCAGGGACCCGACGGTAGGCGCGGGAGTGATGACGACGCCGCGACCGTGTACGGCAGGGCCGAGGAATCCTTCGGCTCATTGATCATCAGCACTGCAGCAGTGGCAGCGGTCGCGCTGCCGTTCGTGGTGCTCGGTCCGCGTCCTGGACTGGAGATCTTGCATCCGCTCGCTCTGGTGTTGCTGGGCGGCTTGGTGAGCTCGCTGGTGGTCGCCTTGTTCTTGCTGCCATCGGCGTACCTACATCTGGTTCCGCAGCAGGACGAGGAGGCACCGCCGCGGCATGAGGAAGAACCCGAGGCGGTCGCCGCGGGGGCGGTGGTCTGATGAACAGCAAGACCACCCTCCGGAGAGCGTTCCAAGGCTTCGTGGTCGCCGCCGTGGCCACGGCCTCACTCGCAGGCTGCGCCGAGATCGAGGTGCCCTTAGCCGAGCCGTACGAACCGGCTCAGCTGGAGTCGACGGGCCCAGACCTCCCGGCGAGGGTCATCCTGACTGAAGAGGCCGAGCAACGCATTCAACTCCAAACCACTCTCGTCAAGCCCCACGGCGCCGACGTCAGCGTGGAGTATCGCCGCTCTCGTCTATGACCAGGACGGCAAGCCCTGGGTCTTCACGGTCATCGGGCCTCGAACCTACGTGCGTGCCCCCGTGGGCATCAAAGACGTTCCGGAGGCCAACCTGATGGTCCTGAGCTCTGGCCCACCGGCTGGCACCGAAGTGGTAACCGTTGGCGCGATCGAGCTCTGGGGCACAGAACTCGAAATCGCGGGTTAGCACTGAGAGGCGGCATTGCTGATGCGTACCATCGTCAAGGCAAGTCTCCGGTTCCGCTGGATCGTGCTGTTTCTGGCCGCGTCCATTTTGGCTCTGGGTTTCGTCCAACTCCCCGAAACGAAGGTCGACGTCTTCCCAGAGTTCGCTCCGCCGGAGGTCGAGATCCAAACCATTGCGGTCGGCAACTCCTCCGAAGAGGTCGAGCAGTTGATCACGGTCCCCATCGAGGACCAGCTGGGGGGCATTGAAGGCCTCGCCGAGCTGCGCTCCAAGTCGGTCGCTCAGCTGTCGTCGATCCGGTTGATCTTCGAGCGCGGAGCCGATGAGCTGAAAGCCCGTCAACTGGTGCAGGAGCGTTTGTCACAGATCACACCTACACTGCCGACCTGGGCGAGCCCGCCGTTCATGATGCCCGCACTGTCGGCCACCAGCCGCATCCTCAAAATTGGCGTCACCTCGGATGTGATCAGTCCAACCGATCTGTCTGAAATTGCGTACTGGAAGATCCGGGCGCGCCTGCTTCGGGTGCCCGGGGTGGCCCAAGTCGCTATCTATGGTGAACGGCTCCCGCAACGCCACATCCAGGTGGATCCGAAGAAGCTTGCTGAGCACGACGTCACTCTGCGACAGGTCATGGACGCCGGAGCCAACGCCGTCGAAGCTGGCCTCATGCAATACACCGACGGCGCGGTCGTCGGCACCGGCGGCTTCATCGAGGAGGGCGGTCAACGGTTCAACATCCGCCATGTGCAACCCATCGTCGACCCGGAGCAGATCGGCAAGATCCCCGTCATCGAACGCGACGGCAAAGTGATCCGAATGGCTGACTTGGGCCGAGTGGTGATCGACCCAGGACCGCTGATCGGCGACGGTGTTGTTGACGACGGACCTGGCCTGCTGCTCATAGTGCAGAAGTACCGCGGAGCGAACACCGTTGAGGTGACCCGCGGCGTGGAAGAGGCCATGCGGGAGATGCAGCCCGGATTGCCGGGAATCACGGTCGACACCACGATCTTCCGTCCAGCCACGTTCATCGAGCAGTCGCTTGACAACCTGCGTATCGCGATGCTGCTGGGCATTGCCTTGGTGGCATTGATCATCATCGCTTTCCTCTTCGAGTGGCGTACCGCATTCATCAGCTTGATCGCGATCCCGCTCTCCCTAGTCGCCGCCGTTTTGATCTTGGATGCCGCGGGAGTCACGGTCAATGTCATGGTGCTCGCAGGGTTGGTCGTCGCCATCGGGGTGGTGGTGGACGACGCCATCATCGACGTGGAGAACGTCGTGCGACGACTCCGGCAGGCGCGAGCCGAAGGCAGTACAGCGTCGACCTTCAGTATCGTGCTCAACGCCTCCGTCGAGGTCCGGACGGCGATCACTTACGCCACGGTGATCAATGTGATCGCCGTGGTGCCGGTACTGTTCCTGGCGGGACTGTCCGGATCGTTCTTCCGCCCGCTCGTGCTCTCCTACGCGCTGGCGGTGTTGGTCTCCATGGTGGTAGCGCTGACCGTGACGCCGGCCTTGTGCCTGCTGCTGCTTTCCCGTGGCAAGTTGGCCAGCAAGGAGTCCCCGGTTATGCGGGTGCTGAAGCGGGCGTACGGCGCAATTCTGGCACCGCTGATTCGCAGGCCCCTCCCAGCGATCGCACTGACCCTGGCGTTGCTCGTCGGCGGAGTGCTAGCGGTGCCCACACTGGGGAGCCAGTTGCTTCCTAACTTCAAGGAACGGGACTTCCTGATGCACTGGCTGACGGAGCCCAGCACGTCGGTCACCGAGGAGACGCGGGTCTCAGTCTTGGCCTGCAGAGACCTCAAAGAGATTGAGGGGGTGCGCAACTGCGGCTCCCATATCGGGCAGGCGTATCTGGCTGACGAGGTCTACGGCGTGTACTTCGGTGAGAACTGGATCAGTGTCAGCCCCGAGGTCGATTACGACGAGACCCTGGACAAGGTACACCGCGTCGTCGAGTCCTACCCGGGGCTCTATCGCGACGTGCAGACCTATCTCCGGGAGCGCATCAAGGAGGTGCTGACCGGCGGCGAGCGAGTCCATCGTGGTCCGCATTTACGGACCAGATCTCGCAGACGCTGCAGATCCCAGGCCAAGGACATCGAGCAGCGGATCGGCGACATTCCGGGGATCGAGGACGCCCATGCCTCGCTGCAGACCGACCTGCCGCATATCGAGGTTGAAACCGATTTGGCCAAAGCTCGAGCGGTCGGGCTGACTCCCGGAGAGATCCGTCGGCAGACATCGGCCCTGATAGCCAGCGAGGAGGTCAGTGACATCTTCGCACGCGGCCGGGCGTACGACGTCCACGTCACGGCGATCCCGTCCGCACGCGACAGCGTCACCGACGTGGAGAATATGCAGCTGGACACCCCGTCTGGCCGTAAGGTCATGCTGAAGGACGTGGCCACCGTCCAGATGGGCCCAACACCGAACGCCGTCCTGCGGCAGAAGCAGTCGCGCTACATCGATGTCGGCGCCAACGTGGAGGGCCGCCGCTGAACCAGGTGGTCGACGAGGTCGAGCAGCGGATGGAAGGGGTCGCCTTCCCGCTGGGCTACCACGCGGAGGTGATCGGGGAGTCCACAGAGCTCGACGCCGCAGAAGACACGCTGCTCGCTTTCGGCATCGCGGCCGCCGTCGCGACCTTGCTGCTGCTGCATGTCGCGTTCGGCGCCTTCCGGCCGGCTCTGCTGACCTTCGTGTTGTTGCCCATGGCGCTGGTGGGAGGCGCCATCGCTGTCTGGATGAGCGGCGGGGTGCTCTCGCTCGGATCGCTGGTCGGCTTCCTCGCCGTCTTCGGCATCGCTGCCCGCAATGGGATCTTGATGATCAGTCACTTCGAGCGGCTGGAGCGGCAAGAGGGCGTGAAGTTCGGTCCGGGCCTGGTGATTCAGGGCGCCAAAGAACGCCTGGCGCCGATCCTGATGACCGCCCTCGCGACTGGCCTGGCGCTGGTTCCGCTCGTGGTTGCCGGCAGCATTCCCGGCCACGAGATCGAACATCCCATGGCGATTGTGATCCTCGGCGGCTTGGTCACCGCGACCTTGGTCAACTTGCTCGTACTGCCATCGCTGTATCTGGCCTTTGGCAAGAGCAAGCGCGACAAGGCGGAGCTTGAGGCTGCCGAAGCGCCAGCCACTGCAGGCTGAGCCTCGCCAGTCGCGGACTGCTCGGGCGGGCTGGCAGCGGCTTGACGACGGCATCCCACGCTGCGTGGGATGCTCGCGCTGGGCATGGCGTGCATGCCGTGTACAGCGTCAACATCCCACGCAGCGTGGGATGTTGATAGGGCCAGTTGCAGCCCAGATGAAGTAGCAGGCTAATTGCGCTGCGAGCGGTAGTAGGTGATCAAGGACTGGGTCGAGGGATCTTGCTTGCCGAGGGCTTCCTCGTCGCCGCCGACGGCTGGAGTGACCTGCAGCGCGAGCTGCTTGCCCAGCTCGACACCCCATTGATCGAAGCTGTCGATGCCCCACACCACGCCCTGGGTGAAGGTGATGTGCTCGTACAGTGCGATCAGCTGACCTACGACCGATGGCGTCAGCGCCGGAGCCATGATCGAAGTGGTCGGGCGGTTTCCAACGAAAACGCGTGCCGGCACGATTTCCTCAGGAGTCCCGTCTGCACGGACCTCGTCGGCCGTCTTGCCGAATGCCAGCGCCGCCGTCTGAGCAAAGAAATTGGCCAGGAACAACTCGTGCACGTCGTTCTCACCGTCGACCAGCGGGTGCGCTGGGTTGGCCACCGCGATGAAGTCAGCGGGGATCATCTGGGTGCCCTGGTGGATCAACTGGTAGAAAGCATGCTGGCCGTTCGTGCCGGGCTCACCCCAGAACACTTCGCCGGTCTCGGTGGTCACCGGCAAGCCGTCGTAGCGCACCCCCTTGCCGTTGGACTCCATGGTGAGCTGCTGCAGGTACGCGGCGAACCGATGCAGGAACTGCGCATACGGGAGCACCGCGTGACTTCCGGCCTTGAAGAAGTTCACGTACCACACGTTCAGCAGGCCCATCAGCGCCGGCACGTTGCTGGCAAGCTCGGTCTCGGCGAAGTGCCGGTCGATCGCATGGAAGCCTGCGAGGAAGTCCGTGAAGTTGGCCGGTCCGATAGCGACCGCGACCGAGGTACCGATTGCGGAATCGACTGAGTAGCGGCCGCCGACCCAATCCCAGAAGCCGAAGGCATTCTCCGGGTCAATGCCGAACGCAGCGACCTTGTCGAGCGCGGTAGACACTGCGACGAAGTGCTTGGCGACAGCTGCATTGGCAGCGTCCTCACCCGCTTCAATGGCTCCGGATTCGCGAAGCCCGTCAAGGAGCCAACTGCGTGCCAGACGGGCGTTGGTCAACGTCTCCAGGGTGGTGAAGGTCTTGGAGGCAACGATGAAAAGCGTCGTCTCCGGATCGAGATCCTTGGTCTTCTCTGCCACGTCGGTCGGGTCAATGTTGGAGACGAATCGCGCCTTCAACCCCGGCTTCACGTACGGCTGGAGGGCTTCGTACACCATCACCGGACCAAGATCGGATCCACCGATCCCGATGTTCACCACAGTGGTCATCGGTTTGCCGGTGACGCCCACCCATTCGCCGCTGCGTACCTTGTCGGCAAAGGCGTACACCTTGGCAAGCACCTTGTGCACCTCGGGGACGACATCGGTCCCATCGACCACCAGGCTGGAGCCCTCGGGCGCACGCAGCGCGGTGTGCAGCACGGCACGGTCCTCGGTGACATTGATGTGTTCCCCGGCAAACATGGCGTCCCGGCGGTCCGTCAAGCCCACCTGATCTGCAAGATCAACAAGGGCACTCAGCACATCGGCGTTGATCAGGTTCTTGGAGAGGTCGACGTAGAGTTCGCCAGCTGTGAAGGTGAACGATTTCGCCCGAGACGGATCGGCGGCGAACCAGCCGCGCAAATCAGGCTCCAGAGAGTCGTAGAGGGCCTGCAGCCTTGCCCAGGCCGGGGTCGTCGTCGGATCTACAGGCTGGCTCATTGAGGTTCTCCCTCGTCGTTCGGCTGGTACCAGGTCACACTACTGAGCCGGGCTCGCTCACCTCAATCACCTGCGCCGCCGGGAAGTGGGCCGCGGGAGGTTCGATAGCGTGCGGGCCATGGATCCCCGGCTGGCTAGGTCGCGTCCGGAGCCGGACCGTGCGTACGCGCCGGGCGAGTCGGAGTTTCGCACCGACCTTGAGCGAATTCGGTTCGCCACCGCCTTCTCACGGCTCGCCGACGTCACGCAGGTGGTCACCTCGATGGCGACCAGCGGAGTCGTGCATAACCGGCTCACCCACACGATCAAGGTGACGGCAGTCGCACGAGCGATAGCCGTGCGACTACTCCGTACTCAGGATCATGATCTGCTTCTTGATCTCGGTGGGCTTGATCATGTCGTGGTACAGGCGGCGGCGACTGCTCATGATCTTGGCCATCCTCCATTCGGCCATCTAGGTGAGCGCGTTCTCGATCGACTGGCACGGCTGAGATTCGGGCTGGCCGACGGCTTCGAGGGAAACGCACAGACCTTCCGGATCCTGACTCAGCTGGAAGCCCTGGGACCCAGCGATCAAGGGCTCAACCTCACTTCAGCGACCCGCGCTGCGGTGCTGAAGTATCCCTGGGCCTGCTACTCCTATCCCGATCCGCACCCGATCGACTGGCCCATTCCTCCCCGCGGTGCCGGGCACGCTCGCGGCACCACCGGGGCCGCCAAGTTCTCGGCCTACATGATCGACCTGCCGCAGATGCTGGATGCGCTGGCCGCCTTTCCCGGGTTGCCGCCTGGCCGGCAGACCCTGGAGTGCTCGGTGATGGATCTAGCCGACGACATTGCGTACTCACTACACGACGTCGACGACTTTCATCGCTCGGGCGTGCTGCAGTTCTCCCCGGTCTCCGGCGAATTTCGATCATGGGAGAGCGAACGAGCAGCCTTCGCTGATCTTGATGACAGCGATCTGGTGCGGGCCCGACGACAGCCGGGAGCCGGCCTGGAGCGGCTGCGGCGACGGCTGAAGCGCAGGGACGGGTGGATCTTTGACGAGGACATCTTCGCGACCGCGGTACTGACGGTCGGCGAGGAGTTCGTCGACGGCGTGCTGGCCACGCCGTACGACGGCTCGATGGCCGCCGATCGTGCTATCTCGGGGTTTACCTCGAGGTGGATCGACCACTTGATCAGTTCCGTCAGTCCGAACCCGCATCCCGCGGTCCGCTCCGGCTACGTCTCGATGGATTCGCCGGCATGGCATGAAGTGTCGGTGCTGAAGTTCGTCAACCAGTACTTCATCTTGGATCGGCCCGATCTGGCGATGTTGCAGCGTGGTCAGGAGCAGACCGTCGAACACCTGGTCCTCGCGTTTGAGGACTGGCTCGCCGACCGGATCGACGCGCGCCGGGCGCCGCGACGGCTGCTGGACCTGGTGAGCGCTGCAACCTCCGCGTACCAGACGGTGGCCAGAGAGCACTCGGAGTGGCTCAGCGGAAACGTCTCCGATGCCGACCTGGCGCGCATGGGAAGGGGTCGCGGGATCATCGACTTCGTCAGCAGCTTGACAGACGGCCAGACAATCGCGTTCGGTGCGCGGCTGGGTGGAGCGAGCGGGCTGTTGTGGAGCAGCAGCCTCTGATCCCACACCGTTCTCGCTGCGTCAATATCCCACGCTGCATGGGACATTGACGCTGTACACGGCATGCATGCCATGTACAGCGTCAACACACCACGCAGCGTGGGATGTTGTGCAGTTGGGCCGATCACCAGCATTCATCGTTCATGCTGGAGGGGTGGAGCTCATCGCGGAAGTGTTGCGGCGGGCGATTGCTGTTCAGCCGCCGCCAGCGCCGATCGTGGTCGCCCTGGCAGCCGTGCTGGCCGCTGCGCTCGTCTTGCCACGCGCGATCTGGCCGTACACCCGGATGCTGGTGACGATCACACACGAGGGCGCCCATGGCGTCGCGGCGTGGTTGACGGGCCGTCGCCTACAAGGCATCCGGCTGCACTCGGACACCTCCGGCCTGACGGTTTCCAGCGGGCGAGCAAGTGGCCCCGGCATGGTGACGATGCTCCTGGCCGGCTACCTCGGCCCGGCCGTGGTCGGATTGGGTGCCGTCGGGCTGCTGATTGCTGGGCACAGTCTCGGCCTGCTCTGGCTTTTTGTGATCTTGCTGGCGCTGCTGTTGGTCCAGATCCGCAATTTCTATGGATTCGTTCTGGTCGTTGGCTGTGCGGTCGTGCTGATCCTGGTGAGCTGGTACCTTCCGGCAACTGTGCAGTCCGGCCTGGCATATGTGCTGACGTGGACGCTGCTGCTCGCCGCGCCGAAACCGGTGGTAGAGCTCATCCGCCAGCGGCGTGGCGGGCGGACGCCATACTCCGACGCGGATCAGCTCGCCACGCTGACACGTGTCCCAGCCAGCCTGTGGGCCATTGGATTTCTGGTCCTTAACTGCGTCGGCCTGGTCCTGGGATCGGTGCTGCTACTGCCGGTCCTGGCCGAGCTGGGTCAAAACGTCGCGGCGCAGTTCGTAGGTGCGTAAGACCGCCGGGCATGACAAGGGCTCCCATCCAAAATTGGATGAGAGCCCTGGATGTTACGAGTCCTATTACAAGACGTTGCCACTACGCTGAGCAACCAGAATCAGCTCGTCGCGCATCGCGGGGGTGGAGGCGTTTGCAATCGCGCGATTCAACTCCCGGCGCGTGCGAGCGTTCTCATGGCGGCTACGGATGGACTTGGTGAGGCGGTACATGGCGACCATCCTTTCTGTACTAGTGCTTCGATTTTGAAGATCATCTTTTCAACGCAGACAGGCCCCTCGATATTCCAATTGATGGTGGAGCGGCGCCACTCCACGAACGGGTCGAAAGGCGCCCGCAGTCCAGCCTCTGGTTGGCTTAGGCCGCTTGTCCGTACCGCCGGTCACTCAAGATGAGGCCCGCCCGCTCCAACTCCGCTTCGACTCGAATCCGCTCGATGTCGCGTTCGAAGCCTATGGAGTCGCCCTCCAGCTCATGTTCGATCTCGAGCATCCCGCACACCTGCATGAGCAGTTTGTCGTAGGCGAGCCGGTTGCCCATCTGGTGGGCGGCGGAACGATGCGCGTCAGTGCCAAGAATCGCCCGCAACCGCCTCAGGTCGGCGGCGAGCTGCTCGATCGGGACACCTTGCTGGTGGCGCAGTTCGCGTACGGCACGCCGATGCGCGACAGCCGAGGAGCGCCGCTCTCGCCACCGCTGGATGCCGTCATCCCACCGTCCGACCAGCAGATCGTAGAGGAGCACACTCAGAATCGGGACGAGCACCATGATGGCGACGGCAATACCACCAAGTATCACCTGGTACAAGTCCACCGCCATGAAATAACACTAAGTCGGGCTCTCGGGGTTCACAAGTTTCGGCCAGACCCTGAAACAAGCCGTTACCTTTTAGGCACCTGGGAGGCCGTCAGACAGCCAGCCCAAACACCTCACCAACTAGGCAGAGCCGCTGTTGCCGTAGACCGAGACGTGCACGTGGTCCATGTGGTTGGCCGTCGGCGAACCCCGGTCCGACATCGATCGCCAGCCGTCCGAACTCCGCTGCACAGTCCAGATCTGCTGCCTGTAGATGACCTCGCTCACACCCAAGCTCTTCGCATTGGCTCGCACCCACCTCGCCGCGTCCCAACCCACCGAGGTGTTAGAGATCATGCAATCGAGAGCACGACCTTGTCCGTGGTAACCGCTCGAGCTCCTGCGGCCAAGGAAGCTCGTGAACTGGGGGTAGCGATGACAGAGAGCACGATGGACACGGATAGCGTCAGCGGTGAGCCCGGACTCCACAGAGGACCCTCCCGGGCAGGGGGCTCCGGATATACCGCCGCTGCCACTTCCGCTACTGCTGCCCGACGCGGTGGACTTCGGCTTCCTATCGGACAGGTACTGGTTCTTCACCCAGCGACCCTTGCCGCGATAGGACACGTAGCGGAATCCGTCGCTGATGGTCTTGGTGACCGAGATCTTCGTTCCCTTCTTGACGACCGCCACCACCGACGAGTCAGCGTCTGCCTGGGTTCGAACGTTCAGCTCAGTCGTGGCGTACTTGCGATCGATCACCTTGAGGGACAGTCTCGGAGCCATCGTCTCTGAGCTGGAACTCTTCGGCTTCCGCACCGAGGCGATCTCGACTGGCGGTCGGCTGTTGCGCCGACTGAGCTCTTGCGCTCGTTCAGTCTCGCTTGGAGACGACTCGACCGGTACGGTCGAAGCCGGCGCTGGATATGCGACCTGTGGATCATCACCCGGCATCACCGCACCGGCCACACCGACGCCCAACGCCGTTACGACTGCCGCTGGAATCGCCATTCGTGCTAGGCGGACCGCAACCGGCGGCCGCATCGCCCTTCGCGGGCGCGGTCTGGACACGTGTTCTCACTCCCCCGATAAAAATGAGACCAAAGCGTTATCTCCCGCAGGAGTCTAAACAGTTCCATCACGATTGCCCAACCCCGACCCAAGGTTTGGACTGACTTTTTTTCTTCGGAGGACGAGATTTAGGCCAGGAGCCGGCAGGAATCAATTGGGCGAAAGAATGCTGCCACCGGCCCACGCGATCGTTTCGTTACGTTGACGGCCTCCTCCAGGTGATCGCCCTTCGGTGACTCTCCCCTGAATTTGCATCGCGACTGGGTCCAAAATCGCCGAAACACCACACCATCGGGACGCTCGTGATGCGAAACCAGGGTGCTACTCGGATCAGCGCTCCCACGGTTGTGCGATAGGAATGCCCGTGACCGCGCGCGGTGCCCGTGGACTGCGCTTGTAGTCCGACACAAATGGGCTGTCGCCAATCCAGAATCGCCAGGGCCGATCTGCCTCAACAGAGACCCCGACTCGTGGGCCAACCATGATCATCTCCGCTTCGCTCGTTGGAAGCTCAAGCGTCACCGGTCCGTCGCCAAGCAGGTCGCAGCCCTTGTATTCAGCCTGCAGGCCGAGTGCCTGGCAGAGCCGCCCCGGACCGCGAGCAAGATTACGGTCGGTCGCCCGTCCCCGGCGCGACCTGGCGACTTCGACGCCCTCGACTACCTCGCCGGCCCGCATCAACACTCCGCAGCCGACTCCCTCCGGCCCGCAGCTGATGTTCCCGGCCCAGTGCATGCCGTAGGTGAAGTAGAGGTACAGGTGGCCAGGTGGGCCGAACATGACCGAATTGCGAGGGGTACGGCCACGATAGGCATGCGACGCCGGATCGGTGGCGCCGTCGTAGGCCTCCAGTTCGGTCAGCCGGACCGCCACCGGTCCGTGCCGGATCACCGCGCCAAGGAGCCGTGGCGCCACCTGCTCGACCGGCCGGCAGAGGTCTGCTCTCACGTGAGCACCTCGACGGTTCCCGCCGTGCCGTCCACCCGTACCCGGTCGCCGGTCTTGAGCCGCATGGTGGCGTTGCCGCAACCCACGACCGCCGGAATGCCGAGCTCCCGCGCGACGATCGCGGCGTGGGAGAGCGGCGCGCCAACGTCGGTGATCACCGCTGCCGCACGCGGAAACAGCGGCGTCCAACCAACGTTGGTGATCGTTGTGACGAGCACCTCTCCGGGCTGCAGTGCGGCACCCTCAGCCGCGTCGCCGAGCACTCGCACTGGCGCCTCGACGACTCCGGCCGATCCTGGAAAGCCACGGACCGCGACATCGGCTTCGCTCACGCTGCCCTCGATGAAGATGTCCGATCGCCGGTTGGGATCAGCCGCCCACGCGTAAGGGTTGAAGGTGCCACGGATCAGCGCCGGATACTTCGGCAGCGCCGAGTAGGCCTGGTATGCAGCGCGACGCCGGTTGATCAAGGTCGAGCTGATCGTCTCTCTCTGCAGCACGCGAACGATCTCGGCCTTGTCGAGAAAGAAGATGTCATCGCCCAGCCCGGTGAGTTCACCTGCCCGGATGGCGTACGCGCGCAGCACCCAGAAGTATCTGATCACTTCCGACCGAGCCCGCTCCCGGTCCCGGGAGATCTTGGCCCACACCCGCAGTTGGCGCCTCAGAATCCTGGCATGCACCGGGTGGCGCTGCTCCAGCTGAAGCCAGGCTTCGTGGCGGTTCTGCTCTTGAAGGCCGAGCATGACCCGATAGCTTGTCGCCCCTGTCGCGCGTGCGGCGAGCTGAGTGTCGATCCAGTGGGGATCCTCGCCGGACCGCGGGAGTGAGATCTCAAACTCATGTGGTCCGCGGTGACCATAGCGGCGATTGAACGTGTCACGATCGATCTCGCCGGCGGCGAGCTGCTCGAGGCCCTCCAGCAACCCGAGACTCGCCAGCTGTCCAGCCTGCGCGCCTAACCCAGCGGTGAGCGCGTTCGCGGCGGCGTCGCCGACCAAGCTTTGCAGTCGCTTTCGCGTGGTGATGAACGAGGCTCCACTGGAGCGCGTGGCCGCCGACAGCATCCAGCTCACTCGATGGAACTCGGGACTGAGCACCTCGATCCACAGGTCCGCGAGCTCGACCGGCGAGTCAACCGCCGCAGTGTCGGCGCGCCGACGATCACACAGCGCCGGATGCTCGGCCAGGTAGGCGTCCAACCGTCTCGCGTCGCGGCGGGCCTCACCGATCACATGCAGGGCCATCGGCAACACCGCGCGGATGATGTCTCGCCTGCGTGCCTTGACTGGCGGGATTTCCAGATCATCGGGCAGTCTGCCGAAGACTTCCTCGGTCAAGCTGCGATAGCTCTGCTGGTTGACACCCACCGCGCCCGACAGCGTCACCAATACGCTGAGGTTGAGATAGATCCGCCCGCCGATGCGGCCGTAGCCGACGTACGGGGGGATGGAGGCGGTTGCCATCGCGTCGGTCAGAAAGACTTGCACCATCGACCAGGTCGCCGGTGTCATGACGTCCGGAATGGCCTCGCCTACGTTGGTATTGGTCCACAAGAAGTCGCCGGAGCGGCTGTCGTTCCAGGGATCAGGGTGGATCGCGCTGGTGATCGGCCTGGCCTGCAGCACAAAGAGTTGATCACCTTTGCGACACCACTCGATGTCCACCGGGTTCTTGCTGAGATCCTCGACCATGATCGCAAGATCGACCAGCTGGAGCGTTTGCGGTTCGGACAAAACGGGAGCGTTCTGCTGATTCCTCGGCACCGGCTCCGCACTCACGCCGCCGTCAGTGATCTGGGTCATGACCGTTTTCGTATTGATCACGGTGCGCATGATCCGCCGCGAGGCACGCTCGACAGTGATCGTGTCGGGCGTCACCTGCCCGCCGACGACCGCCTCGCCAAGACCCCAGGCGGCATTGATCTCGATCATGGTGTCGTCCCCAGTGACCGGATCGGCGGTGAACGCGATCCCAGAGGCCTCCGCGTCGATGAGTTCCTGCACCACCACCGCAATGCTGATCTTGTCGGTCCTGATCTGGCGTTGGGCCCGGTAGCTGATGGCGCGGGCGGTCCACAGCGAGGCCCAGCAGCGGCGTACTGCTTCCAGAAGTTGCTCAGCTCCGGCCACGTTGAGGAACGTCTCCTGCTGTCCGGCAAAAGAGGCCTCCGGCAGGTCCTCCGCGGTCGCAGAGGAGCGGACGGCCACCGGCGGCGAACCCAACCGTTGGTAGGCCCGCAGGATGTCAGCCGCTATCGCAGGCGGGATCTCCTGGCCGGTGATCAGGGCCGCAAGGCTCGCCGCCGCCTCGTCGGTCGCCTGGTTTGCCGGATCGTTGATGGTTGCTAGCTGCGACCTTGATCGCGTCCTCGAGATGATGCTCGGCGATGAAATCGACGTACGCGGCCGTGGTGATGTGGAATCCGTTCGGCACCGGCAATCCGGCTGATGCCAGTCGGGCTAAGGACTGACCCTTGCCACCGATCTCGGAGAGGCCGAGACCCTCATCGGCGAGAGCGCGAATGTAGGTTGCGGCCATGACTCGGGGTGCCTAGTGTCGCTTCACTAGTCGAGGCTGACCCACTCCCCGCCAGCCGCCGACCGCAGCATCGCGTCGCAGATTTCTGCGGCCCGGGCTCCGTCCGCGAAGGTCGGTAGGCCCTCAGGAACCTCACCGTTGCCGGCGTGAGCGTCCACGGCGGCGTAGGAGTCGGCGACGTAGTTCTCAAAGCATTGGGCGTACCCCTGGGCGTGACCTGCCGGCAGCATCGAGAGCCGGCGCTGCTCAGCGGAGCCATGGTTGGGATCACGCACCAGCAGTTGCGAGCCCGCCTCGTGACCGATCCACAGCTGCTCGCCTGACTCTTGATCGAAGACTGCGCTCTGGTGCATGCCGTCCACCTCGATCCAGAGGCGGTTCTTGCGGCCGGCACTGAGCTGGCTGATCACCGCGGAGCCGGCGATGTCGTTCGCCGTACGGAACATGATCAAGGCGCTGTCTTCGGTCTGCACATCCACCAGCGGCGCATCGCTCTCCACCGCGCTCATGGTGGCGGCGGTCGCGGCTGGGCGCTGCTTGATCGTAATGGACGTAGTCGCGACGAGTCGGGCGATCCGGTCACCGGTTACCCACTCCATGAGATCGCACCAATGCGAGCCGATGTCTCCAAACGCTCGAGACGGCCCGCCGGCCTGGGCATCGACTCGCCAGCTGGTGGCCTTAGGGTTGAGCAGCCAGTCCTGCAGATAGCTGCCGTGAATCAGGTTGACCGCGCCGAACTCCTCAGATCCCACCCGCGCCCGCATCTCGCGCGCCATCGGGTGGAAGCGGTAGGTGAAGGGGATGGTGTTGACCACACCGGCATCCTCAGCAACCCGTGCCGCCAGCTGTGCATCGTCCAAGCTGACGCCGAGTGGCTTCTCGCAGAGCACATGCTTGCCGGCCTGCATCAGAGCGACCGCGTACGGAACGTGGGAGGCGTTCGGCGTGCAGACGTGCACGACCTCCGCTTTGCTCTCCGCAACTTCCTCGATACTGCCGTACGCCTGCTCGACCCCCCAGGCCTCGGCGACTTCCCGAGAGCGCGCCGGGCTGGATGCCATCACCCCGAGTATCTCGGCTCCTGCCAGTACCGCAGCCCGCCGGTGCACCTCGCCGATCATGCCGGCACCTAGAATCGCCACCCGCTTCGCCTTCACAGCCTTCATGCCGGAAAGATTAGTTCCGTCGATTCGCCTGCTCCCGGCGACCGTGCAAAATGACCGTGTGACAGCGGCTCGGATCCTGGTGGTCGAGGACAGCAATGCCATTCGTGTGCCCGTCGTCACTGCGTTATCCGCCCAAGGCTTCGAGCTCGCCTCGGCGGCTGACGGAAGCGAGCTTGAAAGGCTGCTGCCATCCTTTGCGCCGGATCTCGTGATCTTGGACGTGATGCTGCCAGGCCGCGACGGCTTCGAGTTGCTCCAGGTGGTACGCCGGGCCAGCACCGCGGCGGTGTTGATGTTGACCGCTCGGGACAGCCTCGCCGACCGGCTGCAAGGCCTGACGGGCGGCGCCGACGACTACTTGATCAAGCCCTTCGCTATGGCTGAGCTGGTGGCACGGATCCACGCGGTGCTACGGCGCAGCCGGCCCGGCGGCAGCTCGATCTCCATCGACGACCTCGTGATCAATGACGACGCCACGCTGGTGCAGCGGTGCGGCGAGTCGCTCGACCTGACCGATACCGAGCGACGGCTGCTCGGCTACCTCGCCGCGCATCGAGACAGAGTGGTGAGCAAGACCCAGATCCTCACCGCGGTCTGGGGCTACGACGGTTTCGACGACAACGTGGTGGAGGTGCACATCTCCTCACTGCGTCGCAAGCTCGAGGCGGGCGGCCGCTCGCGACTCGTGCACACCGTACGGGGCCGCGGCTATCTCCTCGGAACGACAGCGTGACCCAAGAAAGGCGTCCGGCGGCGGCCGCCAAGAACCAGCTGAGTACTGTCTCGCTCAGGCTCCGCGTCACCGCCGCGGTGATGATCGTCCTCGCGGTGATGTTGATCCTGCTCAGCATCGCGGTCAATGCGATCTTCATCGCGCAGTCCAATCGGAACCTCGATGCCCTGCTCGCCGGTCAGGCGCAGCTCGCACGACAACTGGCCCGCTCCGGGGCCGGGCCGCAGCAGATCGTGAACCGGGTGCAGGCCGGCGGCGTGCAGGCCCACCTGGTGCTGCAGAACGGGACCGAATTCGGCACGCCGATCACCAGCGGCGCCGCGATCAAGACAACCACCATCATGCTCAATGCGCCGACGCGAGTAGATGGCGCAAGCCTCACCCTCGCCGTTGACGCAGCGCTTGTCTCAGAAGCGCGACGTACCCTGCGCCGGGTACTGATGATCACCGGAGTGATCGCGTTAGGAGTCAGCGCTGTGCTGGTCGCAGCGGCTGTCCGGGTCGCCCTGCGGCCACTCGACTCCATGGCTGCGCTCGCCAAGACCATTAGTCAAGGGAACCGTGGCTACCGGCTGTCGCCGACCCGTACGGACACCGAACTTGGCCAGACCGCCCAGGCGTTCGACGAAATGCTCGACGAGCTCGAGGGCGCCGAGACGCGGGCGCAGCAAGCAGAAGAACGCACTCGGGCTTTTCTGGCAGATGCGGCGCATGAGCTGCGGACACCGATCGCCGGCGTTCAGGCGGCGGCCGAAACGATGCTGCACCACGATGATCAGCTCACTCGTGAAGAGCGCCAGCATCTGCAGGCATTGCTGGTACGGGAGGCTGAACGCGCCGGCGCTCTCATCTCCGACCTGCTTACCGCCGCCCGGCTAGACGCCGGGATCGATCTTGATCTGGCTCCGATCTCTCTGCGGACACTGGTGCATGGCGAGATCGATCGGGTGCGGCTGCTTCATCCTGAGGCCACCGTGACGATGAGCGGACCGGAGGTCATCGCCCGCGCTGACGCCGCCAAGGTCAGCAGCATCCTGCGGAACGTGATCGACAACGCCATGCGGGCAGCCGGACCCCAGGGCAAGGTGCACGTCGTGATACGTGAGCACGAGCAGCTCGCGATCGCCGAAATCTGGGACTCCGGCCCTGGAGTCCCACCATCGGAGCGGGAACGGATCTTCGAGCGGCTGGTACGGCTTGATCATGGTCGGGCAGGAGATGCCGGCGGCTCCGGTCTGGGGTTGGCGATCGCCCGCGGCTATGCCCGGGCACACGGAGGCGAGCTCACTTGCGAGGAGCCACACGGAATCGGCGCAATGTTCCGGCTCGTGCTCCCGCTGGAACCGCGAGAGGCAGGAGCCCACTAGGCCGCCCGCACTTAGCATCCTTTACTCGGACGCTGCCTCATTTGCAGCCGGCGCGGAGTCCGAGTAAACGATGCGGAGTGAGATCAAGATCGGGAGATCTCGAGACGTATGTCACCGAGACCTCGGGCGACGAGCAAGGTGCCGCCGGATGGGGTGACCCAATGAGAACCCGCCTCATCCCAGATCCGGAATGCGCGCGGATCGCACGTAACGGTGACCGTACGCTCCTCGCCGGGCACCACTTCGTCGGCGACCGCATAACCGACCAGCCGTATCGGGGCGGATCCCTCGGGCCGCCAGTAGACCTGAACCACCTCGCGCGATGGTCGGTCCGCAGTGTTGGCAAGCACCACCGCGATGGACTCACCATCACCCTCGCGTAGCTGCTCGGCCGAGCGATAGTCCCAAACACCCCAGCCGAGCCCGGCACCAAACCAAAAGGCCGGCTCCACTGTTGATCCGTACCACCCGCGATAGCCCACGTGCGTGCCTTCGGCATAGTCCAAGGCGCCGGCCTGCGGCGTGACGTTCCAGGCCGGACCGTCACCGTCTGCTGCCGGGAAGGTGGTCACCAGACGGCCAGTGGGCTCGGCCTTGCCCAGCAACACGTCTGCGACTGCGTCACCGCCTTCCTGTCCGGGCAGACCAATCCAGAGCACAGCATCCACCTGGTCCAGCCACGGCATCAGCACAGGGGTAGCCGAGTTGATCAACACCACGGTACGTCGAGCGGCGTCTGCGATCGCATGAACAAGATCATCTTGGCGGCCCGGGAGTGCCAACGTGCTCTTGTCAAGGGCCTCCGTCTCCTGCTCGGCGGTCAGGCCGACGACCACAACTGCTGGATCTGCATCCCGGGCTGCCTGTGCCGCTTCTGTGATCAACTGCTCATCAAAGGCTGCAACCGGCTGGACCACTAGCCCGGCCAGGGAGATCCGTTCGGAGATCACCAGCCGGGCCACCAGGATGCGACCCGGCGCGGCCTCGACCACGTGAGTCCAGCTCGGCGGCGACATGAAGCCCACTTCCGGTAAATCACCAGGTAGCAGGGCTGTGGCGAACGCGTAGGTCTCCTCGCCGTAGCTCAGCGACCACTCGCCGATCCCGCGTACGCCGACCAGGAGTGGAGTTCCGGGAGGCGCGACCAGCTCTGCCGAAAGCTCGAGGACGCTTGCTCCCTCGTGTGGTCCACTCGTCATGCCGAGCAGGAACTCGGCTACTTCGCTGCTCGTGGAGCCCCGCTCGGCACCCGAGCCATCGAAGCTGGTGATCCGCATTCCCGGCCGACCGGTCTGCGGGTCAATGATCAACTCCGGCGCAGCAGCCCGCGGGTTGTGGCGTACCGCGACGCCGTCCACTACCTGCATTCGGTTGGCGCCGAGCGCCTTGGTCAACCCGTCGGCGATCGATATCTGATGCGGCGGGCGCACTGAGGCCGAACCGCCGCCCTGGAGCGTCGTCTCCAGCGCGTGTCGCCCGATCAGCACCAGCGGTGAATCATCGGTGATCATGGACTCCTGCAGCGGGAGTATGTCCTGGCCCTTGAGCAGAACCATCCCGGCGGTTGCGAGATTTCGCAGGCTGAGTCGCATTGGGGGTGAGCCCGGCTCGACCGTCGGTCGGAGTTCCGCCGTCCGCTCAGCCGGGATGCCGTGCAGCGCACCGACCCGTCCGGCCAGTCTCAGCAGTCGTGCCAGATGATCATCGATCGTCGCCTCTGCCACGGCGCCCGACCGCACCGCCGCCACGAGCTGATCACCCCAGGGCCCAGCTGGCCCGGGCATCACCAGATCAAGTCCACCGTTCGCAGCAGGCGCGGCAGTCTTCGTGGCTCCCCAGTCCGACATCAACAGACCGTCCCAGCCCCATTCGGACTTGAGGATGCCATTGTTCAGCTCGTCCTGCTCTGTTGCAGCGACCCCGTTGACATCGTTGTAGGCGGCCATGATCGTCCAGGGATGCGCGTCTGCCACGCAGATCTCGAAGGGCAGCAGGTAGAGCTCGCGAAGCGCCGCCTCGGAAACCCGCACGTTCACGGTGCGTCGCTCGGTCTCCGATTCGTTTGCGACATAGTGCTTGACGCAGGCCCCAACGCCGTAGCGCTGCACGCCCCGGATGTAGGCAGCGGCCAACCGACCACTCAGCAGGGGATCCTCGGCATACGCCTCAAACAGCCGGCCACCGAGTGGAGAGCGGTGCAGATTGACCGTTGGACCGAGGACCACATCGACATTCTGGGAGCGGCCTTCGCCGGCAAGCATTTCGCCCACCCGCTCTGCGGCCGCCTCATCCCATGCCTGCGCGAGCAGCGTCGCATTGGGGAACAGCGCGACCTTCTGGCCACCAACGAATTCACTGCCGCGGACCCCGGTCGGACCATCACTGAAGATCATGGGACGTAACCCGATAGCGTCGTTGCCCTGCAAGGAGAACGCCGCAGCGCCGGTGAGCAACCGCACCTTGTCTGCAAGATCGAGTTCGCGCACCGCCCGGGCGATCACGTCATCGATGGCACTGGCTGAGGCTTCGTTGGCCTTCCTCATCCGGCTCTCCTTCGTCTCGCGGGCCCCTAGGCCCGGCCGGAGTACCAGCCAATCAGCGATTACGCAGCATCGATACCAGTTCGGACTTCTTCTTCCCCGAGTAGCCTGACAGCCCCAGCTCTTTGGCTCGCTTGCGCAAGTCCTCGACCGTCCAGTCCTGGTACGAACCCGACTTGCCACCCTTCGTGCCAACCGAGGACCGGCTACGCGCCGCCGATGCGTTGGCGATGCGAGCTGCCTTCTCCTTTGACCCACCTTGATCGCGAATCGCCTCGTAGACCTTGTCGTCCTTGACACTGGGGCCTGGCTTCTTCTTGCCTGGCATGATCGCCTCCCTTCAGTTGATCTTGTTTTGACCGCGCCAGCCAGACCGGACGATCACCGGCAGCGCCGCGAGCATGATCAAGACAAGCAGCGTCACGCCAGCGGCGACGAGCGCGGCGCGACGATCGACCACAAGATCGAAGATCAACAACACGGTCCCGATCAACATAACCGCGACGCCGACCAGCATGATCCGTACGATGACGTGTGCTGTTTGCACGACGATCATCTTGGCGCCCTCGCGGAACAAGCTGCGGTGCAGGCTCACCGGGGCCAATCCAAGCGCGGTAGTCAGGACCGCAGCCGTAACGAGTACGAGATAGACCCGAACCTGGAAGGTGGTCAGTTCGCCGAACCTGGCCTGAAACGCGATGGTGAGCAGAAACCCGGTGAAAATCTGGGTGCCGGTCTGGGTAACCCGCAGCTCCTGCAGGATCTCGTTCCAGTTCCGATCCATCCGTTCGTTCAGAGACTCGTCGCGGCCGTCCGTCCCGTCGACGTCGTCGCTGATATCCATGCCTCTGTCGTCGGTCATCTCAGTTCATCACCACCTGCACGGTTCACTCTTTACACTGTTAAACCCCGCCGGCGCCATGTCCAAACATGACTCGTGCCCTTGTCAGCTGTGGAGGCTGGCGACGCGGTTGATCAGATCGCGCAAGGCGTCGTCACTCCTCCTCAGCCGAGCGGCAACTCACTGGCGAGGGGTTAAGGCAATGGGCCCGCTGACTGTGCGAGCTCCCCACCATGTAATGCTGAGTCCTGGCCCATCTGTCCTCATCAGACCGGTGGGCCGCCACATTTGTCCCTCGAGCAGCGTCCGCCTCAGGAGTTACCAACAATGTGCTCGATGATCGCGGTCGTTGAGACCGAAGGCGTACGCGGCAGATAGACCACCTCACAGATGTCATTGAGGTAGTCGAACTTGCCTGACCAGTCGTCGCCCATCACTAAAATGTCGGCCCGGTGCTCCAGCAGATAGTCCCGCTTCTGCTCCAGGCTTTCCTCGATGAACACCTCGTCGACAACCTTGACATTGGCAACGATCTCGAGGCGTTCTTCCTGACTGAAGACCGGATTGCGACCCTTCTTGGCAAAGTTGAGCTTGTCGGAGGACACCCCTACCACGAGCCGATCACCAAGGGCGGCCGACCGGTTCAGCACTCGTACATGGCCGACGTGGAATACGTCGAATGTGCCGAAGGTGATCACGGTCTTGCCGGCCACGTCAGCTCCTCCTCTGCGCCGGATTTCTTTCCCGCCAACCCTACGGGTCTCAGCGACCGATCACCGCCAGATCGCATCGCTGACTCGAGCTACGAACGCCCGTAGGTCATCCGCGTACTTCAGAACTGCGGGTAAACACGGCTCGCCAGTGATGCATTCCGGGCGGCTCCCTGACCAATTCCAGGCTGACCACTTCAAGACCCTCAACTGCGAAGGACTCGATATCACCGCGGCTGAGCGGCCAGGGCGGCCCATCGACCGGTTCGTCACCATCACCTGCGACGGCAAGGACCAGCAACCTGCCTCCCGGTGCCACGAAGCGGCCGACGTGGAGGGCGACGGTTGGGCGCAGCCGTACCGGGAGAGACTGCGTGGTGTAGGTCTCCACCACAAGATCGAAACGCTGACGCCACTCGGCAGGCGGATTCAGCAGGTCGGCAACCCGAAAGTCAACCGGACTCGTTGGAAACCGCCGCCGTGCGGACTCGATCGCGGATCGCGAGATGTCGAAGGCGATGACGCGATATCCCTGGTCGGCTAGGAACGCTGCATCGTCCCCGAGTCCCGAACCGACCACCAGGGTGCGGCACACCGAGCTAGCCGGGTGCTGCTCGATCCACTCGACCAGCAGCGGGTGGGGTGCGCGGCGGTCCCAGGGCACAATGGCCTGCCCTTGAGCAGCGTCGGCGTAAAGACGCTCGAACCAGCCGGTCGGGTCGCCTTCCCGGAGAGCTTCCCCCGACCGTCGACGCGCGTCCTGATCCGGATCCTGTGCGGTCATGCCCCTATCCTCGCGGACGAGGATGGGCACTAAGCCGGTTGGGCTCGCTGGCTACTGCGGGCTGAGCTTGTCGAAGCCCAACATGCACCCTTCGACAGGCTCAGGGCACATGTTGGCTCAGATCACGCAACGTCAGCTCGAGTTGGTCAAGACCGTGATCGAGCTCTGCCTCACTGATCACAAGAGGTGGAGCTAGGCGGATCGTCGAGCCGTGTGTGTCCTTGACCAACACATGCCGCTGGGCCAGCGCCTCGCAGAGCTCACGACCTGTGCCGAGGCGAGGATCAATGTCAACGCCGGCCCACAAGCCGCGCGCACGGAACGCGACCACGCCGCGACCGACCATGCCATCCAGCCGGTCCCGCAGCTGAACCCCGAGCTTGGCTGCGCGCTCCTGGTAGTAGCCGGTCTCCAGCAGCCTGACCACGGCCTGCCCGATGGCGCAGGCGAGCGCATTGCCACCGAAGGTGCTGCCGTGCTGGCCAGGCTTCAGGACACCAAGCACGTCATGATCAGCAACGACTGCGGACAGCGGCACGATGGCACCGCCCAGCGCCTTGCCCAGCAGGTAGACATCAGCCGTGACGTTCTCGTGCTCCATGGCGAGCGTACGGCCCGTACGTCCCAGCCCTGACTGGATCTCGTCGGCAATGAACAGCACTCCATGCTGGCTGGTTAGCTCCCGAACCCCCGCCAGGTAGCCCGTCGGTGGGATCCGTACGCCCGACTCACCCTGGATCGGCTCCAGCAGGACCGCAACAACATCATCAGTGATCGCGTCGCGGAGCGCTTCAAGATCACCGTACGGGACAGAGGTGAAACCGGGAGTGTACGGGCCGAAATGATCATGCGCCAACGGATCATCGGAGAAGCTGATGATGGTGGTGGTACGGCCATGGAAGTTGCCTGTCGCGACGATGATCACTGCCCGGCCATCTGGCACGCCCTTGACCTGATAACCCCACTTGCGTGCGACCTTGATCGCGGACTCCACGGCTTCGGCACCGCTGTTCATCGGCAGCACCATCTCCTTGCCGATCAACCTCGCCAGCCCTTCCGCGAACGGAGCCAGCTGATCGTGGTGGAACGCTCGCGAAGTCAGCGTGAGTCGCTTCAGCTGCTCCATGGCGGCTGCGACCAGCGCCGGGTGACAATGCCCGAAATTCGCGGCCGAGTAGGCCGCGAGGAAGTCCAGGTACTGCTCGCCGTCGCTGTCGATGAGCACCGCCCCCGATCCGCTTGATACCACAACATCCAGTGGGTGGTAGTTGTGAGCGACGTATTCATCCTCGATCTGCAGCAGCCGGCTGGCCTGCGTGAGGGTGTGGTCCGATGTGATCACGATGATGCTCCTGCGAGGAGTTGGGATGGGACTAGTTGTGCAATGCGTGCGGGCCTGATCTCTTGGGTGCAACACTTCACGCCGCCACCACCCTTGATCAGCTCGCTGAGGTCCACTGAGATCGGCCAGTAGCCGGCGACGGCAAGCAACTCGCGCAGCTGACGAGCACCCGCAGGGATGAAGACATGCAACCCGTCGCTGACCACGTTGAGTCCGAAGGCGTACGCATCGAGCTTGGTCGCAATGAGTGCATCCGGGAACAATTGACCCAGCAGCCGGCGGCTCCGCTGACTGAACGCGTCCGGGTAGTAGGCGATGTGATCACGCTCGTCGTCCAAGACGGCCAGAGCAAGATCGAGGTGGAAGAGCCGCGGGTCGACCAACTCGAGGCTAAGCACCTCACGATCAGTCAGCGTGGCAAGCTCGCGATGAGCCTCTGGCGTTGTCCGGAAGCCGTGACCGGCAAGGATTCTCGTTGACAGCACGGCGAAATCGCCCTCGGCCTCGTTGATCGCTATTGCCGGCTGAATGTCTCCGCCGCCGTACAGGGCGCCGTTTCGCCCATGCCACGCCGTGTGGACGGCGGCTTCCGCGTCGCGCTCTGGATTGGCGAACCTGGCTGGCAGTGTGCGGCCATCGACCACTGTCGCGCCGTTCGCGGCATAGACCATGTCGGGCCGGTCGGCCAGCGGCTCCAGAAGATCGACTCGATGGCCCGTCGAACGGTAGGCGTCAACGAGCCCTGACCATTGCCGGACCGCCAGGGCACGGTCCACGTGTCCGCTTGGATCCATCCACGGGTTGATTGCATAGGTCACGTCGAAGTAGGTCGGGGGGCACATCAGATAGTGCCGAAGCTTCGCGTGCCGAACGGGGTGTCCGACGCTGTTCAGCACTGTAGTTGTCACCCTTGAAGGGTAGGGTCCCAGCAGGCGCAAGTCAGATAGTGTGATCAATGAAAGCGAGGGCACTGTATTGCGTCTTGACGAAATAGATCACAAGATCCTTGCGCGGCTGACCGATCACGGTCGTGAGAGCTTCGCCATGCTCGGGCATCATGTCGGGCTGTCAACAGCAGCCACCAAACGACGCGTGGATCGGCTCCGCCAGGGCGGCGTGATCCGGCGGTTCACAGCCGACGTTGAGCCCGCGGCACTCGGTTGGACGATCGAGGCCTTCGTCGAGGTCTACTGCGAGGGTCGGGTGCCACCGGACCGGATGCGGGACATGGTGAGCACCATCCCAGAAGTTGCTGAGGCGTACACGGTCACCGGGGAGGCAGACGGGATCCTCCGCGTCCGGGCTTCCGACACAGGTCACTTTGAGAAGGTGCTCGGCCTCATCCGCAACTATCCGGGCGTGACTCGTACGCGATCAGCACTGGTGCTCTCCCGACTCTGACGTCAAACCCGAAAATCCCTAACGTTCCCGGTTAACATCCCACGTTGCGTGGGATCTTGACGCTGTACATGGCGTGCATCCCGCGTACAGCGCATGCATCCCACGCTACGTGGGATGTTGACACCAACCGCACCGATCTTCGCTTGTCCGGGACGAGGCCCGCCATGCTGAGTCATGCGTTAGGTTCTCCAGAGTGAGGCTGCAGCAGTGACCGAAACCGGTCCTCCCCCGGTGCGCAGGATCCGCATCACCGACTTCCATACCGCTAAGCGTCAACACGAACGTTGGGCCATGCTGACCAGCTACGACCAGTACACCGCTGAGCTGTTCGACGAGGCAGGCGTCTGGGCGCTGCTGGTCGGAGACTCCGCAGCCAACAATGTCTACGCCTACGAGACCACGCTGCCGGTCACAGTTGACGAGCTGCTGCCATTGGTGCGGGCCGTGGTGAAGTCCACCAAGCGAGCCTTCGTCATCGGCGACTTGCCCTTCGGCTCGTACGAAGATGGGCCCTCGCAGGCCCTGGAGACCTCGATCCGCTTCATGAAGGAGGGCGGCTGCCACGCCGTGAAGTTCGAGGGTGGCCTACGGGTGGCTGAGCAAATCCGCAAGGTCGCGGATGCCGGCATCCCCGTCATGGGGCACATCGGCTTCACCCCTCAGAGCGAACACCAGCTCGGCGGTTACCGGGTGCAGGGTCGCGGCGATGACGCGGGACGCCTGCTCAGCGACGCGCACGCCGTGGCGGAGGCGGGTGCCTTCGCCACGGTTTTGGAGATGGTGCCTGGTGACTTGGCGCGTCAGGTGACCGCTGAGATCGACATCCCGACGGTCGGCATCGGCGCCGGCCCGGACTGTGACGCGCAGGTTCTCGTCTGGCAGGACATGGCCGGGCTACGGCGCGGCCGGATTCAGCGCTTTGTCAAGCAATACGCCAACCTGGCCAAGATCATCGGCGACGCGGCCGCCGCGTATGTCGACGACGTCAGGAGCGGCACCTTCCCAAGCGAGCAGCACACATTCGCTTCGACGATTCCTAGTTCAGAGGCCAAGTCATGAAGATCGCTCATCGCACTGCCGAGTACGCAGCACTTCGTAGCGCGCTCGATGGGCCTGCTGCGCCCCACGTTGCCTATGTGCCCACGATGGGCGCCTTGCACGAGGGGCATCGTTCCCTGATCAAGCTGGCCAGGACACATGGCGACGTGGTTGTGGTCAGCATCTTCGTCAACCCGCTGCAATTCGGTCCTGGCGAGGACTACGCCCGTTACCCGCGGCCCCTCGAGGACGATCTCCAGGTCTGCGAAGCCGACGGGGTGGACCTCGTTCTCGTGCCGAGCGTCAGCGACCTTTACCCCGCGGGGCGACAGGTCACGGTGGATGCCGGCACCCTTGGTTCGACTCTCGAGGGACACTCCCGACCCGGTCACTTCAACGGAGTGCTCACCGTCGTCTTGAAGTTGTTCAACATCATCCGGCCGCAGGTCGCTGTTTTCGGTGAGAAGGACGCGCAGCAACTCGCCTGCATCCAGCGAATGGTGATCGACTTGAACCTCGCGATTGAGATCGTCGGTGCCCCCATTGTCCGGGAGCCCGATGGACTGGCATTGTCCAGCCGCAACATCTTCCTCACCGCTAGCGAACGTGGGGTGGCGCGGAGTCTTTCGGCCGCGCTCGAGAAGGCGGCAACCCAGAGCTCGGTCCCCTCGGCCCGCGCGGCGGCGTACGAGGTCTTGGATCGGGCCGAGGCGGAGCCGTGCTTTGAACTCGACTACGCCACAATCGTCAATCCGTCCACGTTTGCCGAGATACCGGACGATCATGTTGGGCCTGCCACTTTCGTCGTTGCGGCTCTGGTCGGCGGAACGCGATTGATCGACAACACCACGATCAACTTCGTATCCGCACCGTGGGCCTGATCTACTGAGCAGCCACCTGTGGATCTCGACACTGCAGCCAACGAGCTCTACGCGCTCTCCCCCGATGACTTCATCGAGCGACGGCAACAACTCGTCGCGGAGGCCCGACAGGCGAAGGATCGCGAGCTCGCCAACCAAATCGGCAAACTACGGCGACCCACCCGAACTGCTTGGCTGATCAACCTGCTCGCTCGCCACGAACCGGAGCCGCTCAATGCGCTCTTCGAGCTCGGCGCCGCCCTTCAGGATGCCCAACAGCGGATGGCCGGGGATGAGCTGCGCCAGCTCTCCGCAGAGCGCCGCAAGGCAGTGGACGCATTGGCACAACGCGCGGTCGAGCTGGGCCGCGAGCACGGCTACAACGCGCCGGACGGAGCTGTACAGGAAGTCGGGCAAACGTTGCAATCAGCGCTGGGCGACCGGGAGATCGCTGACGTACTGCGCGCTGGACAACTGACTCAGGCCGTCACCTACGGCGGCTTCGGACCTACTGATCTGGCGTCCGCCCTCGGAGCGTCACTCCCGACAAAGACACCCAGCGAACCAAAGGAGAAGCTGGCGCCGGCCGAGCCGGCCGCCGCTACCAGATCCGAGGCAGCGTCGCCAAGCCGAAAAGGCTGCGAAGGAAGCCCGGGAGCAGGCAACCGCCGCCCGCGAAGCTGCGGAGTCAGCGGAGGCGGAGGCGGAGGCAGCCACGCAACGTGCGGACGAGCTGGCCGACCAGGTCGAGTCGTTGCGCAGCCAGCTTCGCCAGGCAGAGGCCGCCGAGCGCGAGGCTCGTGAGGCGGCGCGAGGAGCAAGGAAGCACTATCAGGAGCTGCGCCATGCCGCCGGTTCGGCCGAGCAGGCGGCAACCGCGGCGGATCAGGCCCTTGCCGAGTGAGGCTATGCGACTGACTGGAGATGGAGCAGCAGGGCCGAGCCGCGCCGCGCGGGCGGCAGCGGGATACCGGCCGCGCCGAGTGCCTGGCCGGTCAGCACTGGAGTACCTGACGCCCAGGCCGGTGTGACGGTCTGAGCCTCGCCGGGGCGGGCGATGACCTCGATCCGATAGGAGGTCGTCGGGTCAAGTCCATCGATACGTACTCGCCGACTGGTCAGCGCCCGCTCCAGCCAAACCAGAGCAAACAAAGCCTCGTCGCGATCATCGGCCACCACGCCGTGGGCCACGAAACCTCGATCGCTCTCGTCTGACCGCACTGTGGTGCCGGAGTGCAGCAACGATCGGAACCTCTTGTACAGCGACAGCCATCGATGGATGGAGCGCAGGTTTCCTGGAGCCTGCTTCCGGAGATCGATTCCCAGACCGAGTCGTCCGAAGAATGCAGAGATCGCCCGATACGCCGACGAGGTCGCGTCGTCGGGCTCGTCGAGTGCCGGCTGCCAAACCAGCCCCGGCGGCAGCAGCTGTACCAGGCCGGCGAAGTCGGCGTGGCGGACGGTCGAGTCTGGCGACAGCTCAGCCCCAACCGCCCTTGTCGTCATCGCCAAGTCGAGACTGGTTGTCTGGATGGTGAGGTGCGGGTAGCGCTCAGCCACTGCATCGAGCAGCCGGTATGCCGCAAGTGTGCTGCTGTGCTGGGTTGCGATGGCTCCCGGCCGGTGCGCACCTTGGGGGAGCGACCAGCTCAGCAATGACACGTGGTGTCGGTCGAGGAGCTTGGTCAGCCTCTCCCACACGTGGACCATCGCAGGCCGCACCGATAGGTCCAACACCTGCTGGGTCACCCCATCGCGCTCGACAGTCAGCAGCCAGTCCGGATGGTCGCGGACGATGGCGGGGTCCGCTTCGACCAGCTCGAGTTCGATCGCCAACCCGACCTCAAGATCCAAGCTACGGATCCGCGTGAGTAGCCCATCGAGATCGGCCGACGATCCCGTCTCGGTCAGGCCGGTGCTGTCGGCGTACGGGTCAAGGCCGGCGCGCGAGCACCACTCGAGGTCCAACAGGAACGTCTCGACACCGACTGCCTCGGCGTACTCGGCGAGGCTGAGCATCGCCTGCCTGTCGTGGTGAGCGAACGCGGGTGCGGCGGCGTTGAAGATGATCCGCTGGTCATGCCGCGCCTCCGGCCGAACGTGTCGGTGCAGGCGGGCCGCCGCAGCATCCAGCCCATCGCCCCAGGTCCACACCACCCATGGGGAGTGATACGCCTCCCCGATACCGAGCACGATTTCACCGGTCTGCAAGAGCTCTCCGCCACCGAGATAGGTCCTTCCATAGACCGTTCGCTCAGCCCGGTGCTGGACTGCGCCGCTGAAGGCCACGTGCACCTGCCAGACCTGACCGCGGCGAAAGCCCGTTCCTGCGACCGCCAAAGCTACGTAGGCTGGTCGGTCGTCGAACCCCCTGTGATCAACAGACCAGGAGCCCGAGCGCAACGGAACTGTCGACAGCGCCGGTCCCTCGAACTCGACGCGATGCGTGGCCAGGTCGCTGACTGGCAAGAAGAGCTCCAAACCCTCCAGCCGGTAGTCAGCGACATTCTTGTTGGTGACACCCGCACGACAGCGGACCAGCCCGTTGCTTGTGAGCTGCAGCGCGAGGTCCAGGGCTAGCCCGTTGACCGAATCCTCCGCTTCGACGATCAAGGTATCGGCGCCGACCTCTGTCAGACCGGGCAGCACCGGGGTCTCGCTGATCAGCCGCGAACGGCTGACGGTGAAGGACGCTGCGGCTGTGCGGCCGTCGTGAGATCCGGCCAACGCCGCACGCGAGCTCCAGGCGGCAGAGACTTCTGGTACCAGCGAGGACATCATGGACGGCAGCGGATCGAGACCGGTCGGCCCGAAGGCCGCAACGAGTGCGGGCGCCGACAGCCCATCAAGATCACCAAGATCAGCACCCCAATGCAAGATCACCGGCAAGCCGGCCGGCTTTAGCTGCACCAGTAGGCTGACGCCTTGAGCTCGCATGTGGAGGAGGGCGGCCGCAGTATCGTGCTCGACCGAGAACACGGTCGCAGCATCCCCTATCGACATGGGATCTCCCCCAAGAACAAGATCTCTCGCTGAGCGCAAAAAAGTGTATCGGAACGTCAAGAAGACCCGCGACCCGACCACCGCCCATCGCGCGATCGGCACCATCGTAGATGGCGCGCTGATCACCCCCGTGAGACATCGGACCGCGTGTCGGCCGCTTTTCGCACGGTATTGCACGGCTGTCGCGACAGGGTGGATCCGGCCGGTTGAATATCCCAAGCGCGATTGGGGTAATGCGACTGAGCGCGCCTCGGCATGCCAGATCTAGGCGAAAGGAGCCAAGCTGTGAATGAGCGTTCGGGCCGTCGCTGCGCGGTGATCTACAACCCGATCAAGGTGTCTGATGACCTCCGTGACGCGATCACTCGGCACGCCACAGAGGCGGGCTGGAGCGACCCGATCTGGATAGAGACCCCCGCAGACAATCCTGGCCGGACGATCACGGCAGAGGTGGTCTCCGAGAGCCCAGATCGGGTCATCGCGGTCGGGGGCGATGGAACGGTAAGGATCGTTGCGGACAGGCTGGCGCAATCCGGTATCCCGATGGCCGTGGTGCCGGTGGGTACCGCAAACCTGCTGGCCCGCAACCTGGAGATCCCACTGTCGCAGCTCGATGCGCTCGAGGTCGCATTCGGCGAGCACACCTTGGAGATTGATTTGATCAAGCTCACTGTGGACGGTGTGCCGGGCGAGCACTTCGCGGTCATCGCGGGCTTGGGAGTCGATGCGTTGATCATGGATGAGACCAGCCCGGAGCTCAAGGATGCTATCGGCGCCGGGGCATATTTCGTAGCGGCCGCCAAGGCGCTCGGGCGGACGCCGATCGACATGCGGGTCACCCTTGATGATCATCGAACGCATCGCCGCCACGCCATGATCTGTGCGATAGGCAATGTCGGCAAGCTGGCCGGCAATCTCACTTTGATCCCGGAGGCGCGGCCTGACGACGGCCGGCTCGATGTGTATGTGGCCTCACCCCATCGCCTCACTCACTGGCTACGCACATTCCTCCGGTTGGTCACCAGGCGTCCGCGTGCCGATGACCGCGTCGATCAATGGCAGGCGACTCAGGTCGAGGTGCGTCTCCGCCACCCCGACCCCTATCAGCTCGATGGTGACGTGATAGGCGATTGCAGCACCCTGCGGGCCGAAGTGTGCCCTCGTGCCCTAACAGTCTGCGTCCCCGGCGGTCAGACGAGTGGCGGAGACCCGTCGTAGCGGTTTTCTTGGACGTGCCTGGTCCGACTGCGCTGCGCCTGCATCACCAGCGCGAGAACCAGCGCCAAAGCCCCCGCCACGATGAGGATGATGCCGAGCGTGTCGTCGGACACGAACGGAAGATTGACGTTGAGCGCGAAAAGCAAGATCGCTCCTATCACGATCAAGACGATGCCAACTCCGATACCCATGTGTTCCTCCTGCTTGTTCCTCCCGAGTTGGCCAGTTTCAACTGGCCTTTTTGGCTGACTTCGCAGTCGTTGCCTTCTTCGCCGCTCCCTTCTTGGCCTGCGCCTTCTTGGCACCTGTCTGCTTAGCCGGCGCCTTCTTCGCCCCTGTCTGCTTAGGCGGGGCCTTCTTGGCAGACGCCTTCCTTGCCGGGCGCTTGGTTCCCCCTGTCTTCCCGGCGCGGTTCTCTTCGACGCTGCGCCGCAGTGCCTCCATCAGATCGACCACCTCGCCACGGTCGGCCTGATCTTCGCCTTCTTCACCGAAGGTGGCGGCAGTATCCACAGCGTCGCCCTGCTCGAGCTTGGCGGCTATCAGCTGGCGTAACTGATCTTGGTACTCGTCGCTGAACTTGTCGGGGGTGAAGTCAGCGGACATGTTGTCGATCAGCGACGATGCCATCTTGAGTTCCTGGGGCGACACCCGCACGTCGTCTTTCAGGTTCGGGAAATCGGCCTCGCGCACCTCGTCGTCCCACAACAGCGACTGGAGCATCAGCACCTTCCCACGCGAGCGGAGTGCTCCCAGCCGCGTTTTCTGGCGCAGTGAGAACTGCACGATTGCTGTGCGATCGGTCTCCTCCAGGGCTCGCCGGAGCAGCGCGTACGCCTTGGCGGCCTGCTTCTCCGGCTCCAGGAAGTAGCTCCGGTCGAATCTGATCTCATCGATCTGCTCGGACGGCACGAACTCCACGACCTCGATTTCGTGGCTGCGCTCCTCCGGCAGCGACTTGAGGTCCTCATCGGTGAGGACGACGGTGGTCTTGCCTTCCGCGTACGCCTTGTCGATGTGGGCGTACTCGACGACCTTGCCGCACACCTCACAGCGGCGCTGGTACCGGATGCGCCCGCCGTCGGCGTCGTGCACCTGATGCAGGCTGATGTCGTGGTCCTCGGTCGCCGGGTAGAGCTTGATCGGCACATTCACCAGGCCGAAGGTGATGGCTCCCTTCCAGAGCGCTCTCATATCCCGCTACTACCCACTCCGCGTCGTCAGAATCCGACCAACCGGGGTTTTGGCGCCTAGATTGACACGTCGATACTGGCTCCATGGGCAAGGCATCGCACGATCAGGTGGTGACAGTCGAGGGTCGGACGATCAAGCTCAGCAACCTTGACAAGGTGCTCTATCCCCAGACCCAGACCACCAAGGCTGACGTCTTGTCCTATTACGCACAGGTTGGCCCGACCATGCTGCCGCATCTACGTGATCGACCGGCGACCCGGAAACGCTGGCCTGACGGCGTCGGCGAGGTGAAGGGAAAACGGCCGACCGTCTTCTTCAACAAGGATCTGGGCGCCGGCACGCCGGATTGGGTGCCGCGTCACACCATCTCTCACAAAGATCACGACAATGACTATCCAGTGATCAATGATCTTGCGACGCTCACCTGGTTGGCCCAGCTGGCCGCCCTGGAGATTCACGTCCCACAGTGGCGATTCGGTCCTGACGGGCGCTTTCAAAATCCTGATCGCCTGGTTCTTGATCTTGATCCCGGTCCGGGTGTGAGCCTGGCTGAATGTGCCACGATTGCGATGCTGGTGCGAGACATCTTGCGCGACATCGGACACGATCCGATCCCGGTCACCAGCGGAAGCAAGGGCATCCATCTGTACGCGCCGCTGGATGGCTCGCAAACCTCGGAGCAGGCTACAGAGGTAGCCCGCGAACTCGCACGAGCGCTCGAATCGGACCATCCTGACCTGGTCATCAGCACCATGAAACGCTCGCAACGCGACGGGAAGGTGTTCATCGACTGGAGCCAGAACAATGGCGCCAAGACAACCGTTTCGCCGTACTCCTTACGCGGCCGGGACCGGCCCTGGGTTGCCGCACCGCGGACCTGGGATGAGCTGGACGATCCCGATCTGCAGCAGCTGGAGTACGAGGAGGTGATCACGAGGCTAACCACACTTAGTGACCCACTCGCTGCTATGGCGCCCAGCGCCGATCGGGATCGGCTCGTCAGGTACCGCAGCATGCGCGACCCGACGAAGACGCCAGAGCCGGTGCCCGCCGGCCCAACAGGCCAGCATCAGGACGGCTCCAGATTCGTCATCCAGGAACACCACGCGCGCCGACTGCACTATGACGTGCGGCTGGAACGCGACGGCGTGCTGGCCAGCTGGGCGGTACCCAAGGCGCCACCGACTGATCCGAAGATCAACCACCTCGCGGTGCGGACCGAAGATCATCCGCTGGAGTACCTGACCTTCCATGGCACCATCCCCAAAGGCGAGTATGGCGCCGGCAACATGCGGGTCTGGGACACCGGAACCTACCGCCTCCACAAGTGGCGCGAGGGCAAGGAGGTCATCGTCACTCTCTTTGGCCAGCCCGGCGGCGGGCTTGGGGGTGTTCGCAAATTCGCTCTGATCCACACCGGTAGCGGTGAGTCCCAACCGGAGAAGAACTGGCTCATGCACCTCATGGAGACCGACCCGGAAGATAGAGAGGGGCCTTCGACAGGCTCAGGCCACATGTCGATGAGCCCTGAGCCCTTCGACGAGCTCAGGACAGCGCCTGCCGAAGGGCGCTCGACGGCAGATTTGGAGTTTCCCGAGCAGGTGGATCCCATGCTGGCCACCCCGATCGACGCCGCCAGGTTCGGCGACGAGACTGGCTGGGCGTTCGAGATGAAGTGGGACGGCGTACGCGCCATCGCCTACTTGGCCGGTGGGCGCGTGAAACTGCTCAGCCGAAAAGGCCGCGACGATACCGCGGCCTACTTCGAAGTGGCTCGCGAGTTGACCAAGATCAGAGCCGAGACGGCGATCTTGGACGGCGAGGTCGTGGTCACTGACGCTGCCGGACGACCGAGTTTCGGCCTGCTGCAGCATCGAATCAATCTCACCAAACCGGCTGATATCGAGCGGGCTGCCAAGGCCTATCCGGCACAGCTGATGCTCTTCGACATTCTCGAACTGAACGGGCAACCGTTGATCAAGAGGACGTACCAGGAGCGCCGGGCGATCCTGGAGGACCTGGTTCCCCCGGAGCCGGGATCCCTGTTTCAGGTACCGCCGATCTTCGAAGGCGATCTGCAGGCAGCACTGCAGACCAGCGATCAACTCCAACTCGAGGGGGTAGTCGCCAAACGCCGCAATTCGATCTACCAACCGGGACGGCGCACGCATACCTGGCTCAAGATCAAGCTGCACCGGGCACAGGAGGTCGTGATCGGTGGCTGGCGAGAGGGCCAGGGTCGCCGTGGCGGTGGGGTCGGGTCGCTGCTGATGGGGATACCGACCGAGGCCGGCCTGCACTACGTCGGCCGCGTGGGATCGGGGTTCAACGACCGCCAGCTCGATGAGATCCAGGCCAAGCTGGAGAAACTGAGCCGCAAGACTTCACCATTCGTCGATGTGCCGCGCGAGGATGCTCGCGATGCGCACTGGGTCACACCGTCTCTGGTCGGCGAGGTCTCCTATGGCGAGCTCACCGAGCCGGGCCGGCTGCGCCACCCGGTCTGGCGCGGCCTGCGCCCCGACAAGTCGCCCGACGAGGTGGTCTGGGAGGGCCCAACGAGCGAAGCATGAGCGGCATCATTTGCCTACTCGTCGACGATGCCGGCCAGCTCTAGGCCGCGATGCGCGGCCAGCCGCTCGGCTTCCAGTTCCAGGCGTTTGCGATTCGGCTTCGAAAGAGTGGTCCAAAGGTCGAGGCGCAGCGTGAACCCTTTTCCAGCCGTTTTCGGCCGCCACGTGCCCACGATCTCAGAGCCGGACAGCACCGCGCCGGGCCGGCCAAGAATCGGCCACAGCGTCTTGTGCTTGCTTGCATCGGGCACCATCAGATCGCGGTCCTTGCCCTGGAGGAAGAGGTCGAAGCCGCCGAGCAGTCGGAGCAGTCCTCGATCATGCTCGATGCCGCCCACCTCACCCAGAATCCAACCTTGCCGGCCGTCGACACTGACTTCGACCGCGTCCTCAGGCCAGTGCGCCTTGATCTCGGCGACCGGCGAGTCAAGGAACGCGGCGACATCGTTCGGTGTAGCCGGGCCGAGGAACCTCAGGTAGTTGCGGATCGGCTGCAGTGACTCGGGCGCCGCCATTGGGTCTGGCGCAGGTCCGGGGGCCCGTTTCGGCCAGCTAGGAATGCGTCGCAGCACCGGCGGTGAGGTGCCCGGCTCAAGCTCGAGTCCGGCGTACAGGGCTCCGATGCGGAACGGGACTTCCCACGAGTGCGTCGCTTTGCAGGCTCCGCAGTACCGGAGGTAGGGAGGATCCAGGCGAGCAGTGAGCTGGGTGGAGACTTCGCCCTTGACCAGCGGCATGTTTCACGACATGCCGCAGCTGCGTGGCAACTTCGCTAAGGCCTGCCAGGGCGGGAATGCCGGCCTCCTTGAGCGGTTTCTCGGCGCCGACCACCCGCTTGGCTGCATCCCGATCCGACAGGGGCGAGGTGGCGACGAGAACCTCCGGCAGATCGGCGCGCCGGTAGTAATGCGGCGACGCCCGTAGCGTCCATGCCAACGCCACGTCTGGGCTGGCTTCGAGCTCCGCGGCGTCGCGGACCGGAACACCACGGTTGGCCAGTGCCCAGCTCGCACCGTCCCGACCGGTGTCTTGAACGCCGAAGTCAAAGACGGCTGCATCGATGATTGCTCGCTCGGCCTCGGCTCGGTCGAGCTGCTGGACATGGATGCGATGCTCCAGCACCTCCGACCGTTTCATCGTCCTCCTATCCCGCGACGAGGAGCTCTTCGGAAACCAGACTCACCATAGGCACACGCCACTGACATGCTCGGTCCCGCAAAACCACACGCCAGCCGACGACGTCGGGCGACGGCCAAGCGTGAATCCAGAAATGTCACTGTGGCTGGTGTGTGATTTCGCGGGGCGAAAGTATCGGACCGGGGTTAACATCTGGCCCTTTTTTGAGGCCTTCACTGAGTGTGAAGACTTCTCATTTTGATATCCAAGCAGTGGTTGCGAAAGAGGGTGTCATCGCCCTTCGCGACCATCCCGATCTCGTTGGCCCTATTCGGTGGCTGGTCCGTCGCGGGGACCTATGTGCAGTGTTGCCCGGCGTATACGCGCCGCGGCTGGCAGCTGACACCTTCGATACCCGAATTCGGGCGCTCATGGCTTGGGACCCAAACGCGGTACTAGTGGCAGCGGCCGCAGCGCGGGTCTCGTTCTGGCCCACTATCCGAGTTCCTATCGTCACGTGCGCGCTCAAGCACCATCGACAGCCACAACGCGGATTTTGTTTCAGCCGGCGTCAGGTGCCCGCTGAACTTGTCGTTAGTAGAGCTGGCCTGCGCTACACCTCTCCGGCATTGACCGCACTGGACCTATGCGAGCCTCTCGGTGGCGACGCCATCGACGAGGCGCTTCGGGCTCGGGCCACCACATTGAAAGATCTGCACCGCGCGTTGCGACTGACGTCCGCGCGGGTCGGAAACGCGGAGCGGCGCCGGTTGCTGTTGGACTCCAAGGATGAGCCCTGGTCAGGCGCAGAGCGGAAGTTCCACCGGCTCCTCCGAGGCGCCGGAATTACGTCCTGGAAGGCGAATCTGCCCTTCGTGCTCGGTGGCTCGCTGTTCTTCATCGATGTCGCCTTCCGACGCGTCAAGCTGGCCATAGAGATCGACGGCAGGCTCTACCACAGCGGCTCGGGAGTGTTCGAGACCGATCGCTGGCGACAGAATCTGCTGATCCTTGACGGCTGGTGCGTGTTGCGCTTTACCTCCGCGATGCTCGATGAGAGGCCGTCGGAGGTCATTGCGATGGTGCACGAAGCCCTCGAGATGCTCGGCGCCGCCTAAGTCCCGCAGCACCAGACGCCAGCGTGGCGACAAATTTGCCACGACCCGCGTGGATTTCGGAGAGAAATGCTGGTTGGAGTGCCGTTCCGCGAGAATTGGCCAAAGCGGTTGCCCTTCCTGAGTAGGGTGAACGTTCGAATCGCGCTCCGACGGAAGGAGCGACCACCATGGTCGGACGCGCCAACTGTTTGATCGCCCTGCGGTCCGACGGCGCCTCACTCGTACTCGATATCTCCGCCGGGCAGCTCCCCGCCATCGTGCACTGGGGCGCGGACCTCGAGACACTCGAGCTAGCCGATGTTGAGGCGCTGATCCTTGCCAACATTGACCCTGGCGGCTCGAACGTCGTCGACGAGCCGATTCGTCTCGCAATACTGCCGGAACACTGGACCGGCTGGGTCGGTCGCCCCGGCCTGAGCGGATCCCGGTCCGGACGGGCGTGGTCGCCCAAGTTCACCGCAACTGAGGTCAGGGTCGACGGTAAAACCGTCACCGCCACCGAGGGTCCAGCGACCATGATCAACACCGGGCCGGGCTCGGTGGAGGTGGACGCCGTCGACGAGGTGGCTCGGCTTCAGCTCATCATCACTATCGAGCTGACCATTGGCGGACTGATCAGGGCACGTGCCGAGGTGATCAACCTCGGCGAGGACCCGTACGCGGTAGACGACTGCGTGATCGCTTTCCCGATCCCCCAGCACGCCCGAGAGATCCTGGACTTCGCCGGCCACTGGGGCAAGGAACGGGCACCGCAACGGCGGCCCCTCGGCGTAGGGGTGCATCTGCGTGAGGGGCGAAAGGGTCGCACCGGAGCGGACGCAGCCACCCTGTTGCATGTCGGAGAGCCCGGATTCTCCTTCGCCGACGGGGAGATCTGGGCCGTGCACACCGCCTGGAGCGGAAACCATACCCACTATGCGGAGCGGCTCTTCACGGGCACACAGGTGATCGGTGGCGGGGAACTACTGCTGCCTGGGGAAGTGATCTTGCAACCCGGCCAGGTCTACAGCACGCCATGGATCTACGGCTCGTACGCCCGCGGTCTCGACGGGGTGGCACGGCGGTTCCACCGCTTCCTCCGCGCTCGAGAGCACCATCCGTCGACCACCCGTCCCGTGACGCTCAATGTGTGGGAGGCGGTCTATTTCGATCATGACCTAGACCACCTCGCTGAGCTTGCCGAGTCCGCGGCCGCCATCGGCGTGGAGCGCTACGTGCTCGATGATGGCTGGTTCGGGGCACGGCGCAATGATCATGCCGGACTCGGCGACTGGACCGTGTCGACAGAGGTGTGGCCGCACGGACTGCATCCCCTAGTGGACAAGGTGACCGGGCTCGGCATGGAGTTCGGTCTCTGGTTCGAGCCCGAGATGGTCAACCTCGACTCTGCAATCGCCCGTGCCCACCCGGATTGGATCATGGCCACCGGCGACCGGCTGCCTGTCGAATCCCGCCATCAACAGGTGATCAACTTGGGAATCCCGGAGTGCTACGCACACATCCGGGATGCGATCTTTGAGATCCTCGCCGAGTACAAGATCAGCTATATCAAGTGGGATCACAACCGCGACCTGATCGATGCTGGCAGCGCGCCCGACGGCCGGCCCGGGGTCCATGAGCAGACACTGGCCTTCTACCGGCTCGTTGACGAGATCAAGGGCGCCCATCCGGGGCTGGAAATCGAGACCTGCTCCTCCGGTGGCGCCCGTGTTGATCTTGGTGTACTGGAACGCACTGACCGCATCTGGGTGAGCGACTGCATCGATCCGCTGGAACGCCAGCAGATGAACCGCTGGACCTCCCAGCTGGTGCCGCCAGAGCTGTTGGGCTCGCACATCGCGTCGACTCGCTCCCACACCACCGGCCGGGTGCACGACCTCTCCTTCCGGGCCGCTACCGCCCTCTTCGGGCACCTCGGGATCGAATGGGACCTCACAACAGCTACTGCCCATGAGCTGGCAGAGCTTCAAGAGTGGATCAGCTTCTACAAGGCCAACCGGAGGCTGCTGATGGGCGGCGAACTAAGGCGCCTCGACTTCCCGGACCCCAACATCCTCGCGTACGGCGTAGTCGCCCCGGATCGCTCGTCGGCCATTTACAGCGTCGCCTCGATCGGCCAATCGGACGTAATGCTGCCTGGCCGGCTGCGATTCCCCGGGCTGGATCCGCACCGCCGCTACCGAATACAGCCAGTGCTGGTCGGGCGCCCCCCGTCAGGCTTGAATCCGCCTCCGTGGTGGGGGGCGATTACCAACGAGTGGGAGCCCTCAGGCGAACGCCGAGCCTCGGCTGGGGTCTCCCAGCCGATGGCGGCGCTGGGGCTGATATTTTCCGGCGCCGCGCTGGCCGCGACCGGAGTAATGGCTGCCGGCATGCACCCCGAACACGCGATCCTCTATCGCGTGGAGGCGCTCGACTGATCGACAGCGAGGGTTTGATTGCACTCTGACTGGCGCCCGGCAGAGCGGGCGCGCGTCATGGTGCTAGTGCCGTTGCCATGCTGGGGGCGAGTGGAAGTCGCGGGATGAGAGTGGCCTGCACCGCGTGATACAGGTCCGGCTTGCCGGGCCAGACCGTATGGATGACGTGGTTGCTGGCGTCGAGCTGATGGTGCCATGACCCGTACGTCGGGTCGAACAAGTACCGCTCGGCGTACGCCCACCAGGTGGCAGCCAGCTCGGCATAACGATCCTCGCCGGTTCGTGTCCGTAGCGCTGCGGCCGCGGCGATCGCCTCCGCGACCACCCAGTGCATCCGGTCGCGGACCACTGGAATGCCGTCCCAATCGGTGGTGTACACGAATCCGTCGGCACCGTCGGCCGCCCAACCGTCGGTCACGGCACGATCAAACAGCGCCTCGGCGGCTGGCAGCAGCCAGTCCGGCGGATCGGTAAGCGATGCCTCCAGATGGAGCAGCAATCTCGACCATTCCAGACCGTGCCCGACCGTGGCTCCGTACGGCTGAAACTGGTCGTCCGGGCGATCCCGGTTGTGTTCGAGCTGCGGCTCCCAACGCGAATTGAAGTGTTCCGGAATCCGCCACGCCTGCGGCTCCGCGAATTCCATCGCTACCCGGCGCGCGATGCCCAGGGCACGCTGGCGGAACGCATGATCGCCGGTCACATCTGCAGCGGCCAGCAGGGCCTCGACGCCATGCATGTTGGCATTGACACCCCGATAATCGCCGAGCTGGGTGAAGCCGCGGTCCCAAGAATCGACGAACATTCCGGCTTCAGCGTCGAAGAATCGCTGGTCCCAGACCCCGAGCGCGTCGCTGAGCAGGTCGCGAGCGCCGGGCAACCCCACCACGGCACCCGAGGAAGCGGCCAGCACCACGAAAGCATGCGTGTAACACGCCTTCTCGTCCGGAGCCCTGCCATCGGTGTCGACGCTGGTCAGCCAACCGCCGCTGGTCCGATCCTGCAGCCGGCCGGTCAACCCAGCAAACGCCTGCGCTGCCAGATCAAGATCGCCAGATCGACCCAGTAGATGGCCGAGAACGTACACATGAACCATCCGGGCCGTGATCCAGGTATAGACCGGCTGGGACATGTCAGGGTGGCCAGTTGCGTCGAGCCACGCGGCACCCCCTAGCGGATGAGGAAGGTGGCGGCCGAAGTCGAGCAGTCGCACACACTCGGACTCAAGCGCCGAGGTGGGAATGCCGAGATCTGGTGAGGGCATGCACTCACCGTAGCGGCGACGGAGAGTGGCTGAGACGATGATCGCTATGACCCAGACAACAGAAGTTGATCATGAAGCGGAAATCGCTGGCCGGCTGGCACAGCTCAACCTCGAGCAGAAGATCCGGCTGCTGACCGGGGCCGACATCTGGGCGTTGCATCCGATTCCTGAGATCGGCCTGCGCCGGCTCGTCACTTCCGACGGCCCAGCAGGGGTCCGCGGCGAGACCTGGGACGAACGGAGCCCGTCTGCCAACGTGCCCTCACCGACTTCCCTGGCGGCGAGCTGGGATCCGGTGCGGGTGGAGCGGATGGGGCGGCTGCTCGCCAGCGAGGCGCGCCGCAAGGGCATAGACGTCTTGCTTGCCCCGACGGTCAACCTGCACCGGACTCCGTACGGCGGGCGACACTTCGAGTGCTTCAGCGAGGATCCCGAGCTTACGGCCATGATCGGCACCGCGTACGTGCAAGGGCTGCAGGCCGAAGGGGTTGCCGCCACGGTCAAACACTTCGTCGCAAATGATTCCGAGACAGACCGGTTCAGTGTCGACGCGCTCGTCGACGAGCGAGTGTTGCGGGAGCTTTACCTCAACCCATTCGAGCGGATCGTCGCCGCGGGCGCCTGGGCGGTCATGGCGGCGTACAACAGGGTCAACGGAACCACCATGACTGAAAACCCATTACAACGCGAGGTGCTGAAGCGCGAGTGGGCCTTCGATGGCGTGATCATGTCCGACTGGTACGCCACGCGCACGGTGGCAGCGGCTGGCGAGGACCTGCTGGATCTCGCGATGCCCGGACCGATGAGTCCATGGACCGAATGGCTGCTCGAGGCGGTCCGCTCCGCCGAGGTGTCCGAATCGGCGATCGACGGGCACGTGCTGCGCCTGTTGCGGCTGGCAGCTCGGGTCGGCGCGCTCGATGGGCTTGAGCCTGCGACGCCAGCGGCTCGGCGTTGGAGTGATGAGGAGTTGAGCGCCGACCTGCGGGCAGCATCTGCGGCGGGCATGGTGCTGATCAAGAATGATGGCACGCTGCCGCTCGCTGCGAACTCGCTGAGCCAGATCGCCATCATCGGCCCGAATGCGGCGACGGCCCGAACGCTTGGTGGCGGTAGTGCGACGGTCTTCCCGCCGTATGTGGTGTCGCCACTCGACGGAGTGCGGGGCGCCCTCGGTGACCAGGTCAGGATCGTGCACGCAGCTGGGGTGCGCAGCACTGACCGCGTCGAAATCGCATCGAGCGATATCCTGCAGCTCCCGAATGGCAGCGGGCCAGGTGTCGAGGTGATCTTCTTCGACGCTGAGGAGCGTGAGCTCGGTCGGCAGCAGCGCCAGGCCGGCGGCATGATGTGGTGGGGACCGGTGCAGGATGGCCTGACCGCCGACGATATTGATCATCTACAGCTCGTTACCCGGCTGCAGGTGCCCGAGTCTGGCCGCTACTCGGTCGGCACATCCGGGTTGGGCGGGTTCCGGCTGGTGATCGATGGGGACACCTTGATCGACGAGGCAATCACACTCCCGCCTGGCGCCGACGTGGTCGAGGGCATCATGAAGCCGCCGCAGCAGCTTGCGGTCGTCGAGCTCGTGGCCGGCCGCGAGGTGCCCGTCGAGCTCACGTATCGACCGGCCGGTGGCGGCGCGGCTCTGGGTGGGGCTGAGATCACCATGCTCACGGTGCAGCTCAACGTCGCGCCGGTCTTTGACGAGCAGGCGGAGTTTGATCGTGCCGTGGCATTGGCAGGTGATTCGGATGTGGCCGTTGTCGTGGTCGGCACCAACGAGGAAGTGGAGAGCGAGGGCTTCGACCGGACCAGCCTGGCGCTGCCGGGCCGGCAGGACGAGCTGGTTCACGCCGTCGCAGCCGCCAACCCGCGGACGGTCGTGGTGGTGAATTCAGGCGCACCGGTGCTGCTGCCATGGGCCGACGAGGTGGCCGCGGTGCTGATCTCCTGGTTCCCCGGGCAGGAGTTCGGCAATGCTTTGGCCGACGTGCTGGCCGGGGTCGTCGAGCCGGGTGGGCGACTGCCGGTGACCTGGCCGGCCTCGGAGGAGGGTTTACCTGCGGTGCAGCCGCTCAACGGTGAGCTGCCGTACGACGAGGGCCTGCTAATCGGCTACCGCTGGTATCTCGCCACCGACCGCGACCCCCTGTTCCCCTTCGGACACGGGTTGGGCTACACCACCTGGTCCTACGAAGGAATGGTGGTGGATGGTGAGACGGTGACGGTCAGCGTCAACAACAGCGGCGACCGTCCGGGTCGTGAAGTCGTACAGCTCTACGCAAGCCGGCCCGACAGCTCGGTGGAACGGGCTCCGCGCTGGCTCGTCGGCTCAGCGGTCGTCGAGGCGCCTGCCGGAGAGAGGGCGGATGCCGCCATAACCGTGGCCGATCACAACTTCCGGCACTGGGATAGCTCCGCTCATGCCTGGACGGTCGAGCCCGGCACGTACCAGCTGCACGCCGGTCGTTCGGTGGTTGACCTGCCGCTCAGCAGCGAGATCTCCTGGGGCTAGCCTCTCTACCCCGCCCACTCCCCCTGCTGAAACCGGCAACCTCGCCGGGTCACACCGGAGCAGGGTCAGCGAAGAGAAGCGCGGAGCATGACCTCGTCGGTGTCGGTCTGACGGATCTCCAGGTCAGCGATCTCGGAGGCTCGCAACGGCGTAGTGCCGCTGGGCCGCATCAGCTTATTGGGCGTCGCAGGCCATTCCTTGATCTCCGAGGCGTTGCCGGACCGGTCAACCACGAAGATCGAATAGGTTTCGTGTCCCGCGCCCGGCGTTGGTTCATTGACCTCGCCGTACTGGCACTCCACCTTGATTTCCGTGCCATCTTGACCGGGAATGACGTCAGCGACTGCGACCATCGCCGAGGGTACGACCTGCGAAAAGGCGACCCGTTGCGGGCTGTCGGGCCGCAGCGGAAGCAGCCCCGTGCCAACTGCCACGCCGCCAATCACCAGGACGACCGCTGCCGCAATCCCCGCAGCTGCGGCCACGATTCGGCGCCGTCGAGTCCGTATCTTCTTGATCATCTTCGGCAGCAGTAATGACGGCGGCCCGTCCTCGATCACATCGGTCTGGGCAGCACTCAACGCCGGTGCTTCGGCGGGTACCGGCACGCTGTCGTCCGCCAAAGCCAACATCGCTGCGTCGTCTGGTGAGAGCTGGGCAAGCAGACCTGGCAGGGCAGCCAGTTCCGAGACGGCAGCCTTGCAGGATGGACAGCTGGCAAGGTGCTCCTCGAACTCTCGTCGCTCCGCAGGAGACAGCGCGCCCAGCACGTACGCGGCATCCCACTGCGCAAACTTGTCGGGGATTGTGTTCACGGCCGAGTCACTCCTTTCTCCTGTAGGGCCAATCTGAGCGTTCTGAGTCCGTAATGCAGCCGCGACTTGACGGTGCCTTCGGGGATTCGCAGCCGGGCGGAGATCTCCGCCACCGACCTGCCCTCGTAGTAGGCGGCGTTGATGACCGAGCGATGCTCCGATGACAGGCTGCCAAGTGCCTCGGCGATCAACCAGCGGTCGAGTACCACGCTGGTTGCGTCCCCCGAGCTTTCCTCTGGCGGATCCTCCATCCGTTGCTCGTGTCGTGACGCCGCGCTGCGCCAGCGGTCGATAATCAGGTTCCGGGAGGCAGTGAAGAGCCACGCGCGAGCCGCGGCATCATCGCGCTGCCCGAGGCTGGGATCCTTCCACGCCTTGAGCAGTACCTCCTGAACGACGTCCTCGGATAGCTGGCGATCGTGGGTCAGCCGCATTGCGAACCGCCACAGCTCGCTTGCGTGTCGGTCGTGCAGTTCCTGCAACGCGGCCTCACGCTGTCCGCCGACCACCAAGCCTCCCTCCCACCCCAAGGCCCGCTGCCGTCCTGCAGGCATACCCCCGTAGCCACCCTTGCCCTGCCCTCATCTTTCACCGATGAGGACGATAGCGGCGCACTCTCAGTTCAACCCTGCTCAATTCTGACAAGGCGATTCAACGCTTCCACGACGGTACGCGGTCGGGGCCGCAGGAGGATGCGCAGGAATCGAAAACGGGTCAACTTGTCGGAGATTCGAGCGGCAGTACGCCAGCGGCCCCGCCTCGTACACTCGGCCGGTCGGCAGCCTCTGGATGGGCCATGACCAGATGATCACCGGGGCACAGCACCAGCAGCGACTTACCCTCATGGGGTTCCAGGGAGATCGCGAAGGTGTGCAGGTCGTCGACCTCGCCAACCTCCTCGTCGGTGAACATGTCGACCAACACGCTGCCTGGCACCAGGTGCTCGGAGATGACGCTTCCGGAGATGGCGTGAGCAGAGAAGTTCAGCACCGTGACCTGCTCTGCATCAGTTAACTGGTGCACCATGACCAGCATCGCCTTGTTGGATACGTGCGGCACATCGAGCTGGATGCTGCTCGCGATCCCGTAGCGCTTGCGAACGGCCAGAATCTCGGCGAGTCGGCGGGCAAACGATGTGCTGTCCTGCAACTGGGCAGGCAGCGAGCCGTACAGGCTGACACCACGGGGCATCTTGGACAGCGACTCGTGAGCATGGGGCCGGTAGTCCATGAGGTCGTACGCGGAGCGGTGGATCCAGCGGGTATCGCCATCCGCGAGGAGCCGGCTGACTTGCTTACTGTCCAGGGTGAGCATCCCGCAAAGATCCCAACCAGACAGGGCGAAGACCCCCGGCTGCAGTGCGTTGAACATGGCTAGCAGCAGGTGCGCCTGCTTGATCTGCTCCACTTGTTCTGGCGCGAGCTTGGCGATACTCCTCATGCCGAGTGAGGCCGCGATGATCGTCGCAGTGGTCGACGCGATGCCGTTCTGCGTAAAGGTCGCGTTATATGGCGCGACATCTCCGGTCAGATGATCAAGAAGGTCCTGGCGGATGGTCGAAGCCAGCTCGTGACCGGTGACCTCGTGGCTGCGGAAGCTAAACAGATCTCGCGCATGCAGAGTCTCGAAGTGCACCAGCTCATAAGTCATTTCGTCGTGGTTCTGGAGCGCGTGCACCAGTGATGCCGCCTCCACGCCGTGCTCCTTCGCCAGGTTGAGGGTGAGCCGGACGAACTCGGTGTCTCCGGTCGCCAGCGCGTGGTGATAGGCCGGCCGGTTGATGAAGTCGTAGGAAAGATCTGCGCCACGCTCCGCGGAGCTCTTGATGTCGTCGATGGTGAGGTTGAGTTCCTGGAAGGTGAAGCCACCGACCTTGCGGACCATGCTGGCGATCAGCTGATTGGCGGCCTCGGATAGTGGATGGCCTTCCGACCAGGCAGGTGAGTCCTCCGCACTCTTTTCCACGCCAAGGAAGCCGTTGGCGTCCAGCCGCAGGGCGCCGCTACCAAGATCACCTAGTGAGTGCAGCGCATCTCCGATCACCAGACGCATGCCGGCGAAGCTCGGGTCGAGCCAGTTGATCGAGGGCTGGCCCTCCTTGAAGTAGTGCAGATAAACCCAGCGTCGCTCCACGCCATCCGGGCCGAGCACCGGCGCGGTCGCGCTCCAATTAGTGTCCTTGACACCAGGCTCGTAGAAGATCACCCGCTGCATGCGCCCGATGATGTAACCGTGCTTGGCCAGTTGATCTTCTGCCTCGATGTCGAGGTTGATCGAATCGCCAGTGGTCACGATGGGCAACAAGTGCCAGTCCTTGGGTTCGATCTCGACCATGTGGTAGATGCCTGGGTAGTCGCCAACCTTCATCTCGGCCAGCCGGAAGTCTGAACCCTTGCCGGTGTGGCCTGGCACGATGTCGTCGATCACCATCCCGAGATGGCTCGCGGCCACCTCAGACATCGCACCGAACTCCTCCTCGGTTCCGAATGCCTCGTCGATCGCGTTACTGATCCGGTCGAAGTGCCCATCCACGCTGGGGGTGTAGTCCCAGCCGACGAGGCCGCCAGCCCGCTTGACGGGGCCAGTGTGTAAGCCGTCAATGCCGATTGCCTCGAAGGCAGCCCACAGATCCTCATCACCCAGGGTTCCCAGGAATGACGTGCCGGGCTTGGTGATCATGGAAATCGGGTACGCGGTGAACCACACTGACGACTTTTGGATCGCTGCACGGGGATCCGGGTTGGCATAGGGGTTCTGCCACATACTGCCCTGGCCGGAGAACTGTGTGGCGAACCTCTTTGCATCCTCAAGCATCGACCGCTCCACCAGCCATCCGACGTACGCGGAGTTGTCGCCCCTGGGTTTCCCGGTGCGCTCGGCCCGCGGTCCCACTGTGAAAAGATCCCGGAGCCGGATCTTCGGTCGCAGCCGCCTGGGCCGCGCCGGATAACGCTGTTCGTCGTAGCTGATTTCGCTGGCTTCGTGCGCAATAGGTGCTGGCTGGCCATCACCGGTCTCGCTTGCTTCGGGCGCGACGGGAACCGGTTGGTTACCGTCAGTCTCGCTGGCCTTGTCCGCTTCAGCCGCTCGGTGATCAGCGTTAGTTTCGCTCATTGGCCCCCCACTCACGACGCCCGTCCGCTCAGGAGATTGCGGACGCTGCTCACGTTAGTGCACGGTGCTGGATCCCGGATACGTCAGAGCTGGGCATGCCAACTTGGGCTGCCCAGCCTCGCTTCAACCTGCTTATCAAGATCAATTCCGAGTTGCCGCGCAAGGATGGCGGCTGCAATCACCACATTGGCGAGCTGCTCGCCTACATCGTCCGGGGCACCGTAGCCCAAGCCTTGACTCATCGCTCGCCGCAGGTTCTTGACACTCTCGCCGGAACTCTCGACCAGACGCAAAGCGGTATCGGTGAAGCAATCCTCGCCATCCCGCTCCCGCAGCCCATCCGCGAGCGCCATGATCCTTGGGTCCGTGGCGACCATCGCCAGATCGGGGTCGGGGTCACCACCCAGGATAAGAAAGCGGTAACCGATGATCTCTGCCCGAAACCCGCGCTCTCCGGGTCGCCGCTCACGCAACTCGCTGAACACCACGCCAGCTGCACGGTGCAACAGAAACAGTCCACTCAGCTCATGCGGAGGCACATGGATCTGAAACTCGATACCGAGCCCACGCGGAACGATGTATGGATCGCTCGGCGGCACCAGCTCGATCCGCGCGTGTGCCAGCGAGAGGCACGCGCGGGGATGGTCCTGCTCCCGGAGAGACTGATACTCGACCTTCCAGCCAGCCTGACTGAAGATCGACGCAGCGGAGTATGGATCCTCGGTTGCAAGCAGGGGGGCAAGCATTCGTGAACTCCAGATACGAGCGACTGCGCTGCTTCTCACTCTTACACAAATGCGCCGACCTGGCGTGCGACGCGACGGACCGTTCTTTGACCAGATCGGCGGCCGCTGCCGGCCGAGTCAGCACAAGGGCCACAGGCAGCCACTGCGGTCACATCAGCCTCCGAAACACGAGATGCCGGCGCCGGCGACGAGGTCGGCCCGCAAGCCTAGACTCAGAGCGATCATGCGGAGGCATCAGACACAGGCCGGCGATGCGACCACCTCCCGTCGACTGGCCTTCCTAGCCGCGGCGCCCCTGTTGATGATCATCGTCGCGAGCTGCTCCAATGCCGGGCCGCCAGCTCCAACCGAAACAGTGCGCGAACTGAGCTGGAGCCGCATCGCGTTGCCCGAGTCGGTCGCGGCGTCCACACTGGCCGCGACCTCAGAAGCGTTGCTGGTTGGCGGGCGCGCATCATCAGGCGGGGATCACCCGGTGCTCCTCGTCGTGGACGCATCTGGGTCCACGAGCTCGGTGCCGCTGCATCCGGCGAGCCCGTACGCGAAGGTGTCCGACCTGGTTTCGGTGGCCGCTCGTGGCGAGGAGGTCGTTGCCCTCGGAACCGCACATGGCGGAGCCCACGCGAACTTCCGCTGGACAGTATGGGCTGGCTCCAGGCAGCGTGTTGACGAGTACCCGCAGACTTTCGAAACGTTCGGTGGGCAGAGCGCGGGCGGACTTCTCGACATTGTGATCACCTCCGAGGGCGCGGCAATCGCGGGCACCTGGGCGGCCAGCGAAGGCGGACTCGACGCGGCGGTGTGGCTTCCCCGCGGCCGGAAGTGGATTCGCCAGGAATCTGCTGGGACGGCGCTCGCCAATACCAAGGAGCTTCAGGTGGCACCCCGGGCGGCAAGCGCCGTGGGCTCGACCATGATCATCTCCGGATCAGTGATCACCTTCAGTGATGGGGCGGAGCAGCGAGCAGCGGTCTGGACCCGGCCGTCGCGCAGCAGCGCTTGGATGCTGCATCAGCTTCCCGACGCCGGGACCCATAGTGAGGCGCTGTCAAGCCGATGCGCAGAGACCTGCTGGATTTCCGGCCACGCGGACGGCAGGGTGGCGTTGTGGAGCTTCGATCCAGCTAACGTCGCTGGGACCACATCTCGCGACTCGACTCTCCCATCGACGGATATCGACGCCGACGGGCCGGGGCCCAGAACCGTCATATCGGGCGACCGGCCCGGAGTCCTCTTCAGCCACGCGGGCAGCAGCCGCGCACTGCTGGGGGACGGCCGCAACGGCTGGCAAACCTTTACAGCCCCGGCCGGTTCCGTACTCGACGCAACCACAGTTGGAGACCGTCTTTATGCACTCATCCGAACCGACGACGCGGTCGGGCTCTGGACTACCGATCTCGCAGCTACCCGTGGCCGGTGAGGGTCGCGAGCGCGTGCAGCGCTAGCGGATACCCCGCTACGCCCAACCCGACGATCACACCGGCGGCGACTGGCGACACGTAAGAGACGTGGCGGAACGGCTCCCGCCGATAGACGTTCGAGATGTGAAGCTCGATCACCCTGGCACCCGATCCGACGATGGCGTCCTGGAGCGCGACGCTGGTGTGCGTGTATGCGGCGGCGTTCAGCACCACGCCGACTGCCTCACCAGCCGATTGAGCCGCACCTGCCTCCTGGATCCATTCGACGAGCTCGCCCTCACGGTTGGTCTGGCGGAATTCCAGAGCCCAGCCCAGCTCGTCCGCCACTTCCCGGCAGGAACGCTCGACGTCGGCCAAGGTCGCCGTGCCGTAGATCTCGGGCTCCCGCATCCCAAGCAGGTTGAGGTTAGGGCCGTTCAGGACGTACGCGGAGGTCATGGAGGTACTCCATCATGGAAGGACGCGAGTACCGACGAAGAACTCTCTGGGTGGTCGGTCTTGGCTGGTCACTTCGGCGACAGAGCGGGGGCGGAATCCCACATCGGCCAGCACCTGGAGCCACAACGCCCGCGGAAAGAGGCCGAAGTGATGCTTGTCATGCGCGACCGTCACCGTGCCATCGGCCGACCGAAGCAAGAAGGCGTAGTCGGCGCGAGTACACGTGTCGTCGGGGTCAGGGTCGGTGGACCAGCTGAGGTAACGGGCGCCCCGGCCGTCGGGTGCGTCATGGCCGCCGTGGTCGGTGTCGGGTTCAAAGTTCTCGGCGATGTGGTCCGGCACCAGGACCGCAACACCGCCTACCCGGCAGTGCTCGTACGCGGTGGCGACCGCCTGCCGCAGGTCGGCCTCGGTCGTCATGTAGTCGATGGCATCGTGCACAAACACCGCATCAAATCTCCGATCGAGGCGCAGCGTCCGCATATCTCCCTGCAAGTGTTCGCACTCAGGATTGAGCTGCCGTGAGACCGCCAGCATGTCCTCTGACAGATCCAGCAGGGTCATCTCGAATTCGCGCTTGAGATGGAAGGCGTTGTTGCCACCACCGCTCCCCAGCTCGAGAACGGTACGAGTCGGCGGCGTGGACATGCGCAGCAACGACGCTGCGAACGCTGCCTCCTCGATGTACTCCGCGGGCGCAGAGATCAGCGGCCACCACGGGGCAAGATCACTGTAGAAGCGATGGATCGGCGGTGCGTCGCGATCATGATCCTGGTCAGCCGGGTCGGTCACTTGCCCGAGCCTAATGGTCTGTCGAGTCCGTGCGCCGCCAACCCGACACTAGTGCCCTGGAAGGGAAATCTCTTGACGCTTCGCGCCGCCCAGGCACGCACCTCGCGGCGTTCTCCTCGGTCGACATACGACCCGGTATCCCTCCCTCGTCGGCCTTGCGATGCACGCACCTGAACGACGCCAAGCGCCAAGGAACCTCCCTTCCAGGGCACTAGCGATTGGCGGCATCCGGCTGATGCCACGCGTTCTCCCGGCGCTCCGCGAGGCCGCGTACGTAAGCAGCCTGACCCAGGTGCTGCATCGTGTCGCCGATCACGCTCACCAGCCTTACTTCGGCTGTCACTGGCGGGTCCCACCGGGTATCGACTATCCGATCCAGCTCCCCAGGCGTAAGGCCACCCAGATAGCGCAGGGTGAGATCGTGAACCGCGCCGTGATATTGCCCGAGCAACTCCCCACTTACACGGACAGCGGCCACCTCCTTGGGGCCTTGGCCGTAACCGGTAGTCCACTTGCCGAAGGGCAGACCAAACCTCTCGCGCCACTCCGGCCACGCCTGCTCAACCTGTGCCAGATCGGCCACGTGATCGTCCTGGACTCGACTCAGGTGCCAGATCAGCCACGCAATCGAGTTCGCCTCCGGATCGGGCCGGTAGCTAGCGATCTCGTCAGTCAGGCCGTCGGTCAGGTCAACCACCAACTCCCGTATCCGCCCAAATGCGTCCACCAGAATCTGCTTTGCGTGATCACTCATGACACCGAACGCTAGTGGGACACAGTTTTCGAGCTGCTCGCGCATCGCTCTGAACCCGCCGCCGCCGTCGGCCCCTCCTGTCGACGTTTCTCCGCACAAAGCCATGAATGTAGGCGATCGTTGCTGAATCGACCGATGGACGTGGCCTTGTGCGGAGATACGCAAACAGAAGCAGTCGGTCGAAGATCAGGACAGGTGGAGCGGCTCGGGCTTGCTCTCGTGATGATCATCGGCGCCCAGCGGCTGCTGGCCTTCAGTCTGTGTCGACTGGCCGGTTCCTGGCCGTTCGAGCCGAATGATCACCGACTTCGAGGTGGGTGTATTGCTCCCTACCGCAGTTGAATCGAGCGGAACCAGCGGGTTGGTCTCGGGATAGTAAGCCGCCGCCGTACCGCGCGGCGTCTGGTAGGCCACGATCCGGAAGGCGTGCGCACGGCGGACATGATCATCGCCCGGCCAGTGCGTCACCAGATCAACGACGTCGCCGTCGTGGAAGCCGAGGTCGGAGATGTCGCGCCGGTTGGCGAACACGACCCGCCGACCACGCTCGATGCCGCGGTAGCGATCGCTGAAGCCGTAGATCGTGGTATTGAACTGGTCGTGGCTGCGTATGGTCTGCAAGATCAAATGACCGGGTGGCACCTGGAGCGCCTCAATCGTCGATACCGTGAACTCCGCGCGTCCGGACTCGGTGGGGAAAGTACGTGAATCTCGTGGCGGATGCGGCATCACAAAACCGCCCGGCCGAGAGACATTCACCTCATAGCTCTCGCAGCCGGGCACGACACGTGCGATGTGGCGGCGGATCTGGCGATAGTCGTCACGCATGCCTTGCCAGTCGATGCCATAGCGATTACCCAGGGTCGCCTCGGCAAGTGCGGTGACGATCGCCACCTCCGACCGCAGGTGAGGACTGACTGGACGCAGCGGTCCGCGTGAGGCGTGGACCGAGCACGTCGAGTCTTCCACGGAGACGAACTGATGCCCGCTCGCCTGGATGTCGATCTCGGTCCGCCCTAGTGTCGGCAAGATCAACGCCGTCGTGCCGCAGACCAGGTGCGATCTGTTGATCTTGGTCGAGACGTGAACGGTGAGCTGCGCCCGCTGCAGCGCTGCGGCGGTGACCTCGGTGTCCGGAGCCGCCTGCACGAAGTTCCCACCGAGCCCGATGAAGATTTTGGCGTGACCGTCGCGGAGCGCACGGATCGCATCCACGGTGTCGTACCCGTCTTTTCGGGGTGGCTGGAAACCGAACTCTGACTGCAGCCGGTCGAGAAAGTGAGCTGGCGCGCTCTCCCAGATGCCCATCGTGCGGTCGCCCTGCACATTGGAGTGGCCGCGTACCGGCAGCAGCCCAGCACCTGGCTTGCCGATGTTGCCTTGAGCCAGGGCGAGATTGACGATCTCGGAAATGGTGGCGACCGCGTTGTGGTGCTGAGTGAGGCCCATGGCCCAGCAGAAAACCGTCCGACTGGAGTCGCGAAGCAGCTCTGCCGCCTCGGTGATCAGCCCACGGGACAACCCGGTGGTCGCCTGCACCAGGTCCCAGTCGATGGCGGACAGGTGGGCCCGCCAGCTCTCAAAGCCACGCGTATGGCTCGCAATGAATTCATGATCAAGAGCGTTCCATTCCATCAGCAGCGCACCCCATGCTTGAAAGAGCGCCAGATCGCCATTCAGTCTGATCGGCAGGTGCAGGTCCGCAAGGTCGGTGCCTCGGCCAGAGAGGCCGCGCGCCGTCTGTGGATTGCAGAAGTTGACGAAGCCGGCCTCGCGCAGCGGGTTGACCGCAATGATCTTGGCACCTCTCCGCTTGGCGGTCTCCAACGCAGTCAACATGCGCGGATGGTTGGACCCAGGGTTCTGGCCGGCCAAGATCAACAGCTGCGCGCCGTGGACGTCGTCCAGGGTGACGCTCGCCTTGCCAATGCCAATCGTCTCGGCCAATGCGACGCTGGTCGACTCGTGGCACATGTTGGAGCAGTCGGGCAGGTTGTTGGTGCCGTACGCACGCACGAACAGCTGGTAGCAGAACGCCGCCTCATTCGAGGTACGGCCTGAGGTGTAGAAGATCGCTTCGTTCGGACTCGTCAGTGAGCTGAGCTGATCGCCGATCAGCCGGAATGCTGCGTCCCACTCGATCGGCTCGTAATGCTTCGCTCCCGGCTTCTTGATCATGGGGTGGGTGATCCTGCCCTGCTGCCCCAGCCAGTGCTCGCTGTGCTGGTCGAGGTCATGGATGCTGTGGCGGGCGAAGAATTCCGGGGTCGCGCGTTCTGTCGTGGCTTCTTCGGCGACAGCCTTGGCGCCGTTCTCACAGAACTCGGCTTTGCCCCGTTGACTGGGGTCCGGATCCGGCCAGGCACAGCCCATACAGTCGAAGCCATCAGCCTGGTTGAGGTTGCGCAGCGTCCGTGCCGACCTCCTCGGCCCCATCTTCTGCACCGACCGTTTCAGCGCGACTGCTACGCCGGGTATTCCAGCAGCGCGGTCGTTTGGCTCTGATATGCCGATCTTGGTTTCATCGTGCTCCCGCGACCTGCGCATCTGCCCTCCATTGCTGCTGTGCGCTTCGCCTCACCAGTCAATCTAGCTGTTGTATCACAATCCTCTTTTTCCGCAGCTGCTCGCAGCTTGGTTTGGTTACCGGCGAGTAGCACAATGGAAGTTACTGAGCAGTAACTTGTCTATCGAGGTGCCGGATGAGTCATTACAAGTCCAATGTCCGCGACATCGAGTTCAACCTTTTCGAGGTGCTCGGGCGCGAGGAGATCCTCGGTACCGAGCCGTACGCCGACCTCGACCGGGAGACTGTCTCGGCGATCCTTGCTGGAGTCGATCACCTCGCCAGAACGAAGCTCGCCGAGTCATTCGCCGATGGGGATCTGCCGGTTCTCGATCCCAAGACCCACTCGGTAACCGTGCCGGAGTCGCTCAAGAAGTCCTTTCGGGCACTGATGGACTCTGGCGTCTGGCAGCTCGAATTGCCGACCGAGCTCGGCGGCCAGGTGACGCCACCATCAGTGCAGTGGGCGATGCATGAGCTGAACATCGGCGCTAATCCAGCGACCGCTCTCTACTCAGCCGGCCCCAAGTTCGCGTACATGTTGTGGGCGGTGGGCAATGAGCGGGATCGCCGCATCGCCGAGATCATGATTGAGCGTCTGTGGGGTGCGACCATGGTGCTGACTGAGCCGGACGCGGGCTCCGACGTCGGCGCCGGGCGGACCCGGGCAATTCCCCAGCCCGACGGCACGTGGCACATCGAAGGCGTCAAGCGCTTCATCACCGCAGGCGAGCATGACTTGACCGAGAACATCATTCACCTGGTATTGGCCCGGCCCAAAGGCGTCGAGGGCGTCGGCGGCCCGGGCACCAAGGGCCTGTCACTCTTCCTCGTGCCCAAGTTCCACTTTGATCCTGAGTCCGGTGAGCTGACCGGCGAGCGCAATGGAGTGTTCGCCACCAATCTCGAGAAGAAGATGGGCATCAAGGCCTCCACGACCTGCGAGCTGGCTTTCGGCGACGCCGGCGTGCCCGCCAAGGGCTGGCTGTTGGGCGAAGTGCACGACGGCATTGCGCAGATGTTTCATGTCATCGAGCACGCGCGGATGCTGGTGGGCGCCAAGGCGATTGCCACCTTGTCCACCGGCTATCTCAACGCCCTGGAGTATGCCAGGACCCGAGTCCAGGGACCTGATCTCACCCAGGCTGCTGACAAGACAGCGCCACGGGTGACCATTACTCACCATCCTGATGTGCGGCGTTCGTTGATGACGCAGAAGTCTTTTACCGAGGGATTGCGAGCGCTGCTGCTCTTTGCCGCCACGATCCAGGACCGGAACGCCATCGCGTCGGCAAGCGGCACCACCGACGAGGCGGCCCAGCGGCTGAACAATCTCCTGCTGCCGATTGTCAAGGGCTACGGCTCGGAGCGCTCCTGGGTGCTGCTTGGAACGGAGTCGCTGCAGACCTTCGGTGGCTCCGGCTTCCTCACCGACTATCCAATCGAGCAGTACGTCCGAGATGCCAAGATCGACACGCTCTATGAGGGCACGACCGCGATCCAGGGCCAGGATCTGTTCTTCCGCAAGATCGTCAAAGATCAGGGCCAAGCTCTTGGTGATCTTTCGGCACAAATCAGTCAATGGATCGCCGCCGAGGGCGGGAATGGTCAGCTCAAAGAGGAACGCGGCCTGCTGCAGCAGGCTTTGGAAGCTGTCGGGGCAATTGTGGCAGCCATGATCAACGATCTTCGTGAGTCCATGCCGGGCATGCCCGACAGCGATGCGCGCAACGTCTACAAGGTTGGCCTGAACACCACGCGACTACTGATGGCGCTGGGTGATGTGATCTGCGCCTGGTTGCTGCTGCGGGGCGCCGAGGTGGCACTCGAGCGGCTCAATGAGGAGCTCTCGCCGGACGAGAAGTCCTTCTACGAGGGCAAGGTCGCCTCGGGTCGCTGGTTTGCGCGTACGGTGCTGCCCAAGCTGACAGCCGAACGCGCCATCGCCGAGGCCACCGATCTCGCCGTCATGGATCTCCCAGAGGCAGCATTCTGACCTGACTTGCGCGACACGGCGATTTGTGTGATGGCCCGGTAGCGCTCAGCAGCGTGAGGCGAGAGACGATGGGCGTATGACTCAATCCGCGGGCTCGCAGCCGTCACGCATCGTCATAATCGGAGCCTCACTGGCCGGAGCCGGAGCCGCCATCGCCCTCAGAGATCAGGGATATCAGGGCGAACTGACGCTGATCGGTGAGGAGAGCCAGCTCCCCTACGAGCGACCGCCACTCTCGAAAGCAGTGCTGATCGGAGAAGCTGACGAACCGGACTGGGTCGCCGATGAGGCAACCTACGCTGACAAGGGCATTACTCTTCGGCTTGGGACGATCGCCACTCGGATCGACCGGAATCGCAAGGTCGTGGTCGCCAGCCGCACCGAGTATGCCTATGACAAGCTGCTGATCGCCACCGGCTCGGCGCCGCGGCGGCTGGACGTACACGGTTCGGAATTGGACGGCCTGCTGACACTGCGGACCCTCGAAGAGTCCCTTGCGCTGCGTGAGCGGTTCGCCGAGGGGGCCAAGATCGTGATCGTGGGAGCCGGCTGGATCGGCTGTGAGGCCGCGTCAGCCGCGCGGCAGCGCGGTGCCGAGGTGACCATGATCGAACCGCGGTCCCAACCTTTACTCCATGTCGTCGGTGAACAGATCGGCGCAACATTCGCCGCGCTCCATCGTGATCATGGTGTCGACCTGCGGCTTGGTGTTGCGGTGAAAGGCTTCGCTGGGGACGGCGTGGCGTCGTCGGTGCAGATCAAGGGTGGTCATTCCGTACCGGCTGACACGGTCTTGATCGGCGTCGGCGCTGCACCGAACATCGCCCTCGCCGACGCGGCGGGCCTCAAGCTGGCCGAGGGGGGGATCGCAGTCGACGCAACCCTGCGGAGCTCTGATCCCGACATCTACGCGGCCGGCGATGTGGCAGCCCATGATCATCCGAAGTATCGGCACCGGGTCCGGGTGGAGCACTGGGCCAACGCCAAGGATCAAGGGCTGCATGTGGCGGGCAACCTGCTGGGTGCCGAAACACCGTTCCAGTTGCGGCCGTTCTTCTTCTCCGACCAGTACGACCTCGGCTGCGAGTATCGCGGGTTCGCCGACCCGGCGAAGGACCGGCTCGTGGTGCGGGGGGATCTGGCGTCGCGGGAGTTCACCGCGTTCTGGCTCCGGGACGGCGCCGTGGCGGCTGCGATGAATGTGAACCAGTGGGACGACGGCGACACCCTGCAAGAGCTCGTCGACTCCGGTCGTCACGTCAGCGACAAAGAGCTCGTATCTCCCTAGCCGGCGTTCGAATCAGAAGCGTGAGTATCCCACGCAGCGTGGGATGTTTGCGCTGTACATGGCGTGCATGCCGTGTACAGCGTCAAGATCCCACGCAGCGTGGGATGTTGCCGACAAGTCGGCGCTAGAAGAGCAGCGCAAGGGCCGGGTCGCTGAGAATTGCGGCCACATCGGCGAGGAAGGTCGAACCCTGGGCGCCATCAGCCAGCCGATGGTCGAAGGAGACCGACAGGGTGGTCACCCAGCGCGGTTCGATCCGTTCGTCAGATCCATCGCCCACTACCCAGGGCCGACGAGTGATCTGGCCGATGCACAGGATGCCGGACTCCTCTGGGTTGAGAATCGGGGTACCCGCGTCGACACCAAACACACCGATGTTGGTGATCGTGAACGTGCCGCCAGCCAGGTCCGCAGGCTGAGTCTTGCCCTCGCGCGCCGTTGTCACGATTCCCTGGAGGGCAGCCGCCAGCTCGGCCAAGCTGAGCGACTCGGCGCCTTTGATGTTCGGTACCAGGAGGCCGCGCGGAGTTGCGGCGGCGATCCCGAGATTGATCGAACTCTTGAGCACGATGTGCTGAGCCGGCTCGTCCCAGAAGGAGTTGAGTTCTGGCGTACGCCGCAGTGCCAGGCATACCGCCCTGGCGACGATCAAGAGCGGGGACACCCGAAGATCAGCAAACTCCCGCCGACTCTTCAGCCGCTCCACGAGCTGCATCGTCGCGGTCACGTCGCAGTCCAGCCACACCGAGACATGTGGCGATGTGAACGCTGAGCGCACCATCGCATCCGCCGTCGATTTGCGTACTCCCTTGATCGGGATCCGCACGTCCTCGGGCCGGGCTCGACCTGCCACCAGAGGGGCGCCGATCTCCTCCGCAGGCTCGGCTCGCTTGCTCGCCGCAGTCACATCGTCGCGGGTGATCACCCCACCCGGACCGCTGCCGGCAAGGCTTCCCAGATCAACGCCGAGGTCCTTGGCCAGCTTGCGCACCGGCGGCTTGGCAAGTACCGCGCCACCCGAAGGCGTCGGCGCAGGCGCCGTCTCACCCGGCCCAGGCAACGGGGCGCCGGTTGGCGCATCCTGCTCGGCCTGCAACGGCTCTCGGTCGTCGGCGCGTCGCGATACCGGAGCATGGGTGGTGAAAGTATCTGCAATCTGATCGTGCGCCTCTCCTACCGGCCCATCCCCGACGCCGCGCCGGGGGCGCCGCTTGGCTGTCCCGGTGCGTGGGCCGTAGCCCACCAGGTTTGGCACCTGGGCCTCCCCGCCGTCGCCGTTGGGCTCCGCCGTGGGTGTTACATCTAGGCCATCATCGATCGAGATGATCGGTGTACCTACATCGACGGTGTCACCCTCGTTGACCAGTAGCTCGGTCACGGTGCCGGCGTACGGCGTGGGCAGCTCGACCAGCGACTTGCTGGTCTCCACCTCGACCAGGATGTCATTGATCTTGATCTGATCACCGACGGCAACACGCCACGTGACAATGTCCGCCTCGACCAGTCCCTCCCCCGGATCTGGCAACCGAAATGTGTGCAACGCCATGCGAGCCCTCCCGCTCAGTACGCCAGCGAACGATCGACCATATCCAGCACTCGATCAAGATCAGGGAGGTAGTCCTCCTCGACGCGGCTCGGCGGATATGGGATGTCAAAACCACCCAGTCGCAGCACCGGTGCTTCCAGCGAGTAGAAGCATTGTTCGCTGATACGTGCGGCAAGCTCAGCACCCATCCCGAGATTCAGTTGGGCCTCGTGAACAGTGACCACCCGGCCGGTCTTCTGCACCGACTCGTGCACCACCGCCATATCCAGCGGCGACAGTGTGCGGAGGTCGATCACTTCAAGATCATGGCCCTCCTCGGCGGCGGCTTCAGCCGCGTCCAGGCAGGTCTTGACCATTGGTCCGTACGCGATCAGCGTGACATCGGTTCCGGGTCGAGCCACCCGAGCGGAATGTAACGGCGCCGGCGTTTGTGACTCGTCCACCTCAGCCCGCTCGTGATAACGCCGCTTGGGTTCGAAGAAGATGATCGGGTCGTCTGAGGCAATGGCCTGCTGGATCATCCAGTACGCGTCGACCGGATTGGAACAGGTCACGACCTTCAGGCCGGGGGTATGGCAGAAGTAGGCCTCCGGGGATTCGCTGTGGTGCTCGACGGCTCCGATTCCGCCGCCGTAGGGGACCCGAATCACGATCGGCATCCGCAACAGACCTCGTGATCGGTAATGCAGCCGCGCGAGTTGGCTGACGATCTGGTCGAATGCCGGGTAGATGAAGCCGTCGAACTGGATCTCGCACACCGGCCGGTAGCCGCGCAAGGCCATGCCCACGGCAGTGCCAACGATGCCGGATTCCGCCAGTGGCGAATCGATCACCCGATGCTCGCTGAAGTCCTTTTGCAAGCCTTCGGTAACTCGGAAGACCCCACCAAGCTTGCCCACATCCTCGCCCGCGATCACTACTTTGGGATCGGCTTCCAGCGCTCTCCGCATGCCCGCATTGAGCGCCTTCGCCATGGTCAGCATGGTCATCAGACGCCTCCCCCGTATGCCGGCTGTGCTTCTCGATGTCCTTCGACAGGCGCAGCGTCCTCAAACGTTGCCAGGTACTCGGCGTAATTAGCTTTCTGCTCGGCCAGATAGGGGGTCTGGTCGGCGTACACCAAATCAAAGAAATCCAGGATCTCTGGGTCGGGCAGAGCGAGGCAGCGGGCTCGCAGGTCGGCTGCACAGTCGGAAGCCTCGGCCTCCACCTCGGCGAAGAATGCCTCGTCGCCGCTGCCGCTTCGCGTCAGGTACGCCCGGACCCGCTCGATCGGATCCTTCAGCCGCCAGTGCTCGAGCTCGTCGGCGAGCCGGTATTTCGTTGGATCGTCGGAGGTGGTGTGGGCACCCATGCGATAGGTGTAGGCCTCGATCAACGATGGGCCGCTGCCCGTACGCGCTCGCTCGAGTGCTGTCGTGGTGGCTGCGTACACCGCGAGCACGTCATTGCCGTCGACACGTACGCCAGGGAAGCCAAAGCCGGAGGCCCTGCGATACAACGGAATTCGAGACTGCCGTTCGATCGGCTCGGAGATCGCCCACTGGTTGTTCTGGCAGAAGAAGACGATAGGCGCGTTGTAGGAGCTGGCGAAGATGAAGGCCTCGTTGACATCGCCCTGACTGGTCGCGCCGTCGCCGAAATAGCCGACCACCGCCATGTCGCGCTCGGGGTCGCCAGTGCCGACGAGGCCGTCGCGTTCCACGGCCATCGCGTAGCCGGTGGCATGCAGGGCTTGCGCCCCGATGACGATGGTGTAGAGATGGAATCGGCTCTTCTGAGAGTCCCAGCCACCAAGATCAATTCCACGGAACAGGGCCAGCAGGTGCAACGGGTCGACACCCAGGCACCAGGCCACACCGTGTTCTCGATAGGTGGGGAAGACGAAGTCCTGCTTGCCGAGCGCGCGTCCGGAGCCTACCTGCGCTGCCTCCTGGCCTAGACAGGAAGCCCACAGCCCCAGTTCGCCTTGGCGCTGCAGGGCGGTCGCCTCAGCATCGACCCGACGGGTCAACACCATGTCGTGATAGAAGCTCTTGATCTGATCATCGTCGCCGCTGAAGGAGTACTCGGGGTGTTCCAACCGCTCACCCTCCGGGGTGAGCAGCTGGACCAGCTCAACCTCTCCGCTCGCACCGCTGACGTCGCTCACGGGTGCATCCTCTCGTCACCAGATGCGGTGGTTCCGCATCTCATCCGTCCCGGTGCGGGATCGCCGCGCTGGGTGGTACCGCCACCCTCCGGGGCGTTGGTTAGCTCCGGCTCGCTGCGTGTAGCGAGCGGATTGGACTGGCTCAGCCTCCTTGTGGGTGGCACCGGCCAGCCGAAACCCAAAGTACAGCCCTCGCTTCGGACACGAGAAAACCACTTGTATGTCCTATCTCTTTGATTCCCTCAAAACCTCACTCCAGCTGGACGCTCCGGGCCGACACGCCGATCCGAGGTGCGACTGGCGTCAGCTTTTGAGGGATTGCTGAAAGCGCAGGATGCGGATCAGAGCCGCGGCCACCGCCTCGGGGCCAGCGGCCAGCGAGACGCGGACAGCGGTGCCACCATCTCGCTGGTCGAAGTCCATGCCCGGAGTGAGCGCCACACCATGTTCTTCCAGCAGCGCCTCGCACCAGGACTCCGAGTCGGGATGCGGACCCAGCTGGCCAGCAATGCCGGCGTACACATAGAAGGCGCCGTCGGCAGGAGCGACTCCAGTCCAACCAAGATCATCGAGCGCCGCCAGCACAATCGCCCGGGCGTCGGCGAACGCTGCAACCGCGGCATCGGCTTCCCGATAGGACTCGTCGGTGAAAGCGGCGATCGCCGCGTGCTGGGCCGGCACCGGCGGGCACAGAGTGAAGTTCCCAGCCAGTGAGTCGAAGGCCGCCACCAGGTCAGCGGGCACCAGGCTCCAACCGAGCCGCCACCCTGTCATTCCCCAGTACTTGGAGAAGGATGAGATCACGATGGCCTCGCGATCATGCTCCCAGGCGCAGCTGGCTGCGATGGTGTGGTCGGTGATCCCGTGGTAGATCTCGTCGCTGACCAGCCGGACTTCATGATCACGACACCAGGCTGCAAGCTCGGCAAGATGATCTGGAGCGATCATGGTTCCAGTCGGATTGGCCGGAGAGGCGACCACCAGGCCCGCCAGCGGAGCCGCCGCGTGTGCCTGCTCCAGCATCTGCACTGACGGCTGGAAGCGCTCTGCTGGGCCGCAGGCCAGTTCGACCACCTGACAACCCAGCGAGGCCAGGATGTTCCGGTATGCCGGATAGCCCGGCCGGGTCAACGCCACCCGATCACCATGATCAAAAGCGGCCAGGAAGCCGAGCAAGAAGGCCCCGGACGAGCCTGTGGTCAACGCGATCTGACCTTCATCGACGTCCAGCGAATACCAGCGCCTGTAGTGCGCCGCGATCTCACGACGCAACGGCTTGATACCGAAGGTCTCGGTGTAGCCCAGCGGCGTACGGTCGATCATCAGCTCGGCGGCACGACGTCGCACGTCCGACGGCGCCCCCTGAGACGGCTCGCCGGCGCAGAGCGAGATGACCTCCCGACCCTGGGCGCGCAGCTCGGCTACCCGATTGAGGATGCTCATCACTGCGAAAGGCGGGACGGCCGCCCGGCGCGAGGGCTTCATGCGCTCTGCAGGCGTTTGCGCGCGCGATACGCGGCAACATTGGTCCGGTTGCCGCAGTTTCCGGTGTCGCAGTAGCGCTTTGAGGAATTCTTGGAGAGGTCGATCAGCACATCCTCGCAGTCATCGGCGGCACAGACGCGCAGCCGGCCAAGCGCGTCGGCCCTGATCAGATCGAGAAAGGCCATCGCAGCGTCAGCCGCGATCCGGTCCGTAAGCGGCGCGTCTGGGCGGGTGACGTGCAGGTGCCAGTCCCACTCATCGTGCCGCGCCAGGTAGGGCCGGGCGTCGGCTTCGGCAAGGATCTCATTGACCAGAGCCGCTGCCTCGTCCCGGTCCGCGACTGTCCAAAACCTGCGTAGCCGATGCCGTAAGTCACGTACCGACTCAAGCTCATCTGGAGTGCGGCGAATCACGCCTGAGTAGGGATAACGGGTAAGCAAGTCGTCGAGATCAGCGAGCGTGACGAGTGTGTCACCGTCCAGCCCCACGGTGTTGACCAGCGCAGCGGTCTCCGCGAGCGCACGCTCGGTGTCATGGCTAAAAAGCATCTTGACTCCTGACATCTTCAGGTCTAGTGTCATTAGTGTACTCAATTTTTGATCATTACATTGGGAACTGAGCAGCGGCGACCAGATGAGGAGGCGAGAGATGACCAGCATTGCTCCGGAAGCCACCCGAACGACCGCCGATCGGAGTTATGCCGGTGGATTAGTTCTGGCACTGGTCTCGGCGTCGTTTTTTGGGCTCTCTGGCTCCCTTGCCCGCTCGCTGATGGATTTGGGCTGGTCGCCCGCGGCCGTGGTCGCTACTCGTGGCGGAGGCGCGTTCCTGATCCTCCTCATACCGACGCTACTGCTGATCCGGCGAATCGGTCTGCCGACCGGCGCGCAGTCTGTGCGGATGTTGGCGTATGGAGTGGTCGCGATCGCTCTAGCGCAACTTTGCTATTTCAGCGCGGTGCAATACCTCTCGGTTGGCGTAGCCCTGCTCTTGGAGTTCCTGGCGCCGGTCATGCTGATCGGCTGGCACTGGGCTCGAAACCATCGTCGACCCGCATGGTCGGTGCTGCTCGGTGCGGGCCTATCGATCGTCGGCCTGGCCTTCGTCCTCGACCTTCGCGACGGACTCACGCTGAACCCGATCGGCGTCGCTTGGGGTCTGGCTGCAGCCCTGTGCTTGTGTGCATACTTCCTCCTCAGTGAGGACAACGGGACCGATGCGCCGATCCATCCGCTGCTGTTGACCGCGGCCGGCACTGGCATCGGGGCGGCTGTTCTGCTGGCTGCCGCTGCAGCTGGCATCCTGCCGCTGGCCGCCTCTGCCGGGGTAGCGATCTTGGCCGACCAGGCCGTCGGCTGGTGGCTTCCAGTCCTCTTATTGATCTTGGTCAGCGCAGTGCTTGCCTATCCGAGTGGCATCATCGCGGTGCGCCGCCTCGGCAGCTCACTGGCTTCGTTCGTGGCGTTGACTGAAGTGATTTTCGCGGTGGTCTTCGCTTTCGTGCTGCTCGGGCAACGTCCTGGGCCTATGCAACTGTTTGGTGGCGCCTTGATCTTGGCAGGGATCGGCCTGGTGCAACGGCCCGCGCGAAAGGCAGATGTGACGGAGCCTGCAGCCTGACTGCGGACGCTGCGGACGACCGAGTCGAGGGAATGCGGCCTGAGCCTGTGAAGGCCCTTCGACGAGCTCAGGGCGCAAACTCGGGGGAATCCTCAGGGCTTGCCGAAGTCGGTGACCAGCCAGACCTTGCCGTGGACGGAGTCGCTGATCACGTCAATGCCGACATCGACGTAGCTCTTGCTCAAGATGTTCTTGCGATGCCCGTCATTGGGTGGCTTTTCGTTGTACATCGCCTTCTGCACCGCGAGTACGCCGGCTTGCGAACGGCTGCTGTTGTAGGCGACGTTTTCGGCGACAGCACTCCAGCGGTATCCAGCAGCGGAGACCCGGGAACCGAGTGCCGCCTCGCCGCTCAATTGGTGGCTCAGCCTGTTGGCCTTGGCCATGGCCAAGTTGTGGGTATGCGCCGCCGAGACGAGCTTGCTGTTCATCTTCAAGGCTCGCAATCCGTGATTAGCGCGCTCTGCATTGAGTTCAGCCAGCACCGCGCTTGCCCAGTCCGAGCGCGTGGCATAGCTAGAAGAGCTCTTGGAAGTCGTCTTGGACGGTGCCGACTTTGCTGCCTTGGTCGGCCTCTTGGTCGGTGTCGGTTTGGAGTTGTGGGTCTTGGTGGTGGTTGCTCTCGACCGCTTGGCAGCCGTCGTTTCAGTGCGTGGGCTCTTGCTCGATCGGGTCGGTGTTGCGGTCGAACGACGCGTCGGCTTGCGATGACAGATGGCCGGCGTCTTCTCCCCCTGGCACTCCGGCCGGGAGTGTGCACGGGCCCGAATGGATCGGGTGCTGGCGCCACTCTGCGTCACCTCGGGTGACGGCGAGGCAGTGGCCGGAACCGCCACGAGCCGTTGGTCCTGGCCACTGGGTACGCGCGAGTCGCTGATGGCCGAACCGCCAAACAGAGCACCAGCAACTGCTGCGCTGACGACCACCGCAGCAGTTGCAGAGGCGATCCGTAGGCCTTTGCTGGTGACGTTGCCTTCGTCGTTCACGACGACCCCCGAACGGTCACGATTTGATAACGACTGCGCAAGCCAAACATAGATGAAGCCATTCCAGCAAGCACTGGTCGTCATCTGGACACGCCGTACACTGCGCCGGTGAGCAGCGAACCAGGTACGTCGAGCGGCGTCCTGATGGCAGGCACGTCTTCAGACGTGGGCAAATCGCTGGTAGTCACCGGCTTGTGCCGGGCGCTCGCGCGCCGGGGCGTTGCGGTCGCGCCTTTCAAGGCGCAGAACATGTCGAACAACTCCTGCGTGTGCAGCGACGGCGCCGAAATCGGCCGCGCGCAATACCTGCAGGCGCAAGCCGCAGGCGTCACCCCTGAATCGGCCATGAACCCGGTGCTACTGAAACCCGGCTCCGATCGCCGATCGCACATCGTGCTCCGGGGCCAACCGTGCGGCACCTTGGAATCAGGGGAGTACGCGAACGGTCGCGGCCACCTGGCAACCGCTGCCTTCGCGGCGTACGACGAGCTCGCGAGTCGCTTCGAGGTGATCATCTGCGAGGGTGCCGGCTCGCCAGCGGAGATCAACTTGCGAGCCGGCGACTATGTCAACCTCGGGCTGGCACGGGCCAAGAAGCTGCCGGTGATTGTGATCGGCGACATCGATCGTGGCGGCGTCTTTGCCTCGCTGTACGGCACTGTGGCATTGCTTGATGATGATGATCGGCAGTTGATCACCGCCTTCTTGATCAACAAGTTCCGCGGGGATGCCGCAGTGCTGCAACCTGGCCTGGATGAGCTCAGCAAGCGGACCGGCGTACCTTTCGCGGGGGTGCTGCCTTGGCTTCCGAATGTCTGGCTGGATGCCGAAGACACTTTCGAGGTGGCCGCTTGGCGGCGTCAGGGCGCAGCAGAGGGCGCGCTCCGAGTGGCGGTCGTGCGGCTGCCACGGTTGTCAAACGGCACCGATGTGGAGGCGCTGGCGGCTGAGCCTGGAGTGGACGTGCTCGTCACGACGGACGCGCGGGCGCTCGCGGGCGCCGATCTTGCCGTGCTGCCTGGCTCTCGTTCAACTGTCAACGACCTGGACTGGTTGCGCCGAACAGGGCTGGCGCAGGTGATCGAAGATCGAGCACGACGTGGTGCGCCGGTTCTCGGCATCTGCGGCGGATACCAGATGCTGGCGCAGGTGATCGACGACCCGATCGAGTCAGGTCGCGGGGGCGTTCCGGGATTCGGCCTGCTGCCAACGAAGATCAGCTTCAGCCTGGACAAGGTGCTGAGGCGCCCGACCGGTACGTGGCGTGGGCACCAGGTTGAGGCGTACGAAATCCACCATGGAATTGCCGAGATCGAGGGGGAGGCTGAGCCGTTCCTCGATGGCTGCCAGCGGGGTCAGGTCTGGGGGACGATGTGGCACGGGGCGTGGGAGAACGACGGTTTCCGGCGGGCCTGGCTGGCCGATATCGCCGCGGCCGCTGGCTCTTCGTGGCGTCCTGATCCCGCGGCGCCCGGGTTTGCTGAGCGACGAGAAGCCATGATCAATACGCTTGCGGATGCCGTGGAGCGGCATGCCGATCTTGGTCTGCTGCTGGCCGGGACACAGGCGGCTGGACGGCTGTGACGATTCAGGCGCTGGTCATCGGCATCGGGAGCGGAAACCCTGATCATCTGACCCGAGAGGCCGTGGCGGCGCTGAATCGGGTCGACGTGTTCCTGGTGGCTGACAAGGGGGCCATGAAGCACGATCTGGTCAGGCTGCGCGAGGACCTCTGCCGAGCGCTGATCGCCCATGATCACTATCGCTTCATTGAATTGCCAGATCCCGACCGAGGACCCGATCGGGAGCGCGACGTCGCGGAATATCAGGTCGGAGTGCAGGCTTGGCACGGCGCCCGAGCTCAGCGGTATGCCGAGATCATCGCCGCCGAGATCGGCGACAGCGGCACGATTGGGTTCCTGGTATGGGGCGATCCAGCCTTTTACGACTCGACTATCCGCATCGTGGAGTCGATCAGGGAGCTTGGAGTCGATCTTGATCTGACCGTCATTCCCGGCATCAGCAGCATTCAGCTGCTTGCTGCACGGCACAAAATCATCCTGAACCGAGTCGGTCAGCCCATTCATGTCACCACCGGACGGAGGCTGCTCGATGAGTACTCCCCCGCTCTCGGCGATGTGATCGTCATGCTCGACGGCGGGCTGGCGTGTAGCGACCTGGTCGAGCAGTTCGATGACCTCATGATCTATTGGGGCGCCCAGCTGGGCCTGGATGACGAGGTGCTCATCTCGGGTCGGTTAGGCGAGGTTATCTCCGAGATCCGAGCCAGCCGCGCGGCGGTGCGTGAGTCTCGTGGATGGGTGATGGATACGTACCTCCTTCGGCACACACCGTGAGTGAGCGCGCAGCGGTCGGCGGGCCTCAGCAAACAAAGGCAGGACAAGGTGCTACGGCTGGGCGGGCGCCGTCTGGTGCTCGGCGGACAACGATCCCTGCTGGCCATACCCTGACGAGCGACTGAGGTGGGATGCTTGATGCGTACCTGGGCCTTGGAGACTGACTGGCAGCCACATGACCACGAACGAAAGCCGCCGCACCGCGCCGGACGTGACGCCCGAACGCGACCCGCTTGGGATGATCAACGGCGAAGGGATAATCACGGGCACGGTCGTGTCCTGTGCAGTCATCGCAGCAGCGGTTGGGCATTTGGAGGAGACGCGGCTGGTGATCGCCATTCTCGCAACCTCGTTCATTTACTGGCTTGCGCACCTCCATGCTCGGACGCTGGGTGATGCTGTCAAGCACCGCACGCACCCCATAGACGCGCTGAAAGAGGCGCTCGCGGAGACTTGGCCGATCCTCGCGGCGGCCCTGGTGCCTGCCCTCATCTTGATCATCGCCCAGATCGCCGGTGCAGAAATCCGTACTGCGGCCTGGATTGCCGTGATCTCCAGCACCGTGTTGTTGACCATCTATAGCTTCTATGCGGGCCGTCGCGGTGGACTCGGCCTCGGAGGCAGCCTGGTGAGCGCTTCGGTCGGCGCGACGCTCGGAATCTTGATCATCGTGCTCAAAGCTGGCCTGCACTGACGTTGTCTGCGCAGACTGGATAGCTCACGTGCCGAGTCGCAGGCTCAGCCCGCTCGAACCTCGCCGAGCACTCTGCGTACCGCGGCAAGGGTCCGGTCGACGTCCTCATCCGTGGTCCGCCAGTTCGAAACCGAGATCCGCAACACTGCTTGTCCGTGCCAGGTCGATGGAGTCATCCATGCGGTGCCGTCCTTCAGCAGCCGTGCCGCAACCTCACGCGTCACCTCATCGGTGCCGAACGACACGCACACCTGCGTGAACACCACATCGTTGACCACGCGTACCCCATCCATCTCGGCTAGCCCGGCGGCGAAATGACGGGCATGCGCGCAGAACCGCTCAACCATCTCCGCCACTCCCCTGCGGCCCAGCGAACGCAGCGCTGCCCAGACCGTGAACCCACGGGCACGGCGAGAGAACTCAGGCACCGTCGAGAACGGGTCCGGCCGCTCGTCCTGGATCAGGTACGCGGCATGCACCCCCATTGCGGCGTACATCGCCTCAGCCTTGGCGACGATCGCGATGCCGCTGTCGTAGGGCACATTGAGCGTCTTGTGGGCGTCGGTGGCCCAGGAATCCGCGCGCTCCACTCCGGCAACCAACTGCCGATACTGGGGCGAAGTGGCAGCCCACAGCCCGAATGCACCATCGACATGGACCCAGGCACCGTGCCGATGTGCAAGATCAACAGCATCAGCGATCGGGTCGAAGGACCCGCTATGAACATTTCCTGCTTGTAGGCACACGATCAATGGGTTGTCGCCAACCTTGCGCAAAGGTGTCGGCCAGCGCGTCCAATCGGATCCGACCTTGATCATCGGCCGGAACGGCAACGCTGCGTCCCTCGCCCAGCCCCAAGAACCGCAGCGCTACGTCGACGGTCTCGTGGCGTTCCTCGCCAACGATCACAGTCACCGGAGGAGCTTCATGCAGCCCGTTGCGCTCGACATCCCAGCCGGCGCGGCGGAACACGTCATGACGGGCCGCGGCGAGACAGGTGAAGTTGGCGATCATCGCTCCGGTGACGAAGCCGACTGCGGAGGTGGTGGGCAAGCCCAGCAGGTCCAGCAGCCACTCGCTGGCCACCCATTCCGCGCCCGCTGCGGCCGGCGAGGACACCAGCAGGCCGGCGTTCTGGTCCCAGGTCGAGGTCAGCCAGTCGGCAGCCAGGGTCGCCGGCAGTACGCCGCCTATCACCCAGCCGAAAAACCGGGGCGATGGCATCGCGACCACCCCGGGCTCTGCGCCAGCGATCAGCTCCTCGATCACTTCGAGCGGCTCCACTCCCTCGTCAGGCAGCGGGCGTCGCAGCGCGGCCGCCACACCCTCAACGTCGGTGCGCGCCGCCACCCGCCGGCCGGGAAGACCGTCGAGGAAGCCAGTGGCCTCCTCCAGCACCCGCTCCAAGATCTTTCGCTCATCTGCCATCGTTCACTCCGCACTTACAGCGTTCCGGCCCGGCTGTCGGAACCTGGGTTCACTCGCCTCACACATGTTGCACCCTATGGAAAGCACAGGAAACCTGTGCAAGGTTCGAATTGCAGTACCGCTTGCCGTGATTGGGAGGAGCTATGGACCACTTCGTACGCCCGGGGCTGCGCTTCGACGTTGTCGACTCGGGACCCGCCGACGCACCGGCAGTGGTACTGCTACACGGGTTCCCGCAACAGCCATTCAGCTTCGATGCGGTCGCCGGCCGGCTGAACGCGGCGGGGCTGCGAACGCTTACGCCGACCCAACGCGGCTACACGCCCGCCGCCCGACCGACCCGGCGCCGGGACTACCGAACTTCTGCCACGGCCGCCGATGTCGTCGCCCTGCTGGACACTGCCGGCCTTGCAGAAGCACACATCGTCGGTCATGACTGGGGCGGCAGCCAGGCCTGGGGGACGGCCGGCTGGCACGCAGACCGGGTCGTCTCGCTGACAGTCTTGTCGACGCCGCACCCTGCGGCGTTTGTCAAGTCGCTGTGGACCAGCAGGCAGGGCTTGCTCTCGTGGTACATGGCGCTCTTCCAACTGCCGGCGCTGGCGGAGTCGGGGGCCCGGCGAACCCTCGCGAAATCGTTGCTGGATAGCGGCCTTCCGTCCGAGTTCGCCGATCGTTATGCCGCGGCGATGACCGAGCCGGGCGCGCTCACCGGTGCCCTGAACTGGTACCGCGGTATTCCCTTCTCCATGCGTGAACCGCTGGGGCGAATCAAGGTGCCCACCAGCTACATCTGGGGGCGGCACGACATCGCTCTGGCCCGCCGTGGGGTCGAGCTGACCGCTGACTATGTTGTTGGCCCGTACGAGGTTGTCGAGCTGGAGGCCGGCCACTGGCTGCCCGAGACCAAGCCGGACGCGGTCGCCGACGCGATCCTTGCTCGAGTGCGGTCAGCAAACCACTAGCTGCGAAATGTGTCCTGAGCTTGTCGAAGGGCACACAGGCACGCTTCGACAAGCGCCGTCCTGAGCTTGTCGAAGGGCTCAGCGGGCATGCGATGATCACCCGCTGCCATCCTCCAGATCTCCCTCCACATCGAGGTAGACCTGGTGAAGCTGAGTGATCAAGTCGGGATCGGGATGTTCCCACAGCCCGCGATCGACAGCCTCACTGAGCTTCTCGATAATGCCGCGCAGCGCCCACGGGTTGGCGTGCTTCATGAAGTCCTGATTGTCCTTGTCCAGCACGTAACTCTCAGCCAGCTGGGCATACATCCAGTCCGTCACCACTCCGGCGGTCGCGTCGAAGCCGAAGAGATAGTCAACGGTCGCTGCCAGCTCGAACGCACCCTTGTAGCCGTGCCGCTGCATCGCGGAAATCCAGCGCGGGTTGATCACCCGTGCCCGGAACACGCGTGCCGTCTCCTCGGTCAGCGATCGGGTCCGGACAGCATCCGGAGCGGTCGAGTCACCCACGTACGCCTTCGGTTCGGCGCCGGTCAGTGCGCGTACGGTCGCCACCATCCCGCCGTGGTACTGGAAGTAGTCATCAGAGTCGGCGATGTCATGCTCGCGGGTGTCCACGTTCTTGGCCGCCACCGCGATCCGCCGGTAATTGGCCTCCATATCCTCCCGAGCCGGCATTCCATCAAGATCACGACCGTACGCGAAACCGCCCCATGCGGAGTAGACCTCGGCAAGATCATGATCATTGCGCCAGTTTCCCGCTTCCATCAGCGGCAGCATTCCAGCCCCGTACGAGCCCGGCTTGGAACCGAAGATCCGAGTCGTGGCCCGCCGCTGGTCACCATGCGCCGCAAGATCATCTTGTGCGTGCTGCCTGACGAAGTTGAGATGGCTCGGCTCGTCAAGGTCAGCCACCAGCCGTACGGCGTCGTCCAGCATCGCCAGGACGTGCGGGAATGCGTCGCGGAAGAAGCCCGAGATGCGAACCGTTACGTCGATTCGCGGCCGACCCAACTCGCTGAGATCGACTACCTCCAGCCCCACTACGCGGCGAGACGCGTCATCCCAGACAGGCATCACGCCGAGCAGCGCCAGCACTTCGGCGATGTCGTCACCGCTGGTCCGCATCGCCGACGTGCCCCAGACTGAGAGTCCCACTGACTGCGGATACTCGCTCTCCTCATCCAGATGCCGCCGCAGGAGGGATTCCGCCATTGCCTGGCCGGTCTGATACGCCATCCGGGAGGGGATCGCTTTGGGATCGACGGAGTAGAAGTTGCGGCCAGTCGGCAGCACGTTGATCAGTCCACGCAGCGGTGAGCCGGACGGCCCAGCCGGCACATAACCGCCGTCCAAGGCGTGCAAGATCGCAGTGATCTCGTCGCCGGTGCGGGCGAGCCGCGGCACCACCTCCTGGCATGCGAAGCGCAGAACCGCCACCGCATCGTCGTTGGGTGCCCTCAGGATGCGTTCCACGACCTCCGGGACGGCATCGGCGGACCATCCGGATGCCGCCAGCGCTCCAACAAGCTCTCGGGCCTGCGCCTCAGCGGCGTCTGTTTGTGCCAATGTGCCCTGAGTCTGTCGAAGGGCACTATCACGCGCTTCGACGAGCTCAGCGCACATTGCTTCGAGGGCGCCGCGCAGCCCTGGAACCCCGTTGACCTGCCCACCGAACACCTGAGGCGAACGCAGCACCGCCAGCACCAAGTTGATCAACTCGTCGCCTTCGGGCGCCTGCCCCAGGACATGCAGCCCGTCGCGAATCTGTGCATCCTTGATCTCACACAGCCAGCCGTCGACATGGAGGACGAACTCATCGAAGACCTCGTCTTCCGGCGGTGCATCCAGACCAAGATCGTGATCCAGCTGCGCAGCCTGGATCAGTGTCCAGATCTCCCCGCGCAGCGCGGGCGCCTTGGCCGGGTCCATCGCGTTGACGTGCGCGTACTCATCCAGCAGCTGCTCCAGCCGCGCGATATCGCCGTACGTCTCGGCACGCGCCATGGGAGGCACGAGATGATCAACGATCGTGGCATGTGCCCGGCGCTTGGCCTGAGTTCCCTCGCCCGGATCGTTGACCAGGAACGGATAGATCAGCGGCACCGACCCAATCGCCGCGTCGGTGGCACAAGACGCTGACATGCCCAGATTCTTGCCAGGCAGCCATTCCAGATTGCCGTGCTTGCCCACGTGAATCACCGCGTGCGCGCCGAACTCGCGCTCCAGCCAGCGATATACGGCCAAGTAGTGGTGCGACGGAGCAAGATCGGGATCGTGGTAGATCGCTATCGGATTCTCCCCGAACCCGCGCGGTGGCTGCACCAAGATCACCACATTGCCTGCCTGCAGTGTGGCTGCGACGACCTCACCGTCTCGGTCCCTGCTCCGGTCCACGAACAGCTCACCGGGGGCCTCCCCCCACGCCGCAGTGACCGCCGTGACTAGATCGGCAGGCAACTCCGCGAGCCACCGGCGGTAGGTCTGCGCCGGGATGCGCACCGGCTGGCCGGAGAGCTGCTCGTCTGTGAGCCACTCAGGATCCTGTCCACCGGCCGCGATCAGTGCGTGAATCAGCGCATTGCCTGCTGTGGTGTCGGGATGCTCGCCCTCGACGGGATCAAGCGAGCCCGTTCCCGGGAGCTCGCCCGGCGCACCCAGGTCGTACCCGGCCGCACGCAGGGCTCGTAGCAACCTGATCACCGAGACCGGGGTGTCCAGCCCGACGGCGTTGCCGATCCGTGCGTGCTTCGTCGGGTAGGCCGAGAGCACGATCGCGATACGCCGCTGTGCGGGAGGGATGTGCCGCAACCGGGCATGGTTGACCGCGATCTCAGCAACCCGCCGACACCGTTCATGATCAGCGAGGTAACTCGGCAGACCATCGGCAGCGATCTCCTTGAAGGAGAACGGCACGGTGATGATGCGACCGTCGAACTCCGGAACTGCCACCTGTGTCGCCACGTCGAGCGGGGTCATGCCCTCGTCCGAGGCCGCCCACGAGGCCCGGTCCGAGCTAAGGCATAAGCCCTGAAGTATGGGGACATCCAGGGCCGCCAAGGCGCTTACGTCCCAGGCTTCGTCGTCGCCGCCGGCCGAGGCGGTGGCCGGCCTCGTGCCGCCTGCCGCCAGCACCGTAGTGATCAACGCGTCGCAGCTGCCCAGATACTCGAGCAGATCCGAAGGAGCATCGCGCAACGAGGTGGTGAAGATCGGTTGGCCGATGCCGCCCACTGCGTCAACAGCGTCGGCGAGCGCCTCCACGTACCCGGTATTTCCGGCGGCGTACTGGGCACGGTAGAAGAGGATGCCGATGCGTGGTCGGGACGCTTCGACCGGCAATTCCCGCGGCAGCAGTCCCCAGATCGGCTGCTCGATCGGCGGCCGGAAGCCGACACCGGTGAGCAGCACGGTGTCACTGAGAAAGGCGTGGAGCTGCCGGAGATTGTCCGGCCCGCCGTTGGCCAGGTAAACGTGCGCGTCGGCGGCGACCCCCATCGGAACGGTCGACAGCTCCATGAGACTGGCGTCGGGCGCCTGCTCACCACCCAGCACCACCATCGACTTGCCGGCGCGACGAAACCGATCGAACCCACTGCACAGCAGCTGCGGCGAGCCGAGTACGCGAGCCACGATCAGGTCACACGCTTCCAGTGCCTCACCGAGCTCGGCATGCGTCGATCTCGCCGGGTTGGCCAGGACATAGTCGGCACCGCTCCCCCGCGCGGAGAGCAGGTCGGTGTCGGAGGTGGAGAGCAGGGCGATCCGCGGCACCACGGGAGCCTAACCGGTCGTGACCTTGGCTTCCCCACTTGCATTCATGTGCCCGCCTCTCAGGGCAGATTCACGGGGTCTTGCTTGGCCTTGGCTCCTGACCAGTTGCGGCGTCGCTCCGCCCCCGAAGCCGGCGCGCTAAGAACCACCCCAACCACACCAGCCCAGACACTACGGCGGCGACGATGAGCAGGAACGGAACGTCTCCCGCCACCAACCGTGCTTCCCCTGGCTCGGGCGTAGGGGCGATCGCTGCCACCATCGCGACGCCAACGGCGACGATCGCCGCCCACCACCAAGGTCTCCGCATGAGCGCCGCGACCACCCCGAGTATCACGGGCAGGACTACAGCCGCCAGGAGCAAGCCCAGCTCGGCCACATTCACGAAGGGCATCGTACGGCTTGCTCAATTCCATCTGCCTACATGGACCCGTCGCAGATGCTGAGGTCACCTACGATGGCGGGCGTGACGGACCCGGATCGCTGCCCCGGCGTGCTGCGGCCCCACTCGGCGGCCGATGGGGCAATGGTGCGCATCAGGGTGCCCGGCGGGCAGACAACCGGGACCGCGCTTGGCCAGCTGAGCCGGATCGCTCAGCGATTCGGGAGCGGTGATCTTCAACTCACCTCGCGTGCCAGCCTGCAGCTTCGCGGCCTTGCCGACCCTGTGCCCGACAGCCTCATTCGTGCGGTACGAGAAGCCGGGTTTCTGCCGTCCGAGACCCACGAGCGCGTCCGGAATATCGTCGCATCGCCGCTGACCGGAATCATCGGAGGCATCACCGACGTCCGACCGCTGATCGCGCGCCTGGACTCCGGACTCAGCGCGGAGCCGCGTCTCGCGAGCCTGCCCACCCGATTCCTCTTCGCCGTCGACGACGGCCGCGGAGATGTGAGTGGCGCGCCCTTCGATCTTGGATACCAGGCTGTTGACCATCACCACGGGTGGGTGCTGCTCGGTGGAGCGGAGCGTGGGCTATTCGCAACGGCGCGTGATGCTGTGCCGACGCTACTCGAGCTCGCGCACCGCTTCCTTACGGCAAGTCAGCGATTCGATCACGTGTGGCACGTCCGCGACCTTGCCGATTGGGCAACGACGGTTCCCGGCGTACGCGGGGTCGAGCTAGCTCGTGGAGTGACGGCCACTCCGCTCGGTGCGGTTGCCGGCGCTGCCTCGGTTCAGGTGCCGCTGGCGCTGCTGACCCCGCCTCAAGCCGCAACGGTCGAGGCCTGTGCCACTGGAACGGTTGTGATCACACCATCGCGGGGCTTGGTGTTGTTGGGAGCCGCCCGTCGTCTTCCGGAGCTTGCAGCCGTGGGACTCGTCGACAATCCGGCTTCGCCATGGTCGGCAATTTCGGCGTGCGTCGGCGCTCCTTCTTGCGCGAGCTCCTTGATCGATACTCGCGCGTACGCGACGACGTTGGCTCAGTCCGGTTCACCGCTGCCACGCACCCACATCAGCGGCTGCGAGCGACGCTGCGGCGCACCAACCGGGGACCATCAGGATCTGGTGGCGCCCGACGTACTCGATCTGCTGACACTGGCTGGGGAGGTTCGATGACATCCGCTCCGGCGCGGCGCTACGACTACGTCACGGTGCCTGCAGAGATCTACCGGAGATCGTTTGCGACTATTCGCTCGGAGGCCGATCTCTCCAGGCTGCCCGAGGACGTAGGTCCGGTCGCAGTCCGGATGATCCACGCCTGCGGCGATGTCGATCTCGTCAACGATCTTGCCTTCCATCCAGGGCTGGTCTCCGCCGCCCGGACGGCGCTCGAGGCTGGAGCGGTGATCTTCACCGACACACAGATGCTTGCTGCCGGGATCACCCGGAGGCGCCTTCCAGCAGACAACGAAGTCCGATGCCTGGTCGACGACCCGCAAGCGCGCGCACTAGCAGAGCGCTGGGGAACGACACGATCGGCTGCCGCCGTCTCGCTATGGGGCGACCACCTGGCAGGCGCCGTGGTGGGAATCGGCAACGCCCCCACCGCACTGTTCCACCTCTTGGAACTGATCGCCGATGGGGCGCCGCGCCCTGCGGCGATCATTGGGATTCCAGTCGGCTTCGTCGGCTCGGCTGAGTCCAAGATCGCTCTGGTCGAAAACCCTTGGCACATTCCCTGGATGGTCGTGCACGGACGCCGCGGTGGGTCTGCCCTGTGCGCTGCGGCGATCAACGCTCTGGCTCGCGAATCGGAGATCGCGTGACTGGTCACCTCTACGGTGTTGGGGTCGGGCCAGGCGATCCTGAGTTGATCACTCTCAAGGCAGCTCAGCTGATCAAGAGCGCGGACGTGATCGCGTACCACTCAGGGACGGCCGGTCGATCGATCGCCAGGACTATTGCCGACTCGCTGATTAGTGAGCACGTGATCGAGGAATTGCTGATCTATCCCGTCACCACTGGCTCTACGGATCATCCCTTGGGCTACTACGGCGCCGTGGATGATTTCTACGACGAGTCGGCCGAGCGTTTGAGCAAGCATCTGGACGTGGGACGGACTGTCGTGGTGCTCGCCGAGGGAGACCCGCTGTTCTACAGCTCATATATGTACCTGCACGACCGGCTGTCACCCCGCTTCCCGAGCGAGATCGTGCCCGGAGTCACCTCGCTGACCGCCGCGGCCACCGCGCTCCGGACGCCACTGGCGCGGCACGAGGACATCCTGACTGTGCTGCCCGGAACGCTGCCCGTGCCTGAGCTCGCGCGCCGGCTTGCCGACACCGATGCGGCGGCGATCATGAAGCTGGGGCGGACCTTCGCCGGCGTACGCGAGGCACTGCGACAGGCCGGCCGGCTCGCCGACGCACTCTACGTGGAGCGGGCGACGACCGGTGAGCAACGCGTCATGCCGGTGAGCGAGGTCGACGCGAGCACCGTGCCGTACTTCTCCATGATCGTTGTGCCAGGGCGGGATCGACGTCTCGATTCGGCAGGTCGATCGGCGGCGGTGCACTCAGCATTCGGCCTTGATCATGTCGCCTCACCCCGGCTCTATGTTGTCGGTCTTGGACCCGGGCCCGACAGCTGGACGACCCCGGAGGTCGCAGCGGTGCTCGCCGAGGTAGATCATGTCGTGGGCTACGGCCCGTATCTCGACCGGCTTGCGGCACGACCAGGTCTACAGCGGCACGCTTCCGGCAACACCGTCGAGGTGGAACGCGCCCGGTACGCGCTTGATCTCGCTTTGGCTGGCGAACGGGTTGCCGTGGTGTCCGGCGGCGATGCAGGAATCTTCGGCATGGCCTCAGCGGTCTTCGAGGCAGCGGAGGACGATCGTTACGTCAGCGTCAAGATCACAGTGCTTCCCGGGGTGACAGCGGCTCAGGCCGTCGCAGCCCGTGCTGGCGCGCCCCTCGGCGGGGACTACGCAGTTGTGTCGCTATCGGACCGGCTCAAGCCATGGTCGGTGATCCAGCGGCGGTTGCGCGCTGTTGCTGAAGCGGATCTGGTGCTCGCCATCTACAACCCGGCCTCGCGTACCCGGCGGGAGCAGATCGTTGGAGCGCGGGAGCTCCTGCTCGAGCTCCGCGCGCCGGACACACCGGTAGTTGTAGGCCGGCACGTGGGCCGCGACGCTGAGGATCTGACTGTCACCACGCTCGGCGCGCTGGATCCCGACAGCATCGACATGAGCTGCCTGCTGATCATCGGTTCCAGCCAGACTCGGCTCGGCCGTGGCACAACGGTGTGGACGAGCCGTTCTCATCCGTCCTGATCAAGGACTGCTAACGACGACGCTTTCCATACAGGTGAGACTCCACGAAGTCCTCGGCGTGCAATGCCTCCCCGACCATGATCACTGCCGCCTGCCGTAGGCCGGCATCCTCGACCTGGTCCGCAATCGTCGTCAGGGTCCCGCGAAGCACCAGCTCGGCTGGCTGCGTGGCGTTTGCTACCACCGCAACCGGGCAGTCTGGCCCGTACGCCGACGTCAGCTCGACACAGATCTGACGGATTCGCCGGATGGCAAGATGAATGATCATGGTGGCCCGCGTCTTCGCCAGATAGCCGAGTGACTCCGTCGCGGGCATGGCGGTCGAGGCGGCCCGGGTACGCGTCAAGATCACTGTCTGCGCCAGTTCGGGGACAGTGAGCTCCCGTCCGATGATCGCCGCGGCTGCCGCGTACGCCGGCACTCCAGGCGTCACGTCCCAGTCCACGCCGGCCTGGTCGAGTCGCCGGGTCTGCTCGGCGAGCGCAGAGTAGATCGAGGGATCACCGGAGCAGAGTCGCGCCACATCGTCCCCGCGCTGATGAGCCGCAACCAGATGGTCGGTGATCTGATCAAGATCAAGATGCTGGCTGTCGATCAAGGTCACCCCAGGCGGGCAGTGGGCCAGGATCTGATCATCGATGTAGGTGCCGGCATAGACGCACACCGGCGAGGACTCGAGCAGCCGTACGGCTCGCACGGTCAACAGGTCCGCTGCCCCTGGACCGGCCCCGATGAAATGGACGGTCACTCGACGGCCTTGGTCGAACTCCACTGAACGACCGCTCGGGCCGGCCGCCAGCCGTGATAGCGGCCGATAGGCTCGAGGTGCTCCACCGACAGTCGCGACAGCTCACCGCCGTTGCGTTTCCAGCAGTTCACCAAGATCATCTCGGTCTCCTGGGTCACCGCATGAACCACCAGCCGGCCGCCAGGCAGCAACGCCGACCAGGAGCGATCGAGCGTGCCCGCGGTGGCTCCACCACCGACGAACACCGCATGCGGTCGCGGCAAGGAGGTCAATGCGCCAGGCGCCTCGCCGTGCAGCAGCTCGAGCCCAGGAACACCGAGCGCTTCGGCATTCAGGCGAATCCGCTTGACCCGATCCAGGTTGCGCTCCACGGCAACGGCCCGGCAGCTGGGGTCGGAGCGCATCCACTCAATCGCGATCGATCCGGCGCCGGCGCCGACGTCCCACAGCAACTCCCCCGGCCTCGGCATCAGGCGAGCAAGCGCGGAGGCGCGCAGATCACGCTTCGTGAGCTGCCCGTCATGATCAAAAGCCTGGTCAGGCAATCCAGGGGCGAGCGAGGCCACCGGGCCTTGGCCGACACAGGTCACACAGACCACATTGAGCGCCGGAGCCGAAACCGCCCAATCTCGTGCTGGAACCTCGATTCGGGACTCGGTCTCGGTGTCCAGGTCACCTAAAACTGTGATCATGCTGTCGCCGTAACCCGCTTCAGTGAGCAGCTGCGCGACCGCGGCGGGACTGGCAGCGTCGCGTGACAAGATGATCAAGCGCCGACCCGGGAAGAGGGATCGCCGCACCCCATCGAGGTCGTCACCTCGGAGCCGCACCAGCTGGGTTGACTCCTCCGACCAGCCCATCCGCGCACGGGCCAGCGCCACCGAGGACACGGCAGGGTGGATCCGCAACCTCCGCAGCCCCGAGCATCTCGATGAGCGTGCTGCCGATCCCCGCAATCAGCGGATCACCGGATGCGAGGGCCACGACCCGGCGCCCGGAAACCTCGTTGAGCAGCATTGGCAGTCCTTCTCGCAGCGGGCTCGGCCACGCCAGCCGCTGCTGAGCAGGAAACGGCGGGATCAGATCGAGGTGCCGCTGACTTCCCAGCAGCACTTCAGCCTGCTGGATCAGGATCCGCAGCCGATCGGGAACCTCACTCCACCCACGCGCGCTCAGTCCGACTACCTCGATCACGCCACAGACTGTATGCCTGCAGCTCCTCCCACCTCCCGCACGTACCCTGCCAACTTCGAGGAACCGGTCAGGCGGCAACTGGAGCTGCTCGGCCAGGGTCTGACCAACGCTGAGCTCGCAGATCGACTGGTGCTGTCGATGCGGACCGTCGACAGCCATGTCGCGGCGGCGTTGGCCAAGCTGCGTTATAAGAAATGACTGGACTGCGCGAGTATTCGGCTCAAGGGCACACATTATGGCTCCATGAGCGTGCGCAACCCCCGCCAAATCGACCGGTCCCGCCTAGTGAGGCTCCGCCGGCGGCGTCACGTGACAGTCGTGCTGGGCGTCACGGTCGCCGTCTCAATCGTGCTGTTGCTGGCCGCCCTGATCGCCTGGCTGCTCGAGCGCGACGCGCCCGACACCCTCATCGGAACGTACCCCGACGCACTGTGGTGGGCGATGGAGACGATCTCGACCGTCGGGTACGGCGACATCCACCCGGTCACCACCGGCGGGCGGCTCGTCGCGGCGGGCCTGATGGTCCTCGGCATCGCCCTTATCGCCATGATCACAGCGACGGTGGTCGCCTGGTTCTCCACCGAACTCGAGCTGCTTCGCGAGTTTGCCGAGATCGAGGAGGTCTCGGAGATCGAGCGCGCCACGATGGTCCAGGTGCTGGCCGAGCTCGAGGCGATCCGGGCACGATTAGACCGCCTCGAACCCAAGGGCCGGGAGAAGGTGCGCGTGCTGAAACGCCGCGATCACTAGCCGGCCAGTGACACCTTCTGGCAACGGCCACCTACCCCCACAGGCAGATCTCTCGCCCAGGTCCGAGCATCACGGCCTCTCACCGCCTTTGCTGTGAGTCGGCATCTCCGGGGGTGCCAACTTGATCACGGCGACCCTTGCCGAGGCTGCTGGCTGGCAAGTGTCATTCGCAGAGCTCCGACCCTTGCCCGGGTCACTGACAACGAGGACAATCGCCGCATGGGTAGACCACTGAGGTGCCGCTTGCGACTCCACAGGTGGGAATATCGCGAGAACGCCGAGACACACGAGCACTACCAGGTCTGCGTGCGTTGTAACGCGTATCGGGACAGGGGCAGCTCAGCATTTGACGGCAGAGGAGCCTGGGGTCTCGGGGGTTGAACGCGGGGAAGCCCCTCGGCCAAGCTTGCCGACTGCGGCCACCGTGCTGATCGGGTCAGCGAAAGGCTTGACCTAGACAGAGACATCCGTCGCTCTGAGCCGGTCCAGGGGCCGAGGAGGCTCCACCCTCAATGCGACTGTGCAGGACCTACGTCTAGGTAGGTTGCAACAACCGGCAAGCGGGGTTTCGTCAGACGACTCATCAGGCACCCGGATTTGGAGCTGCTCGCGCATCGCGTTCCGATTCCGCCGCCGTCGTCGCTGTGGTGTGACATCATCGAGGCGGCGACGGCAGAGGAATCCGGTGCGAGTCCGGAGCGGTCCCGCCACTGTGACCCGGACGCTCGATCATCAGCAAGAGATCCGGGAAGTCAGGACGTCTGCCCCGCCGGTCGTCGTCGCGTCCCGCGTACGCCGGCCCGACCCAGATATGCCGCGGGCGTGGACACCCGCAGGAAGGGTGTGAGGTGCGGACCTTTCCGTTCTCCGCAGTCGTCGGTTCCGAAGACATGGCACTCGCTTTGATCTTGACCACCGTCTCCCCGGAGGTGGGCGGCGTTCTGGTACGTGGCGAGAAGGGCACAGCCAAAACGACCATGGTCCGTGCTCTCGCACAGGTACTGCCCAGCATCGCGGTGGTCGAGGGCTGCCGCTTCAGTTGCGATCCATTGGACCTCGATCCGACGTGCCCGGACGGTCCCCATGATCATCCTGTGGTGCACTCGCGGCCCGCCAGATTGGTTGAGCTTCCCGTGGGTGCCACCGAAGATCGCGTGATCGGTTCGCTCGATCTGCGGCAGGCCCTGGGCGGCGGCCAGGTGGTCTACGAACCCGGGCTGCTGGCCGCGGCTCACCGCGGGATTCTCTATGTGGACGAAGTAAATCTGCTTCATGATCATCTGGTGGACCTGCTGCTGGATGCGGCGGCGATGGGCCGCTCGACTGTCGAGCGGGACGGAGTCTCGGTTGCGCACGGCGCGCGGTTGATCTTGATCGGAACGATGAACCCGGAGGAGGGTGAGCTGCGGCCACAGCTCCTCGACCGCTTCGGGCTGACAGTGCAGATCGCCGCTCCGCGTGATCCGGAGCTACGGGCAGAGGTTGTCCGCAGGCGGATGGCATTCGACCGCGACCCGGAATCCTTTATCGCCACGTATGCGGCCAGCGAACAGGAGCTGCGCGCCAGAATCCTCAGGGCACGGTCGCTGTTACCTTCGGTACGCCTGGACGATCGGCAACTGGCGACCATCGCCAGAGTGTGTGGGGCGTTCGAGGTCGACGGCATGCGGGCAGACATCGTGACCGCGCGAGCAGCGGCTGCCCATGCCGCATGGCACGACCGCAAGGAGATCACCAAACCTGATATCCGGGCGGCGGCCAGGCTGGCGCTGCCGCATCGGCGCCGCCGCAACCCCTTTGACGCTCCGGGCCTGGACGAGGATCTCCTTGATCAACTTCTGGATGATGAGCCGGATCCAACACCACCAGAGGGCAGCCCTCCTAAGGGCCCCTCGACAAACTCAAAGAACCAGGAGATGCCGACTGAGCACGGCAATGGTTCCTCGACAACCTCAGAGCACCAGGAGCGGCAGCCTGAGCCAGTCGAAGCCCTCTCGAACGAGCCGTCGACACGACCGGAACAGATGCTTGATCGACCTTCACAGATCATCCCGCCTGGCAACAGCTACCGCACGCAGCTGTTTACCGCACCGGGCGTCGGCAACGGCGAGGCGGGCCGCCGCAGCCGCGCCTTTACCTCGACTGGGCGTACGGTCGGCGCGCTCCCGGCCCATCGCGACAGCGGGCGACTGCACCTCACCGCGACCATCCGTGCGGCCGCGCCATGGCAGGTAGACCGCGGCCGTCTCCCGAATGAGCCGCTCCGGCTGGCCACCCCGGATCTGCGCCTTGTCATCACAGAAGGGCGCGAGTCCAACCTTGTGCTGCTGGTGGTCGACTCGTCCGGCTCGATGGCTGCGAGGCGCCGGATGGGGGCGGTCAAGGCGGCTGCGCTTTCCCTCCTGCTGGACGCGTACCAGCGCAGGGACAAGGTCGGCTTGATCACTTTCCGGGGAACGGAGGCGACGCTCGCGCTGCCGCCGACATCCTCGATCGACACCGCAGCACGACGGTTGCAAGACCTGCCGACCGGTGGGCGGACACCGCTGGCCGAGGGCCTGCTCTGCGCCGGCGAAACGCTGCGACTGGAGCGAATCCGCGACCCGCGCCGCCGCCCGCTGCTGGTACTCGTCACAGACGGCCGGGCTACCCATGGTCCGAACGCGGTCGCCCAGTCATGGCTCGTGGCTGGTCAGCTGCGCCGCGCCGGAGTGGCCTCGCTGGTGATCGACTGCGAGTCCGGGCGGATGTCGTTGGGTCTAGCCCAGACATTGAGCATCCACCTCGGAGCTCAATACCTGACAGTGGGTGAGGTCGGCGCTGATCAACTGGTCCACGCAGTACGCCAAGGCCAGGCGGCCTAATGCCTGCAGGAGTGCCAGAGCTAGTCCCGACCGACGGGCTGACCACCCGGCAACGCCGGCAGCGGCCGTTGCTGATCGTCCACACCGGCGACGGCAAGGGCAAGTCAACTGCAGCGTTCGGTCTGGCTCTGCGGGGATGGAACCAGGGCTGGTCGGTGGGCATCTTCCAGTTCGTCAAGTCGGCCCGCTGGCGAATCGGCGAGCAGACTGCCTTCGAGTCGCTGGGAGAGCTACATGATGCGACCGGCCGCGGCGGATCGATCGAGTGGCACAAGATGGGTTCCGGATGGTCCTGGAGCCGTAAGGCCGGCACCGATGATGATCACGCCGTAGCTGCCGCAGAGGGCTGGCAGGAGATCAAGCGACGGCTTGTCGAGGAGCAGCACACCTTGTACGTGCTGGACGAGTTCACCTACCCGATCAACTGGGGCTGGGTCGATATCGACGATGTGATCGACACCCTGACGACAAGGTCCGGCTACCAGCACGTGATCATCACCGGTCGGCGGGCAGACCCGAAACTGGTCGCCGCGGCCCAACTCGTCACCGAGATGACCAAGATCAAGCATCCCTTCGACGATGGACAGAAGGGTCAGCGAGGAATCGAGTGGTGATCGATCGGAGATCACCAGAGTCCGTCCAGCGCCTCCCCCGCCTGGTGATCGCTGCCCCTGGCTCGGGTCACGGGAAGACAACAGTCGCCACCGGACTGATGGGTGCGCTGACTGCCGCGGGTCTGAAGGTCGCAGGCTTCAAGATTGGGCCGGACTACATCGATCCCGGCTACCACACGCTGGCCACCGGCCGGCTGGGACGCAACCTCGATCCCTACCTCTGTGGCGAGCAACAGATGGCGCCACTACTTCTGCACGGCGCCCAGACACCAGAACCTGCCGACATCGCGATCATCGAAGGCGTCATGGGTCTTTTCGATGGCCAGATCGGCGGGGAGGGTTTTGCCTCTACCGCCCATGTCGCCGGCCTGGTACAGGCTCCCGTGATCATGGTCATGGACATCTCACACACCTCGCGCACCGCGGCCGCAATTGTGCACGGGCTCAACACCTTCGACCCCAGCGTCCAGTTGAGCGGCGTGATCATCAACAAGGCCGGATCGAAGCGACACGCGCGGGAAATCGTTGAGTCGATCAAGGCCACTGGTCTGGACGTGCTCGGCGTTCTGCCGCGTGACGCCGGCATCGAGATTCCCTCGCGTCATCTCGGTCTGGTGCCCGCCGCAGAACGTCAGGAAGCGGCTGAGGCGGTGGCTCAGCTGGCCGGGCGGATCAGCGATCATGTGTCACTCAGCTCGATCGTCTCTGTGGCGCAGTCAGCGCCGGCGCTCGAGGCGGAGCCCTGGTCACCTGCCGACCAAGTACGGCCGCCGTCCGACGCGCGTCCGGTGGTCGCCATTGCGGGCGGTCGGGCCTTTACGTTTCGCTACGCCGAGACCGATGAGCTGCTAGGCGCTGCTGGATGTGACGCAGTGGTATTTGACCCGACCTCAGATGAGCAGCTTCCAGCTGGGACGGCTGGGCTCTACCTGGGCGGGGGCTTCCCCGAGGTGCACGCAGCCGAGCTGGCGGCGAACGACGCGCTGCGATCCGACATTCGAGCAGCGATCGACGCCGGTACGCCGACGATCGCCGAGTGCGCTGGCCTGCTCTATTTGTGTCGCAGCGTGGATGGGCTGCCCATGGTGGGCGCGATCGAGGCTGATGCGATCATGACCAAACGACTGACCCTGCACTACCAGACCATGATCGCCGATCATGATCAACTGCTGGCGCCGACCGGGCGCGCGGTGACTGGTCACGAATTTCACCGCACCGTGGTCGAGCCGCGCCGTGGGGCAGCCGCTGCCTGGTTGGTGCATGGCGAGCCGACCGGCTTCTCCGCGGACCCTGCCGGGATTGGCCGGCAGACTCTACATGCGAGCTATCTGCACGTGCATTGGGCCGGTCATCCGGAGCTGGCGCAGCGGTTCTCTGATGCTGTGCATGCTTACGCCGCGAGCCGTCCCGAACGGCAATCGGAACCGCAGAACGCCGAGCGTCGATCCCCGAACGCACCGATTCATGATCTTCACCACCATGGAGACCGGGATGTTGCCGAAGGGCTAGTGGATCTGGCCGTCAATGTCCGCCTCCCAGCGCCCCCAGATTGGCTCAGCGCGATCATCAATAGCACGACCCTGCACCTCGCCGCGTACCCGGACACCGATGCCGCCACCAAGGCCATTGCCGAAGCCCACAACGTCACGGTCGATCAGGTCCTGCCGACTGCCGGAGGGGCGGAAGCCTTCACCTTGCTGGCTCGCGCATTTCGTCCTGATCGACCGCTGATCATTCACCCACAGTTCACCGAACCCGAGGCGGCGCTCATTGCCGCCGGACACCGGCCTCAGCGGCTGATCTTGTCACCGGCGACCGGCTTCCGGCTGCACCTGGACCTGGTGCCGTCGGATGCGGATCTGGTGGTGATCGGCAATCCGACGAACCCGACCGGCGTGCTGCACCCAGCGGCGTTGATCAACTCCCTACGCCAGGCGGAACGCCTCCTGGTTGTCGACGAGGCCTTCATGGACGCCGTGCCGGGAGAGGCCGAAACTTTGATCAGTGACGACCTGACGGGTGTGGTGATCCTTCGGTCGCTGACCAAGACATGGGGGTTGGCCGGGCTCCGTGCCGGCTACGTCATCGGCGACCCGAAGCTGGTCGCGGCGCTGCACCGGCAGCAACCGCCCTGGTCAGTATCCACACCTGCGCTGGCGGCCATAGTCGCCTGCCTGACACCGAACGCCCGCAGCCTTGCCGCCGAGGCAGCCGAGGAGATCGCCGGCCGGCGGGCCTACTTGATCGAGCGGCTAGCCGACGTGGGCCTCCACGCCGCAGGCCAGCCGAGCGCTCCGTTTGTGCTGGTTGACACCAGTGGTGTGCGCAAGGATCGGGAGCCTGGCTGGATCCGCCTTGCCTTACGAGACCATGGTTTCGCGGTACGCCGTGGCGAGACCTTCCCCGGCCTAGGGCCAGACTGGATCCGGATTGCGGTACGCGAGCCGGAAGTCACCGACCAATTAGTGGCGGCCCTTGGCCGACTTGTCAGAATCTGAGGGGGCTATAGGCCCCTCAGATTCTGACAAGTCGGCGGTGTGGGAGGCGGGAGAGGAGGTGGCGTAGATGGGCAGCGTAGATGGCCATGAGGTGACCGCCACCGGCGAGCACCGGAAACGGCTCGTCGTCGTACTCGTGATCACTGGCGCCGTGCTGATCGCTGAGGTGATCGGCGGTCTCATCGCAGGTTCGCTTGCCTTGCTGGCAGACGCCGGCCATATGCTGACCGACTCGACCGGGCTGATCTTGGCACTCATCGCGGCCTCCCTGGCGACCCGGGCCGCCACTGTGAAACGCACCTTTGGACTGCAGCGCGCCGAGGTTCTGGCGGCCCTGGGCAACGCGTTGTTGTTGGTGGCGGTCGCCGTTTGGGTGCTGATCCAGGCCGTCGATCGGCTTCGCAATCCCGTCGAGATCGACAGCCGCTTGATGCTCGTTATAGCTGTGGTAGGCGCACTGGCCAACCTGGCCGGACTGCTGGTGCTTCGGCCAGCGCAGGCCAAGAGCCTGAACATCCGTGGCGCCTATTTGGAGGTACTCGGCGACCTACTCGGTTCGTTGGCGGTGATCGCCGCCGCTGTGCTGATCTTGATCACCGGGTGGACGTCTTTCGACCCCATTGCCTCACTTGTCATCGTGGTGGTGATCATCCCGCGCGCCTGGTTGCTGCTCCGCGAGGTCGTGGACGTGCTCCTGGAGGCCACGCCTCACGGTGTGGACCTTGCCGAAGTACGTGAGCACATCAAAGAGGTACCCGGGGTGGTCGATGTCCACGACCTGCACGCCTGGACCATCACCAGCGGCGTACCTGTGCTGTCCGCGCATGTCATTGTGGACCAGGCCTGCATCAACGAGGGTCGCTCCGGTGAGGTGCTGGACCGGCTGGGCGAATGCCTGGGTGGGCACTTCGACGTCTCTCACTGCACCTTCCAGCTCGAGCCGGTTGGCCACCAAGAACACGAGGCCGCCCACCACGCATGACGCGGACCCAGTATTCAATCTTCCCTTGCTGAGGAACCGGCCGAGGCCCGTGGTACGACCATGACCGGGAGCCGCGAGCGTCGGACCAGGCGGGCCGAGACGCCACCGAGCAGCACCCGGCGGATCGGACCGTAGCCACGTGACCCGCACACCAGCATGTCCACATCGTCGGTCCCCAGTGCCGCCAGTCGCTCGACCACATCGCCCTCGAGAAGGACCGCCTCGGGCTCGAGCTGCGGCGGCACCCCGGCGATCGCGTAGTCCAGCGCCTGAGTGTACGAAGCACGGGCGGCGTCGTAGAACACCTGTTCGTCCCGGCGGCCCGCGATGTAGGAGTAGTGCTCCGTCGAGCGGGCCGCAACGCTGTACAACACGAGTCGAGCTGGGATCCGGTTGGCCGCGCGGACCGCGGCACGAAGCGCCTCGTGGCCGTCCTTCGTGTCGACGAACGCCACGCCGATCTTGGAGATCACACCGCTATCGGGTGCCTGCCAGGACTCGGGGACCACGCAGACCGGCGCGGTGGCTCCGTACAGCAAACGGTTGGCGACGCTGCCGAGCCTGCCGCCCCCAGCGCCGTCCTTGCGGCTGCCGCCGACCAGGACCGCCGCTGCATCGATGTCCTCGGCAAGGTCGGCGAGACCACGGGCCGCTGATGACGAAGCGACAAGGCGGTAGATAGCCGCGTCACCGGCGGCGGCCTGCGCCTTGTCCAGGGTCTCCTGGCCGAGCTTGCGTACGTACGCTGCCCACTCGGCGTCGACCTGACCGGCTCCGAGCGGGTGCTCCTCAGGGTAGACAGTGGCCACGACGGGCACGTCGCCGGTGGACCGGCACCATGTCAATCCGAAGGCGACAGCGTCCTCGCCGGCATCCGACCCGTCGTACCCGATGACGACGCGCCAGGCCATGTCAGGCGCTCCCGCCGGATCCCGCCTCTGGCACCTTCGCCTCCTCTTCCTCGTCGGGCAGGTCCGGTACGTCTGGGTAGTGGTGCCGCAGCCTGGAGTGCGAGTACCCGTAGATGAGGTAGATCACTAACCCGACCGCGAGCCATCCGACGAACCTGATGTAGGTGGCCAGTGGCAGCCCGGAGATCAGGTAGAGGCACAGCAGGATCCCGATCGGGCACCAGATGTAGGGGATCGGCACCTTGAAGGGCCGCTCCATGTCCGGTCGTGTCCTCCGCAGCACCATCACGCCGATGTTAACGATGATGAATGCGAACAGCGTGCCGATGTTCACCATCTCTATGATCGCGCCCAATGGCAATACCGCGGCGACGAGAGCGGCGAAAATGCCGAACCCGAGGGTCAGCTTGACCGGCGTCCCGGTGCGCGCATTGACGGTTGCCCAGGACTCCGGCACCAGTCCGTCGCGGGCCATCGCGAAGAAGATCCGGGTCTGGCCGTAGAGGATTACGAGCAGCACGCTGGTGATGGCCACCAGCGCTCCGAACGCGGTCAGCGCGGCCGCCCAAGGAAGGCCGGCACCCTCTTCGAGGGCCTCCGACAGTGGCGCGTCGCTCGCTCCTAGCTGGGCTGCGGGCAAAGCGCCTACGGCCGCAACCGACACCAGCACGTAGATGATGGTGCAGATCAACAGCGAGCCGATGATCGCGATCGGGAGGTCACGCTTGGGGTTCTTGGCCTCCTCGCTTCCCGTGGCGACGGCGTCGAAGCCGATGTAGGCGAAAAAGATCAACGCCGCTGCAGCGAGTATCCCGCCAGAGCCCTGCGGCGCGAACGGCTGCAGGTTGTCGGCGTTGAACGCGGTGAACGCAAGGCCGATGAACATGGCCAGCACGCCGAGTTTGATGAACACCATGACGGTGTTCAGGTTGGCGGTCTCCTTGACGCCGCGCATCAGCAACAGCGTGATCAGCAACACGATCACGACCGCAGGAATGTTGATGCCGCCATCAGGCAGAGAGGTGGTCAACCTCTCTGGTAGGGCTATCCCGAAGGTGATCTCGAGGAAGGCATTCAGGTTGGCGCCCCAACCGACCGCGATCGCCGCCACGGACACGCCGTACTCGAGGATCAGGTCCCACCCGATCATCCACGCCACAACCTCGCCGAGCGTGGCATAGGCGTAGGTGTACGCGCTGCCCGACACTGGGATCGATGACGCTAGCTCCGCGTACGACAGCGCGGAGAAGAGGCAGACGACTGCCGCCAGCACAAAGGACAAGATCACTGCCGGGCCGGCCTCCCGGAGCCCCTCGCCTACGACGACGAAGATGCCCGTGCCGACGATGGCGCCGACCCCCAGGGCAGTGAGGGAAAGCGGTCCCACCGCTCGCTTGAGCTCGTGACCGCTCTCGTGCGTCTCCTCGACCAGGGACGCGACGGGACGGATGTGGAACAGGTGTGCCTTGGTGTAGCGGACCATCATGTCCTCCACTGAGTTGGCTCTCTTTTTGCATGCTAAACCCGATGCCGAGACGGGTGGAAGAGGATGCAGCTCCTGCAACCCGTTGCGGCAGGGACTGTCGGTGGCTGATGCGAGGCTGGCCATTATGACGACGCAGTACTACACGGCCAGCAGCATCGACGGCTTCATCGCCGACCCGGACAACTCGCTGAGCTGGCTCTTCCAGTTCAGCGAACCGAGCGGGATGGAGGATGAGTATCCGCGGTTCATTGCCGAGGTCGGCGCGATGGCGATGGGCTCGACGACGTACGAGTGGATCGCCAATCACACCGGCTTTCTCACCGATCCGAGCAAGTGGGAGTACGCCATCCCGACGTGGGTCTTCAGCAGTCGCGAGCTGCCTCGGGTCGAAGGACCAGATATCCGGTTCGTCTCAGGCGACGTGACGCCGGTTCACGAGGAGATGCAGCGGGCCGCCGACGGCCGGCACATCTGGCTGGTGGGCGGCGGGGACCTGGTCGGCCAGTTCCATGATCAGGGTTTGCTTGATGAGGTGATCATCGGCATGGCGTCAGTGATGCTTGGCTCAGGTGCCCCGTTGCTCCCCCGGAGGATCGTGACGCCGCCGCTGCAGCTCCTCGATGCCAAGGCCTATGGGGCGGATTTCGTGATGCTGCGATATGCCGTGCGGAAGACTAGCGAAACCTGAGCAGCCGCAGGCTGTTGGTCACCACGAAGACTGAGCTGAGCGCCATCGCCGCTGCGGCGATCATTGGGTTCAGAAGGCCGATCGCAGCAAGCGGCAATGCCACGATGTTGTAGCCGAACGCCCACCAGAGGTTGCCATGGATCGTTCGCAGCGTCGCCCGGGAAAGCCGGACCGCGTCCGCGGCCACTCGTAGATCTCCACTGATCAGGGTCAGATCGCTCGCGTGAATTGCCGCATCGGTGCCCGTGCCGAGCGCGATACCAAGATCAGATTGGGCCAGCGCAGCCGCGTCGTTGACCCCGTCACCGACCATGGCCACGCGATGCCCGGCGTCCTGCAGCCGGACCACCTCGGCGACTTTCTGTTCCGGCAGGACGTTGGCGATCACGTCGTCAATGCCAACCTCGGCCGCGACCGCTCGGGCGGCGGTCTCATGATCACCAGTCAACAAGACCGGGCGCAGATCGAGCCATCGCAAATCGTGTACCGCCTCCGCGGAAGTCGGCTTGACCACGTCCGCGACCGCAATAACCCCGCGGGCCTCGCCACCCCAGCCGACCATGACGGCCGTGCGTCCGCGCGCTTGCTCTGCCGCGTACGCCTGCTGCAGCTCAGCTGAGACCTGCAGCCCTTCCTCCTGCAGCAGCTCCACGCGCCCCACCACCACCGACTTGTCAGAACCCAGCGGGGCCATGGCCCCGCTGGGTTCTGACAACTCGGCGAGTACGCCGAGGCCGGGCCGGTTGTGGAGCTTGGTGACGGGGTTCAGCGAGCCATGGGTACGGGCGTGGTCGGCGATGGCCTTGGCGATCGGGTGCTCTGAACCGGACTCGGCTGAGCCGGCTGCCTCGATCGCCTCACCTGTGGTGGCTCCTGCGCCGGCAGTGACGGCGACGACGGCCATGCGGCCCTCGGTAACTGTTCCGGTCTTGTCCAACACGATGGTGTCGATATGCCGGGCCGACTCCAGCACCTCGGGGCCTCTGATCACGATGCCCAGCTGGGCCCCACGCCCGGTGCCAACGAGCAAGGCGGTCGGGGTTGCCAGCCCGAGCGCGCACGGACACGCGATGATCAGCACTGCTACGGCCGACGTGAAGGCGAACGACATGCCCGCGCCTTGGCCGAGCCAGAAACCGAGGGTGGCGACCGCAAGCGCGATGACGATGGGCACGAACACAGCGGAGACTTGGTCAGCCAGCCGCTGCACCGCCGCCTTGCCGCTCTGCGCCGCCTCGACCATTCGTGCGACCTGTGCGAGCTGGGTGTCGGCACCCACCCGAGTCGCCTCGACCACGAGCCTGCCATGGGTGTTAACCGTGGCTCCGACCACAGCATCGCCCGGTCCGACCTCGACTGGAATGGACTCCCCCGTCACCGTCGAGGCGTCCAGAGCGCTGTGTCCAGAAACGATCACGCCGTCCGTTGCCACACGCTCGCCGGGTCGTACCAAGAACCTGTCGCCCACATGCAGTTGCGAGATGTCAACGATCGCTTCACCACTCGCGGTGAGGACCGTGACCTCCGATGGGGCCAGCTCGAGCAGTGCCCGTACGGCGGCGCCGGATCGGCGCTTGGCCCGTGCCTCCAGGTAGCGTCCGAGCAGGATGAATGTGGTGATTCCGACAGTGGCCTCAAGATAGAGGTTCGCCGTAGCGGAATGCCTGACCAGTCGAAACTCAAAAGGATGCGTGAAGCCTATTTCGCCTGCGGCCCCGAACAGCAGCGCGTACGCCGACCAGCCGAAGGCCGCCAGGGTGCCGATCGAGATCAATGTGTCCATGGTCGCGTTGCCATGCTGCAGGTTCAGCAAGGTGGCCCGGTGGAACGGCCAGGCGCCCCAGGTGACTACTACGGCCGCAAGCGCGAACGACACCCACTGCCACCAGGGAAACTGCCACGCCGGAACCATGGCGATCATGATCACCGGCAGGCTCAGTACCGCACAGATGATCAGCCGACGACGCAGTTGGCGCAGTTCCAGGCCCGGATCGCGCGGGCTCTCGGCGGGCAGCGTGGCGTGGTAGCCGGTCTGCTCGATGGTCTCGATCAGGGTCTGGGCGGTGGTCCCTCTGCCCGTGTGGACCGTGGCCTTTTCCGTTGCATAGTTGACGGTCGCATTGACACCCTCGAGCCGGTTGAGCTTCTTCTCAATCCGGCCGGCGCAGGATGCGCAGGTCATGCCTTGAACGTCAAGCTCGATCGTCTGGACTGCGAGGTCTATCTGCGTCATCTGGTGACCCGCACGGTGAATTCAGCCAGGTAGGGCTGGTCCTTACGGTAGAAGTCGACGAAGAGCCGGTAGTCGCCCTTGTCGGGCACAGCGCCCTGGAAATCTAGCTGTGGCCCGCTGCCCTGACCCGTTGAGTGCATGTGCAGATAGCCAAGATCGGACGGGCGAATGACCACAGCGTGGCCAAGTGCGCCGTGCGCCGGCTCCAGATCGGTCACCGGCTGCCCATCATCGGCCACCGTGACGATGCTGTCGCTGTCGGCGCTGGTGCTCAGGTCACCGCTGCGCGTCACCGTGAGACCTTTGACCTGGTCCTGGTCCCCCGCTGGCGGGAGCGGCTCGGGGCGATAGTCACCGATGACCGTGAGGTCGGTGGCCAAGGCGATCTCCCGGCCAAGCGCCTTCGATTGGAAATGGATGATGACGCGCCAGGGGCCTGGCGTCAGATTGAGCAATGCCCACCACGACGTGCCCTCGCCCTGCTGCGGGGTGAGGTGCTGATATCCGGTGAGGTCACCGCGGAAGGCGATCAAATGCATATGCTCGCCGGCGTCCTCATCGAGCTCTGAGAGCGCCTGCCCGCCAGGCGCGGTGACCGCGAGTTCCACCAGCACGTCCTTGCCGGGCTCCTGGCTAGGCTCCACCGCACGCACTGCGTAGCCCTCCACAGTGTCCGGCGGTGCAACCATCTCGGAGTTGTGCGTCGGCGCTGGCGCTAGCAGCGCCTGCGACTGAGTGCCCGTGAAGTAGGACACGCCGAAGACAACCGCCAGTAGAGCTAAGAAGGCGACCAGCTTGGCCGGTGGATTCATGATCAGTCAGTGATCGATAGCCGGGGTATCGGGCTACGCTGTGACGACGCTGTAACCAGCCTCATCCACCGCGGCTTCGATGTTCTCGAACGGGATGTCGGCGTCGCTGGTCACGATCAATTGGCCACTGTCGAGATCGACGTTGACGTCGGTGACTCCGCTGACGGCAGAGACTTCCTCGGTCACCGAACTCGCGCAATGGCCGCAGTGCATTCCAGACACGACGTATTGACGGGTGACAGACATGGGCGTTTCCTTCGCTAGGTAGGAGAAAGGCGAACTACGAACGAACCAAACGTGCAATGGCACTCGAGGCTTCTTCGATCTTGCTGTCGGCCTCAGGTCCCCCTTCGGCCGCTGCGCGCACCACACAGTGGCTCAGGTGTTCCCCGAGAAGGCCGAGAGCGACGGACTGAAGCGCGCGCGTCATTGCGGACACCTGGGTGAGGATATCGATGCAGTACTGTTCCTCTTCGATCATCTTCTGCAGACCGCGGGCCTGCCCCTCGATGCGGCGCAGTCGCTTAAGATAGTCGTCCTTGTTGGCAATGTAGCCGTGATGGCTGTCGTGATCAGGCATCGACCTTCCTTGATCTCTCAGGTACCCCCTAAGGGTATATCGAGACGTCAAGTCGATCATGTCCGACCGTTATGTGATGTTGTGCGATCAAAGTCGTCCAATTGTTGCATTCTGTTTTCAACAGGTTGCGGATGAACCTGTGGGTAATACGTTCCGCCCGGGAAAATCCCAGCACGACCGGCGGACCGCATCCGAGTCGTGAGATGGCCCGAAAAGAACTTCCATCCACGCCTCCCATCGATGCATCACCGCTAGTCAGCGTGCTATTGCCAACCTTCACCCGATACTGGTCCCCAGGCCGATACCCAGGGTCTGCACAGGCGCACCGCGTGTCCCCCACAGGGCAGAATTTGTTATCCACAGGGCCTGTGGACAACAGGCTGTTCAGGCCGGTGTCGGCAGCGTACGGTTTCCGCATTGAACTGTCTCGACATCACGAATGTACGTGTCAGTGCATGTCACTACTCTTCCGAACACGTATTCGATTGATGCTGAGGCGGGTGTCCGAGGGGCTCGGGGGCCGTCCAGCGGATCTGTAAGGAGTAAGGGTGAGTGTTGCCGAGGTGATGCCGCCCTACAGCGACCAGGCGCCTCGACTTTCCGACCGTACGCCGCCTCAGGACATGGAGGCCGAGCAGTGCGTGCTCGGCGCCATGCTGATGAGCAAGGACGCTATCGCCGACGTTGTCGAGGTGTTGCGCGGCGCTGACTTCTACCGTCCGGCGCATGAGCAGGTTTACAACGCCATCATCGACCTCTACGGGCGCGGTGAGCCGGCCGACGCCATCACGGTCTCCGACGAGCTGGGCAAGCGCGGCGAGCTGCTACGCATCGGCGGCGCACCGTATCTGCACACGCTGCTGGCAAGCGTCCCGGTTGCCGCCAACGCGGGTTACTACGCGCAGATCGTGCACGAGAAGGCGATCCTGCGCCGGCTCGTTGACGCCTCGGTACGGATTGGGCAGATGTCCTACTCCGCCGAAGGTGACGTCGATGACATCGTCGACCGAGCCCAGGCGGAGGTCTACTCGGTCAGCGAGCGACGAGCGGCGGAGGACTACAAACCGCTGTCGGAGTTGATGCAACCAACCCTCGACGAGATGGAGGCCATCGAGTCTCGAGGGGCGGGGTTGTCGGGTGTGCCCACGGGGTTCGCCGACCTCGACGAGCTGACCAATGGTCTGCATCCCGGGCAGATGGTCATCGTGGCGGCTAGACCGGCAGTTGGAAAGTCGACCCTCGCTTTGGATATGGCACGATCGGCATCGATTAAGAATGGACTCACGTCGGTGATCTTCAGTCTGGAGATGAGCCAGATCGAGATCACCATGCGCCTGCTGTCTGCCGAGGCGAGCATCCCGCTGTCGCACATTCGCGGCGGGCGGATGAGCGATCAGGACTGGAATCGGGTGTCGGCGAAGATGGGCCAGGTCTCCGAGGCGCCGCTGTTCATCGACGATTCGCCCAACCTGACCATGATGGAGATTCGAGCGAAGGCCCGCCGGCTGAAGCAGCGGCACGACCTCAAGCTGGTGATCATCGACTACATCCAGCTGATGACGTCAGGCAAGAGGGTCGAGTCCCGCCAGCTGGAAGTCTCGGAGTTCTCACGGCAGCTCAAGCTGCTGGCCAAGGAGCTCGACGTGCCAGTCGTTGCCCTCTCCCAGCTCAATCGCGGCCCGGAGCAGCGCACGGACAAGAGGCCGATGCTCTCTGATCTTCGCGAGAGTGGGAGCCTGGAGCAGGACGCCGACGTGGTGATCCTGCTGAACCGACCCGATCTTCATGACAGGGATTCTGATCGCGCCGGCGAGGCTGATTTCGACGTGGCCAAGCACCGCAACGGCCCGACCAAGATGATCACTGTCGCCTTCCAGGGCCACTACTCGCGCTTTACCGACATGCAGTTCTAGGCCGTGGAGGACTGATGGCACACGTGACCTCTGCCGATGGCACCCCGATCGCATATCAGCGTGACGGCAGTGGACCGGCTGTGATCTTGATCGGTGGTGGGCTCGATGACGGCTCGGAGAATGCGCCGCTGGCGCGAGAACTGGCGGAAGAGTTCACCGTGTACAACTTCGCTCGCCGAGGTCGGGGCGACAGCGGCGACAGCTCTCCCTACGCGGTGCAGCGAGAGATCGATGACATTGCAGCGATCATCGCGGAAGCGGGCGGATCGGCATACCTGTTCGGCGCCTCGTCAGGTGGCATGTTCGCCCTGGAGGCTGCAGCAGCAGGGCTGCCGGTCGGAAGGGTCGCGGTATACGAGGTGCCTTACGACACTGCCGACGACGCCCTGCAACGCGCGCGGGAGTACCGCGCGCATCTCAGTGTGGCCCTCGTTGAAGGTCGACGTGCCGACGCCGTCGGCCTCTTCATGCGGCTCGCCGGCTCCTCGGAGAAGGACATTGCGGACGCTATGAACGCGCCGTACTGGCCCGGTTTGAGGGATCTCGCCTACTCGCTGGCCTACGACGCTGCGCTCTACGGGCCGCCACCCACCAATCGGTTGGCGAGGATCACACAACCCACTCTCGTGGCCACCGGTGGCAGTAACGACTATTTCGAGCAGGCGGCGGATGTGGTCGCCGCGTGCCTGGCGGACGCGGAGCGCCAGGTCATCGACGGTCAGGGACACGTAGTTGATCCGAAGATCATGGCTGCTGTACTCGCCCGATTCTTCAGATCCTGATTCTTGGCTGAGGACTCCCATGACGGATGAGGTCTCTTGGTCCGCGGCCAACGTCCGACGGTTGCAGCGGCACGCCCTGCTCACGCCGGCACCGGCGGGGACCGATCCCTCTGATATCGCGGCCGTCATCTGCGGCGCTCATGCTCAAGTGCTATCCGCGGCCGAGTTGTCGATCGCGCTGCGCATTCAGGGCGCCACCCGGACCACTGTCCGGCAGGCGTTGTGGGATGACCACAGGCTGATCAAGACCCACGGCCCGCGAGGCACCGTGCACCTGCTCGCTGCTGATGATCTTCCAATTTGGATGGCTGCGCTGTCCGCTATCCCGGCACGCTCTCCCTTTCCGGAAGCCGTACGCCTGACGCAGCAACAGGCTGAAGAGATCGTTAATGCGATCGGTCACGCGCTCGAAGATGAGGAACTGACCCTCGACGAGTTGGACCAGGCCGTCGTCGACCGGGCCGGGGAGTGGGCTGGCGATCGTGTCATGCCGGCGTTCCAGGACCTGTGGCCACGCTGGCGGCAAGCCGTCGTTATGGCGGCCTACCGCGGTGTGTTGTGCTTCAGCCCGAACCGAGGCCGCCGCGTGACGTACACGAATCCGCGTCGCTGGCTCCCAGAATTCGAGCCGGCATCCGAAGACAAGGCCATCGCCACCGTGATCACGCGCTACTTGTACGCGTACGGGCCCGCCACGCCGCAGCACTTCGCGCAGTGGATCGGTGCCCCACCGACGTGGGCGGCGGAGCAGTTCGAGCGCCACAACCGGAAGCTAACCAAGATCAACTTCGACGGTACGCTCGGATGGCTGGCTCGCGGGGACATGGAACTGCATCCTGAAGAGGGCGCTCAAGCGCAACGTCTTGCTGCTGCCCTACTTCGACGCGTACGCCGTCGGCAGCCACCCGAGATCTCGGCTCTTCCCTGGCAAGGCCGCCACACGCGCCCTCGCGCCCTCCGGCCAGGCCGGCAACTATCCGGTCCTGCTCATCGACGGCGTAGTCGCTGGTGTCTGGCACCAGCGTCGCTCCGGCCGGCAGATTGAGGTGACCGTCGAGCCGCTCACCCGGCTTACTGCTGGTCAGCTCCGGGCTTTGGAGAACCAGGTGGAGCGAATTGGGGAGATTCTCGAGGGCACGCCCCGGCTCACCGTGGGGACCGTCACCGCCGGCCCGCACGCTTAGCTGCGAACCGCTCAGTAGACGCTCCCCGATACTTCGCTGCTCTCAGAGCGCTGGAGGCAGCGGGACCTCGCGCAGCGGCCGGCCGCCGTCCACGAACAGGCGACCCCCTGGCAGCAGCATCGCGGCGATGCGGGCCAGCGCCAGCTGACCAGCCTCGGGATGGCGGCCATCGAGGGCGCCGACGCGGACAGCGAAGGCCAGATCGAACGGTTCCTCACCGGGCTGCAACACCAGCTCCTCGGCACTGACCTGGCGGAGGCTCATCCTGCCGGACGCGATCTCCGCAGCAGCCTGCTGCCGTGCCTGTGCGATCGCCTTGGCGGAGCGATCGACCGCGAGGATGTGGCCGTTCCCTAGCCGCGCAGCGACGGCGCGCGCCGCGGCTCCCGGTCCGCAGCCGATCTCAAGGACCCGCATTCCCGGGCGGATCGGCAGCGCGTTCACGATCTCAGTCAGACGCGGCGAGAGGGGGCTCATGCCGGCCGGCGCTGTTCGGCCGGCGCCGGCAAGTGTCGCAGCATGTCGCCACGGTAGCGCCGCGATCGATCCGTCGGCCTGGGCGAGCCGCTTCCGCGAAGCGGTCAGCGCTCGATGGCAGTTGTGAAAGGCTCACGTCATGAACGAGGCACTGGCTTTTCTCGGCGTGTGCGCTCTGGTGATCTGTACCCCCGGACCCGATACTGCGCTCACGGTCCGCAACTCGATCGCCGGCGGACGCCGCGGCGGGATCCTCACTGCTGCAGGAATCGCGGCTGGCCAACTGGTATGGACCGTGGCCGCGAGCGTTGGCATCGCTGGCCTGTTGCAGGCATCTCAGCCGGCCTTCATCGTGCTCAAGATCGTCGGCGCTGCGTATTTGGCGTTCCTCGGTGCGCAGTCGATCTTGGCTGCTGTTCGCAACCGCCATGGCAACCAGGAGCGCCAGATACAACCGCCTGAACTCCGACCGTGGAGCGCGGTGCGCCAGGGGTTCATCAGCAACCTGGCCAATCCCAAGATGGCGGCCTTCTTCCTCAGCCTGCTGCCCCAGTTCGTACAGGGTCCTGCTGGCAGTTTCGCGGCGCTTGTGCCGCTGGGTTCGCTGTTTTGTCTCATGACGTTCGGCTGGCTTTCGATCTACGCCGTGGTCCTCGACCGAGTCGGCCCGTTCCTGCAACGCTCCCGGGTCCGTCGGGCACTCGATGCGGTTACTGGCACCGTTCTGGTCGCGTTCGGTATCCGCCTGGCGACACAGACTCGTTGACCTGAAGGGCTGGAGAGATGTTCGTGACCTCGGGACGTGCCCAGCTGGCGTACGAGATAACCGGCGCCGCCGATGGTGCCGACGTATTGCTGATTCACGCGGGAGTCAATGATCGCCGCAGCTGGCAGCATGTGATCGAACGGCTAGCTTCGCGGCACCGATGCATTGCCTACGACGGGCGCGGCTTCGGCGAGACGACCTACCAGCGTGAGGACGGCTGGTCGTCAGTGGTTGACGCGGAAGCTGTCCTCGATGCGGCCGGAGTCGAACAGGCTGTCATCGTCGCGTCCTCAATGGGCGGACGGACTGCGCTCGACCTCACCTTGGCCCAGCCAAACCGCGTATCGGCGCTCGCACTGATTGGTGCTGCTGTACGTGGCGCGCCGTACCCAGATCTCAAGGAGGGGCCTACGGCCGAGCTCGAGTCCATGATCGAGTCGGCCGATGCTACGGGCGGAATCGACGAGGTCAACCGCTTCGAGGCGTGGCTGTGGCTCGATGGACCCACAGCCGATGAAGGCCGGGTTGGCGGGCGAACGCGTGAGCTTTTTCTCGACATGAATGGCAGGGCGTTGCGGGCAGAGAGCCGAGGCAAGGAGGCAGAGGTGCCACCGGCTTGGCCGCGGCTCAGCGAGATCACGGTACCCACTCTGGTGATGATCGGCCGGCTCGATGCCGAAGACATTCAGGCGATCAATGAGCCTCTGGCCAAGATCATTCCGAATGCTCGACTGGTGTGGCTCGACGACGTTGCTCACCTGCCGCACCTCGAGGGCGACCGGAAGACGCTGGAGGAGATTGCCGGCTTCGTTGACGCAATCTCGAACTGATTGCTTTGCTCTGGCTCTGCCGGGTATGTCACTCAGCAGACCGTTTGTAGCCGCATCCTGAGGCAACGAGGAGGACTGTGATGTCAGGACACATTGCGACCGCGCAGTGCGAGATCGAGGCTCCACCGGAGGAGGTATGGCGGGCACTAACCGAGCCCGAGCTCATCAAGAAATACATGTTCGGCTCAGAGGTCAAGACTGATTGGAAGCCCGGCAGCCCGATCACGTGGAAGGGCGAGTTCGAGGGTCGCGCGTACGAGGACAAAGGCGAGATCATTTCCGTCGAACCGGGTCAGCGATTGGAAGTCACCCACTTCAGCCCGCTCACCGGCCAGGAAGACCGGCCTGAGAACTACCACCGGGTCCGTTACGACCTGAAGCCGGCTAATGGCGGCACATCGGTACGACTCACCCAGGACAACAGCAGCAGCGCTGAGGAGGCCGAGCACTCTGGGGCCAACTGGCAGATGATGCTCGATGGCCTCAAGAAGGTCGTTGAGCAAGGCGCATCGAGTTGACCTCCACTTGGCATCAGTTACTTGGACGCTGCGCCATCTGCAGATGATGCGCAGACCAAGTAACTGGCGCTAAGTGAAAGGAAGGTCTACGCACTCGGCTCGAGCATGATCACCGGGATTTGCCGGGGCGCGGCGCGGCGGTGGTACGGCTCCCACCACGGATATTTTTCGTGGCTGCGGGCGAGATAGCGCTCCCTCTCCTCTCCCTCCAGCTCGCGGGCACGCATTTCGACTGCGGAGCCTTCCCAGGTGACCACCGCTTCAGGGTGTGCGCGGAGGTTGTAATACCAGCCGGGGTGCTGCGGCCGCCCGAAGTTGGAACCGATCACCACCAGGCGGTCGCCGTCAGGCAGCGCCAATACCGGGAGGGTACGCGGCTGGGCGGTACGAGCACCGGTGGTCGTCAACATCACGATCGGAAGGCCTGAGACCCAGGCAGAGAAAGTGGTACGCCCATGGCTGAGCCGGAAGATCTCACGGTCAAGGCGAGGAAGTGCCCGTGGCGGGACCAATGACATCGGGATGATCGCCGCAGCCTTTTGGACAATACGATGCAGCGGACCGGGACGCCGCTCGAAGTTGATCATGCTGTTGGCTCGTAATGGGTTGACTATGTATCAGACCGATCGAACCAGGCGCAGTTTCCCGCCTGGCTCACGTGCCAAGGTGGAGACCGGCTGAATGTCGACCGCGAGCGCCAGGGCGCCAGTCGAGGTGACCGCATCAGTCACTGCCTGGCGCAGCCGCTCGGGGACATCGGCGGCGGATCCCGGGGAGAGGACTACCAGGGCGTGCAAGCCGCGGGCGTCATGCACAAAGGCGCTTTCACCGACCTCGGCAATGGGGGCAACAGCCGAACTGAGTACCGAGGGGTGGACCGCGACGGTCGTGCCATGTTGGCCAGGGAGATAGAGGATGTCTGCGGTACGCCCGTCTACCGAGACTAAGCAGCGCCAGGGTCGACCGGAGGGATTCGGGAGCGGGGACTCGACGACCGAGTCGGTCAACTCATAGCGGATCAGCGGCTGGGCGTAGTTGATCAAGTTGGTGACCAGTACCTTGGCGCCGGGCCGACCGGGTGGCACGGCGAGGCCGTTTTCGTCGACGATCTCAATCGCCACGACGTCCTCAGCGATCTCCAGCTCCGGATGCTCCGGGCTGCTGGTGGCAATCGTCGGCGCTTCGGTCGAGGCGTAGCCGCTCACGGGCTCTATTCCCCATGCCTCGCGAACGCGTCGGCGGACGTCGGCCGTAAGTGCCTCGCTGCTCAAAAAGGCCGCGCGTGGAGCGATCAGCAGGCGACCGGCAATCTGCTCCTCGGCGAGGGCTCTCCAGATGCCTACGGCTCCGACGAGCACCTCGGGTTGCTGGGTGTTCAGTGTGGCGACCAGCTCGGAGATCGGTGTCGCGGCTGAAATCGGTGACGCCGGCACTCCAGGCGGAACCAGCACCTGCCTGGTCACGTGCACTGGGCTGGGGCTACCAAGCGCCGCGAAGCGTGGTCCGAAGGCGATTCCCATGCGCAGCATCGGCCGGGCGCTTGCGGCCCGCCACGCGGCAGCCTCGTCGTGCGCGAACGCAATGATCGACCGGCGGCCGGTCGTACCCGTGGTAGTAGCCACCCGGTACGAGCCGAGGAAGGACTGCAACGGGTCTGGGCTGCCCAGGTGCGCCTGGAGGTCGGCCAGTCGCAGCCGCTGATCAGTAACGACGCGATCGAACTCCGCCATGAGGGTGGCCTTCGGCAAGGTAGGTAGTTCCGAAAGCGGCCGGTCTGCTGCATCAGTGCCGAGCGCTTCCCTGTAATAGGGCGACTGAGCGACCGCGTGCGCGACCAGCTTCCGTACGCGGTCGCGCTGGTAGGCCAGAAGGTCGTCTCGGCTCCAGCGGTCACGCTCCAGCAGCTCCATTTCGAGCATGATCACCCTCCAGAGACAGGCCGGTTTTCCGACGTTCAGTATCTCTGATTGAGTGACTCCCCATGAGCACCGTCACGATCACCGAGGAACCGCTGGCACTGGACAACTTGCTCGACATAGTCGGCGGCGCGCGGGTGGAGCTCGCCGACAGCGCCCGGGCGTTGATCGCAGCCAGCCGGGCCGTCGTAGACCGCGCCCTGTCCCGCAACGATGCCGTATACGGCCTGACCACACAGGTCGGCCACGGCAAGGACACCCGGCTGACCGAGGAGGAGATCCGGGGCGAGCAGATGTTCCTCGTCATGTCCCACAGCGGCGGTATCGGTCCAGCGCTACCCACGCCGCAGGTACGCGCGGCGCTGGCCGTCCGGCTCAATGGCATCGCCCGAGGCGGGTCAGGCGCCTCACCTGCGGTCGCCGACGTGCTCATGGCGATGCTGAACGCCGGTGTGCACCCGATCGTCCCGGAGATCGGGTCGGTCGGGGCAGGCGACCTTGGGCCGATGGCCGGCATGGCTCAGGTCGCCATCGGGCAAGGCAGGGCGGAGTACCAGGGCGAACGGCTTCCCGGCGGCGAAGCGCTACGACGAGCCGGCATCACGCCCCTGGCACTCAGTGGCAAGGACGGATTGGCGCTGGTCTCAGCCAACGGGGTGTCGATCGGTCACGCGGCGCTCGTCGTCGCTCGGGCCGAGCGGGCCGCCGCAGCCGCGGATATCGCGGCAGCGCTCTCCATGGAGGCGACCGGGGCGAACCCGTCGATCCTGCATCCCGCCGTCGCGCGCGCCAAGCCGATCCCTGGTCAGGCGGCGGCAGCTGATCACCTACGGAGCCTGCTGGCCGGAAGCGGGCTGCTGCAGCCTGGTGGACCCAGATCCGTGCAGGATGCCTTGTCGTTCCGGGTCGTACCGCAGGTGCACGGCGCCTTGCGCGAGTACATCGCAGGCGCCCGGAATGCCGCGACCGTCGAGCTCAACTCCGCCGATGACAACCCGCTGGTGTCTGTGCCCGACCAAGCCATGATCAGCAATGGCAACTTCCACCCAATGGTGCTCGCTATTGCCTGCGACACCCTACGGATTGCGCTGGCCCAAGTCGGGCAGCTGAGCGAGCGCCGAATGGCCCATCTCTGGGACCGGTGTATGCAGCAGCTGACCGGCCTGCCCACGACCGGTGAGCCGATGACGATGTACGGGCTGCAGCTGCGGTATCCGGCCGCAGCGCTGTTCCCGGAACTCAAGCAGCTGGCCGCACCGGCCACCCTGGACGTACCGCCGTTGGACCTCGGCGTCGAAGACCATCACACCGCCGCGCCGCTGAGCGTACGCAAAACCGATACGGCATTGGGGCTGCTCGAGGACCTACTGGCTATCGAGCTCATGCTTGCGCACGACCTGTTGACGATCACACCGACCGAGCCCGTCCTCGGGACCGGCACGGATGCGGCCTTGCGCATGGTCGAGGAGGCGATCACCGTGGCGGACCCACAGCCAGACGCAGTCCACCGGGCCCTGCGAGATCGATTCCCGGTCAGGCCGGTGGGTGCGTCCGCAGCCAGCGTGCGAAGTGCGGCACCGTAAAGGCGAGCGTGCCCCGCTCGGCTGAGTACACCAAGCCCTTCTTGAGCAGAGCATCGCGGGCTGGCGAGAGCGAGGACGGTTTGCGGCCCAAAACCTCTGCAACATCGGTGGTGGAGACCGCCGCATCCGGCACGAGCTCGGTGGTCAGACCCGCCATGGCACGCAAGTAGTCCCGCTCGGCCGGGGTCGCACGCTCATATCGGGAGCCGAAGAATCCCACGGCCAGCTCCGCCTCCGCCTCGGGAGCGGCAACCGCGACATCGGCGGAGGTGATGGGCGAGCCGGGCGCGTGGTCCCAGGCGGCCTTCCCGTACGCCTGCACAAAGTACGGGTATCCGCCTGAGGTGATGCCCATTGCCGCGAGTGCATCGTGCGACCAGGTGGCACCCTCGCGTTCCGCGGGCGCCAGCAGCGCTCGCTCGACCCCGGCGTGGTCCAGGCGGTCAATTCTGACGTAACGGAACAGCCGCTCCGAGTATGACTTCGAGGCTGACAACACGCTGGGCAGATGCGGCAGCCCTGCCCCAACCACCATCAGCGGCGCGCCGGTCTGGGACAGCTCATGGCAGCTCGCGCAAAGCGCCGAGACATCCTCAGGCGTCAGATCCTGCATCTCGTCGATGAACACAGCGACGCCCACGCCAACGTCGGCGGCCAAGGCGGCGACATCGGTGAGCAACTCCAGCAGGTCGATCTCCATGTCACCTGAGTCGGCCCGTCCGACGCTCGGCGGCCCGTCGATCGCTGGCGTCCAGCGCTCGATGAGCTTGCCGCCACGCGGATTGGTGCGCAGTCCGAACGCCTTGAGCGTGGCCAAGACCTTGCTCACTCGATCTGGCGCCCGATGCCGCACCGACAACTCGCGTACGGCCGCGTGCAGCGCACCCGTGAGCGGGCGCCGCAGGCTGGTGTCAGGCCGAGCCTCAACCTTGCCAGTGCCCCATCCGCGGTCCAGCGCCTTGGATCGCAGCGCGTTGAGCAGCACCGTCTTGCCTACCCCGCGCAGCCCGGTCAACACCAGGCTGCGCTCTGGCCGGCCACGCTCCACGCGCTCCAGCGCGACGTCGAACGCGGTCAGTTCGGCGTCGCGACCGGCAAGCTCGGGTGGACGCTGGCCGGCTCCAGGTGCGTACGGGTTGCGGACCGGATCCATGTCTCGGACCGTATCAGCGCGTATAGCGCAAACCTTAGATTTCGTTAGAGAACACTCGACGTGTCGTGACGCGCAAGGCATCGCGAGCGTCGGCATCGCGCGAGCGGGCCCAAGAGTCTGCTTGCATCTGGTACCTAGGTACAGGGTTAGCCTCGAATCGAGCAATCCGAGATCGAGATTGAGGCAAAGATGAACGCGTGGATCGTTACGGACTTCTGTACGCTGCCCGTCGCAGCTCAGCCCTTCCGCCTGATGGAGTTTGACGAGCTCTTCCGCAGCCAGATCAAACCGCCGCGCCGGATCGACGCCCATCGCGTCGAGTTCACCTTTGCCAATGCAAACGGTCTGTACGCCCATGTGTCCGATCTTGTGGCGCGCGAGATTGCGTGCTGCTCCTTCTTCGAGTTCGCGATCAACCAGCATGCTCAGGACGCCACTGGTCAAGATCACCTCGTGCTTCGCGTAGGCGTCCCAGCAAGCCGCGATGACGTACTGGAGGCTCTGACCGATCGGGCGCTCGCCGCAATCGGGAGTGGCGGCGATGACCACTGACTTATCCGGAATGCGCAGCGCTCAGGTTGCTCGCGCGGCGGGGGTGAATCAGCAGACCCTGAGGTATTACGAGCGTCGCGGTCTGTTGGCCGAGCCCATCCGCAGCCCGGGTGGGCACCGGCTCTATCCGCCCGAAGCCGTCACCGTGCTGCGCGTGATCAAGGCAGCACAGCGGCTCGGCTTCAGCCTGGATGAGGTGGCTGATCTTCTCCAAACCGGACGGCACCGGCACGGTGACGCCGATGCCGGTTTGCAGACTCGGGCAGCCGCCAAGATTGCCGAGATCGATGCTCGGATCAATGATCTTCAGGTCATGCGCGCCAGCCTGATCACTGCGATGGAAGCCGGTTGCGACGACCTGATGGTCTGCGCTACCACTGACGCCTGCCCACTCCCATTCACCGACCTTGCCCGACTTCCGGCTTACACAGCGGACAACAGCGACGTTGACTGACCGGGGCGAGAGCAAGCCCGGGTTGGACATGGCAGCTATCGTCGAGTGCACTGTCCGACGTTCATTCTGGAGAATTCATGAGCCTCATCAAGGGCCTCCTCAAGACCGCAGTCGCGGCCAAGCTGATTCAGGTCGCTCAGCGAGAACTGTCCAAGCCGGAGAACCAGCAGAAGATCAAGGACGGTCTTCGCAAGCTGCAAGAGACCACCAGGTCGCGGCGCTGACGGCACTCCACCGGTCTTCATAGGACCGGACGCCGCCGCCGATACTTGCTGCGTTGACTCCGCACACAGCCACAAAATGTGGCTGGATTGGGGCGGATGGCGGCACATTTGTCAGACTTTGTGCGTAGAAACGTGACCTGACCATCACGAGCCGGTTACGAGACGCGTCGCCTGCGGGCCCAGCCGTAGATGGTCCATAACACTCGGGCATCCATCACGAGAACAGGGGTGTACCCCGAGCCTGCCGTCGATTATGGTGAGACGGCTGAGACTGGTGGTACCAGTTGGACACGGGCAGACCCAGATCCCCGTGTCCCGGGCCGATCACCAATCAACGCTGTCGAAGGAGAGACCATGGGCGCGGCGGGGGCGCGAACTTTGGCGATGCTCGCCACGGTTGCTCCCGCCGTGTTCGTGGCGGCGGCGTGAGCCCGTTTCGACCGTCTCCCACTGATCATCTCTGAGGCATCCTCAGCGGGCGGTCAGAACCAGCGGGCCATCAGAGGTAATGGCTATGGTGTGCTCGGCATGCGCGCCTCGTGAGCCGTCCCGGCTCCGTAAGGTCCATCCGTCGCGATCGGTGTAGATCTTGTCGGTGCCCTGCAAGAACCAAGGCTCGATCGCGATCACCAGGCCGGGCCGCAGCAGCAGCCCGCGGCCGCGTCGGCCGTTGTTCGGTACGTGGGGGTCGCCGTGCATGGTACGGCCCACACCATGGCCGCCGAACTCGGTGTTGATCTTGTAGCCCGCCTGCGACCCGACACGGGCGATAGCGAACGAGATGTCGCCGATCTTGTTTCCTGGAACAGCCGCTGCTATGCCAGCCCCGAGCGCCGCCTCGGCAGTGGCGATCAACTGCTGATCTTGTTGGCGGGCCGTGCCGACGATCACGCTGATCGCCGAATCGGACACCCAACCGTTCACCGATGCCGCGAAGTCGAGGCTGACCAGATCGCCGTCAACAAGCTCGTAGTCGTGAGGAAGCCCGTGCAAAACCGCATCGTTGACCGACGTGCACAGCACCTTGCCAAATGGGCTGGCCCCGAAGGACGGGTGATAGTTGATGTAGCACGACTCCGCGCCGCGATCCCGGATCATCTGGTGAGCCAACTCGTCGAGCTCCAGAAGGTTCACCCCGACATCGGCCCGTGCAATGAGCGCGCTCAATACCTCGGCGACGAACCGCCCGGCCGGTCTCATCTGCTCAATCTCGGCCGGCGTCCGATACTCGATCACGCTGAGATTCTGCCTCACGCCGCCGCTGTACCTAGTGCGTTCACGCTGTACTTGGCATGCACGCCATGCACAGCGTCAACATTCCACACAGCGTGGGATGCTGACGGAAAGCCTCCCGGGCGCGCGGATGGACGCAACCAGATCAGCCGGTAATGGAGTCCTCGTAATCGCTGATCTCGGCAACCTTCGCCCCGGACGGGGTGCTCGGGTCGAAGACGTAATCGAGCCATTCTCTGGCCAGCCTGCGAGCAAGCTGGAGGCCGATGACACGTTGGCCGAGTGTCAGGATCTGGCAGTCGTTGGACAGGATTGACCGCTCGACACTGAAGGAGTCGTGGGCAACCGTCGCGCGGATGCCGGGCACCTTGTTGGCTGCAATGGCGACTCCGATACCGGTGCCGCAGACCAGGATCGCGCGGTCCGCCTCGCCAGCCGTGATCTTCTTTCCTGCCGCGATTGCCACCGACGGGTAGGAGGCCCCGTCCAGATCTTCCTTGAACACGCCCAGATCGACGACCTCGACCCGGTCATCGGCTTGCATGTCGGACAGGATCTGGTCCTTGTAGTCGAAGCCGGCGCTGTCGCTGCCGACCAACAGCCGAATGGGACGCCTCATACGTTCTGACCTTCCTCTTTCCTGGACTCTGCCGCTCCGGGAGCGACGGACTCCGCATCGCTGAGCACCTCACCGATTGCGGTGACGATCATGCCCAGCGACACCGCGCCGGGGTCCGGCGTGCCAACGCTGCGTTCTGCCAGCGGCCGCGCCCTTCCGATCTTCGGAGTCAGTGATGCGGTGGCCTCCGCGGCGGTTCGGCAGGTGTCGGCAGCCGAACGCCAGGCTTCGGAGATGGAGGCTCCGGCATCGACCTGTCCGACCAGGGTATCGACGAACGGGAACAAGGCATCCAGCATGGTTTTGTCGCCGAGCTCGGCTTTGCTGAAGCCCTGCAAGTGCTGAGCCGAACCCTGAACGGCATCGGCCAGACGCTTCGCCGTCACCGCCTCGGTGTTGCCGAGTCGATTGCCGACCCCCTCCAGGAGCAGCCCCCACAAGATGCCGCTGGTGCCACCGGCCCTGTCTCCAAAGGCGTGGCCCGCAGCACTCAGCACCGTCTCGACCCCACCTTGGGCTGCGCTCGCAGCCTCAGCGGCCGCCTTCGAACCCCGCGACATGCCGATTCCATGATCACCGTCGCCCGCGATCGCATCGATCCGACCCAAGTACTCCTTGTTCTCCTCCACCGTGGCGTAAAGGGCATCGACTGCCTTACGAGCGATTTCAGCCGCAGCGAGCGACTCCTCGCTCGCCTCAGCCGTCACCGTCTCCGCGACATGCCCGGCACTGGCACGCCGGGTGGTGAACCGCTCGCTCGCCACCGCGGTGCCGCGCCGGAAAGCCGGGGTGTCAGCGGGCGCGACCCAGTAGCCTTCGAGCTCCTCATCGAGCCAGGTGACTGACAACGAGCACCCCGCCATGTCGAGGCTGGTGACAAGCTCTCCCACCTCTGGGGACACCAGCTCGACGTCGGCCGCTTCCAGAAGCTCGCTGACGTGGCCGAACAGTACGAAGAGTTCCTCGTACTTGGTGGCGCCGAGCCCGTTGAGGAGTACGGCAGCCCGGCCGCTCACTCCCTCTGGGCGCTCGGCGAGGACCGTCTCGACGAGCTTCGCAGCCAGATCCTTGGCCGGCATCCAGGGAGCCGAGGTGATTCCAGGCTCGCCGTGGATGCCAAGCCCGAAGTCCATATACCCCTCGTTGACGGTAAACAGCGGCTGGTCGGCACCGGGCAGCGTGCAGCCGTGGAAGGCGACGCCGAATGAGTACGTCGCGGCATTGGCCGCGCGCATCACACGCTCGACCTCATCGAGGTTCGCGCCGTTCTCCGCCGCGGCTGCGGCCATCTTGTACACGGTGAAGGTGCCCGCGATGCCGCGGCGCTTCTCCTGCTCATTCCGGCCAGCTGAGGCGACGTCGTCGGTCACATACACGATCCGGGTATCGATGCCTTCATTGATCAGGCGCTCGGCGGCGACTCCGAAGTTCAGCCGATCGCCGGCGTAGTTGCCGAACCCGAGCACCACTCCCGCGCCTCCGTCGGCCGCCTTCGCCACTCGATAGACCTGCTCCGCGGACGGCGACGCGAACACACCGCCAAGTACCGCTCCGTCGGCGAAGCCGGTGCCGACCACACCGTTGTACGACGGGTAGTGGCCGGAGCCGCCGCCGATGACCAGGCTGACCTTGCCCTCCAGCGGCCCGCCCGCGCGGACGAAGCCAGAGGCACCTTCGACGCGCTGAACGTATTGCGGATACGACGCGGCGAAGCCCGTGATCACGTCGTTCGAAAATTCGGCGGGGTCGTCATACAGATGCGTCATGGGAAACCTCCGGGGAAGGGGACGGTGAGCCGCAGAGCTTCAGTAATTCGATGAAGCCTGAGGCTCCCCAGGCGGCGCGGCCGATGAACAGGCCATGGGTATTCGGATCGCTGAGAAGCTCGGTGGCGTTTTGGGTGTCGACACTCCCGCCATAGAGGACTGCGCGGGCCGAGCCACCCGCGGTTGCCAGGACATTCTTGATCAGCGCCATCACAGGCGCGATCTGCTCCACAGACGGGGGAATGCCCTGTTCTCCAATAGCCCAAACAGGCTCGTACGCGATGATGACTTGACTGATCTCCGCTGGCGCCAACTCCGAGAGCGCGACCTGCACCTGGACGCCTACGAACTCCTCCGCGCCCCCGACGTCACGAACCGCCAGCGGCTCGCCGACGCAGATCAGCGGGATGAGGTCCTGCGCGATCGCCGCCGCAACCTTCAGCGCCACAGTGCGATCGGTTTCCCCGAAGTGCACCCGGCGGTCGGAATGGCCGATCTCGATCAAGGTCGCGCCGGCGTCCTTGGCCATCCTCATGGAGATCTCGCCAGTCCAGGATCCCTCGGCCGCCCAGTGAGCGTTTTGCGCGCCGAGCAGAACCGGAGAGTCAGCGGGCAGGCGATCACGGACGCGAGCCAATGCCGTGTGCGGTGGCACCAGGAACGCCTGGATGCCGCTGGGGACGGGGAATGTCAGCAACTCGTCGACGAAGCTGTCGGCCTCGGCCAGCGTCTTGTTCATCTTCCAGCTGGTGCCGACCCACAATGGGCGACTCTTCGGCGACGTCATAACGACTCAATCGGTTCCAGACATCACTCGGCTCTGATCACGGGATCAGCGAGACTTTGATCGACTCCTTGCCGCTGGCGACCATGTCCAGACCCTTCTGGAACTCGGCCAATGGCAGCTGGTGAGTGCAGATCTTGTCCATCGGCAGCCGACCGGACTCGATCATCCGAATAGCGGCGGGCCAGCAGCCCGGCCCCAAATGGGCGCCGCGTACGTCCAGTTCCTTGTCATCGCTGATGATCGACCAGTCGACACTGACATCGCTGCCGAAGACGCTGTATTCGACATAAGTGCCGAGCTTGCGCAGCAGATTCAGGCCCTGAGCTACGGCCGACGGGTGTCCGGTTCCCTCGAGATAGACATCGGCTCCATAGCCGCCGGTCATGTCCTTGATGTTCGCCACCGCGTCCTCCGACCCGATGTTGATGATCACATCGGCGCCGCACTCCTTGGCAAGCTCCAGCTTGTCCTGAGCCATGTCGAGGGCGACGACCGATTTGGGGTTCTTGGACTTCGATCCAGCGATCATGCCCAGGCCGATCGGGCCGCAGCCCGCTACCACGACGACATCGTCGAACTTGATGTCCCCCCGCTCCACCCCGTGCAGGGCGCACGAGAGCGGCTCGGTGAACGCCGCGTGTGCGGGCGGCAGGTCGGAAGAGATCTTGTAGACGAGAGCGTCTTTGTTATAGACCATGTACTCGGCCATGCCACCCGGTGTGCGGCGCTTGAAGCCGAACATGTCGTGTGGGGCGCACATCCAGTACTCGCCGTTCAGGCAGTAACGACACTTCCAACAGGGCACGATCTGCTCGGCGACAACGCGGTCGCCAACCGCGATTCCCCAGCGAGATGCCGCGACGTCATCCAGCTGCACAACTGTTCCGACGAATTCGTGACCGGGAATCACCTCGGTCTCGGCCCAGGCTGGACGGTTTGCGTCTCCCCAGAACTTCGCCGCACCGTGGTAGCACTTCAGGTCGCTGGCGCAGATCCCCGTCGCCTCGACCTTGATCAATGCCTCAGCTGGTCCTGGTCTCGGGACGGCGACTTCTTCCAGCTGGTAGTTCTCAGGGCCGTGGCAGATAACGGCCTGCATTGTGTCGGGGATTTGATTGACCTGATCGGCCGGGGATTCGGACATGCGAGCCTCCATGCTGAGTTGCGGGTAGCGAACTCGCGCCACCGACGCCCCGCCCAGTCGGGACGCTGATCAGCACCCTAACCGCATGCCAAATCCCGAGCACGACCTCCACCTTTGCCACCTTGGTGCCGACCTCTTGGCTGACTTGTCAGAATCCAGTTGAAACTAAGGGTCAACTGGACTCGGAGAGTGGCGAATGAGAATCGTGGTAACCGGCGGCAAAGGCACACTCGGTGCCGAGGTTGTGCGCAAACTCGAGGCTCGCGGAGCCACGGTGGCCTCAGCCAGCCGGCGCACCGATGTTGATCTTGCTACCGGGGCAGGGCTCGAGGCGGCCCTCGAGGGCGCTGAGTGCGTTGTGCATGCGGCCACTCATCCGCTGCGCCATCGCAGAGTCGATCTGGACGGCACCCGCCGGATGATCAACATCTTTGCCAGCCGGCCCACGCCACCACACCTGATATACGTCTCGATCGTCGGCTGCGACCGCAGCCCTTTTCGCTATTACCGCGCGAAGTACGCCTGCGAGCTGGTACTGGAGCGCAGCAAACTGCCGGTGACGGTCGTTCGCGCCACGCAATTCCACACCTTGGTCGCGTCAGTTGCTCGCGCAGTGACGGTCGGCCCGCTGTCGTTTGTGGCCCGGGGCATGTCATTCCAGCCGTGCGATCACCATTGGGTCGCCGCTGAGATTGCCGACATTGCACTAGGTCCGGCACCGTCGGGGTACCACCGGGCTGCTGATCTGGCCGGACCTGAGCGTCTCAGCCTCGCCGAGGCGGCAGAACTGATCCGCGCAAAGGACGGCAAGCCGACGCCGCGGCTGATCACGTTTCCACCCATCGGTGGCACTCTGCGGGCGTTCGAGGCGGGCGCCAACCTGCCGGATCCCGACGCCAAGATCGGCGGCTCACCCTTCCGAGCCTTTCTTGGGCCGTAGCGCGAACGGCTTCGGTCACACAGTGAGGGCCTTGAGCTCGGCGAGCAGCTTGCCCATGGTGACCTTGGCATCGCCGAAGAGCAGTGTGGTCGTCGGCTTGTACAGGAGTTCGTTCTCAATGCCAGCGAAGCCGGGGCGCATTGAACGCTTCATGAAGACCACCTGGCGCGCCTGGTTGGCATGCAGAATCGGCATGCCGTAGATCGGAGCACCGGGTGTGGTCTCTGCCGCCGGATTGACGACATCATTCGCGCCGACCACCAGCGCCACGTCCGCCTGCTTGAACTCCGGGTCGATCTCGTCCATCTCTTTGAGCTGCTCGTACGGGACCTGGGCCTCGGCAAGCAGCACGTTCATGTGCCCAGGCATTCGACCGGCGACTGGATGGATGGCGTAGTCGACGCGCGCACCGCGTTCGATCAACAGGTCGACCAGCTGACGCAGCGTATGCTGCGCCTGCGCGACCGCGAGCCCATAGCCCGGGACAATGATCACGCGCTGTGCGTAGGCCAGCAGGATCGCTACATCAGCCGCTCCCGCCGACTTCACCGGCCGATCACTGACTGTGGTGGCGCCGAGCGTCGACCCGCCCTTGAGCGCACCGAAGAGGATGTTGATCAACGACCGGCCCATGGCGTTGGCCATCAAGCGGGTAAGCAAGGTGCCGGCGGAGCCAACCAGTGTGCCAGCAATCAGCAGGAGGATGTTCTCGAGCAGGTAGCCGCTGGCGGCGACAGTCAGCCCGGTGAACGCGTTCAACAAGGAGATCACGATCGGTACGTCGGCACCGCCAACGGGCAACACCAGCAGGACGCCCAGTCCGGCACCGACGGCGGCCAGCAGCAGCGCGAACAGCATGCTCGGGACGAGGACCAGGCCGACACTGAAACCAATCGCGGCCAGCAGGCCCAGCCCGTACAAGATCGGGTATGCGCGGAACACCACTGGCCGGGTGGTCATCAGCTCCTGCAGTTTGAGGAAGGTGACCACGGAGCCAGCGAAGCTCACCGAGCCCACCACAATGGTGAAGGCGGTAGCGATCAGGTCGAAGATTTGCGTTGAACTTGCGCCAAGTTCGGTCAGCTCGATGATCGCCACAATGGCCGCGGCGCCACCCCCGACACCGTTGAACAACGCCACCAGCTGTGGCATCTGGGTCATCTGGACGCGGTACGCGCCGAGGACGCCGATTGCCGTTCCGGCTGCGATAGCCGCCAAGATCGGCAGCAGATGGTCGAGGTCGGAGACCAGAAAGACGATCACACACGCCAACACCGCGCCGGCCGCGCCGATCAGGTTGCCGCGGCGGGCTGTCTTGGGTGATGACAACCCCTTGAGGGCAACGATGAAGCAGACCGCGGCCGCAAGGTAGCCCAGCTGCGCCCAGGCTGGTGTCACTGGTCGAGCTCCCGGCGTACAGATTTCTCCAGCGACCGGCGGGGACGGGAGAACATGATCAACATCCGGTCGGTGACCACGAAACCGCCGACCATGTTGATCGATGCCAAGATCACGGCAACCAGACCCAACACCAGAATCGGTGTCGACTGAGCGGTCCCGGCCACCAGAATCGCACCGATCAAGATCACGCCATGGATCGCGTTGGCTCCTGACATCAGCGGGGTGTGCAAGGTAGCCGACACCTTGGAGATCACCTCCATGCCGATGAAAATCGCCAGTACGAAGATCGTCAACCAGATAATGGGTTCAGTACTCAATTGCTCGCTCCGCTGGCCTCGGCCGGATTTCCGCTAAAGACCTGTCCATCGTGGGTCACGCACATCGCGGAGACGATCTCGTCGTCAAAATCGGGGGCAAAACGACCATCACGGGTCATCAACATGATCACATTCAGCAGGTTTTGGGCGTAGAGCCGGCTGGCTGGTGCCGGCATTTGACTGGGTATGTTGGCACCCCCCCAAAGCTGCACCGAGCCGACGCGCACCACGCTGCCGGCCACCACGCCCTCGACGTTACCTCCGGCTTCGGCCGCGATGTCGACCACAACCGATCCTGGGGCCATCTGAAGGAGCATCTCCGTGGTCACCAGCAGCGGTGCCCGTCGTCCGGGCACGGATGCTGTCGTGATCAACGCGTCAGCGGCGGCAATGTAGCTGGTGAGCAGCTCGCGTTGCCGCTGGGCACGATCCTCGGTCATCTCGCGGGCGTAGCCGCCTGCGCCCTCGAGCGTGGGTAGCGGCAGTTCGATGGCCTGCGCCCCCATAGATCGAATTTCTTCTGCGGCCGCCGCGCGTACGTCGTAGCCCTTGACAACCGCACCCAGGCGCCGGCACGTCGCGATCGCCTGCAGCCCCGCCACCCCCGCCCCGAGCACGACGACCTGAGCCGGTGGGACGGTACCCGCAGCGGTCATGCTCAGCGGAAAAAACTGGCCCACCATCTCGGCAGCGACAATTGCTCCCCGATAACCAGCCACCATGGCCTGTGAACTCAGAGCATCCATCGACTGGGCGCGGGAGATGCGCGGAACGTACTCCATACCGAAGGTTGTGATCTTCCGATCACGGCGCAGAGCGATATCGCCGGGACGCCCCGCCAGCGGAAAGAACGAGATCGTCGCGGCTCCAGACGGCAATGGGGCCATGCATTCAGCGTCGAGTGGTTGCACACTCAGCACCAGGTCCGCCTGGTCGAATGGATGCTCGGTGACCAAGGCACCAGCCGCCTCGTACGCCGAGTCAGTCAAGAAGGCCGCGGCGCCGGCCCCTGCCTGCACGGCGACCTCGTAACCGGCAGCCCGTAGCTTGCCCACCAGGTCGGGAATTAGCGCAACACGCGCCTCGCCGGGAGCCAGCTCCCGGGCTACCGCGATGCGCACATCACGAACCTAATGCACCCACTTGAGAGCTGCTCGCGCATCGCGCTTTGCGTCCGCCGCCGTCGTCGTCACTCGCAGAGGAAAGAACGCCTCCGCTCGCTCCTCCTCCGTGCGGCGGCGCGCGATTTCCGACGCTCGCAGCTAAGAAGCCCAGACTGGATTCTGACAAGTCGATCCGGTAGCTAGCGGACTTTGACTTCGATTGAGTGGTATCCGGTCGCCCCATCTGGCGCGGGCGGCGCGACCTCGGCTATCTGGAGCACTCCATTCGCATCGGTAGCTCGAACGGTGAGCGTGTGCATGCCGGAGGTTGCCGGCCACTCGAATTTCCACTGCCGCCAAGTGTCGGGACCGCTGGTATCGGCGAGCTGGGCCGGCTGCCAGGCGCCCTGGTCAACCTGAACCTCGACAGTCGATATGCCGATGTGCTGGGCCCAGGCAACCCCGGCAACGACAACCTTGCCAGGATCGATGGTCGACTTGCGTGGGACGTCGATCCGGGAGGCCAGCTTGATCGGACCGCGCGGCGACCAACCGAGCGGTGTCCAGTAGGCCTGCTCTTCGGCGTACCTGGTGACCCGCAGCGAGGTCACCCATTTCGTCGCCGACACAAAGCCGTAGAGGCCTGGAACGACCATACGGACCGGGAATCCGTGCTCAATGGGCAAGGGCTGGCCGTTCATGCCGATAGCCAGGATGGCCTCCCGGTTTGGGTCGGTGAGGGCTGACAGCGGCGTACTGGCACTCCAGCCGTCGTGGCTCTTCGAGAGCACCATGTCGGCGCCCGCTAGAGGCTTCGCCTCGGCAAGCAGCTCGCGGATCGGGTATCCCAACCACAACGCGTTGCCGGCCAGATCGCCGCCGATCTCATTGGAGACGCAGGTCAGCGTGGTCATGTGCTCCACAAGCGGCTTGGCGGTCAGCTCGGCATAGTTGATCTGAATCGGGTTCTGCACCATCCCAGTGATCCTGAGTGTCCAGGCGGCGGGATCGATCATGGGTACCTGGAGTGCGGTGTCGATCCGGTAGAAGTCGTCATTGGAGGTTACGTACGGGGTCAGTCCCTCGATGTTGAGCTCGGCACCTGGCGGTGGCGTGGCCGCCGACGACTGGGTGCCGGCCGGCAACTTCAGCTTCTCGCGCGCACTGTTGACCGCTGTCGATGCGCCGGCGAGCACCTGGCCGGTGATCCCGGCGACCGCTCCTGCAGCACCGATAAGGATTGTCCACGCCAGGAAGCTGCGCCGGGCGGCAGACTGCGGCTCGCCGTTCTCGGCTGCAGCCTCTGATGTTTGCCATCGTTGCAACTTGCCAATCAGCGTGCTCAAGATCATGTAGCCCAGCAGCAGGCCGACGATCGTTGGCACGTAGGCGTTGATCGACACGCCTGGCTGCGCGCTGATTCCAATTAGGCCGAGCACGGCCACCACCGCGAACAGACCGGCGCCTGCGAAGCGACGACGCCACTCCAGCTCGCCGGCCAGGCCGCAGATGATCAAGACTGCGGCCACAATCATGGTGAGCAGCACCGGCTTGTCGGCAAAGCCAAGGACCTCCTTGCCGAAGTTGACCAGCGGCGCAGGCAGCAGCTCAATGATCAATTCGCCGACAGCGAGCACCGGAGAACCGACCGGCGCGACTACCCAGGCGATCACTCCGGCGATACCGAGGCCGGCCAGGCCGGCGACAGCTCCCGCGAGCCGCGCCCACCATCGGGCGGCGCGGGCCGTGTCCCGCTCGTCGCGCCTGTGCACCACCCCATCCTGCGCCCGTGCTGGTAACCGGACAACGAGCTCCTGCTTACGCACCCCTCACAGTGCTTTTTGAGCTGCTCGCGCATCGCGCTCTGTTTGATTGCTCGCTCCGCTCGCGGCGATGTTGGCTAGGTTGCCGCCGAACATCGAGAATCCGCTGGATTAGCAACGCTCACAGCTCGGTAACTTGGCATCATGCGCCTGCGCCGCACCTACCTGCTGTCCTGCTCGGTGCAGCGACTGGCCAGCGAGCTGGCCCGGCCCGCTCTGTTTCACTACCTCGCTTCGCCGATGCTGAAGTTCGATCCCGTTGAGCCGGCGGAGACCGACCACTGGTCAACTGGGAAGTACCGCTTCCGGCTGCTGCTCGGCGGACGTCTCCCGATCGGCGAGCACGTCATCAATCTCCAGCGGACGGTCGGCGATGCCGAGGCGGTCGAGACCAATCCCGTGATCTGGCACGACGCGGGCTACAGCGACCTCATCAGGGAGTGGGACCACAGAATCGTGCTCGAGGACTTTCTCGGAATGACCCGCTACACCGACGATGTCGAGATTCATGCGGGCCTGCTGACTGTGCCGGCATGGCTCTTCGCCCAAACGTTCTACTTCCACCGGCAGCGGCGGCTCAATCGGCTTGTCGCAGCCGGATTCGCTTACTGACTATCGTGGGAACCCCGGGGTGCGTCGACTATTACCCGGGTTGGGTCGACGACGCTGATCGGTTGTTCGGAGTGCTCCAGGACCAGATTGTCTGGGAGCAGCACGTGCTCACGTTGTACGGGCGCACCGTGCCGACGCCGCGGCTGACCGCCTGGATGGGAGACCGTGCGTATCGCTACTCCGGCATCGTGAATGAGCCGGTCCCATGGCCGGGAGCCCTCGCCGAGTTACGGGAGCGACTTCGCCAGGAGTTCGGTGTTGACCTCAACTCCTGTTTGGCCAATCTCTATCGAGACGGCGCTGATTCGATGGGCTACCACAGCGACGACGAGCCCGAACTGGGTCTGCGACCGACCATCGCGTCGGTAAGCCTTGGGGCTCGGCGACAGTTCGTGCTGCGGTATCGGGCAACCGGCGCGAAGTGGAGCTGGGACCTAGGCCAAGGCGACCTGCTGGTCATGCGTGATGAGTCCCAAAGCGACTATGCGCACGCAGTCCCCAAGACGTCCCGCCCGGTCGGGCCTCGGATGAACCTCACGTTCCGGCACTTCCAGCCGCGATCCTGACCGGCCGCCCTGAAAACTTCACTCCAGCCGTTGCCTCGTCGCCCGACTCACGCGTGACGCAAGGACCGCAGCCTCGGCTGGAGTGAAGTTTTCAGAGAATTTCGCGCCGCCAGTTAACATCGGGACCCTTTTTCGGGCCTTCACTAAGTGTGAGGGCTTCGCAGCATGACATTCAGCAGCTCCTGACCACCGAGGGTGTAATCGCTCGCCGCGAGCACCCCAAACTTGCCAGCAGTATCGACTGGTTGGTCCGCAATGGTGGCCTCCGCGCGGTTCTGCCGGGCGTGTATGCACGACCGGAGATGAGCGACTCGATCGATACTCGAGTGCGTGCGCTTATGCGTTGGGATCCCGACGCCATCCTTGTCGGAGCGGGCGCTGCTTGGGTGTCCTTCTGGCCCGAAATCCGCATCTCCCGAATTTCTTGCAGCCTCAGGCACCAGCGTCGGCCACGGTTGGGCTACGAGTTCACGCGGCGGCAGATTCCGTTAGAGCTTGTGGTGAGCCGGTCCGGTCTGCGCTATACCTCTCCGGCACTGACGGCATTGGATCTTTGCGCGACAGTTGGTGGTGATGGGATCGATCAGGCGTTGCGGACCCGGGCGACGACCCTCGCGCACCTGCAGCGAGCCGTGGAGCTCACTGCCGCCCGAGTCGGGAACCCGATGCGGCGCCAATTGTTGCTCGAGTCGCGGGCCGAGCCCTGGTCTAAGGCTGAGCGCTTGTTCCATCGCCTGCTCCGGGACGCCGGAATCACTGGATGGCACGCCAACAAACCAGTCGTGGTGAGCGATTCGACGTTCTATGTCGACGTGGTGTTTCGCGACCTCAAATTGGTGATTGAGATCGACGGCAGGCTCTACCACACAGGAGCCAAGGCCTTCGAGGCCGACCGGTGGCGACAGAATCTCCTCGTTCTGGAGGGCTGGTGTGTGCTGCGCTTCACCTGGGCGATGATCGAGGAGCGCCCAGAGGAGGTCATCGCAATGGTGCGCAAGGCGATCGAGATCCTCGCGGCCTGGCGATCCTAAGCGCTCAGAAGGGCCTGGGACCGGCCGCCGGCCCGGCAGCAACGGGGACCGCTGATCGTGCCTCTTCAGGCTCCTCGATGGCTGCGGTGAACTGCGAGTTGTAGAGATCGAAGTAGTGTCCGCGGGCCTCGAGCAACTCCTGATGGGTGCCCTGTTCGACGATCTGGCCGTCCTCCATGACCAAGATGACGTCGGCATCCCGGATGGTGGAGAGCCGGTGAGCGATCACAAAGCTGGTCCGATCCGTCCGTAATGCGGCCATGGCCCGCTGCACAAGAACCTCGGTTCGGGTGTCGACCGAGCTGGTCGCCTCGTCCAAGATCAGCAGCGCCGGGTCAGCCAGGAAGGCCCGGGCGATTGTGATCAGCTGCTTCTCGCCTGCGCTGATATTGCTGGCTTCCTCATCAAGGACTGTGTCATAGCCGTCCGGCAGTGCATGCACGAAGCGATCAACGTAGGTCGCCTCGGCAGCGGCATGGATCTCTTCTTCGCTTGCGGTCGGCCGGCCATAGGCAATGTTGTCTCGGATGGTGCCGTGGAACAGCCAAGTGTCTTGCAGCACCATGCCGATATTGCTCCGCAGCGCCGACCGCGGCACTGTGGCGATGTCAACCCCGTCGAGCGTGATGCGGCCGCGGTCGAGCTCGTAGAACCTCATGATCAAGTTGACCAGTGTGGTCTTTCCGGCACCAGTCGGACCGACGATGGCCACTGTGCTGCCTGGCTCGGCCACCAGAGACAGGTCGGTGATCAAGGGCTTCTTGCGCTCTTTCGGGGGTTCAAGGGGGTCGTCCCCCTTGCTCGTGTCGGCATCATAGGAAAACCAGATGTGTTCGAACGCCACTCGCCCGCAAGTCGGGTTGAGCGCGCTGGCTTCCTCCGGCACCTGCTCTTCTTCGTCGAGTACTTCAAAGACCCGTTCTGCCGATGCGACACCGGACTGCAGCAGGTTCGCCATTGAGGCCAGCTGAGTCAGCGGCTGGGTGAACATTCGGGTGTACTGGATGAACGCCTGTACGTCGCCGAGACTCATCGTGCCGCTGGCGACACGGAGCCCTCCGACCACGGCAATCGCTACATAGTTGAGATTCCCAATGAAGAACATGACCGGCATGATCAAACCGGAGACGAACTGGGCGCCGAAGCTGGCACGGTACAACACACCATTCCGCTCCGCGAACACCGCCTCGACCTCCCGCTGCCGGCCGAATACCTTGACCAGCGAATGCCCGGTGAACGCCTCCTCAATATGTCCGTTGAGTTCTCCGGTGGACTTCCACTGCTGGATGAAGAGCTTCTGTGAGCGTTTGCCGATCAACGCTGTGACCAAGATCGCTACCGGAATCGTCACCAGTGCGATGATCGCCAGCACCGGTGAGACGACGAACATCATCACGGTGACGCCGATGACGGTGAGTACCGAAGTGAGCAACTGGCTCAGCGTTTGCTGCAGCGCCTGCGAGATGTTGTCGATGTCATTGGTCACCCGGCTCAGCAGCTCGCCGCGGGTTTGCTTGTCGAAGTAACTGAGTGGCAGCCGGTTGATCTTCTCCTCGACCTGGCTACGCAGGGTGTAGACGGAGCGTTGCACCGCGCCGTTCAACAGGTAACCCTGCAGCAAAAGGAACAACGACGCCACCAGGTACAGAACCAGCGCCAACAGCAGGATCTGCCCCAACAGCGTGAAGTCGATGCCCTGCCCCGGCACCACGTTCAGCCGCTCAATCATGTCGGCGAACTGGTTGTTGCCCTGGGCACGCAATTCAGCGACCGCCTGCTCCTTGGATGCCCCGCTCGGTAGATCCTTGCCTAGAACGCCGGTGAAGATCACGTCTGTGGCCATGCCAAGGACTTTGGGTCCCAACACGTTCATCGCGATCGCAATAACGGCCAGCAGCACCACGAGAATCAAGATCATCCGCTCTGGCGCCAGGTGCCCCAGCAGCCGCCTCAGCGAGGGGAGAAAGTTCAGCGACTTCTCGACCGGCCGTGCTTGCCCGAACATGCGCCCGGAACCGGCTGGCGGACCGTACTTCGGGCGCTCTGGTGCCTTGGGCGCGCTCTGGCCATTGCCACTCGCGGAGGCCGCCTGGCCGTTGCCACTCATGCGGCGGCCTCCTCTGCACTGAGCTGCGAGTCGACGATCTCGGCGTACGTCGGGCAGTCGGCGAGCAGCTCCTCATGGGTGCCGCAGCCCACAATCTCGCCGTGCTCCAGCACAACGATCTTGTCCGCGTCGGCGATGGTCGCCACGCGCTGCCCGACGATGATCACCGCGGCGTCGGCCGTCTCCCGTTTCAATGCCGCCCGCAGCCGGGCGTCTGTGGCAACGTCCAATGCCGAAAAGGAGTCATCGAAAACATAGATAGCCGGTCGCTTCACCAGCACGCGGGCAATCGAGAGCCGCTGTCGCTGGCCACCTGAGACATTGGCGCCGCCCTGAGCGATGGAGGCGTCCAGTTGCCCGGGCATCTCCCGCACGAAGTCCTCAGCCTGGGCCACCCGAAGTGCTCGCCACAATTCCTCGTCAGTGGCGTCCGGTTTGCCATACCGAAGATTGCTGCCGACGGTGCCGGAGAAGAGGAAGGCCTTCTGCGGTACCAGCCCGATACGGCTCCAGAGCAGCTCCGGATCGCAGTCCCGGACCTCAACCCCGTCCACGGTGATTGATCCTCCAGTGGCGTCGAAGAGCCGCGGAATCAGTGAGATCAGAGTGGATTTGCCGGCGCCCGTCGAACCGATGATTGCCGTTATCTGCCCCGGCTCAGCGGTGAGGTTGATGTCTCGCAACACAGGCGATTCCGCTCCCGGGTAGGTGAACTCGGTATTTTCGAAAGCCACCACCCCGGAGGTCCGCAGCTCTGTGACCGGATGCGATGGCGGCACCACCGAGGACTCGGTACCCAACACCTCCTGGATCCGCTCGGCACAGACGGCAGCGCGCGGCGCAATCATCAACAGGAAGGTTGCCATCATGACCGACATCAAGATCTGAATCAGATAAGTCAGAAAGGCCGTGAGCGCTCCGATCTGCATATCGCCGGCATCAATGCGGCGCGCTCCAAACCACAGCACCGCCACACTGGAAACGTTCAAGATGAACATCACGATCGGGAAGATCGACGCCATGTACCGGCCGACCGAGGTAGCCGTGTCAGTGAGCTCGGCGTTGGCCCGTGCGAAGCGTGCTGTCTCGTACGGCTCGCGGACAAACGCGCGAACCACCCGGATGCCCGTGATCTGCTCACGCAGGATCCGGTTGACATCGTCGATTCGGGTCTGCATCAATCGGAACAACGGCCTCATCTTCCGGATCACCAAGAAGATCGAGATCGCGAGCACTGGCATCGCTACCGCAACCAACCAGGACAGGCCGGGGTCGGTGCGGAGCGCCATGAATATGCCGCCGATCATGGTGATCGGTGCTGCGACGAACATGGTGCTGCTCAACAGCACGAGCATCTGCACCTGCTGAACATCGTTGGTGTTGCGGGTGATCAGCGACGGCGCCCCGAAGTGGTTGAGCTCCCGGGCAGAAAACGAAAGCACCCGCTTGAAGATCGAGTCGCGCACGTCACGACCGAAGCTCATCGCCGTCTTGGCGCCCAGGTAGGTCGCCCAGATCGAGCAGCCGACCTGTATCAGGCTGACGGCAAGCATCATGCGGCCGGTACGCCAGATATAGGCAATGTCACCCTTGGCCACGCCCTCATCGATGATCGCCGCATTCAGACTGGGCAGCAGCAACGCCGCCATGGTCCCGGCCAGCGACAGGATCAGCAGGCCATATATCGGACGCTGGTAAGGAGCGAGGTAAGTACGGAGCAAGCGGATCAGCATGATGTCCGTTCTCTGTCCGGTGACGTGTGCCGGCAGGTGCCGTGCAGCACAAGATCAACGATCTGCTGTGGTTCGGCGAGACGCTGGTCACCGAGAATGGGATGGCTGATCGAGAAGGTGATTGTTCGCAGGGCGCTGGCCGCCTCCATGACGCCCAGCCGGAGCTGGTCCTGGTCCGGCGCGATCAGCGAGGCGATTGCGCTGTTGATCAGCTCGTTGTCGGCCTGCTGCCTGGCTCGGAAGCTGTCGTAATCATGCGCCTCCCTGCGGAGCCGTAGCGATCCGAACAGCGTGACAACCCTCCGCAGTCGCTCCTGGAGGATGACGACTGCTGCGATCAAACGCTCCTCAAGACCTAGGCCCAGATCGATTTTGGCGAGCTCATTGCAGGTGCGGTGGCTGTCAAAGGCGTCGGAGATAACGGCGTCGATCAAGGCCTCTTTTGTCGCAAAGGCCCGGAAGATGGTTCCCTCCGCGACACCGGCCGCCTCGGCGATCTGCCTGGTACTCACCTCCCGGCCGAATTGCTCCAGCAGTGGCTCCGTGGCTGAGATGAGTGCTGCTCGGCGCTCATCGAGCGGTAAGGGAGCAGCGCGAGTCACCAGGACAGCATAGTGAGTGAGCGCTCACTCAACAAGTAATTTCAGTCAAGAAAGAGCCCTGCTTGGCAACATCGGGACTATCGGAGGGCGTCGCGCGGTTGGCCCCACTGAGCACCACTTCAATGGACAGTGGTGCCGCTCGTCAATTGTAGGAGGAGAAGCGGTGGGTTTGGGCCAGCTGGCCGATCAAGTCTTCGAGGCTGTGATCTTCGACATGGACGGAACGCTCATCGATTCAACCCCCGCGGTGGCCAGGGCGTGGAACACCTGGGCCACCGAGTACGGGCTCGCCCCCATGGACATGCGCACACATCACGGCACGCCCTCCGCGTCGGTGGTACGCGCCGTGATGCCCGAACATCTGCACGAGGCAGCCACGCAACGCATCACCGACCTGGAGATTGCTGATCTTCACGATGTTGTGGTCCTCCCTGGCGCGGTCGAGGCGCTGGCATCCCTCGCGAGTGCGAAGAACGCGATCGCGACATCGTGTACCGTGCCGCTGGCCAACGCGCGGATCGCGGCATCGCAACTGGTGCCGCCCTCGGTGCTCGTGACCGCCGATGACGTGGTGCATGGCAAGCCGCACCCGGATCCGTTCCTCGAGGCGGCCCGCCGGCTAGGCGTCGACCCGCGGCGCTGCCTTGTGGTCGAGGACGCCCCGAAAGGACTAGAGGCAGCCCAGGCCGCCGGTTGCTTCACGTTGGCGGTTGTCACGACGACACCGCGTGAGGCGCTCGACGCCGACGCGATTGTTCCTGATCTTTCGGAAGTTCGGTTCGAGGTGGCGCAGGACGGGGTACGGCTCAGGCTGGCGGAGCAGTTCGATTGTGCCCTTGGAGAGGCTGAAGGCGCGTAAGGGCGCCTTGCAGAACTACCCGGTCTTACGGCGGAACGTGCGCTTGGTCTCAACCGGACCGTGCGCGTGCACGTTCTGCTGGGCGCTGTCGATGTGATCCTCGCCCTTTCGGCCTTGCTTGGCAGCTAGAGCCTCGCGGAACTTGCGCTTGGTCTCATCCTCGGGTGCCTGATCTTGCTCGGGTGCTCTGATCTTGCTCGGGTTCCTGATCTTGGCCGGATTTCATGACTGATCACCCGTGGAACCACCGGACGGCTGCCTGGGTTCGCTTGACGGCCATGAGCTTGGCGGTGGCCAGCTCCGAATGGTGTCCTCTTCACCGTCAGGTTGGTCACCGCTGTCGGTAGCTGGGATGCTCTGCTCGCCAGCACCGGCGTCGGCTGCTGCCAACTTCTCGTCGGGAACCAGCTTCACCGCTGTGCCGTACGCGGCGACCTCACTAAGCGACTGGGTGATCTCGCTGCAGTCGAACTTGAGTCCGACGATCGCATCCGCGCCGGCGGCCACCGCCATCTCAACCATGCGCGCGACTGCCTCTTGGCGCGAGTCGGTCAACATCACGACATAGCCGTCCAGCGGGTGTACGCCGCGTAGGTCAGGCCGCAGTTCGCGAGTACGCGCCACAACCCCAACAACGTCGCCGACCACGGAAGAGATCTCGCGCCCCGGGAGGGTCTCCATAGTCACCACTGGCATCGGGCGTTGGACGACAGCGGGCTGCTTCGTGGCGGGCGGTTGCGGAGTCCACTGCGGTGGCTGTTGCCCGTACTGCCCCTGGTTTGGCTGACCGTACGGCTGCTGCGGCGGGTACTGTCCCGGTTGCTGACCGTACGGCCCCTGCTGGCCCGGATACGGCGGCTGCGGTTGGCGTCCGGCGGACGGTTGCCCGTATGGCCCGGGCTGCTGCTGCCCGTACGGATTCGGCGGATTCTGCCCGTAAGGCGGCTGCTGCCCGTAATTGCTCATGCCGACAAGATATCGGCCCAGGACACCTGGGCCCAGACGGCCAGGGCGTTCATTCGACCCCGTAGCAGTGCCGCAGCCTGTCGCCGGCGAGAGATCCTGATCATTCAAGAACGAGCGGTCCCCCATGAGCGACCCGACCGCTGGTAGGCGTCCTGGTTTAGCCCAACTCAGTCATCTCGACGGTGACGAACATCTCCGAACGGCCGCCGGAGTACGTGCCGCGTAGCGGAGCGACGTCGCCATAGTCGCGGCCGTGGCCAACCCGGACGTACCCGTCGGTAAGCCGCCGACACAACGTCGGGTCGTACGCCACCCAGCTACCGCACCACCATTCCACCCAGGAGTGGCTTTCGCCTTGCACGGTCGTGTTCGGCTCGCCGCTGCCCGGATGCAGATATCCCGACACGTAACGTGCGGGCAGGCCGATCGAGCGCAAGGCTCCCAGTGCCAGGTGGCTGAAGTCCTGGCAGACCCCGCGACGCAGCTCCCAAACCTCACTGGCGGTGCTCGTGACCTTTGTTGAGCCGCGCTCGTACCTGAGTCGATCATGAATCAGGGCACACACATCCAGGGCCGCCAGTCGAGGTGGCTGCGCGGTGGTCATCGTGGCCAAGTCGGACAGTTCATCGGGAGGCTGGGTGCGTTCGGTGACCGTCAGGAGCTCGGCCATCTTGTCCACCACAGCGCGGTCCTGGAGCGCTGCCCAGCCAAGATCATTAGGAGCGACCCGCCGGTCCACGTCCCAGGCAAGATCATCTCCATGGGTCTCCACCACCCCCTGCGCGTGTACGCTCAGCCGATCGTGGGCCTCGTGCACCTCAAAAGTGGTAACGACGGTGCCCCAGTAGTCGGTGTAGCTGAAGCTCCACGGAGCAGGGTCGATGTTGACCCGGCTGCTCCAGATCGTCTGATGATCGGTCTCCGCCGGAGTCATCCGCGCCTCGTTGTATGAGGACTTGACTCGCGATGCGTACCGAAACCCTGTCTGATGATCAATGCTCAGCCGCATCTCAACGGGTCCCCTCAGTGATCCACGCGGTTGTATCCGCAGCGGCGAAATAGCTGGTCGAGACAGTGCCGGTCACCTGCGCCATGACATCCTGCACGGCTGACATTTCACGGTTGAGGTTGCTGAGCAGATCGTCAAGATCGGCATACTCCAACCGAGCCCGGAGCTGACCGAGCGAGCGAATGGCTGTCTGGGCGTGGCGTGCCGTCAGCATGTTGTTCTGGGCCACTTTCTCCAAGCTGTCAGAAGCAGCGATCAGCCCATGCATGATCGAACGCGGGAACCTGGCGTCCACGATCAAGAACGCTGCGGCCTCCCGCTCGGTGTAAAGACCGCGGTAGGTCCTCAGGAAGGCGTCGTGTCCGCCGCAGCCGCGCAGCACCGCAGGCCACTGGCGGCTGCCGTGAGTCAGCGACGCCGAGGCAACCAGCCGCGAGGTCATGTCAACCTGTTCCAAAGATCGGCCCATCGACATGAACTCCCAGCCGTCGTCGCGGACCATGATGCCGCGAGAGATGCCGCCGAACATGGCGCTACGCTCACGCACCCAATTCAGGAACACATGAGCGCCCGTCGTATCGAACGGAGTGGTCGGAAGCTGGTGCCAGGTCGTGTTCACGCACTCCCAGAGGTCGAGCGGAATCACCTCGCGGGCCCGACGCGCGTTGTCTCGGGCCTCGGCGTAGGCGAAGTAGATCGACGTTGGCTCGGACGGGTCATAGCCGAGCACCCGCAGCAGGTCGGTCAGCAGCGGCTCCTCGACATGATCAACACTCATCAGCGCCAGGAGGTCGCGACAGGCATCCACTTCGGCGGCCTGGGTGTCTTCGATGAGCATCCGCAGGTGGGTCTGCAGCAGTCGCGCCGTGTCCTCGGCGCGTTCCACGTACCGGCCGATCCAGAACATCGACTCGGCGATCCGGCTCAGCACAGCCAACTCCGCTGACTGGCCTGCTGTTGCTGATCTTCCTGTTGCCGCTGGGCTTCGGCGAGACTCGGCATCGCTGCTATGGGAATCGTGGCCACGGTGAGCGGCACATCCGACTGCGATCGGCGATCATCGATGTCCTCATCGGTGTGCTCGATCGGCGCGCGCCCGGAGGGCGATCGGTGTGGAGGTGGGCTGAGCACCCAGGTGTCCTTGCTCCCCCCGCCCTGGCTGCTGTTGACGACGAGCTCTCCCTCGGGCAAGGCGACGCGGGTAAGCCCGCCGGGAAGCACCCAGATGCCCTCGCCATTGTTGACAGCGAACGGTCGAAGATCAACATGGCGCGGCTGTAGGCCGTCCTCGATCAGCGTTGGCACGGTGGAAAGCTGGACGACCGGCTGTGCGATCCAACCACGCGGGTCCTCGGTCACCTGACGCCGCAGCTCATCGAGCTCAGCCTCGGTGGCGCGCGGTCCGATCACGATGCCCTTGCCGCCGGAGCCGTCAACCGGCTTGACTACCAGTTCGTCGAGACGGTCCAGAACCTCCTCGCGGGCTTCGTCCTCCTCCAGCCGCCAGGTATCGATGTTGGCGATGATCGGATCTTCTCGCAGGTAGTACTTGATCAGGTCCGGCACATAGGTATAGATCAACTTGTCGTCTGCCACACCATTGCCGATCGCGTTGGCCAGCGCCACACCGCCGGTACGCACCGCGTTCACCAGGCCCGGCACGCCGAGCATCGAGTCACTGCGGAAATGCACCGGATCGAGAAAATCGTCGTCGATCCGGCGGTAGATCACGTCTACCCGCTGCAGCCCGGCGGTGGTGCGCATGAAGACCTTGCCGCGGCGGCATTCGAGATCACGGCCTTCAACCAGTTCGACGCCCATGGTGCGGGCCAGCAGGGTGTGCTCAAAATAGGCCGAGTTGTAGACGCCTGGGGTCAGTACCACCACGGTCGGCTCGTCAACGCCGGACGGCGCTGCCTTGCGCAGTGCCGTGAGCAGGCGGGTTGGATAGCTAGCCACCGGGCGGATCCGCTGGTTGGCGAAGGCCTCTGGCATCGCAGTGATCATCGCGTTGCGGTTGGTCATCACGTACGAGACGCCACTCGGCACACGGACGTTGTCCTCGAGCACGCGTACGTCGCCGGCGGGATTGCGGATCAGGTCCACCCCAGCGACGTGGATGCGTACCCCGTTGACAGGCTTGGATGCCCCACACGGCCCGGTGGAAATGGGTGGAGGAGGTAATCAGCTGGCTGGGAATGACTCCGTCGGAGATGACCCGAGCGTCGGAGTAGATGTCGGCTAGAAACGCCTCGAGCGCTCTCACTCGCTGTGCGACGCCGGCCTCGATGATCTCCCACTCCGGCGACGCGATCACTCGCGGCACCAGATCGAGCGGGAAGGGCCGCTCCACGCCGCCGACATCGAAGGTCACCCCGGCTTGGGTGTAGTTGTTGGCAAGGGACTCCGCGATCATGCGGAGATCGTCTGAGGTTGATCGGTTGAGAGTCGAGTAAACAGACCGGTACGAGGGCCGGACGCTGCCCTCCCCATCCATCATCTCGTCGAACGCGTCACCTGTCCGGTAGTTGGAAAGCACGTCCGCCATAAGGCGGAGCCTACTCACACTCTCGTTACCTGAGCGTTAGGTCTTGACTTGTCCTCATGAGCAGGCACGAGTCACCGAATTCGTGCCAGAGATAGCGCTCGGCAACGGCCGCGTCGTACGCGCGCTGGGTCAGCTCGGCGCCGACCACGGACTCGACCAACAGCAGGTGGGACGCCTCAGGGTTGTGCCATCCGGTGATCAACCCGTCGACTACGCGCACCGGTCGCTCCGGAGAGATCACCAGGTCAGTCCATCCCGAGGCGGCCGCCACGATCCCATCCGGACGGGCTGCTGATTCGATGGCACGGGTGGCGGTTGTGCCAACTGCGATCACCCGGCCCCCGCGCGCCCGACTGGAGTTGACCAGGTGGGCGGTGGTCTCACTGACCTCGAACCATTCCCGCTGCGGAGCCTCCCCCGCATCTTGCGACGACAACCCGGTGTGCAACGTGATAGGTGCAAAGATCACTCCCCGCGCCACCAGGCGCGCAACCAGTTCGGCACTGAACGGCCGGGCCGCGCTCGGCATCTCCGCGCTACCCGGGCAAAGGGCGAAGATCGTCTGGTACGCCGAGATCGGGAACGAGCCGTTGAGATAGCCGTAGCTGATCGGCCGCGCGTGCTCCCGCAGGTAGTCAGAAAGGCTCTGCGACACGCTGACCCGGCCACGCCAGAGCCGATTCCCGACGCCGGTCGGAGACGAGCCCTTTCCTTGATGAGCCGCGATCAGCTCAACGACGCCGCCCGCCGGGAGGCTGATGCGCTCACCGACCTCACCGTCCAGCACCGGAGCCGAGGCGTCCGGCGCTGTGCGCAACTCGACTACCCGAGTACCGTCGGCGAGCCGGTTCGCGATGTGCACAACGACGGCTGAACCGTTCCGGGTCCCATCCAGCTGGCCGGGCACTGTGGCCGATGTGTTCACCACGAGCACATCACCGGGGCTCAGCTGATCATCAAGGCGGTAGAAGGAGGTATGCCGGATGCCAGCCGGGGTTGCGACCATCAGCCGTACACCGTCCCGCCGCAGACCCCGCTGCTCCGGCGGCTCGGTTGCCGTCCGGTCCTTAGGAAAGGTGAAGCGGGTGTGAGGCCGGGCCGCCAGCATGATGCTCATTGCGACGCTGCCCTCGCAGCGAGCGTTGCGATCAAATCAGCACCTCGATAGCGGCCACTGGGCAGATGGGAGCCAATCAGAGCCATCACGATCGGGGCCACGGTCTCGGGCTCGGGCCGATCGCTGATGTCCTCGCCCGGATACGCTGCCTGGTGCATCGCGGTCCGCATGTCGCCTGGGTCGAGGCTGTACCACCTGAAGTCTGGCTCCTCCGCCGCCCAGGTCAGTGTCTGGTGATCAAGCGCCGCCTTGCTGGACCCGTAACCACCCCAAGCCTCGTAGTGCTCGGCGCCCGCATCGGAGGAGACATTGATGATCACGGACTGCGGGTGCAGCGAGGGCAGCAGACCTCGTATCAGTTGCTGCGGAGCGATGACATTGGTAAGCAGCAGTTGCTCGTACGCCTCAGGTTCAAGATCACGTAGCCGAGGGAGCGGGGAACCACCAAGATCACTGGCATTGTTGATCAAGAGGTCCAGCCTGCCTGCTGCCACTACAGCAGCCACCAACTGTTCGCGATGCGCCGGGTCGGCAACATCGCCCGGAATGGCGCGCACGGTCGTGAGCTCCGACAGGGCCCAGGCCGTACTCGCAAGCGGCTCCGCGTGCCTGGCGTCGATGGTGAGGTTCCACCCGCGGCGCGCCAGCTCGAAGGCCACAGCGCGCCCCAACCCGAGCGAGGCACCGGTGATCATTGCATGAGGCATGGATCCATTGTTCAACTTAAAGTCAGCTTGAGTTCAAGCGAAAGCAGCGATGTGACCTTGGCCGTACCAAGTTTGCTCACGCTGTACTCGGCATGCACGCCATGTACAGCTTCAAGATCCCACGCAGCGTGGGATGTTGACAGGCACGCGCGATGCGTGGGCGTCCTTCGACAAGCTCAGGGCGCGGAAGGTTAGAGCGCGCGCCGGCCGCCGGATCCAGGCGCCCGCGGCTCGCTGTCGCTGGGCTCGTGCAGGTAACTGAAGTCACCGAAATCGTCGTCAGAATGGCGGCGTGAGCGGCGCCGCTTGGCCTGGCTCTCGGCAGCGGGCGGCTCGCCTCCATTCGATGCGGCCGGCTGGAGCGGCCCGCCGGTGCGCAGCAGTTTGGTAGTCGTATCCTCCAGCGGCTGCGATATCTCGCTCGGCTGGGGCGGCCCGCTCGTGCGCGGCAGGTGGGTAGTCGTCGCCTCGTGCGGCTGCGGTATCTCCTGTGTGCCGCGTTCCGGTTGCTCCGGCAACGCGGGTTCATTCACAGCCGCTGCCCCTCGGGTACGGACCGGAGTCGTACCGGGCTGGCGTACCGGACGGCGACCAACTCCGCTGGCGCGCACCACAGCCACACCTACGGCCGTCGTCAGCGGCACTGCCAGAACAAGCCCGATCGAGCCCACCATGATGCTCAGCACCTCGGCTGCGAACCGCTCGGTCTGCAGCATGTCGAGCAGCGGCAGGTTATTGATCTCGATCAGCAAGAACACGCCGAGCGACGCGCCGGCCGTGGCAAATGCGATCGTGTAGACCGTCGAGGCAATGTGATCTCGACCGATCCGCATCGCCCGTGAGAACAGGTGCTTCTGCGTTGCACCTTGATCCGCGAGCTCCCAGACCGCTGAGGCCTGGGTGATCGTCACATCGTTGAGAATGCCGAGACCCGCGACGATCATCCCGCAGATCACAACGGACGTGAGCTGGAGATCGGGCGCCGCAGCCGCCAGCAGGTAGTCGTCGTCGGCGGCAAGGCCGGTCAGATGCGACCACTTGGTCGCGACGTAGCCAAGTAGCGCTATCAGGATCAACCCGAACAGGGTCCCCACCAGGGCGGTCGTGGTCCGAGCGCTGAAGCCGTGGGCGACGTACAACGCTACGAACATGATCGCCGAGGAGCCGATCAGCCCGACCATGATCGGGTTGGACCCGGCTATCAAGGCCGGGAACATGAACGTGACCAGAATCAAGCCCGCAAATCCCAGCCCGATCAGCGCCGCGAAGCCACGCCAGCGGGCGACCACGATCACCACTGCGGCAAAGATCAACCCCACGACCAGCAGCGGCGTACTCCGCTTGAAGTCCGAGAACTGATACTGAGCCGGCTGGTCACCAGACGGCGGCACGCGTACCAACTTGATGGCCTGGCCGACCTTGATCCCCGATGAGTAGATCGCGGCAGTTACCGGCACTGTCACGGCCTTGCCCTTGTCGTCGCCCTCTAGCAGCTGAGACGTCAGGTCAGCGCAGCGGGCGTTGGTCACCCCTGGCGTGGATCCCGACAGTCCCTCGCACGAGATCTCCTCGATGCCGGTGATCCGCGCCGTTGGGTAGGTGATGCCCGGAACGTTGAAGCCGGCCACATCGGCGTTCACGTGGCGTGAGATGTCGCCCGGCCAGAAAGCAACCAACCCGACCAGTGTCCAGATCGCCAGCGGTATGAGGACCACAATCAGGATCCGCAGGGCGCGTTGGTGGCGGCGCAGCTCGTCGGGATTCACCAACGGTTGCGGACCGCTATCTGAAAGACGTTCTGTGCTGGAGTGCGAGTGAGCCACGATGCCGCCTAGTCTTAGTCCCCGTGAGTCGGCTACCTGGGGCAAGTCGGGACGGCATCGGGCCGAACCGCGTGATGGCTCGCCAGGCATCCAGGAGCGAACTCAGCCAACAATCTAACCCAAACCATCCTGGGCGTATCCGGGCCGAGGCTTCTGCTGGGATCGGCCGGGGGGCACGACACCGCCGCAACGCCGCCGGCCTGGTGGCCGGGATCATCGCCTTAGGCCTTGTCGGACTGTGCTTACGCGCGGTGCCGACAGTGCTCACGAACAGCGACCTCGTCACTCAGGTCACTGGCCCACTTGCCGGGATTCCCGTCGCTTCCCCGAGCAGGAATGCGACCGTGACCCCGTCCCCTACGGCGAATGCCAAGCCATCCACACCGGCCAGCAACCGCGTGAGTCCGGTCAAGTTGCAAGCGAAGCGCAAGGCCAAGAGCCTTCGCCAGGTGGAGGTCCCGGGCAGCGGGCCGGGGACGTACCAGTCGGCCCGGAAGAGCGTGAGGCCGACGTCGTCGTCCGGGTCCTTGATCCGTTACGACGTACGGGTTGAAGACGGGTTGTCCATCAATCCCGATCAGGCCGCTGTGCAGATTCAGAAAGTGCTCGACGATCCGCGCAGCTGGCGAGGCACCCGCCGCTGGCGATTCGAGCTGGCGCCGGTTGGCGAGACAGTCACCCTGCATGCCTACATCGTGACGCCGGAGACGACAGATCGGCTATGCGCGCCGTACCTGACCCGAGGGGAAGTGTCGTGCCAGAACGGCAATCGAGTTGTACTGAACGCCAAGCGTTGGCTACTCGGCGCCGACGCGTACGGCTCTGATCTGACCAACTACCGGCGCTATCTGGTCAATCACGAATTCGGACACGCGCTCGGCAAGCGGCATGTGGACTGTCCGGGTCCGGGGAGGCTGGCGCCGGTGATGATGCAACAGACCAAGGGACTCGGGGCCTGCCGGAAGAACCCATGGCCGCAGGCCAGCGAAGATTAAGCCCGCCGGGGCCGAGAGCCCGCGCCTCTTACGACCTGGAGTTGGTGCCGCTGCCGGTCGGGGTGGCTCGACAGATGCTCGCCGGCAAGCGACGCCCTGCGCCAGTGGAAGGGCACAAGGCCGCAGCAAGCCGCTGGCATCCGGAGTATCCGATGCTCGACAGCATCGATGCGATCGCGATGGTGTGCGCCGCCCATAGAGCGATGGTGGGGGCGATCAAGGAGTCGCCTACCTGGTGGATCCATCAGATCGTCGTCGATGGTGTGGTTGTGGGTGACATCGGATTCCATGGGCCACCGAGTCCTGAGCGAGAGGTCGAGATCGGCTACACCGTGGTGCCCGCCTGGCGTGGGCGCGGGGTTGCGAGCCGGGCCTGCGCGTTGATCTTGCAGCAAGCATGGCGGGACGGTGCGGATACGGTCGTTGCCGAGACCGATGATGGCAATGTCGCTTCGCAGGCGGTGCTGCTGCGCAATGGATTCGAGCGCCGTCCCGACGGCGCCTTTGCGATCAACTGCCCGGAGGCTCGATGAACGGCCTGACCCGCCACATCCAGCTCGAGCAGCCTGCCATGCTGTCCCCGATCTTCGCTCAGCTGCGCCGCGGCCCGGGCGACCCGACCCATCGCTGGCTCGGTGATATTCGGCTGCGCGCCACGCGTACGCCTGCCGGGCCGGCCTTGATCAAGATCCTGGCAAATGGGACTCAGGTGTCGGCCCGCGCGTGGGGTGAGGGTGCCGAGTGGAGCCTTGATCAATTGCCGCGGCTGCTCGGCGCGGCAGACGATCCGAGTGCGTTCCGGCCGCGGCCCGATCACGCTCCGCTGGTCGAGGCATGGCAACGCTATGGCCACTACCGAGTGGGTCGGACCGAGGCAGTTTTCGAGGCGCTGGCGCCGGCCTGCATCGAGCAGGTCGTCACTGGCAAAGAGGCCTTCCGGGCGTGGCGACTGCTGGTACGTGAGTTCGGCGAGCCCGCGCCCGGGCCGGCGCGCGAGCCGGGCACAGCGGCGTACGGGATGTACCTGCCACCGACTCCCGAGGTGTGGTCTCGGGTGCCGAGCTGGCGGTTCCTCGCTGCCGGGGTCGAGCAACGGCGGAGCCGCACCTTGGTCCGTACCGCCATCAGGGCGACGGCGCTTGAGCGCACCCTGACCGGCTCCTACGAGCAGGCCGATCGAGCGCTGCGCAGCTTCCCTGGAGTTGGGCCGTGGACATCAGCGGAAGTACGGCAACGCGCACACGGCGATCCGGACGCCTGGAGCATCGGCGACTATCACGTCGGCCGAGACATCAGCTACACCCTCACCGGCGAGGAACTCGATGATGACGCCTGCCTAGAAATCCTCGAGCCGTATCGCGGACACCGGTTCCGGGTGCAGATGCTGCTCTCCATGGTCGGCCGGCGCCGGCCGCGCCGCGCACCACGGATGACACTGCCGACCCATACGCCGTACGCGACTCGGGGTCGGTCGTAACGCCGGACGCAGGCCAGCCGCTACAAACTGGGCAGTCACGGCCTACCGAAGCGACTGCCAGCTGAGCCGGACTGCGCAGTTCTAGAAGAGAGGCAGGTCTCGTCAACCATGAGGACGCCTAAAGCGTGGCCAGAGGGCCTGCGCGCCTCCCTGCCGCTCGCGTTGCCTATTGCAGCGGTCGGGATGAGCTTCGGCCTGCTGGCCGCCCCGGTGCTCGGTGCGATTCCCTCGATCTTGATGTCGGCTGTCGTCTGGTCGGGCACTGCTCAGTTCGCCGCGCTCACCATCTTGGCTTCTGGAGGCGGGACCGCGCTGGCGGCGGGTGCTGGTCTGCTGGCCAACACCCGCTTCCTGCCGATGGGATTCGCGATCGCTCCATCGATGAAGGACGGAACGCTGCGGCGCCTGCTCAAGGGCGCGGTGCTGGCCGATGCGTCTTTCGTCATTGGCAATCGTGGAGGTGGCCAGTTCGATATCACCGCTATCGCGTGGGCCGCTCCGGTGCAGTACGTGACGTGGGTCGGCGGCACTGTCGCTGGGGTTGCGGGCGCCACGGCGATCGGTGATCCCGGCCGCTGGGGCCTCGACGTCTTGTTTCCGATCTTCTATCTCAGTCTTTTGCTGCCCGAACTGTTCCCCGTGCACGTCCAGGGCGCCGGACGCCGAGCACGGCGACGAGCGGATCGGCAGAACGCCCGCCCAATCATCGTCGCGCTCTTGGCCGCAGCCATCACCCTTGCCCTTACACCTGTTGCCCCGCCAGGGGTGCCCGTGCTGGTCGCGGCAGCGGCCGCGCTGATTGGGCTTCGCCCACCACATCAGCCCCCACCACATCAGCGATTGACGCAGCCCGGGGGAGGGGATGACGCATGAGAACGTGGCTCCTAATTGTCGTGCTGGCCATCGGTACCGTGCTGATGAAGACACTCGGTCCGGTGCTGGCCGGGGGACGGCAACCGCCTGCACCGCTCACCAGGGTCATCGCTTTGGTCGCCCCGGCGCTGATCAGCGCACTGATCGTGACGGGCACCTTTACCCAAGGCCAACAGTTGATCATCGATGCCCGTGCCGCCGGAGTCGGCGTCGGCGCCGTCGCGCTGTGGTTCCGCGTACCCGCTGTTCTTGCGATGCTCATCGCAGCTATCGTCTGCGCCGGCCTGCGCCTCGCCACCTGACGGCTAGCGTCACACGAGCTCTGCCGCGAGGTCGCCGTGGTTCATGATCAGATTGAGTCTGTTGCTCGGCTACGGCTTGGTCGCCTCGTTGAGGTAGGCGATCTCGTCCGATGTCAACGTGAACGATAGGGCCCCGGCGTTATGCGTTGCCTGCTCGGCATTCTTCGCGCCGGGAATCGGTACGACGTTCTGCTGCTGGAGCAGCCATCGCAGCGCCACCTGACCCGGGGTCTTGCCGTAACGATCACCGATCAACCGCAACAGCGTCACAGTCGGCCTCAGGGCGTGGAACGTCGATCCGCGGAACGGTTCCCGGAAGCGGCGGATACCGACCGGGCGGCTGCCGTCGAGGTACTTCCCAGTGAGCGCGCCGCTAGCGAGCGGCTGGTAGGCGATCAAGGTGATGCCGAGCTCGCGGCAGGTATCGAGCACCCCATTGGTCTCGGGTTGCCGGTGCAGCAGGGAGTACTGGACCTGATTTGACGCCAGTGGAATGCCGCGCTGAGCCAGGGCCTCGTGCGCGGTGCGCATCTGAGCTGCGGAGTAGTTGCTGACACCGACCGCTTTGATCTTGCCCGCCTCGACCGCATCCGCCATCAGCCCCATGAGCGTCGCGATGTCCACACGCGGGCTCGGAAAATGATGTTGGTAAAGCTCGATCGAGCTGCGCCGCAGATTCTTCAGGCTGGCGTCGAGTGCGTAGGGCAGATCTTGAGCGCGTCCCATTGGGGTGATCGGGAACTTGGTGGCGATCACGACGTCCTTGCCCTCCGCCAGCTCCCCGAGCCGGCGCTCCGAGCCACCGGCGCTGTACATAGCTGCCGTATCGAAGAAGTTCACCTCCGCGGCAAGGCTCGCTTCAAAGGCCGCCTGCTCACCAGCGCGATCCGGGCCGCCGTACGCGCTCTTGGCCGGCATCACACGCTGCAGACCGCTCGCCTCGCCCCAGATCATGACACCCAATCCGAGTCGTGAGACGCGTACCTCGCTGCGACCCAGCACTGTTGTCTCCGCCATCTTGACGCTCCCCACTGTCGAAATATGCAGCGAAATAACTACGGCGTCGTTGCAGTTCTTTTGGATAAGCCGAGACGAGGAAGGATCTATGGGCATCACCCGCTTGAACCACGCGGTGCTCTTCGTTAACGATATCGAGCGCAGTGTGGCCTTCTATACCGACGTACTGGGTTTCAGACGAATCGACATGACGCCTGAGGGATTCGCCGGTGCGGCGTTCTTGCAGGCGCCCGGCTCGACCAACGATCACGACCTGGGTCTGTTCGAGATCGGAGCTAGTGCCGGGCCGTCCGGCGCCGGACGCACCACGGTCGGGCTCTACCACCTGGCTTGGGAGATCGACACGCTGGCGGAAATGAAGCTGCTGGCGGCGTCCCTTGCTGACAAGGGCGCCCTCGCCGGCTCCTCGGACCACGGCACGACCAAGAGCCTCTACGGCAAGGATCCGGACGGGCTGGAGTTCGAGATCGCCTGGATCGTGCCGGCCGATCAACTGGACGACGCGGCCCGGGAGGCCCGCAAGCGGATTCGCCGCCTCGACCTCGATCAAGAGATCGCCCGCTACGGCGCCGACACCCGGGGCGGGATCGGGATCTCCGTCCCGATCGGTTGACCGCCAGCGACAAGTTGACGCCGTCGGTAGCTGGCAGCTGCATCATTGGCTGCGGTTGGCTCACCGGATAGATGCGATTGTGTCGAGCATCTCCTCGAGGTGCTCGACGCGCAATGGCGGGTTCAACAATTCAGCGATGCGAAGCGACTAGAAGACTCGGTCCGGCGAAGCCGGAATTTTGAGTCAAGTCTGGATTTTGGCGGCGAGTCCGTTTTGTTCGGCGAGGGTGTCGAGGGCGCGTTGGTAGGCGCTGGCTGCGGCATGGAGTCGTGTTCCACCTCGCGGGTCTGACTGTTCGGCAAGTCCGGTGGGTAGCAGTCGTTGGTGGACGCGGGTGAGCAGCATCGCGGTGTGCAGGCCGGTGTCGGTGACTCGGTAGCGGTGGCTGTGCGGGACGCGCTCGATGAGGGCGTGTGATCTGAGTCGTCGCAGGTCGTAGGTGGTTTGGCCGGCGCTCACGGCGGCCGGGTCCAGGCCGCGGAGTTGGCTGGTGAGCTGGCGAAGGTCGCGGTTGGTGAACCCGGTCAGCTGGGTGCGGACGGTCAGCAGGGCCGACAGGAGGGCGTGGCTGCGGGCCTGGCCGAGTCGTAGCCCGGGGATCCGGGTGCCGGTGTTGGTCACCACCGGGTCGAGGACGGCGTGCAGCTGCTGGGCTCCGAACAGCGGATCGTGGTCGAGTCGTTGAACGCCGAGCAGGCGTCGGTTGGCGGAGAAGCCGATCTCCCGCAGCGCGGGCAGATTCCCTAAACCTTTCCGGACATCGAAGTCCCAGCTGTCGTTGATGGTGGTCTCGGTGCGGAGCGCTCTCCCTTCCTTGTGGTACTGCTTGATCGTGGTGTGCTTATAGTCGGCGTGCAGCGACGGGGTGACCCCCTCGGTGATCACCCGGGTCCGCAACCGGGTTGGGGTGGACCGCTTCCGGCCGTGGTGGATGCGCCGACCAAAGATCAGCTTGACCTTGTCGGCGCGGCCAATGTCGAGGTTGTCGCGGATGACGTGCTCGAAGAAGATCCGGCCCGACACCGGGGCGTCCAGCATCTGGGTGAGGGAGAACTCGGCCTGCAGGATCGAGATCTGGTAGTCGAACCCGGCCGCCCGATCATCGGGGGTGAACGGGTCCGGCAGCCGGGTCAGCCACTTGTCGAGCAGCGCTTGGATGTGGACCGGGCCGAGCCGGTCGCAAATCTGCTGCAAAGCCTCGACGTCGTCGACGGCGGCGAACGCGTTGTCCATCGCGGTGAACCCGATGCCGGCCTTCGCGGCCTGGCGTTGGGCCCAGTGGTGGCCGTTGAGACACAGCTTCGCGTTGTAGGGAAAGTAGGAGCAGAACTTGAGGAAGAACGGGCCGAAGTTGGCGTCGAGGCAGTAGAAGTAGAAGTGGTTCACCATCCCGGTCGTCTGCACAATCCACGGGTAGCTGTGCCCGGCAGCGTTGCGGCGTTTCTCGGTCCGGAACAGGTTGGTCCTCTCCTGCGCCCGGCCGATGAACACCACCCCTTCGGTCTGGCCGGCGGCCTTGAAGAGCTTCAGCTGCTCGTGCATGATGTCGTCCTTGCGCTGGCCCTTGGTGAAGTCGACCCAGGCGATCCTGTTGGCCTTCGCGAACGTGTGGATCTGTTTGACGAACCGATCCGAGATCGCCGCCAATGGCGCGGTGGAGGCGATCGGCAGCCCCAGATGCTGCTGGACGTAGCCGACCACCCCGCCCACATGCTGCAGCCGTGGCTGGTAGACGTTGCAATACATCCGGTCGATGCACTCGACCTCGAAGGTGATGTGCTCGGCTAGCACGTCGGCGACGCTGCGGGCTAGATTCATCGTGGGCTCCGGTCGACGGGCGGCCAGTTCAGGCCAACCAACCGCATAGACGGTTCATATACCCGGGACCGGCACGCCGATCCCGGGGGATCCCGCTCGACCGGAACCCGCCCAGCCGGACCGACCACCATCGCATGCCTCGGCGGGCTGGGGCGAAGCCCCGTTAGTGGTCGCGCCCGTTAGTTCGTCGGGGGTTCAGGCGGCGATCCGGTCGAGGAGTTGGTCAAGGCTTAGCCCGGATCCACCGATCAGTTGGGCGAGTTGATCTTGGTTGGGTGAGTCGGTGTGTTCTTGGCTGGTTGGGCGGCGTTGATGGTCGGGCCTGGCTGCCCGGTGTTCCACTGGGGCCTTTCGGTGGGTGCCTGTGAGGCGTGATGGTCAGGTCGGGATCGCCGTTGGTGGTCCGCAGGTCTGCCTGAACAGCCGGGTCCAGGCGTCTGCCAGGGCCAGTCCTGCGGCAGGTGCAGGGTCGATCCGGCGCGCGGAGGTCGCGATCCGGGCGGGGACGCTGATCAGCTTGCGACGGACGGTCGCGGTGGTCGCCCTGGCCAGTTGCGGCGCCGCGTCAGGGTGGCGGCAGCGCGGGTGAGGTTGAACGCGATCACCGCGAGCACGAGCCAGGCGGCGTTCGCGGTGAACACCCCGGAGGGCAGGTGCGCCAGCGCGGAGTTCTTCAGGTCGGCGTGGACTTGTTCGATGATCGCGTGTCCGCGGTGGGTCTTGTCCGCGGTCACGGTGTCACGATCGCGGGCGGCTGGTGGTGAAGAACGCGTGGAACCGCCACACGTCGAACAGGTGTCCTGCCCGGCGGCCTTGTCCGGTCGGCGTGGAAGTCGGGGATCCGGCGCACGATCAGCCGGCCGGGCACCTGGTCGGCCGGCTTCTGCGCGGCGAACGCGGTGAACGTCGATCTCGGCGACCTCGGCCCGGGAGATCCACCGGCCCGGGGTCTCGTCGAAGACCGCGTCGGTGTACTCGATCGTCGTCCACGCGTCCTCGGCGATGCTGGCGATCGCGGCCTTGACCGGGCGTCGCGCGGACGGTGACCGACACCTGCGCGCCACCGGCGAGCGCGGCGTGGACCGGGCCGCGGCCGTAGAACGCCGAGTCCATCCGCACCAGGACTCGGCTGCCCGGCCGAGCAGCCGGCGGGCTTGGTCGACCGCGTCGGCGACCAGCCGCTTCGCGCCCCGCGGGCGACCGCACGCGCCCTTGCGCAGCCGTTGCGCCACGATCACCGGCGCCGCTCGCCGCGGTGGTCACGGTGGCCAGCAGCGCGTTCAGGCCGCGGACCTCGGTGTAGCCGAACCCGGCACCCTGCTTGGCGTGACCGTGGACCTCGATGATGGTGTCGTCGACATCGACGAACGCACCACCGCGCCGGCGTCGGCCGCCCTGCTGGCCGGTAGGCATCGGGGTCGCGAGCCGGCCAGCTCGAGCAGGAACCGGGCCGCGACCGCGTCGAGCTGGCGGACATGCCCGAAGGTGAACGCCCGCAGGAACGATCCCAGCGTCGACGGCGCGTAGCTCCGGCGAACATCCGGCCCATCCCGCCGTGCCGCAGCAGCGCCATGTCATCGATCGAGTCGGCGCCGGCGACCATCCCCGCGACCAGCGAGGCCACCTTCAACCCCGCGTTCGCGCCCTTGTCGGTCGGCACGCTCAGATGCTGCTCGGCCAACGCTCGCCAGCCCGCCGCCGTCGGCCAACGCCATCACCGGGACCAGCCCCGCCGCCGACACCAGATTCGGATCGTCGAACACCGCCGACGTCCGACCAAGAGTGTGAGAGAGTCGCATCCCAGAGATGCCCTTCCGTGCTCGAGGATTGGAACCGTCGCAAGTCCCAATCTCCCAGCCCGTAAGGGCATTCTCTCGTTACGGCACGCTCACACCAGCCGACCCTCATCGGT
>CAWIZB010000014.1:0-256671 GCA_963840505.1 uncultured Actinomycetota bacterium
ATCGCGACACTCCGCCGGGCCCGACCCACTACGATGCCGGGATCGATTCTCTCAGATCGTGTCGGGCCAGCTGCAGCGACAAGATTTCCGCGCAGATCATGACGTGGTGTCGGACAGGTGCAGCCGGGCCGATACCGTGAGTTGAGCGCTCGCCGGCGGGGTGAGCCTTCCCAATGGGGGACCAGTCGATGACCATCGAGGATTCGGGTCAACCCTCCAGCCAGCTCACGATCGCCGAGCATGAGTTGGCGGAGTGCCAACGGGTGAACGCAACCGGGCGGCCGCCGGTGGTATTTGTGCATGGCTTGTGGTTGCTGCCGAACAGCTGGGACCGATGGGCGACGCTGTTTGAGGAAAACGGCTTTGCGGCGTTGACACCGGGATGGCCCGATGACCCGGAGACGGTTGAGGAGGCGAAGGCTCATCCGGAAGTGTTCGCCGGCAAATCGATCGGGCAGGTGGCCGACCATTTTGAGACGATCATCCGCGGCCTGAACCGAAAGCCAGCCATCATCGGGCATTCCTTCGGTGGGTTGCTGACCCAAATCCTCGCCGGACGCGGCCTGGCCGCCGTGTCGGTCGCGATCGATCCCGCCCAGTTTCGGGGAGTGCTCCCGCTGCCGATCTCAGCACTGAAGTCAGCATTCCCGGTGTTAGGCAATCCAGCCAACCGCAATCGCGCCATTCCCCTCACCTACGACCAGTTCCGGTACGCCTTCGCTAACGCGGTCAGCGAAGAAGAGGCGAAGCAGCTGTACGAAACCTATGCGGTGCCCACCGCCGGCAAACCACTGTTCCAAGCGGCGGCGGCCAACCTGAACCCCTGGACCGAGGCCAAGGTCGACACCAAGAATCCCGAGCGGGGCCCGTTGCTGATCATTTCGGGCGAGATGGACCATACCGTGCCGCCGGCCGTCGTCAGGGCCGCCTACAAACAACAAGAAGACAACGACAGCGTCACTGAAATTGTGGAGATCAAGGACCGTGGTCATGCCCTCACCATCGACGACGGTTGGCGGGAAGTCGCCGAAACTGCCCTCGCCTTCGTCAAACGGTTCAACAGGTTCATGTAGCGCACGGCCAGCACCCGATCCAGGCCGCTCCCCAACTGTTGGCAGGGCACCTGGAGGACTCGAGCTGAGGGCGTGGCCCCCCGGTCCGCCAGAATCGCTAGCATGTTCTAATCAGAATGGATCTCAGCGGCGATGACGTGCAGCAACGTGCCGAGGCTGATCGCCGGGAAGTCAATCCGCAGATCCAGGTGGAGGCGGCCATCTGGACGACAGCTGGCCAGCTCGCTTGGTGGGTGAAGGAGCGGCGGCAATGGTGGGGTCGCTACGCGGCGCAAGGCCGTCAACGGTTGGATCAGAGCTGTTGATCTTCGGCCGCTCACCTGACGAACTTTGTTGGAGATCTGATCGCTCAGCAGTGACTCCGTTTTGGTGGTGTCGCAGGCGAACGCGCCCAATTGGGCCCCGGTGAGCGAGGGTGGAGTGTTGGACTCATCCGGGGCCGCAGGCGGATCGGCGTTTCCGGCGTGATCGATCGTCGGACATAGAAGCGACGTGCGCTGATCATTTGACCAATGGGCCAAGGAATCTTGGTTAAGCAGTGTTGAACTGTGGACGCTCAGGGCCGCTGCCGCGTTCGGGGTCCGGTACCGGGTCGGGGCAGACGGCACGTTGGAACAAGCGCGGGCACGGCCAGTGCAGTCCGCCCTCGCAGGGGTCAGGAGGCAGGATGACTCCGGTCGGCACGACTCATCGCAGCACTTCCCAACCGATTGGTTTTCGTGGGCTCGGCCGTCGACATTGGAGAGACCGCCCTGCGAACTGTAGGAGAGACAACGTGGAGACGACCGAACACCGACCGAGGAGTCCGCTCGGCGCCGACGAGGCCGAGTTCATCACGGCGGCTCGCACCGATGACACCGGCAGGTTCGCGCTGCTCACCGAGCGCTTCCGCCGTGAGCTGCTGGCCCACTGCTATCGGATGCTGGCGTCTTATGAGGACGCGCAGGACATGACCCAGGAGACCTTCCTCCGCGCGTGGGCGAAGCGTGAGTCCTTCCAGGGGCGGGCGTCGCTGCGCACCTGGCTGTACCGAATCGCCACCAACGCCTGCCTGGACTTCCTCGAGAAGCGGCGAGACCGTACCCCGATCCCCACCGACCTTCAGGGTGCCGGCGGGAAGGGCACCGAGGTGCTGTATCTGCAGCCGTGGCCCGACAGCCAGCCGGAGGACCCGCAGGAGCGGGCGGTGGCCAGGGAGACCATCGAACTGGCGTTCATCGTGGCCGTCCAGCACCTGCCGGCGCGGCAGCGGGCGGTCCTGATCCTCCGCGACGTGCTCGGCTGGCCGGCGCAGCAGACGGCCGACACCCTGGAACTCACGCTGGCGTCGGCGAACAGTGCGCTGCAGCGGGCCCGTGTCACGATGCGCGAGCACCTGCCAGAAGGCCGGCTCGACTGGAGCGCCGAGGCCGGGCAGGGGCTGAACGAGGATGAGCGGAGGCTGGTGGCGGCGTACGTCCGGGCCCACCAGAGCCTCGACATCGAAGGGCTGCGGGCGCTGCTCCGCGAGGACCTGCGCTTCGCGATGCCGCCGCAGCCCGGGGTCTGGGTCGGTCGGGACGAAACCATCAAGGGCTGGGTGGACGGCGGCTTCGGCCGGGGTGACTACGCCGACTGGACGTGCCGAACCACGATGGCCAACGGCCAGCCGGCAGTCGCGCTCTACCTGCGACGTTCCGGGGCTTCGACGTATGAAGCCTTCTCGATGGATGTGCTGCGCATCCAGGACGGCCTGATCGCCGAGATCATCACCTTCGACAGCGAGGTGTTCGACTGGTTCAGGCTGCCGAGGCAACTTGAGGCCAGCTGACCTTCCCGGGTCGGGAGGTGGGGCAGCGGATGTGTATCCACATCGCCGGTTGACTGCACACCGGTTCAGCTAGACGTCTCGTCCACGTCGTCGGCCTCGAGCGTCTCGTCGACATAGCTGTCAGCGAGCTCTTTGGAATAGTTGTCAGCGAGCTCCTTGGAGAGGCGTTTGGTCCGCTCCTTCATCGCGTCGACGTCCTCCGGCGATGTGGCGGCCCACTCGGCGTTCACGCGATCCGTGAAGTCCTGGACCTTGATGTGGAAATCGTCCCGCATTCTCGCGCGAGCATCTTCGGCAGCGTTCCTGAACTTCCTCACCGCGTTGTCGACAATCCGCCGCTCGAGCAGCACGACGATGCCGACGAGCAGCAGGGTGGTTCCGGCGTTGGCGAGCACTCCGGCCAGGTAGTTCGTGCGACCGGCCGGCCCGGCGACGGACCACCCGACGACGATGGCCACGAGGCCCGATGCGATGCATCCGAGGAACCAGCCCCAGCGGATGCGGAAGCCAGGTGGTCGTGTTTCAGAGGCAGTCACTTCGGCCGGTTCCGTAGTCACCATTCCAGCTTCGGTGCGGGATTCCCGCGCGTCAAACGCTGGGTTGGCCTGGACTTGGTGCTGCCTAGATCTCCTGATCTTTTGTCGGGCGCTGCGGCACTCATGAGACCGGGCGCGCGACCACGATCAGGTTGCGGCTGTACCCCCCACGGTCCGCCCGAAACTCGCCGGCGCAGGTGATCAACACCAGCCGAGGCGGTCCGGCGATGTCGAAGGCCTCCGCCTCGTCGACCAGATCGGTGCGCGGGATTTGGCGCACCGTGGTGATCTTGTACGCCTGACGCACATCACCCGCGCTCAACACCACACGCTCCCCGACCTTGATGTTCCACAGCTGGAAGAAGAACCCGATGCCGCGGTCGAAGACGTCGACGTGGCCGGCGATCACGGTCGACCCGTACGGATCGCCGACGTAGGAGCTCCCATCCCACCAGCCGACCTTGGTGGGATCCTCGGGGACCACCAGCTCGCTGCCGACCGTGGCCACGGGAACGACGGCCGTATGCGCGCCTCCTGGCAGGTCGATCCGCTCCGGGACGAAGCGCGTGTCGCCGGCTGCCGGTCGCGCCTCGCGGGCGGTGGGGACCGTCGTCGGGGACGGATCCCCCAACGGCACTGCCACCGGCCCGTTTGGCACTGGCAACACCGCGAGCTGCGCCACCGCTACGCCCAACAGTGCAACGGAGAGGACAATCTGGACGCCGATCGCGCGTCCGAGCATCGGCCGGCCGCGCGACTCGACCGTGAAGCCGCGCATATACCGCTCGCGGAAGGCCAACCTCCGGCCGTACGCGACGGCATAGCGGCTCAGCAGCAGCGTCGCGACCAGCGCCAGCCCCTCGACGAGCAGCAGCACGCCCGAGCGAGGTGTCGCCGTCCCCCCGGCGATCAGGTGTTGCGCAGTGCCGGCGACCGTCAGCGCGAGCACGCTCAGCCCAGCAAAACGCGAGAACCGCGGCGAAACCCGCTCCAGCGCACCCGGCGGATTGCGCGGGATGAGCAGGGCGGCGAAGGCCATGAGGCCGCCCAACCAGGCCGCCAGAGCGAGCAGGTAGAGGCCCGTCGTCGTAGTGAGCGCGACGACCCGAGGTGACGCCATCGCGGTCGACTCGACTACCAAGGTGATGGTCAGAAGGACGACTAGCGTGAGGACCGTGAAGCGTCGTCCGCCCCGCACCGGGCGTCGCAGCACTTCGGCGCCGAAGAACCCGGCGCCGGCGAGAACTGCCAGCCGCACCAGCAGCCATGTTCCAGACTTATCCGCGACTTCGTCCAGCGCTTGTCCGGAGGCGAGCCAATCGACAAGACCCTCGGCGATTGTTCCGAGGCACATCAATGCAAGGCCGACGACCGCCATGATCCGCAGTCGACGGACGGCCTGACCATCCGGCCACACGACCGCCCAGAAGGTGCCCGTCCCGGCGAGGAGGACGTAGCCGAGGTAGACCACGAACGATACGGACGCCGCGAGGAGGGCGAGCACGGAAGAATCCATCAGACGAGACCCCTACGACCTCACTGCCGCGCCGGCCGGTCGTACTGCACCAGCACTTGCGACCGGTCGAACGGAATCGAGCGCAAGGTCCAGAACTTCGGGGCTATGCCTGCGCCACACGACAGTCTCGCCAGCGGAAGCTGGGGACACGTGAGAGACAGCACGGTCCGGCCCGTCACGACCACCTTGACCGGCAGGTCGGCAGGCATCCGGTCGAGCAGTGTGCCGAGTGCGGCCACGGTGCGGCCGGCCTTGGCGGGTCGGCTGGCAACGCTCACCTGCGTCAGGCGGTACCGCAGTCTTAGCTGCTGGGTGGGTGAGTCCCAGCGAAGCGTCACTTCGCTGCGTACCGGGCCGTCGGGAACGGCCAGGGCCTGCCCACCCGCACTGACCTCGACCTGCGTCGCGGTCGGCCGCAGCTGCTTGAACCGGGTGCCGGCATCCCCGATCGACGGCGGTCGCAGCACGGCCTCGGTCGCCGGTGCCGGCAGCGTGATCACCTCACTGACGAGGAAGCTCCCATCGGACTCGGGACGAGTGGTGATGGCGATGCCGGGAGCGCCGGCGGCCTCGCTGGGGCGCGCCATCGGCGTCGGCGACGTCCGCGGTGTCGGCAGGATCGTGCGGGCCGGTGACGGGGTGGGACGGACGCGCGTGGATTGGCTCGGTGGCAAGGACGGAACCGCGCCCGCCGGCGGGCGCGCGGAGAGTGCGGCAGAGCTGGGCCACGTGAGCCCCGCGCCGACCGCGCCGGCCGCGACAAGCAGGGCGGTGACGGTCAACGCCCCCACCGAGAGCCGCAGGGCGTCGCGCGCGCGGGCCCCCGCCATGTGTCACCTTCCCCGAGACGCCACCGCTGAAAAATTTCGTCCGACACTTCTGACGATCGGCGGTCGGCTCCCAGTCTGCATGACTAGGCTGCTACCCGGCTAGTCGGACCAGACTGCGACATCGCCAGGTCGGTCCGTTCGTGGCGTACCACAGTCTGGATTCGGGGTATCTGAGCATGGGTCGTCAAACGCTGCGCAGGCTATGGGTCGCGGTCCCCGGCGTCGGGTTGCTCGCCCTGCTGGCCGCTGGGCTCACGCCCAGTTCGGCTGCTGACCAAACCTGCATCTACATCGTGCAAGGCCTGCCGAGCCGAACGATCTCAGTCGCCGTCGACGGGGACTCGGTAGTCGGTGGGCTGGCTGGCGGCAAGGTGGCGGGACCCTTCCCGGTCAAGAACGGTACGCGGACCGTGACTGTCTCCGAAGGCGGCCAGACCCTGGTGACCAGCAAGGTCAAGCTGCCGGCGGGCTCCAACTCCGAGATCGTCGTCCACCTACCCGCCTCTCCTACCGGAGACCCGATGATCACCCGATTCGACAACAACCTGAAGCCCGTTCAGAAGGGCAAGGCCGCCGAGGCGTTCGGGCACGTGGCTGCGGCCGGTCCGATCGACGTCCGGGTTGACAAGAAGGTGGTCATGGCCAATATCGCGAACGGGGAGTACCTGTACGAGGTCGTCCCCGCCGGGACATACAAAATTGACGTTGTTCCCACGGAGATGACGGAGCCTTTGCTCGGCCCGCTGGACCTCAGGCTTAAGCCCGGCAAGCTGACCTGGGTGTTCGCGATCGGCGAGCCCGGCAAGGACCTGGCGATTGTCCGGCACGTGATCTCCCTCTCGGCGACCAAAGGGTCGAAGCGGCCGACCGACATCAGCACCGGCACGGGCGGCCAGGCGGCCGAGCTCATGAAGGGCCGCGGATCGAGGCCCTGATACACAGACCGGCGGTTGACCGCCTGGCTGCGCTACTGCTGCACCTCTCCACCCGCACCACCGCCGAAGCTGTCTGCGCCGGCGAGCGGGACCCCGTCCGCGTTCGGACGCCACGTACGCATGGAGCCGCCGGTCAACGGAATGACGTTCACCATGCCGCTGGAGAACTCCACATCATCCGGCACTCCAACGAGGATGGAGCGCTCAGCTACGCCGGCAACAAACCCGAGTCCTTCGCCGAAATGATCATTGGCTGCCGCTGCGCCGCCAACTCCTGATGAGCTCTGGTCGTAGGTGACCTCGGCCCCAAGATTGTCAAGCGGGAAGATCTGCACCTGCCCGTGGTCGGTGGCTGCGCTGTCCTTGAAAGGCGCGGACACGGCCAGCCGGGTCTTGGTGTCGCCCACCCCAGGGGGTGCCAGCACAAAGCGGCGCCCGAACCGATCACCAGCCGTGGCCGTTCCCGTGACTCCAGCAGTGTCCTGAGTCAGCCCTTCGCCTGGCGTCATCGTGACCCCGGTGGAGGAGAAGAGCTGGACCATGCCGGCATCTGCGGCGCTTCCGATGTCCTCCAAGGCAACTCCGACGGCGAGGTGGGTCGTGCTGCCGGCCCGTACGCTGTCGAGAACCTGGCCGAAGGAGTCATTGTTTTCGGCTGCGCCCGGAACTCCGGTGGAATTTTGGTCGAACGCGACTCCGGATGTGCCTCCGTTGGCCAGATCGTTAATGGTGCCGATCGCGCCGGCATTGCTGATCGCGCTCGTGCCTGAGCCCAGATCCTCGCCCGGGGTTCCGACGACAGCGTCCACCCGGTTAGATGTCCCGGCCAGCAGGCCAAGGGTGATGGCTTCGCCGTACCGGTCCCCGGCCTCGGGCGCTCCCGGAATGCCAGCTGAGTTTTGATCGATGGCCTTTGGGTTGTTTACGCCATTGGTGAAGTACCCGACCCATCCGGCGTCGTTCAGGTTCGAGACATCGCCGCCGGGAACTCCGACAGCCACCATTGGTGAATCGGCGCCGAGCCTGTTTGTCGCATCGACTGAGTAACCGAACTGGTCACCGGCTGTGACCGTCCGACCAAAGGAGCTTTGGGTCAGTTCAGACGATGGGTCACCCCCGCCAAGCCCAGCGGACGAACCCCAGATGACCTGGGCCAGTCCAGAGTCATTTTCAGTTCCGCCGTCTTCCAGCGGCGTTCCCACCACCAGGTCGGTGTAGCCATCGTTGTCAAGATCCGCACTCGCCAGGCTGGACCCGAAGCGGTCTTGCGTCTCCGGTTGGCCAGCGATCCCGGAGGAGCCCTGCTTGAGCGTTTCCACCGTTCCGCCGCCGATTGTGGCGGGATCGCGGCCGTACAAGACCGTCACCTGGCCCGCGTCGACAACCCCTCCAGGATCTGCATTCGGATCAGATACGACCGCATCGGAAAATCCGTCGCCGTTGAAGTCTGATCGCTTCGGCTGCAAATTGATGATCTTTGCCACCGAAGGGACGCCAGCATTATCGGTGATGAAAAGCATGTAGTACCCGGCTGGCGCGACGTTTGTGGTCGATGGCGCCGTGGCAGTGATGGTGCCATTTGAAGGCGTGAGGTCCTTCAGCGGTATGTAGCGCTGTCCTTGGTCCTGGCTGTGCGTGTTCGCTCCAAGGCGTACGAGCCCAACCTTGGCGATCGATCCGGCCTGCGCGGAGGTGATCTTGAATTCTTCACCATGGACCACGATGTCGGGTGCGGAAGTGATGACCGGTCGGCTTGCCAGGTCCCCGCTGCCGTCCTTCTTGAACAGGTACGGCGGCTGGAAGTACTCGATGTTCTTCTCCAGATATCCCGCGTCTTTGCAAGAAGCGCAGACCCCACCACCGCCAGTGAGTACCCGGCCGTCCGGGAGGAGCGAGGCGCTGGAGTGGTATTGCCGGACCCGGCTCGCACTCGAGAAGACCGTCCAGGCATCAGTTGCCGGGTCCCACCGCTCCGCGGCGAACACGGGGTTACTGAGATCGATGAGCCCGTTGGCCATACGGCTCATGCCACCTGTCGCCAAAACGCTGCCGTCAGCGAGCAAAGTGAGGTTGTGCTGGCGCCGCCCCACCGACATTGATGCCGCGGAGCCCACCTCGGGCGTACTGCCGTTGAAGTCGACGATCTTCGCTGTCTTGGTCGGTACGTGGGGCTGACCACCCTCGGTCACGTCTCCGCCTCCGACCACGAGCACTTTGCCGATGTCGTAGGTGGCGAAGCTGCCGTAATCCCGGTTGATGGTGTCGCGCTGCTGGACGGCGCTGAGGGCTCCGGTGCCGCTTGTGTTGATGGTGTACATGCCCGTTGGTGGACCCAGCAACTGGACCTGTCCATCTGGACGGGTGCTCAGGAACGGGTACTCCCGAGCGCTGTAGCCGCTGGCGTTGGTAAGACGGCGAAGTGATCCGTCGCTCTGGTAAACCTCAGGGACAGCCGGACCGCCTCCGACGATCACTGCTTCGTCGTTGCCGAGAGCCGCGAGCGAGGGATACCAACGCTCAGCGGCCATGTTGGGTCCACGGCTCCAGGTCTCATTGCGCCAGTCGAAAATGTGGGTCTGCAGGATGCCGTCCATCGCAGCGTTCTTGTTCCCGCCGGCCACAAGCACTCGGCCATCCGCCAGCTGGATGTATCCAGCGCAGAAGATGTTGTAGCCCTGGACATCCCTGCGGACCGAAGTGTTGGTGGCCGGGTTCCAAACCATGGCACGGGTAAAGCTATGGTTCGTGGTCTGTGTTGGGGGATTCTCGCCAGCGGAATCCCACATCAGCACTTTCCCGTTCGGCAACACCGCCTGGAAAATCGGAACGACGCTGGTGCTGTAAACCGGGCTCCACTTTCCGCCCTGACCGGCGTCCTGAGCCGCGACAGCTGCGAGCCGCGCGTTGGGCACGGTCTGGTCATCGGTCTGCCTGCCGGGTGTGTCTCCGGTAGCCTCTTTGATCTTGGTCGCGTTAGCCTTGGTTTCTTTTTCTATCTGGGTAATCGAGGTATCGGCAAGATCCTGCTTGGCGTGCTCGGCGTCAGTCTTCTTCTCATCACCGGGATGGGCAGCCGCCAAGTCGACGCCCACGCCAGCGCTGATGATCAAGCCGAATAGTCCCGCCAACGCGCTTGCACGCCAACACCTGCGACGCATCTCTGAATCCCCCCGAATGCCGTCCGAGCACAGTTGACCGTCAGTATGTATCGATCAAGGCAGCTGCACTGGAGGATTGGCACGAATTTATCGAGTCGTGTTCTAAACGAAAACGATCTGGCTTTGATCACGATTGAGATAACCGTGGTCAGACGCGTGCCATATCCAACCGCCCACAGGCCCAAGCCTCGTCGCTGCTTAGCTTGGGATCGAGTGCTTCTGAAGATGGTGCTTCAAGACGGTCAGCCGAGGATGAATACGGGCCAAGCGCACCTTGGTCCAAGCATGCAGCATGGCGGTGACTAGGTCACACGTTTCCCAGAGCAACACACGCTCCCTGGATACGCTCGCTTTCTCGGTGTACGCGTCCAGGAAATGCTCGCAGAGCCCATCCATGATGGTCAGATGTTGCGCCAGCGCCGGGCCTGCCAGGGGTTGTCCGCTGGCGGAGAGCACGCTGATACCGATGTCGCGCAACTTCGCCCTGAACCTCCCAAGATCCAGCGCTGGCTCCGCCATCGAGGCGCCGTCGAAGTCAATGAAACCGACCTTTCCTGCGTGCAAGAGCACCTGTGCCGGCCGGAAGTCGTGATGGGAGGGGACGCTTCCTTCGGCCGGGAACTCGACAGACAGCTCCTCCACGCGCGTCAGCAGCGACTTAGCAGCGGCTTCCAGTGACGGGACGCTGAATGAGAGTCGACTGACCACCTCGCGAAGTTCCGTCAACTCTCCGTCGAGCGTCGCCGTCTCCCCATAAGTTGTCGAAGACTGGTGCAAAGCAGCTAGCGCGTGGCCGGTTCTTACCAGCTCTTCACGCAACCGGTCGAGTTGGCCGTCACTCCCGTCTGCGAGGGCCGTTCGAGCCAATTCCTTGAGCGTGCAATCTTCCGGGATGGGTCCTTGGAAGAGGATGCGCCGCTCCGGCTCGTACCCCAGCGGCTCAGCGAGGGTGACGATGCCCTGCCGGGCCAATGGCGACTGCCACAAGGCTGTCATTGCCGCCCAAGCAGTCTGTCCCTTGTCGCCCTGATGGGTCTTGATCACGATCGGATCGGGGCCGGGTCGGTTTCCATTGGCGTGGTCGTAGTCAACTTCGACGACAACGGTGCAACGGCTGCCCGGCTTGTACCGAACGACGTGCGGTCGGCATCTGGTGACGGCGGCATCGGCGTAGCCCGCGTCGACGATGACCTGCTGGAGTAGGTCGCGCGCGGCCACCGGGTCGATGATGTCTTGGAGGGCAGGAAGAGCCGGATCTACGGTTTCGACTCGAAGCTCGAGTCGGAGATCTTCCAGCCAGCAGGCCCAACCCGCCTCTCCGAAGCCGGCAGCGGTGCCGACCCCGCGGCCGGTCGGCAGAGCAGCAAGGGGACCATACAGGTTGCCCACCACGACAACGCTGCGAGGCTCGGCGCTGTCGAACCGTCGAGGGGGGCCAGCGACGCTCAACTGATAGCGGGCGAGCCATTCGTCCCCCTTGGCTCGCAGGCGTTCCGGCGTACACGACAGCAGGCGAGGCCGCTCTTCGATGAATTCGGGCACCTGCCGCTGGAGTGACTCCTTGACGCGCTCGCCGTCCATACCGGCTGCTAGCCAGTCAGGCAACACCGCGAAGGCCTCCAGTGGCGCAATCACAGTCTCACTGTCAAACCATCTCTTCATGAGTAGCCTTTCCGATCCGGTAGTCGGCAGTACTGAGTAGGGACAGCGCAAGGTTCAAACGACGCTCCTTGAGCTGGCGGCAGGCGTGCAGTGCGGTCGAGGCCAGTGACAACGACCGGAACAGGGCAATACGTTCAAGAAACGACTGATCTATGACAGTGACGCCTACCGAATCGCCGTAGCCGGCAAGGAAGCTGTCGGCCAGCTGCTTTCGGATGGGCTCAGCTGACTGGCCGCAGTCCTTGATGACGAGCAGTTCCAGCTGGGCGAGGAACCGGCCGAGATCCATGGCTGCGTCACTCCAGCAGACAGTATCGAAATCAACGACTCCGCAAACGGCATGGCCCGCGAGCAGTACCTGCGACGGGGTGAAGTCCCCGTGACACAACACCTGCGCGGCTCCATCGCCGTCGGTGCTGCCGACGCGATCCAACATGGAGCGAACTTGGTCAGCGGTTCGCGGCCACACCTGCTGCACCATGTTGAGCTCACTGTCTAACTCGCGCCCAAGTTGACCGATGGTCCGCGCCGCTGCCGTCGCTTGCTGTGTGCTGTGGAGGGCAGCCAAGGCGCGGCCGGTCGAACGCACTGCCTCATGCGCGGAGTCACCGGTTGAAGTCGCTGGTGAAGCTACGCCGACGCGCGCAGCAGACCGCACGATGCTAGGGAGGATGGGCCGTCCGGGCAGCGCCTCGGTCAATCCAAGATTCAACCTGGGGGAGTAGCCGAGTGGGACCGGAATGTGAACTCGGCCGGGGTTAGCGCATGATCCCAGGAAGCGGTGCACCTGCTCCCCCGTCGTCCTGTTCGGGTAGACCTTCCCATACACGTGGCCGGCCGCCGACGCGGACGATGAGCCGGTTCGCCGCACACCGTAACGCAGTACCGAAGCACCCTGCCGGCTGTGGTGCACCAGATCGACTGATATCGGAAGTGCGGTCTTGCAGGGCCAGTCTTCACCCTGAAGGGCAGCCAGGTTCATGGCCGCCGCGAGTGTGGGGAGGGCAGGATCGGCGGGGAAAAGATAGAGCGCTACTTCTCCACCGTCGCCGATGGTTGTCCACCGCCGCCAGGGAACCGGCGGGTCGGCCGAGGGCGCGAGCCAAGGTGCGTCACCAGCGAGGGTACGACCGGCCACTCCGTCGGACGGATACACCCGAGCCAGAACTGTGTGCTCGCTGACCTGATCTGTCCCGACCGAGACTGCCACCCGATATCGGAGCGAGCATGAGCCGTCGGGCCGACACCACAGCGCACTCGGAGTGACGAGGTGAACCTGGCCTCCGGACCGGAGCAGCGCTCGCTCGATGTGGCGAGCCGTGAGTTCGGAATCCAAGGCGCTCGTGAGGCCCGGAACCCTCGCTGCGAGCGGAGGCAGCAGAACTCCAGAACCGCCATACCCGTACGCCATGCTCAGAGTGTCATTCGCTGCAGTGCACCGGGCCGTGTGGACCTGACTCCGCCTCTTTTGGCGGGCGGGTGACAGGCTTGGCTTGCCTTGGCGCAACGGTCACAAAGTCGGAGTCAACGCCGTACCAGCCTTCTTCACTGGAGCCGTTTCCGTTGCCGTTAGCGTGCGGGTTTCCAGCATCGACCTCACTTGCGTAAAGCTCCGCGTAAAGACCCCGCGCACTCATCAGTTCCTTGTGTTCACCACTCTCCGCGATACGGCCGTCGGCGATGACCAAGATCCTGTCAGCGCACCGGATCAGCCCTGAATCGTGCGAAATGATGATGGTCGTCTTACCTCGCATCAAACTGCGCAGGGCCGTCAAGACGAGCTGAGTCGACTCGAGGTCCAGGCCGGTGGTGGGCTCATCAAGAATCAAGATGGGGGTTTCGCGGATGAAGGCCCGGGCGATGGCTATGCGCTGCCGTTGACCCCCGGAGAGCATCGCCCCACGCTCCCCGAGCTGGGTGTCATAGCCGTCGGGCATGGCCATGATGAAGGCGTGCGCGTTCGCCATCCGGGCCGCTGTCTCGATGCGTTCGGGCGTCGCATCGGCGATCCCGTAGCCGATGTTGTCCGCGACGCTGCCGTTCAGCAGGACGGTGTCTTGAAGCACCAGGCTCACCTGACCGCGCAGCGAGCTCAGCGTCAGTCGACGGACATCGATCCCGTCGACAAGCACGGCACCTTCGTCGGGGTCGTAGAGCCGAGGCAGCAGTTGGGCGATGGTGCTCTTTCCTGCTCCGCTAGATCCGACAAGTGAAACAACCTCGCCCCGGGCGACCTCGAAGTCGATATCGTGCAGCACTTTCGGCCGCTGGTCGGCTTCCGACCCGTCCTCGTGCTCGGCCGGGTAGGCGAAGCTGACGTGGTCGAACTTCAGCGCGCCGGTGAGAGTCGGGGCAGTGACGGCGTCAGGTTCGTCCTGCACCGCGACCTCACGGTCGAGCAGGTCATCGATCCGCTCCACGCTTGCGAAGACCTTGCCGATCTTGTACCACTCGCTCACGATCTTGCGCGCCGGCTTGAACATGTTCTGCAGTAGCAGGATGAACAAGACGAGCGTGCCAATCGTGATCGTGCTGCCTTCGACGAGCCACACCCCTAACCACACGACCGCGCAAATGGCGAGAGCCTCCATGAGCGCCACAACGAAGCTGAATTGGGCCTGGATGTTTGCTGCACCCAATGAGGCGCGCATGCTCTTCTCGGTTTGAGAGGAGAACTGCTCGAGGTCGACCCGACCGCGCCCGTAGCTTTGCACCAGCCGGATCGAGGTGAGCATCTCCTGTGCGGTGGAGGCCAGCTCGCCCTCTCGGCTGCGCTGTGTCTTCGACGCCGTCTTGATCCGCCGGGAGTAGAAGTTAGAGACGAGGGCGAGCAGCGGACAGACGACCATGGCCACCAGTGCCACATTCCAGGACCGGTAGAAAAGTAGTGACAGGCTGCCGAACAGCACCAGCAGGCTTTTCAGGATGTTGCTGATTGAGCCCACCACGAACTCTTCGACAACCAGCACGTCTCCGGTCACGCGCGTGAGCACGTCTCCGGTCCGCTTCTTGTCGTGGTAGCTCAACGACAGCCGCTGCAGGAGGGAATACATCGCGACCCGGATGTTGTACCCAAGCGATCGTCCGCCCCGAGCCATACAGACCTCGGTCAGGGAGTCGGCGGCACTATTGACCGCTGCGATGCCGACGATCGCCACGGTGAGCAGCAGCAACGTCTCCACTAACTCCGACGGCACCAGCGATGGCCAGCCCAGCTCGCGAAGACTCGGACGGGCTCCCTGCAAGAAGTCGATGAGGTATGCGATCGGGAAGGGCTCAATGACGGAGGTCAGCGCCTCGAAGACGATCAGCACCACTCCCACCAGGTACACCTTGCGGCTGCCTGCGAACCGGCGGAATAGCCGGACGGTACGCCGAAAGTCGCTCATTTTCTTTTCGACCGGGGGACGTGCGGCAGGCGCCTCGGCAGGCGCCTCTGCGGGACCCTCGGCAGGCGCCTCTGCGGGACCCTCGGCAGGCGCCTCGGCGTCACTTCTAGGCTCCTGATCCCACCAAAGCGCCTGAGGAGTGGAGTCCGAAGGGTGGGGCCCTGGGGTGGCACTCTCCGAAGATGGTCTGTCGGTTCTCACGACAACTTCTGGGTCACGCGGTGCAGACACCGGTGCGGGCGTCTCTGCGGCACTTCTAGGCTCCTGATCCCACCAAAGCGGCTGAGGAGTGGAGTCCGAAGAGTGGGGCCCTGGGGTGGGGCTCTGCGATGACGGTCTGTTGATTCTCACGACAACTCCTGGGTCACGCGGTCCAGACACCGGTGACTTTCCTCGACAAGTGCTGATGGCAAAGGCGACTTCGGCGACCGTGCAAACGACCGGAGCGCCTTGCGTTGGAGTGCGACGACCTCATGCCATCGGATCCGGGTGGACAGATCATCCTCCATGGATTTGCTGTACGCGGCGATGAACTGATCGGCCAGTGCGGTTAAGCCCGCTGTCGAAGCCGGTGAAGCGCCGGCCATGGTCCATTGCACCGCGAGCTGGCGTAACGATGCAACGAAGGTGCCCGCATCGCCGGCCTGGTCGGAGACGCCGCAATGGTCGAAGTCGAGCAGGTAGACCGTACTGGCGCTAGCCAGTAGGAACTGACCGGGCTTACAGTCGCCGTGTACGACTCCCGGCAAGCTGGCCGGGACCGCATTGAAGGTCTGGAGCAGGCGCTCAGCCACGCCCAGCAACTGATCCCCCACCTGAGAGTCGACGGCGCAGATCCGCAATGCGCGTGCCCGGAATCGGTGCAGCTCCTTTTCCACCGGACGCATGCGCGTGCTCACCAATGGGCCGCGATGTAGTTGAGCCAGCGCCGATGCAGCACGCCGCACGGCCTCTGCGACAGCCGCCCAGTTCCAGCCCGATGCCCGTAGCAGAGAGTCGAGCGGTTGCCCGTGGATCGATTGCTGCACCACGACTGAGATCTCCGGAAGGTGACCAACGGTTGGCGCCAGACGGAGGCCGCCGTACCGGGCGATCCGGCCGAATGCTTGCGCTTCGTGCGCGACGGCCGCCGCCTTGGCAGGGTCATGGTAGACCTTGGCCACATAGCTTGCCTCGGAGACCGGTGTGCCCAGTCTTACGGTGACTCGCTTGCCTGGCCGGTAGCGCAACAGAGCCACTCTGCAGCGCCGTGAGAGCGCTCGGCGCTGGATCGGAGTCAGTGTCGACGAAAGTTGGGCGATCTGCGGTCCCATGACAGAGGCAGTGATGGCCAGCGGAAGAGTTGGCAGGTCGGGGTCATCTGGGAAAACCGACAGTTCCATCCGTGGCCGATCAGTCACCACTCGTGCCCTACCCGACGAGCTGTCGGGGGCCAGCAGGTCACCCCGGATGAGGTCGGCTCCGTGCTGATACAGCACGCTCGCTCGGATGCCCGGTTCGTACTTGGCGTCAAGGACGTGGCAAGGCCGGTGGCTGGTGTTCAGTGCAACCGACAGTCGAGGGCCCATCACATGAGCGTCTAGGGCTGCAGCGAACCGTTTGACCTCACTATCCTCGGTGGGCCGCGGGGCGCAGGGCACCACGGCGCTGGCCGCTGACCTGTCATGGCCGGTCACGATGCTGCGCTCACAGTCTGCTTCTCGGACAGGAAAATCCTCATGAGTCGCTCGGCTGCCATGTTTACGTCGTAGCCAGACTCGACTGTGCGTCGGGCGGCGACTCCCATCTGCTGGCGCAGTTTCGGCGAATCAAGAAGGGTGGCGATGTGGTTCTCGATGCTGGCCACATCGCCAGGAGCGGTGAGGAACCCGTTTTCGCCATGGGTGACCAGTTCAGGAATGCCGCCTGCGAACGTACTAACCACCGGTAGACCACATGCCATGGCCTCCACGAGGACGTTTGGGATACCGTCCCGGTCACCGTCCTCGGTGACGGTCGGCGTGAGCACGAAGACGTCTGAGCTGTGGAGCGCTTGAATGATCGTTTCGCGGCTACGTTCACCCGCAAACTGAACAGCATCGGCCAGTCCAAGTGAGTCCCGCAGCTCTGTGAGTGGTCTCAGCAACGGTCCATCGCCATACACCCGGCACGTGATGCGGCGTCCGGAGGCCTTGAGCCGGCCGAGCGCCCTAAGAAGATCAGGAAAGCCCTTCTTCTCCACGAGGCGTCCGACGGTGACGATCCGTACGTCTGCGACCGCGGTTGGCCGCGGCCGTGGCTTGAACAGATCCAGCTCCACCCCGTGATGGATGACCCTGGCCCCCGGCAGTCTCGCTGGCAGCGTAGCTGCGATGTAGTCGGCGTTCACCTGGCAGCAGGTGACCAAGGCAGTTGCCTCCGCGGCGCGAGCCGCCAGACTGGACGGCGGGATCTGGACAAGATCGCGGGCATGAGCGGTGAAGCTGTACGGCAGACCCGTCAGGCGTCGTACCAGCAAGGCCACGAGCGCCGGGTCATGAGCGAAGTGTGCATGCAGATGCGAGGGTGCCGTGCCTTCTCGGCGAAGCCGGACGATGGCCGAAGCCACACGAACGGCGTACTGGAAACAACCCAACGTGGTGGCAGTTGCGTAGCCCTTCGAGAGATCACGTCGGCGCCAGGCGAACAGCGCAGTCCGTGCGTAGCGCACGGGACCGCTTGAGAAGACAGTGACGTGCTCGCCGACCAGGTGTCGGAGGGACTTGCGATCCTCGAGGTAGCGCACTGCGGTACGGACCTCACTGACCTGCGGTTGGATGACCAACTCACCCGATCGCACCAGACTGAAAACGACAAGATCGATTCCGCGCCGCTCGAGTGCCAGTACCTCGTTCACGATGAAGGTCTGGGAGAGTCGAGGCCAGCTGCGAACCAGATAGATCACCGGGCCAGGCATGCCAGCCCCCTCGCGATCGCCTCGCCGAGTTCCGCGCCACTCTCATCAATCCGGGTTCTGCAGGGACCGCTCCGAAGCGCGAGCTGTTTGGCTACCTTCAGCCAGGTGTAAGCGCCGTACCGGGCCATGGAGCCGTCATCAGCCCAGCCGGTCAGCAGGGAATATTCCCTGAGGAAGGCTTCACGACGAGTTCCGCCGTCCCCATCGAACTCCAGATACGCGCAGAAGTGAGCCAGATCGAAGGCGCGGTCACCATGTCTAGCCTCATCGAGGTCGATGACACAGACGCTGTCGCCAACAAGAACATGCCCGGCGTGGAAGTCCTTGTGAATCGGCACCTGCGTTCCCGGTGGCGAGGGGCCGAACGTAGCCCAGAGGGAAGCCAGCCGCTCAGCGGGCTCAAGCAGTTCTGGGCTGTGTCGGCCTACCGCTGCCGCCCACGCGTGAGTGCTCGCGATCTCACGCTCCGTGTCGAGGGTCCGCGGCAACTGCACGGTAGACATGTGCAGTTTGGCCAGCCACCGGGCAGCGTCGCGAACGCCATCAATGGAACCAACGTTGTTGAGGGATTCGTTCAAGGGAACCCCGGTGGCCGCTCGATACAGCACCAAGTTCTGCTCCCGAAGGAAGGCCAGTAGCTGAGGTACGCGGAACCTTCCGAAAGCGAACGGCCCACAGGACAGTGCCTGCAGATGCGCAGACAACAGCCGAGCGCGGTGGGACTCGTTGAAGGTCTTGGCGATGAGCAGCGCAGGACCCGTTGGGTCGAGTCCTTCCACGATGTACTGGACCACGCGCCGACGACCGATTGCCGAGGTCAGTTCCTGGCTTGAGACAACGGTGAGCTGCGCGGCATCGTAGGTGCGCCCGGCCAGCGCCTCACGCAGCATCTCAGTCGGCTGATCTCGCTGCAGGCCCTCAATCTGCGTCATCGCGTCTCGCTTGTCTGCGAGCAATCGAGCAGGCTCTCAGCCAGGTCGATCAGTCGCGGTACCAATGCCCAGTCAGCAACCTCCAGTCGGCGGAAGCGTCGCGCAGCGATCTGCGCTAGGCCAGCAGTTCGCCACCAGAGCAAGGATGCCGGATTCACAGCGAGGCCGCGTGATCCGTAGCCCGCAAGCAGAGCCTGGTCAATCAGTCCAAGCTCGACACTCCTGCTCGGTTGCCGAATCGCCTGCCAGGACAAGTGGCTCGAAGCGCTCCCAAGATCTTGAGCGGCATCGCCGCGACACACCCCGTCCAGGTCGAGCAGGTAGAGACGCCCTGCATCGTCGACGACGACTTGGCCAGGCCGGAACGCTCCATGGCTCAGCACGTCCCGGCGATCACCGAGCGGAAGATGTCGGCCGAGGCGGTCGAGGAGTCTGCTGAGGCGATCAGCCAGTGCCACATCCAGGCTGCGGATCGCTGGCATCAGATCGGTTACGGCACGCAGCTGGTCCGACGCGGTTCGTACCGGAACCGACACTCCGGCAAGGGTGTGGAAGTCAGCCAGAAGCCCGCCAAGTCGGTTCGCCAGGTCGACCCGGTCATGGACTGACACCTGTGCGTCGCCCATCACGGCCGAGACGGACCGCCCATCAACAGCTGTGCCCACCGTCGTCGATAAGCCCGGCCAGACCGCACGCACCCGGGTGAGGTTCAGCTGAGCGGGCTGGGCAGCGGCGGCGACACGCGTCGCCCGTTCAGCCGCGTCGGTGAAGACCGACCTCGAAAAGACCTTCGCGTAATACCGGGCAGCACCGGAGGCCGTCCGTACGTCATACCGGAGAACACACCGCGTACCCGGTCGATAGCGGACCGGCTGCACGCGACAGTGCAGGATCGGCTCCTCGACAACCGGACCCAACAGCTCCGACACCAGGGCCGGGTCGGAGGCGGCAAAGAGCCCGGGCAAGCCTGGATCGGTGCGGAAGTCGTACTGGGACCAGCTCTTCGCATCAAGGTTGAAGGCAACGAACATCGTCGCGCCGGTGCCATCAACTTCCACTTGATACGCGAGCCGGCATCCCTGGCCCGGTGTCCACTGCACATCGTGCAGGTTCCAGTTCGGCTCCGTCGCAGCCACTGCCTCAGGAAGATGCACCAAGGCGGAATCGCGCTGCGCCAGCCAGGCAGCCGCCGCTCCATCCAGACATTCCTGGGCGGCAATCATGGTGTCGTCTCACGCAGGCTCGCCGCTGCCTCGTCGATTTGGCGCGTCACCTGGGTACCCCAGTCCGGGGAGTGAACAGGGGTTCGCCGGGCCGCAAGTTTCAGCTGATACAGCACAGCAATCAGGCGTGCACGGGAGATCCGAGCCGGGTCGCAGGTGCCGTACCCCTCAAGGAATTTCCTGACCAGTCCAGCGACGTCAACTGAGTAGTGCAGCCCCCACCAGCGCAGATCGGCCAGCAACTTGCCCAGGTCCATGGCCGGCTCTGCCAGGCCGGTTCGATCCAAATCGAGCAGCCATATCCGATCTTCCGTCGTGAGGATGTTGTCGCACTTGAGGTCACCGTGTGCGAGCCGGAGTTCTTCCTCCGGCAAGTCCTCCAGCCGCTCCAACACCTCCATCGCGAGCAGCCGATAACGCGCTCCGAGCGCAGGCATCAGGGCCGTCAGATGCTCGCCGGCACCAAGCGTGGAGGCCAGCTCCGTCCGGGCAAGGTGAGGCATTGACAACTGAGATGTCGTCATGTCGTAGGTCGCGGTCTGGCAGTCCAGGCCGTGGATGACGCGGACCGCCTTGCCGATCCGCGAGAACAGCCAGGCGGCTTGCGCAGGGTCGCGCACCTGCTCAGAGATCGTCGTGCCGGCAATGCCACGCCATACGGCAGCCTGGTCTTCGACGGAGTAGCCAAGCGGCCTAACCAGACTGGTATTGGGGGACTGTTCAGACAGCAGCGGCCCCACCGCCCGTGCGAACCGTACGGCCTGCGCCCCATGGTTGTCGCGGTCAATTTTGATGAACGCAGCACCGTTACGATCAGGCGGGCAAGAGACGTGGAGCACGTGCCGTTGGCCTGGCCGGTAGCGGACCGCCTCGATTCTTGTTGCCTCCGCCACCGGCGCTGAGTCCGAAGTTCTTGAGCATGCTGGCAACGTGGGAGTGCTCATTGAGCCTCAACAACTGCGGCATCTGCGGATCGATCGGGGCGATCAGCAGGCCCATCTGTCCACTGTCGGTCCGCGCGGTGAGGCGCACGAATGGTGCGACTAGATGGCGGGGTGCCGCCTTGTCCTGCATGTCGGCGGCGGCCAAGCTGTCGGGGTGCGACTCCGCGTACCAGACGAGCGCGATTGGCCGAACCTCCGCGCCGACGTGCAGCCGGTAGTACGCAGTGAGCTTGCGGCCAGGCTTGTACTTCGTACGGAGCAGCTTCGCGCTCCTGAGCTTCTCTCGACCAGGAACGCACTGGGCAAGCAGATCGGCCAAGCCGTGCTGCATCGGGTTGTGCACCAACTCACGTACGCCGTCCGCGCCGAGCCGACCGTCCAGCACCTCCTCCAATCTCAGGCCAGTCCGGCGAGGAACCGAACGCTGCACCTCAACGCCACTGCGAAGTTGTTGTCTCTGCACTGGTCCGTCAGCCTGAGTGAGGGAGGCGGGCACGGGGAAGCGAGTGGTGTTCCACACCGACCGGCTCAATGCCGTTGCCGGCCGCGTGATCCAGGTTGGTCAGGAGATGCTGTGCTGCGGTATGGCGACCCCGGAGGTCAGGGCTGGAGGTCCGACGTCGGCAGGTGGTCAAAGCGGTGACTGCCGCCTTTGCCAGCGAGTCAGGCGACAGTTCCGCAGGCGGCAGCCAGCTGACCCACCCGCGATCGGCGAACAGCTTCGCCCTCATCTGCTGTTCGGCGCTGGGTCCCGACCGTGGCACGAGCAGCGCCGGCTTGTCCAGCGTCAGAATCTCTGCTGTGGTGTTGTAGCCGGCCATCGCAATCACCAAGTCCGCTGCACCGAGGTAGGTCAGCGAGTCGTGCACACTGCGAATGACATGGACGGGGAGGCCGCGTGCCAACCGCACCAGTTTGCGATGCTCGCTGCGTGGCAGGAAGGGACCGGTCACGATAACCACGACGCACGGCCGCTGGGCGCTAATTGCCGGCGCAGCGCTCAATAAAGTGGTGAACAGCCCGTCCGCGTCTGCACCGCCGCCCGCCATGGCGACGATCAGGTCGCTGGCACTTGCATCGCGCAGGTAGCGGTTGCGTAGCTTCTCGGCGTCCGAAGGCGAGGCCGGCGACGGGCAGACGTAGCCGCAGTAACGCAGCCGCCGGCTTACCTCTTCCGGCAAGTCGTACTCCGCCGACACGTCAAATACGTCCCGGGATCCGTAGATCAGTACGTCGTGGAAATACCGCTCGACCGCATCGAACGCCCCCTCCAGACGCCACCGCCGACGAACAACCGCCGGCTCGTCCAGGATGTCGCGAAGACCCAGAACGATCCTTGTCGCGCGGCCCTCCAATGCCTCCAGCGTCGGGACGAGCTCACCCATGGCGCCGTGTGGCATGTGATCGACGAGGACGACGTCCGGGGCGAACCTCAGCACGGCTGACTGAATGATCTCGCGCCGTACCGCCAGCACCTCGGGAAAAGGCAGCGACAGCGATAGTGGTCGCCAGTCACCCGGGCCGACCTTGTGAATCGACGGCAGCTTCAAATAGTCAAAGCCCATGCTGGTGGGAAAGAACTGGCCGATTGGCGAGTCCGAGATGGTGAGCACGCTGGCGCCAGCCATTGCAGCCAGGAACTCACTCGCGAGCAGAGTGGTTCGCCGCTGATGTCCCAGGCCGAGCCCATCTTGTGAGTAGACGACCAGCCGCGGTGAATCTGACCTGCTCACGGGCGGCTGCCCGAGAATGATGTCAACGACGCATCATCGATTGACTGACCCAAATCCGGCCAATGCGGTCTGAGGCCGATGTGCCAAGCGACCTGCTGAGCCAGGCCGGAGCGCAAATCCGTTGTCGGAGACCAACCCAACCGCTCCTGCGCGAGGTCGATCCGTCCCGCGGTGCGCTGCACGTCGCCTCGACGCTCGCCGAGCCGCTCGACGGTCACTTCATCGAGGGGAAGCAGCTCGCGGAGGTGGGCGATCAGCGTGCTGACGTCCACGGGCTTGCCACTGGCGATGTCGAGCACGGCTGCGGGTGGCAGATCGGCGGACAATGCGCGGACCGTGGCATCCACTACATCGCCGACGTAGGAGTAGTCCCGGACCTGACCGCCGTCACCGAAGACAGTGATTGGACCTCCATCGAGCAGAGCCTCGATGAAGCGGTGCGCTGCCATATCGGGCCGCTGCCGAGGCCCATAGACCGAGAAGTAGCGCAGCGATACTGCTGGGATGTTGAATGCGCTGGAATACGATCCCACCAGCGCCTCAGCGGCCAACTTGCTAACCCCATAAGGGCTTGTCGGCCTTGGTTCGCCCCGAGCCCTGAGTGCATCGGTGCCTGTGCCGTAGACAGATGAACTGGACGCGTAGACGAATGGCCGCGGACCAAGCTGAGACACCGCCTCGAGCAAGTGATGCGTTGCCATGACGTTCCGGTCGACGTACCGCGCGAACGCAGGACCCCAGGATGTGCTGACTCCCGGCTCACCCGCCAAGTGCGCGACAGCATCGACCCCATCGAGGACATCCCCCAATGCAAGATCGGAAAGATCTGCTCGAATCAACTCGAAGCCTGGATGATCAAGGGAGGCTGCGATGTTCCGACTCTTGCACCTCGGGTCGTAGAAGTCGTTGAAGCTGTCGACACCGCGTACGGTCCAGCCCTCAGATAGCAGCGCCTCGCACAGATGGCTTCCAATAAAGCCAGCTGCACCTGTCACCAAAGCTCGACTCATCGATTCAAGATCCTTCGCGTCGCAGTGTGAGGGAGCGTAGTGATGGGCGCCAGATTCCGTCCCGCACATTTTTGAATTCGAAAATATGCGGAATACCGAAGAAATCGAGGAGCAGCCGGCAGGGCAGTGCTGCAATTTCTGCGAAACTCGACAAAACTGCACGGCGACGCCGGCGCAGGGAAGCGAGAAAGAGACACTGAGCAATTGTCACGTGACCACCTTGAGCGGCGTCGAGGCGAGGATCAGCCTCGAAGAAACCGCTCGACCTCCTCTCGCGCGGTTGAGTCGTCGTACTGCACAGGTGGGCTTTTCATGAAATAAGAACTTGCGCTGAGAACCGGGCCTCCCATGCCACGGTCCATGGCGATCTTGCAGGCGCGGAGTGCGTCGATAATGACGCCGGCCGAGTTGGGGGAGTCCCAGACCTCAAGCTTGTATTCCAAACGGATCGGTACATCGCCGAAGCCGCGGCCCTCGAGTCGGACCAATGCATGCTTCTGGTCGTCGAGGAAGGGGACGAAGTCACTTGGACCGATGTGGACGTCGGCGTCGCGCATTTCGTGCGGGATTTGGGACGTTACCGCCTGAGTCTTAGAAATCTTCTTCGAATTCAGCCTGGAACGCTCCAGCATGTTTTTGAAGTCCATGTTGCCGCCGAAGTTCAGTTGATAGGTGCGCTCGAGCTTCACCCCGCGGTCCTCGAAGAGCTTGGCCAGCACACGGTGCGTGATGGTCGCACCCACTTGGCTCTTGATATCGTCGCCGACAATAGGTACGCCCGCGTCAGAAAACTTTCGCGCCCAGACGGGGTCGGAGGCGATAAAAACGGGCAAGGCGTTGACGAAGCCCACACCTGCGTCGATCGCACACTGGGCGTAGAGCTTGTCAGCCTGTTCCGAACCTACGGGTAGGTATGAGACCAGCACATCGACTTGATTCTCACGGAGGGCGGCAACCACATCGACCGGCTCCTCGTCGGTCTCTGTGATGGTTTCCCTGTAATACTCTCCCAAGCCGTCGAGTGTGGGTCCGCGCAGTACCGGTACCCCGAGCGGCGCAACGTCGGCGAATTTGATTGTGTTGTTCTCACTGGCGCCGATGGCTTCAGACAGGTCTAGCCCAACCTTCTTGGCATCGACGTCGAACGCGGTGACAAACTGGATATCCGCCACGTGATAGTCACCAAACTTCACGTGCATGAGCCCGGGCACACGGTCATCGACCGCTGCATCACGGTAATAGTGGACACCTTGCAGGAGTGAGGCCGCGCAATTCCCGACGCCCACAACTCCGACCCGAACTGCTCCCATACAGCGGTTCCTTCCCGAGCGGCATCTGTTGTGGCCCAAAGCAATGCCTCGGAGCCCGACCTTGAACTCGAGGTGAATAGGCAGTAACAGTGTGGTTAACCAGTATGGTGGTCTTTGCGCCTCGGCGAGAAGGGGTTTCGCCCAATCAGTATTCGGAAAGCGTCGCGCGCTAGCGAGGCTTTGTGCCAGTCGGGGTCGGGTTTTCCAGAGGTTTTGCTGGTTGACGGCATTCACGATTAAGCGCGCACGAGAGGCGCCGACTAATTAGTACTGGCTGCGGAACAATGAGGCAGTCGAGCTGTCAGATGTCGTGCAGTTCTTAGGCCCGAAGTCGGTAACCCATGCCGCGGACGGTCTCGATACGGTCAGGGCCGAGTTTTCTGCGCAAGTAGCGGATATAGGTTTCGACGATGTTGCTACCGGGCTCGTAGTCGTAGCCCCAGACGCGGCTGAGTAGCTGCTCTCTGGACAGGACCTGTCCAGGATGAGTCAGGAAGATCTGGACCAGTGTGAACTCGCGGGCGGTTAGGTCGGTGGTGTTGCCATCGCAATGGAGCCGTCTGGTGTGCAAGTCCAAGCTAATGCCGTTGTGGGCGAGAACGTTGGACCCGACGGGCCGGCTGGGGGTACGGAGGCGGCGCTGAACGCGCGCCAACAGCTCATCGAAATGGAACGGCTTGGACATGTAATCGTCAGCCCCGCCGAGCAGTCCCGCCACGGTGTCTTCGATCCCGTCGCGGGCCGTAAGGATGATGACGGGCAGGTCGACCGATCCACTGCGAAGGGCATGCAGCACCGTGAACCCGTCAAGCTCGGGGAGCCCGATATCCAAGATCATCAAGTCGAAGTCGCCGCTGCGAGCCATGGCAAGGGCCTCGGTACCGCTTCCCACAACTGTCGTCGCTAGACCGCTGGCTCGCAGCCCTTTCTCAATGAAGGAGGAGATTCGGGCCTCATCCTCGGCGATCAAGATTCGGCTCACTGCATCAACTCCAGATGGTGTCCTTCGAAGCGGCCGCCAGATTTCCTTCTGGCGTTTGCAGTGGCAGCTCCAGCCGAAACTCTGCTCCTCCAGAGGAGGTCTCGACCAAAACTACAGTGCCGCCGTGGCCCTGGGCGATTGCGCGGACAATGGCCAAGCCGAGCCCAGTGCCAGAGCTGTCGCCGTTGGTGCTGCCCCGGGCAAATCTGTCGAATACCCGCTCTCGGTCTGCCCGCGGTACTCCTGAACCGGTGTCGCGCACCCAGAGGTGTAGCTGATCGCCATAAATCTCGGTGCCGAGATGAATCTCCTGATCCGTGTTGGTGTGCTGTGTGGCATTGAGCGCGAGCTGCAGCATTGCCTGCGTGATGCGCTGACGATCAAGCAAGGCCACGCCTTCGGCTTGGTGGTCGAGATACCACTTTCTTGGTGCGAGCGCCTGCGCTTTATCAAGGACCTCATCGATGAAGGGCTCCAGGTCGACCTCGCTCAAGCGCAGGAAGTTCGGACTGTCGGACCGTGCGAGCATGAGCAAGTCCTCGACGATGCGGCGCATCCGTTCAAGCTCGTCCATGACGATCGCGAGGGACTCGGTCCGCGTGCTGGGGTCGGATTCGGCCAACTCGAGGTGGCCCTGCACGATGGTGATAGGCGTACGCAGCTCGTGGCTGGCATCGTTCAGAAACTGCCGCTGCGCCTCGAAGGTGGTCTGCAGGCGATCGAGCATGCCGTTGAAGGTGCGGGCCAGCTCGGCCACGTCGTCGTTGCCCTCCACCGGTATCCGCCGGGACAGATCCGTTGCGGAGATGCTTTGGGCGGTTTGCCGCACCAGGCGGATCGGTCGGAGGACACGTCCGGCTATCAGGAGGGCGGCGATTGCCGCGAGGGCCAGCGTGCCGAAGGCAACCGCTGCGAAGGTCCATGTCACACGGTTGATATCGGCGCGTTCCAGGTCGCGGAAGACGGCGACCACGAACACGCCGGTATCCGGCGAACCCGCCACCCGCACGGGCACAGCACCGTAGCGCACTGTGCCTCGAGCTGTGTGGATGGTGTCGAGCGCGGGTTGGCTTGAGGCGGCAAGACGCGCCACCACCTCCGGCTGCTCATCCAGGCGGAGCGGTGGGTCCTGATGGTCGCGAGCGTAGGGACGTCCGTTGACCAAGGCGATCATGGTCTCGTTGCGGCCGACCACATTTCGTTCGATGCTGGCCCTGAGTAAGGCCTCGACGTCGGTAAAGGGTCGTGCGGTGACCGGGTCGGTACCGATTTCCGCAAAGGCGGCAACCTCCCTAACCTCTTGGGTTAGGTCGCTATCGATGCGTTGGTCGAGACGCTGGAGCGCAATGAGATAGCTGATGGTTATCGAGATGCCCAGAGCTACCGCGACAGAGGCGACCAGCGACCCGACGATCCGGACGCGGCCTGAAAGCACCCGGTTCGGCCTCGCGTGACGCCGCGAGGTCCCCGCCTCACCTTGACCAGTGTCCTCGGCAAGGTTGTGGGCGAGGCGGTCGGTCATGTCTCACTACCATCGATTCGCCGGCGGCGGACTTCGCCTGACGGAGCGGGCGCTATTCATCAGTGAGCATAGCGGTACGTGAGACGCTCGACTTCGAGATCGGTGATGTCGTCATCATCGCCCGACACGCGAGGATCAGTAGCCCAATCGAAATGTCCGTCGCCATTGTCCGCGTACAGCACAACCAGTAGTTGGGTCGTAGTGGTGATTGGTTGATCGAGGGTAACTCGGACGGACCGGTCAGAGGTGGATCGGGTGATCGGGGACGAGCCCAGCAGCCGGTTGTCGTCGAGCGAACACACAGCGACGAATCCGTCGGTCCGGGCGAGCTGCACTTCCTCGAGGATCACGGTGCCGCCATCGCCAGCTTGACCGTCGGCATCAAGCTCCGCCTCGTCATCGGTGAACGGGGTCGGGACGGCACGCGCGCCACTTGTGGACTGTCGGGTACCCGGGCTGGGCCCACAAGTTGCAGTGGGTTCCATGGAATCCTCGGGCATCGGCCCGGCGGCGTTGTCGTTTGGTGTTGAGTCCTCGGGCGTCGGCTCGGCGGTGTTGTCATTTGGTGTTGAGTCCGCGGGCGTCGGCTCGGCGGCGCTGTCGTTCGGCGTTGAGTGATCAGAAGGGCCGGATCCCGCAGTGATTTCACCTGTCCCGAGGACTATTGGACGACGGTCAACACCGCATCCGAGGAGCAAAAGCACCGCGCAAGACGCAAGGGATACGGCCGCCAACTGTCGTTTGGCTCTCATGATTCACTCCCGTACCGACCGGTGGATATCTGGCTTATTGTGCCGCTCGACTGTTGGAGCAGGCATGAGGCTCGTCGACGGCAGATCAGTAGGGTTCGTACCGACGGTCCTGCATTGTGAGTCTTCGCCGGACCAACTGGGGTAGCGCGCGAGGCTGCTTGCGGGGTCCAAGTTCCTGCCACTCTTGTGAGTCATCCATGAAGTAGGACTGACCGCCTTCGTACCGGGCGGTTGCTGTGTGGGTCCAGATTTCCTCGCGGTAGCGCCCGCTTAGAGCGATGCCGAATAGCAGTTCGGCAGTCGCGGCGAGTGAAGGAGTCGGTTGATCGCCTTCCGAGTATTCCAAGACGCCGTGTTCACCGATGCGAACCTCCATCGTGGTGCGGTCGCCCTGAAGCAATCCAATGCTGAATAGGGCCGCGCTTCCGCGGAAGGGAATGACAAGGATCTCGTTAGGCGAATGATCTTGGATCCTTGGGTAGGCGGCCACGAAGGCGCATCCGGGACGGTGTTTGGCGAGCATTGATCGGAATTGCAGCACCAAGTGAGTGTGCAGCGCCGCCACCTCTTCAGCTGTGAAGAGGGACCCGGTTCCGACTGCTTTTCCAGACCATGAGCTGGGAAGGGGTACCACTCGTGTCGGCATGAGCTCATTCGGGCAGGCCAACATGGGAATCAGCGTGCGGCACAGATGAGAAACCTCTCATGTTCGCGTCTCCCGACGTGAGGCGCACCCAACAGTGTTAGCGCCGCCAGCCGATTTCGAGTATCTCGATCTTCGGAGCACTCCGGGTGCCGTAGCCGGTGAAAGGGATCGCTGGCTGAACCGTTGATGCGGAGGTGGTCCAGCTGTTTATCTCGCTAATTCCAGAGATTGCTGGGAAGACGTCGGGCGTGTGTCTCAGGTCGTCGAGTAGCTGCTGGTACGCGAGCCGGTTGCCGCGCTGACGAGTCGCTGACATCCACGTGTCGGTGGCGATGAGGTGTTCCACTCGCCGGAGGTCGGCACAGAGCTGTTGTCGGCGGAGAACCCTTGACAACTCCTCGGCTTCTCGGTCGACGTCACCAGGCTCGTTGAGTCCGCTGAGAATCACACGTCCGAGACGGCCTATGTACTTGCGGACGAAAGGTATGCCGGGCAGGAGTAAGACGAGCATCATGGCAAGGAGGACGAGCCCATCTCCTAGCGGGTGATGATCGATCACGACGCCTCCTGATCAAGTGTGCGGCCATCCGAGCGGGTCAGCCCACCGGCCCGCTCTTCGGCTCACACGTTCAAGGTTGGATCGTTCAGGTGCAGAAGACAAGAGCCCGACCCCCGAACCTAGGGTTTGGCTATGCCGAGTGACGCCGAAGTTGGGACCCGTACCTGGGGCGTGCTCGGTGTGCCGTCGAGCGTTGCCGCCCACTGGCCCGGCCGAACGCGTGGCGGCAGGTCGTCGATGTGGTCGACGCTGCACGCTCCGCCATTTCCGAGATGGTTCTCGCCGGCCAGGCACCGTTGGTGCTCGGCGGAGAGTGCACCTTGGCCATCGCGCTAGTGGCAGCGCTGGTCGAGCATTACGGCGAAGTCGGCCTGATCTATGTCGACGGTGGCCAGGACCTCATGATCCCTGCCGGCTCAGGACCCTTGTTGCCGACCGCAGAGTGATCGGCATGACCGTAGTCGAAGCCAACCCTGATCACGACCCAGACGGAACCTCCATCCGTCGACTTGTGCGCGGGGCGGCAGCGCTCGCCGAGCCTGTCAGCTAGTCATGGCGAGGATCGCGAAGCTCGATGGTGACGCGCTACCGGCAAGCCTGCCGGAAACACCGCCGTCCTTGCGGCAGCATTGGTGTTCGTTCTTCGGACACGGAAGGAGGGGCGCCATGTTGGGAGTACTTGCTGTTGTTCTGCTCGTAGTCGCCGTCTACGTCGTGTCGCTGCTTTTCAACCCGTGGGTGACGTGCACGAAGTGTAAAGGCAAGCCAAGGCCCCGTGCCTGGGTGTTTGGTTACGCCCACCACGTCTGCCCCAAGTGCAACGGCACCGGGCAACAAGTTCGGTTTGGCCGGAGATTGTTCCGCATGGGATCGGGCAAGCCGTCCTCATAGCAGGCGCCCCCGAGCTGGAGCCGCAGGTTGAGACCTGGCAGCTGTGAACGCTAGACGTTATTAACGCGCTGCGTTATGCGTGGGTCCGAGGATCTGCTTCACCTGGACAGCGGCCGTTCGAGGCGCACCGAGATGAGCTCGACAAGATCAAATCACTGGTCGCCTGACTCCGGTGGCATGGTCTTCGGCCCAGTCAGCACGGTCCGCACCGACCTAAGACACCGTGAAGAGAGGCTGGCTCGTCTATGCTGCCGCTCATGCTTATCCTCGGGCTCATCTTGTTCGGCATGCTGGTTGGTGCCGGCGCGCAACTGATCTTGGGCAAGTCATCCAAGGGCATCGACTGGACGCTGGCGTTGGTAGCCGGACTCGTCGGGTCCTTCGTCGGCGGGCTGCTGATCAGCCTGCTGTCAGGAGACGGGCTGCAGTTCCGAGCGAGCGGCATCATCGGATCGCTGGTCGGTGCGCTGCTGGTCACCGCAGGATGGCAGTGGTATCGCCACCGCAGCAAGGCATCTCACGCCTGAGGGCGCCTCGTCCAACGCGTCATGCAGCAGGATGCCATATGTGGCCTTCTGATGCTGACGCCTTGATCGCCTACCAGCAGCAGCTGGCCGCTGCGGTCGCTGAGCCGTACACCGTCGACCCGAGCACGGCGAGCATCGGCGGCATCTGGGTGTGCTTTCCACGTGGGCTCGTCGGTCGCGGTACTGATCATGATCAGGCGTGGTCGGCGGCAGTGATCATGTTTGGTGGCCGTGTGGTCGAGCAGCGAGTGATCACTGGCACCGCGGGTGCTCCATATGTGCCCGGGCTAATGGCGTTGCGACTCGGCCCGCTGATGGAGGAGGCGTTACGCGCCATATCGGGGCTTCCTGACGTGTTGCTACTGGACGCCACCGCTCATGATCATCCCCGAGGCGCCGGGCTGGCGCTGCACCTCGGCGCCGAGTTGGACATCCCAACAATCGGGGTGACTCACCGGCCGCTGGTTGCATCTGGCGCATGGCCGGGTGACCACCGAGGCGCCACGAGTCCGCTTCGCATCGACGATTCAGTGGTTGGCTGCTGGCTGCGTACCCAACCAGGAGTCCGGCCGTTGGCAGTGCATCCCGGCTGGCGGATCGATCTGGCCACCGCGGTTGAGGTGGTCACCATGCTGACCCGGCGACGTCGGACACCCCAGCCGTTGCGCCGAGCGCGCCAGCTGGCCCGCCGTACCCGTTCCCCACAGGCCTCAACCGTTCCTCTGATTGATCACTGATGAGGCGGGCCACTACATCGAACGAGTCACAATTTCGGTGACTTCGGCGTCGCTCAGCTCGATCGGGTTTCCTCGCATGCTGCTGGCCTTCTGAGCAGCCGTCACTACTGCTGGAATCTCCTCCTCGCTCAGCTTGTAGCTGGCCAGTCCGGGGATCGACAGCGCAGCCGTCAGCTCTTGCAGCCAGGCGATTGCGTCCTCGAGATCTGCGTCGGGCTGGCCGGTGAGAAGAGTCGCCACCTCGGCCATCCGCAGCAACGCGGGATGTTCGGGGGCTCGGTCACGCAGCGCCCGCACGTTGACCTCCATCGCCGCGGCGAGTACGGCGGCGCAGACCGCACCGTGCGGCGCCGACAGCCGGGCACCGGCCGCGGCCGCTATGCCATGGACCGCACCCAGTCCGGAATTGGCCAGGCACATCCCGCCGAACAGGCTCGCGAGCGCTAGATCTTCGCGTACCGCCGCGTCCTCCATTCCCTCCTCGTACGCCCGACGCAGTGATCGAGCGGAACGACGGATCCCGTCACGGGCCAGCGCATCGCTGAACGGATTGGCGCGCTGCGACAGGAGGGGCTCAATGAGCTGAGACAGCGCATCCATTCCGCTGGCCGCGATCGTGGCACCAGGCAGGCCCACCAGCAGGTCAGGATCGACCACGGCCACCTTCGGCAGCATCAGTGGGCTCCGCAGGCTCGCTTTGACACCACCGCCGGCCAGTACCGAGTTGCGGGTGACCTCTGACCCTGTTCCCGCGGTGGTCGGCACGGCGACGCAGGGCAGGCCCGGCCTGTCGATCGGGCGGCCGGCGCCGATGACCTCCAGATGTTCCAGAGGGTCGGTTCCCGATGTGGCCAGGATGGCGGCAGCTTTGGCGACATCCAGCGCGCTACCTCCGCCGAATCCGAGGACGGCATCGCAACCAGCTTCGGCGAGCAGCGACATGGCGGCACGCACCCGTTCGATCGATGGCTCGGTCGCAACTCCGAACGCGATGCTCGAGATGCCCGCTTCGGTCAGCGCCGACCGGATGGCGTCGGCTCGCGATGTGGTGCGGCCGGTCACTACCAGGACGCGGCTGGCCCCGAGGCCGGAGAGTGCTTCCGGTACCTCGCTGACCCTGCCAGCCCCGAACCGTACGTCGGCTGGGATTGCAAGATCGAAGCGAACCACGCCGGCTACCAGTCGGAGTCGTCAGGGGAGGTGTTGAGGTACCGGGTGGCCTCGCGAGCCCGAGCCATCATGGGCGCCACCGTGTCGCGCCACAGCTGATAGTGCGTGGTGTCCTTGTGCGCTGCGGCAGCCGCTTCGTCGCGATAGATCTCGACAAGGACAACGTGAGTCGGATCGGCGCGATCGCTCAGCACGTCGAATCGCATGATGCCAGGTTCGTCACGACTCGCGACGGCGTTCTGCTCGGTCGCGGCCAGGAAGGCGTCAAGCTGTTCGGGCACGACCGCGATGTCCACATGGACGACCAGCAGGCTGTTCGACACGTGCCGACCCTATTACGCAGGGGCCGAAGACTTACAGCCGGAGATGGCCGAGGTGCGGGACGATCTCGGCGGCGGCCGCTCGCGCCGTACGCATCCTGGAAGCGGGTCAGAAACGTGTCGCCGAATCGATACTCCTGGGTCCCGACCACCTCGATCGCATAGCTCGCCAGCAGCGAACCGAGCTGGGCGCAGCGCTCCAGCGACACCTCCCAGGCGAGCCCAGCAAGGAATCCCGCGCGATACGCATCGCCAACCCCGGTCGGGTCCACGCGCGCGACCTCCCGCGCAATGGGTACGTCCAGTCGAGGCTCGCCGGCGATCTCGACACTGGACCCCTTGGTGCCCTGGGTGATCACACGGACGGCGACCCGCTCCACGATTTCCTTGTGCGACCAGCCGGTCTTCTGCGTGATGAGGCCGTCCTCGTAGTCGTTGGTGAACAGGTATGTCGCTCCGTCGATTAGCCGTTTGATCTGTGCGCCGTCCAGCCAGGCCATTTGCTGGGACGGGTCGGCGACGAAGTCGAATCGCCGGCTGCGGCACTCGTCGGTGTGCCGCTGCATTGCCTCGGGATCGTTCGGGGAGATTACGACTAGATCGAGGCCGCCCGCCCGTTCGGCGATCGGTTGCAGCTCGATCTGGCGCGCCTCCGCCATCGCACCGGTGTAGAAGGAGCCGATCTGAGCATTGACCGAGTCGGTCGTGCAGATGAACCGAGCGGTGTGCTGGGTTTCTGAGACACGTACCGGCCAGGTTTGCACCCCGTGCCGCTCCAGCCATGAGCGATAGTCGCCGAAGTCCTCGCCGACCGATCCCACTAGAAGTGGGTCCAGTCCAAGCGCCGCCAGTCCGAAGCAGATGTTGGGTGCGATTCCACCGCGGCGGATCTGCAGATCCTCGACCAGAAACGACAGCGATACCCGATCGAGCTGTTCGGTGACCAGCGACTCCGCGAACCGGCCGGAGAACCTCATCAGGTGGTCCATGGCTATGGAACCGGTTACGGCGATGCGCACGGGCTGAGGCTAATGGCTGCTGCGCCGCGCCCGATACCGTCTCGGAGAATCGTGATAACGGCGCTTAGCTGCCGGCCTGGAATGGAGTATCGAGACTCCTGTTGCTTGCGCCCAACAGCGGTGGCGGCTGATGGTGCTGCAGGGTGGTTTCGACTTCTCCATCGCTGCTGACGTCGAAGAAGCGGAGCGGTGGGCCTGGCAGCTGGATCGGCCCGAGCGAGGCGTGTTGAACGTCGATGAGGAGTCCTTGAGAGCTGGTCTGGTCCCACGCGTACACCTCGTCGATGGTCCGCACCCGCCCGGCCGGGACACCTGCAGCCCCGAGGCGCGCGATGACCTCAGACACACTGAGCGAAGAGAATGCACCTTCGAGCATCCGGATGACCTCGGTACGCCGTTCGACCCGTTGCGGGTTGGTCGTCAGGCCTGCGTCGACGTCCAACCCGAATTCGGTGCTGAGCTTCTGCCACTGGGAGTCGTTTCCACAGGCGATCTGGACGGCGCCCTCTCCGCAGCGGAACAGCCCGTACGGGGCGATCGAGGGATGGTGGTTACCTTGGGCCTGGCCTCGTACGCCGGCAACGGTCCAGGCGGTGCCCTGGTAGCCGTGCGAGGCAACAACAGCAGCGAGAAGTGACGTCCGCACGATCTGGCCGCGGCCGGTGCGGGCTCGCTCATGCAGCGCTGCGAGGACACCGTACGCTCCATAGCTGCCGGCCAGGAGGTCAGCGATAGGTACTCCTACCCGTTGCGGGTCGTCCGGATTGGATCCCGTCACCGACATCAGACCGGCTTCGCCTTGCGCGATCTGGTCATAGCCGGCCCGGCCGCCTTCCGGACCGTCGTGTCCGAATCCACTGATCGCCAACACCACCAGCCTCGCGTTCAAATCCATCAAGGCTTGATTCGTGAGACCCAGCCTGGCGAGCGTGCCAGGCCTGAAGTTCTCGATGAGCACGTCTGCCATCGCCAACAGTTGCCGCAGCTGCGCCAAGTCGTCGGCGTCCTTGAGATCGAGCGTGATCGACTCCTTGTTGCGGTTCGCGGCCAGAAAGTACGTCGAGACTGGCTCGCCGTCTGAGCCCTCTACGAATGGTGGACCCCAGCTCCGCGCATCATCACCGTGACCGGGCTGTTCGACCTTGATGACCCTCGCTCCGAGGTCGCCGAGCATCATGGCCGCATGCGGGCCGGCGACGGCGCGTGAGAGGTCGATGACCAGTAGATCGGAGAGCGGGCCCACTCGGTATGACCCGGCCGGGCCCTTAGTCAGTTCCGTGTCGTCGGTGTGCACCTCTGTCGCTCCGTTCTGGGCGGTCTTAGCTCGGTCGTGATTGTCCAATACGCATCCGAATTGCTCGATAGATGATCCCGACCGCGAACACCAGAGTTCCACCAAGCACTGCTCTCAAGGGCAACGTCAGCACCAGAGCCCCGCAGCCTGCCACCCCGATGAGCTGCAAAATGCGCGGGAATCGGCGCCGATCAGACGATTGCGTGTACGCGGCCAGGTTGGCGATCAGGTAGTACAGCAAAACCCCGAATGACGAGAAGCCAATCGCGCTCCGCAGGTCTGCCACCAAGATCAGCGCACATACCAGTCCAGCCACGGCGATCTCCGCATGGTGCGGCACCTGATGACGTTCATGCACGGCGGCCAACCAGCGCGGAAGATCATCGTGGCGCGCCATCGCGAGGGTGGTTCTGCCCACTCCGGCGATCAACGCCAGCAAGGCACCGAGCGCTGCGGCCGCCGCTCCCAGCCGGACTGGCAGGTCGGCCCACACCCAACCCGCCGCATCGACCGCCGCCGCCAGCGGTGCCGGGCTGGCAGCCACGCCGGCCGGACCGAGGACAACCATGATGGAGGCGGCCACCACCAGATAGATCAATACGGTGATGGTGAGAGCGGTCAAGATCGCGCGGGGAATAGTTCGTTCCGGGTCGCGGACCTCTTCGCCCATGGTCGCAATCCGGGCGTACCCGGCGAACGCAAAGAACAACAGACCGGCCGACTGCAAGATGCCATACCAGCCGCTGGCCAAGAGATCGGAGGACTCAACCGATGTCGTACTCGGCGCACTGAGCGAGGCTGCGACGACCAGCGTCAACGTGGCAAGCACTATCACGATGATGATCTTGGTCAGTGCTGCGGTCCGGGTGATGCCGTGGTAGTTGACCGTCGCCAAGATGATCACTGCTGCGATCGCGACCGGCCGCTCCCATGCACCTGGCGCAACGTACGCGGCGAAGGTCAGTGCCATCGCTGCGCAACTCGCGATCTTCCCGATGACGAATCCCCAACCGGCGAGAAAGCCCCACCAGGGCCCCAACCGCTCCCGACCGTAGATGTAGGTTCCGCCCGAGGTCGGATACTCGGCGGCCAGCTGGGCCGACGCCGTGGCGTTGCAGTACGCCACCAGTGCGGCTAAAGCAAGGCCGATCAACAATCCCGCGCCGGCTGCGCCTGCGGCGGGGGAGAAGGCCGCGAACACCCCCGCGCCGAGCATCGAGCCCAGCCCGATGATCACCGCATCGAAGGTGCCGAGCCGTCGCGCGAGCCCGGGCTGCGTCACGGTAGTGAGGTCACGAGTTCCCGTCTCCCTCGTACCCGTTGGGGTAGACCACCGACTTGAGGCTCGACGGATCCTTGTCGCTCTCCAGCGCCTCGTCGGCGCGCTCCAGGCCGAATCTGCCCGTGACCAGAGAGTCGAGCTCCATCGCCCCGCTTGCCACCAGGTGTATGGCGGCCGGCCAGGTGTCGGTGTAGCGGAAAATGCCGGTCACGGTGATTTCAAGGTTCTGGATGTGCTCAACAGGCAAAGTCATCTCCGAAGAACCGAGACCCACCAGCACGGCTGTCCCGGCCGGACGTACCGCCTTGATGCCCGACATCACCGCTTGCGGTGCTCCGCTGGCATCGACGAAGGCGTTGACGTCCAGGCCGGCGGTGGCAACGTCGGTTTCGCGAGGATCGATGACTCGGGTGGCGCCGTAGCGCAGTGCCCGCTCCCGGCGCTCGGGTACCAAGTCGGTGACGATGATTTCCGCGGCGCCGAAGGCTCGTGCGGTCTGAGCACAGATGATCCCGATCGGTCCCGCGCCTGCGATCAGAATGCTCGATCCGGGGGTGACACCTGCCTTGCGCATCGTCGTAACTGCGACTGACAGTGGCTCGAGCAGCGCGGCGGCCTCGTTCGACATGGAGTCCGGCACGCGGTGGGCGAATTCGGTCCGGATTACGCAGTACTGCGCAAACGCTCCATCGATAGGCGGCGTGGCGTAGAACTCCATGTTGGGGCAGAGGTTGTAGTGGCCGGCTCGGCACTCTCGGCATCGTCGACAGTTCTTCTGTGGCTCGATGGCCACCCGTTCACCGATCCTGGTCTCCGCCACCTCATCGCCCACCGCGACGATTCGGCCCGACAGTTCGTGGCCGAGGATCAGCGGACTCTCGACGACGAAGTCGCCGATCCGCCCGTGGCGGTAATAGTGAGTATCCGAGCCGCAGACCCCCACGGCGGCGACTTCAACAAGCACCTCGTCGCTGGCCATCGGAGGTGTCGGCACTTGCTCAATGCTGAGTGTCAGTGGCGCGGTGAGCACGCTGGCGCGCATCCGCTCAGGGATCGTAGTTGGGGCGTCGGCGGCGGTCTGGGTCATGGCAGGTCCCTCTCTCGCTGTTTCCCACATTGTGTGTAGACGTCTCGCAGCATGGCTAGGTCTTGCCTTGGTCACCGGATGGTGTAACCGCCGTCGACCAACAAGTCCACGCCGTTGATCATTTTCGCGGCATCGCTGGCCAGGAATACCGCAGCGGCCGCGATCTCCTCGGGTAGGGCGAATCTCTGAGTGGGAATTTGCGCCTTCAGTGCCTCACCCTCTGGTGTGTCCCAAATCTCCTTGGCCAGCGCGGTCATCACTACCGTCGGGCTAATGGTGTTGGCTGTGACGCCGCGCCCGGCCCATTCCAGAGCGAGCACCTTGGTTAGGCCGACCAAGCCGAACTTGGAGGCGCAGTACGCGAGGTGGCCGGGCAATGCGATGGTCGCAGCCTGGGAGGCGAGGCTGATCACCGTGCCGCTACCATGCGCGAGCATCATGCGACCTACCTGCTGGCTGACCAGAAAGGCGCCTCGTAGGTTGACCGCCATCGTGAGATCCCAGCTCTCGACGGTGAGCTCCTCTGCGGCGCCGATCACGGCTACGCCGGCACTGTTGACGAGCACGTCGATGCGGTCGAACTGTGCGCTCACCGCGCTGATCGCATCGATGACGGATTGCTCGATGGTCACGTCGCAGCCGAAGGCCGCGGCTGCGTTCCCCTGGCTGATCTTGTGCTGAGCGGCCTCCACCGCCTTGTCGAGCACCACGACCGTCGCGCCCTTGGCGGCGTACGCATCGACGATCGCGGAGCCGATCCCGGAGGCGCCGCCGGTCACGACTGCAACCTTTTCGGAGAGAGAGAAGTCGTAGCCGACCTGAGACGTCATGTCGGCGCCTTTCTATGGGTGCCGTTGGGGTGCTCAATTTACGGCTCCGGGTGCCGATCGGGTTCACCATTTCATGGTTGGAAGCTGTTGACGCGAGTGGCGACAGAGTGCCCACTCGGGCCGAACTCGAACCTCGCACTACACTGACTTCCCGCATGTTCAGGTTGCTTCCACCCGTTCCCGACCATCCCGCGCTCGAGGAGGAGATCCTCCCGTGGTGGGATGAGCGTCGCATCTTCGATCGGCTCCGGGAGCGCAACCGCGGCGGTCCGGTCTGGAGCTTCATCGATGGCCCCGTCACTGCCAACAAGACGCTCGGGGTGCACACTGCCTGGGGCCGCACCCTAAAAGACGTTTTCCAGCGCTACAAGGCGCTCCGTGGGTTCGACCAGCGCTATCAGAACGGCTTCGACTGCCAGGGTCTTTGGATCGAGGTCGGCGTCGAGCGGGAGCTCGGCCTCAACTCCAAGCGTGAGATCGAGGAGTACGGGCTCGCCGAGTTCGCGCGCAGATGCCGGGAGAAGGTCGCGTGGTCGGCGCAGGAGCTCATCCGCGGATCGAAGCGCCTCGGCCAGTGGATGGATTGGGGCAACGACTACTACACCTTCTCTGACACGAACATCTCCTACATCTGGCGCTTCCTGAAGCTCGTGCACGAGCGCGGATGGCTCTACCGCGGCCACCGTTCCACCGAGTGGTGTCCCCGCTGCGGAACCTCCATCTCGGCACACGAGCTGGTCGGCAGCTACGAGGAGCGCACCGATCCTTCGCTGTTCGTCCGCTTTCCCCTCCTCGACCGGCCGGGCCAGTCGCTGACCGTCTGGACGACCACGCCCTGGACGCTGCCCGCGAACGTTGCCGCCGCGGTTCATCCGGCCGAGGAGTACGGCCTCCAGGAGGACGGGGAGTGGGTTGCGGTCAAGCGCTACCCCGATGAGGTCTACGTCGAGCGCCGGCACGGATCCGAACTCATCGGCTGGCGCTATGAGGGCCCGTTCGATCAGCTTCCCGGGGCCGAGGGCGTTGAGCACCGCGTCATTCCCTGGGATGAGGTCTCGATGGAGGAGGGCACCGGGATCGTCCACATCGCGCCTGGGTGCGGCGCGGAGGACTTCGAGCTCTCGCGCGTACACGACCTCCCTGTCGTCATGCCGGTGGACGAGGCAGGACGCTTCTATGACCGTTTCGGCTGGCTGCACGGGCTCTCGACGTCAGAGTCAGCCGAGCAGATCTCGGCCGATCTCGCCGGGCGCGGCCGGCTGGTCGCGGCGGATGAGTACGTCCACCGCTATCCCTTCTGCTGGCGCTGCCACACGCCCCTCATTTTCCGCATCGCCGACGACTGGTTCATTGCGGTGGACGAAGTGAGGCCGAGGCTCCTCGAGGCCAACACGACCATCGAGTGGACGCCGACCTACTTCGGCAAGCGGATGGACGACTGGCTCCACAACATGGGCGACTGGAACATCTCCCGCCGCCGCTACTTCGGGCTGCCGCTCCCCATCTACCCGTGCGCATGCGGCCACGTCACCGTGGTCGGCTCCCGCGCGGAGCTCGAGGAGCTGGCGACCGCCGGGATCGAGGACCTTGAGGAGCTCCACCGCCCGTGGATTGATTCCGTCGAGATCCGCTGCCCGGAGTGCGGGACGGAAGGCGTCCAGCGGATCCCCGAGATCGGGGACGTCTGGCTCGACGCGGGGATTGTGCCCTTCTCAACGCTCGGTTGGGAAAACCCGGAGTGGATCGAGGCCGGCTACGGCACCGGCGCAGCCAAGGGCCTCACCGGCGCAGATCTCCCCGATCACAGCTATTGGGAGACCTGGTTTCCGGCCCACTGGGTCTCTGAAATGCGCGAGCAGATCCGGCTCTGGTTCTATTCGCAGCTATTCATGTCGGTCTGTCTGGTCGATAAAGCGCCGTTCCGCTCAGTTCTCGGCTACGAGAAGATGCTCGACGAGCACGGGCGGCAGATGCACGGCTCCTGGGGAAACCTCATTCCGGCCGAGGAGGCGTTCGCGCGCATGGGCGCCGACGTCATGCGCTGGCAGTACTGCGCCCAGCCACCCGACCGCGACCTGCTCTTCGGCTACGGGCCGGCGCACGAAATCAAGCGCAAGCTCCTTACATTCTGGAACTCTGTCGGGTTCCTCGTGAGGTACGGGAACATCGAGGGCTTCCGGCCCACGCTGGCGGATCTTGCGGCCGGGCCGGTCGGGGTCGAGCTGCGTCCACTCGACCGCTGGCTCGTTACGCGTACCGAGAAACTTGTCGCCGAAGTGACGGCCGCGTTGGAGGAGCAGCTCACCACCGTGTGATCGCCGCCTTCGAGTCCTTCGCCGACGATCTCTCGAATTGGTACATCCGACGGTCGCGGCGGCGCTTCTACGCCTACGACGAGGCGGCGTTTCGGACGCTTTGGTTCGCGCTCGTGACGGGCTTGCGGGTGATCTCGCCGGTCATGCCATTCCTCGCCGACCACCTATGGCGGAACCTCGTCGCCGACGCCTGCGAAGGCGCTCCGGAGAGTGTCTTCCTGGCAGCCTGGCCGGAGGTCCGGCAGCCGGACCAGCGCCTCCTCGCCGAGATCGCGGAGGTGCGCCGGATCGTCGAGCTCGGTCGCGAGGCGCGTGGCACCGCCGGCGTGAAACTGCGGCAGCCGCTCCGCCGGGTTTACGTGCGTGGCGCGCGGCTTGCCCGGGAGCACGCGGACGAGATCGCCGAGGAGCTGCGGGTGGATGAGGTGGGGTTCGATCAAGGGCCCGTGGCCAGCGTCCGGCTGCTGCCCAACCTGCGGGTACTCGGCCCGCGGCTGGGGCCAAAGGTACGTGAGATCAAGGCCGCACTGGAACGCGGCGAGGCCGAAGAGATTGGTGGCGGGCGCGTTCGCGTCGCTGGCGAGGAGCTCGACGCCGATGACGTGATCCGTGGGGAGCGGGTTGAGATCGCAGGCTGGGCGATCGCGGAAGACATAACGCTGTCAGTCGCGCTCGATACCGGGATCGATCCCGAGCTCGAGCTCAGAGGCCGGGTTTACGAGCTCATCCACACGGTCAACACGATGCGGAAGGAGGCCGGTCTCGAGCTGACCGACCGGATCGTGCTAACGCTTCCCGACGGCAGCGACCTGATACGCCACGAGGACTGGATCAAGGCTGAGACGCTGGCGACCAGCATCGAACCGGGCGCCGCCCTGGCGATCGCCAAGGCGTAGCGGAACCGCCTGCTGGTTGACGCGCGCGGGCGCAGCGCTCGTTGTATTTGATCTTGAACGGCGGAACTGAGAACACCGGTGAATGAGCGCTGATGCAGACATTCACAGCCGGCCGACAGGCTAGGCACGGCTTAACTCAAGGCTGGTTTATGACGATCAAGCACCCGGTGCCGTCAAGAGAGAGGTTGGCCAATGCCCCCACACAGGCCCTTCGAGGGAGGCCACGGTCCCCACGAATTGGAGAGCTCGCTGTCCATGCTGCCGTTTCTCGGCAGCATGCTGCTGCTGCTCCTTCTGGTGCTCGGCGCGCTGTACCTCTGGCACCAAGGCAAGCTCCCCTTGCCCAAACTTGGTGGTCACCGATCACCCGAAGAGGAAGCCAAGGGCATCCTCGCCGAACGCTTCGCCCGCGGCGACATCAGCTCCGATGAGTTCCTGGAGCGGTCCAGCATCCTGAACTGGACTCCCGGTGTCGATCCGGCGCCGGCCAAGCCTCGCAAGAACCGCCGCAGTTGATCTTGGGCGATTGAGGTTTACCCGAGCGGCTCGTTCGCGCTGCGGATGGTCGTCGTATCCGCTACCAACGCCGGAGCGTAGCCACGGGTGAACGAGCGGCCGCGCAACCGGCGATACGCGATGACAGCGAAAGTCAGAACGATCATGGCGGGTATGTACTGCCACCCACCAGGTACCGCGCTCATCCCACCGGAAGCGTTGAACGACGCGTGCAGCACACCGATCGCAAGCACACTGCCGCCGGAGTCTATGAGCTGTGTCCCGAGCAGGTACCGGAAGAATGGCGCAACGAGAGCGATCAGCCCGAGTTCCAGCGCGGCTTGTTCCCAGGTGGTGCCCTTCCAGCCTTGTTCCGCGAAGGCCAACGGGATGTGGATCGCAAAGAACGGAATCGCGGTGAGCAACGATCCGATCAGTAGTCCGTGACGCGCCATGAGTCGGCTTTGCACAAAGCCACCCCACGCCGTTTCTTCCCAAAGGTTGACGATCAGTAAGCCGAAGATGAAGGTCTGGAAAAGGTAGGACCCGACGAGGGCGAGCCAACCATCGGTTGGCGATTGGAGGCTGCCGGTCAGCAGGCCGACCAGCAGCGTCAGCAGCGGCATGGCGGTCACAAGGACCAGGAAACGCGCCAAGCCCATCCGCCATCGGATCGCTCCGGCAAAAAGCCGCCGCACTCCGGCGCGGCCCTCGCTCAGCGCGGTGACCAACGTCGCGGTGCCGAGCAGGAAGATCACCATCAGCAAAATGCCGGGCGAGACGTCCTGGCCGGCGGCCAACAGACCGAACATCACCGGCCACGACAGCCCGAGCGCAATGACAAGAAACATGGTGATCGGACGGCGGCGTGCCAGCGCACGGATTGGGCTGGACCGGTGATGATCGTCGGTCGTTGCGGGCTCATACATGGCAACTCCCAGGGGTCTGGTACGGGCGGCTGCTGCCGTCGTAACGCCACCTGCCTTTGGCTGATCCTACGGATTGTCCCGAGACGCCGCGCCGCTCGAAAGCTTGAGATCGTAAGAGTGGCACCCGTACGAGCCAGCGGTCCACCACCAAGCGAAGGGAACAGCCATGACCTTGCCCAGCTTCCACCTCGACGAACAGACCGCGCTCGTCACCGGCGCCGCCAGCGGTATCGGCCGCGGCATCGCTATCGGACTTGCGGCCGCCGGCGCCAATGTTGCTTGCTTCGACCTGCCGGAGTCGGCTTTGGACGAGGTCTGTGCCGAAATCAGGGCGGCCGGACGGGAGGCTATCGCCGTACCGGGCGATGTCATGGATGCCGACATGCTCGCCGATGCGGTACGCGACGCGGAGAGTGAATTCGGCACGCTCAGCCTCGCCGTCAACAGCGCAGGAATCGCCAACGCGGCAGCAGCCGAAGAGATGTCCCTCACCCAGTGGCAGCGAGTGATCGACATCAACGTGACAGGAGTGTTCCTGTCTTGCCAGGCAGAGAGCCGGGCGATGCTCGAGCACGGCCGAGGCGCGATCGTGAACATCGCGTCGATGTCCGGATCCATCGTCAACCGCGGGCTGCTCCAGGCCCACTACAACGCATCGAAGGCGGCGGTGATTCACCTCAGCCGAAGCCTCGCCATGGAATGGGCCAACCGCGGCATCCGGGTGAACTCGATCAGCCCCGGCTACACCGCGACTCCGATGAACCTGCGGCCCGAAGTCGCCGAACAAGTCACCAAGTTCGAGGCTGATACGCCGCTAGGCCGGATGGCGACCGTCGACGAACTGGTCGGGCCGGCCATCTTCCTGCTCAGCGACGCAGCCAGCTTCTGCACCGGAGTCGACCTGCTGGTCGATGGCGGCTTCACCTGCTGGTGAAGGGAAGGAGGTGCACTCCTGCGGCCCGCCGCAGGCTATTCGCTTCTAGTCGCCAACCACGACGTAGTCGGTCCAGTTGTGAGGTTTGGAGTGGATTTTCTCCCACGCCGCGGCTCCTGGGTGTTGTTCCACAAACCGCGTCCACTCCTCCGACACCTCTTCCGGTCTGGGGAAATACCGATCGCGCGCCTCCACACTCTCGATCTCGGCAAGCAACAGAAGCTTTCCTGCTCGCTCGCCCCGATCAGCTTTGAGGAGATGGATTTTCCAGCCCGGCAATTCCGGCACCGGTGCGAGCTCTTTGGCGAAAAACTGTTCATACTCTTCTAGCGTCACACCTGGCGGCAGCTCAATTTCGTGCAGTGCGAACACTTTCGGCACGGCGATCCTCCTTGAGGAATAGTGGTGGCAAATCAGCCTATTGGAGCTGATTCCTGGCTGGCGAGTGATGATCACTAAGGTTGCGAAGTGCACGGCCACTGCGAGAGCGGCTTCGAGCGGGTCGCTGAAGTGTTCGCGGCACAGTTGGAGAGCGGACGAGACATCGGTGGCTCGGTCGGGGTCTATCTAGACGGGAAGCCTGTCGTCGAGATCTGGGGCGGGTCGGCCGACCCTGGTCGTGGCGTGCCCTGGGCTGAGCACACCATCACCCCGATCGGGTCAACCGGCAAGGCGCTGGCATCGACGGCGGTGTTGATCTTGGTCGATCGAGGCCTGGTCGATCTCAACGAACCGGTGGCGCGCTACTGGCCGGCATTCGGCCAGAACGGCAAGGACGACATCCCGGTTCATCTGGTGCTCTCGCACCGATCCGGGGTGGCCGCCCTAGACGAACCGATCAGCAACGACCAGGCCGCTGCGCTCGATCCAGTGCTGCAGCTCATCGAGCAACAACGGCCGTGGTGGCGGCCAGGCGCGAAGCATGGCTACCACGCAATGACATACGGCTTCCTCCTGAGCGGCCTGGTCCGCGCGGTCACCGGGCGTACGGTCGGTGAGTTCTTCGCCGACGAGGTGGCCAGACCACTGGAACTCGACCTGCACATCGGGCTGCCGCGAGAGCTGTACGACACGGTGGCGCCCATGATCGGTCCCTCCCAACGCCAGGCGATCCGCTCGATGATCAATCCGGTCTGGTTCCGGTACGCCCTGGGTGTCGCCAACCGGCGCTCGGCCTCGTACAAAGCCACCTTGGCCGGGACCTCTGTCAGCTTCGACGACGCCGAAGAGCTAGTCCGATACGACGTGGAGGATGCGTCCGCGGGCGCTCTGGGCAACGGGCCTTCGCTGGCACGGATGTTCGCGGCCTTGATCGGGGAGGTTGACGGTCGGCGTCTGATCAGCGCAGACCTGATGAATGCGGCGAGGCAACGACAGGCCAGTGGTCGTGATGTTGTGCTTACGCGTCCGGACCGACTTCGGCCTTGGTTTCGCTCTTCCTGGCGGACCGATGTGGCCCGACGTCGGAGTTCCGGGCATCTTTGGTCATTCCGGCGCAAGTGGGTCCTTGGCGTTTGCCGACCCCGAACACCGACTCGCCTTCGGCTACACGCCCAACCTGTGGGCCGAGCTATCTGGCTGGTTCAATACGCCGTTCCGTTTCCACGCTCTCACCAAAGCCGTCTACGAGTGTGCTGGTGTGCGTCGGTGGCCCCGCGCCTAAGAAGCAGCTCAGCTGAGATCAGGGATCCTTGCCGTTTCGAATGTGTGAGCGAAAAGTGTCAGTGCTGGTTCGTAATGTTTGAGGCGTGGCGGTCACTGTGGTTCCTCAGCCGGCTTCGGATCGAGTCATCGATCCGCAGGCCGAGTGGCTGGATGATGTCCTGGACGGCCTGGCTGAGGGTGTCGCGGAGTGTGCTGGGGATGGCCCCGTGGTGTCGGATGCTGCCCGGGTTGATCGGATTGCCCTGCTGGAGAAGATCAAGTCGGCAGCTGCGGCGCTGCAGATGGCCGAATCAGTCCGGTTTGCCCAGTCGCAGGCAGAGGCGCAGCTGGCCGCTGATGTCCATCCGGACAAGATTGGCCGCGGGATAGCCGATCAGCTGGGCCTGGCCAGCCACATCTCCGGGTTCGAAGCCGCCCGTCGACTCGGGGTTGCTCGGGCGTTGTGGTTCGATCTGCCGGAAACGTACCGGCTGCTGGTCGGCGGGCAGATCAGTGAATATGTCGCCTCTCTGGTGGTGAGTGAAACCCGGCATTTAGACGCCAGGAACAGACGTGAGGTGGATGCGAAGATCAGCGCTGCTGGGATCTCTCAAATGGGACCGCGAAGTGCCGCGGCGTGTGCCCGCAGGCATGCCTATGAGGCGGATCCGGAGGGGTATGTGCAACGCGGCCGGACCGAACGGAAGAACCGTCGGGTGACGCTGCGGCCGGCGCCGGACACAATGAGCGTGCTGTCGGGATATCTGCCTGCTGAGCAAGGCGTCGCTTGTTTGAAGTCCTTGCGCGACAAAACTGATGCTTTGAAAGCTGCCGGTGATCCACGCTGCCGCGATCAGATCATGGCTGACACGCTGGTGGAACGGCTCACCGGACAAGCCCACGCAGCCGATGTGAACGTCGAGGTGCAGATCGTGATGGGGTTGGATGCGCTGCTGGATGCCAACAACCAGGCCCCGGCGGAGCTGAACGGCTACGGACCGCTGCCGGCCGATCTGGCCCGTGACCTCATGACGACCAGCAAAGGAAAGCTGTGGTGGCGTCGGCTCTACGCCGCACCCGTCGGCGGACCGCTGGTCGGTGGCGATCCACATCGCCGCCACTTCGACGGCTATCTCAGAAAGTTGATCATGTGGCGGGATCGGCAATGCCGCGACCCTTTCTGTGATGCGCCGATCCGCCACATCGACCACATTCAGCGCTATACCGACGGCGGCCTAACCATCTTTCCCAACGGCCGCGGGGAATGCGAACGCGGCAACTATGCCCGCGAAATGCCCGGCTGGAAGGTCGAAGCCGTCTCCGGCGGGCTCGACGGCCAACTCCACAAGATCAAGATCACCACCCCAACAGGCCACAGCTACCTCAGCCGCGCGCCGTAGCTGGAGTACGCAGGCGCCTCCGGACTGTGAAGGGTCGACAATGAGATATGGCCGACGGCGGCGATCTGGAGCGGGGTGAAGCAGCCCTACAGTCTGGACGCTGGACAGAGGCCCGCACCATCTTCGAATCGTTCCTCTCCACCGAAGACTCCGCAGAAGCCAACTTCGGGCTGGCCGAAGCGCTGTGGTGGCTCGGAGAGAACCGGGCAAGCGTCGAGGCCTGCGTACGCGCGTACGGCCAGTTCGCGCGCGGGGGCGACACTGCTTCGGCCGTACGCTGCGCCGCGTGGCTTGGCATCGTGTACAAGGCCAACTTCGCCAACTTCAGCGCCGCGAATGGGTGGCTGACGCGGGCAGAGCGGCTGATCAAGGCCACCGGACCCAGCACGCTCCATGCCTGGATCTGGCTGGCACGCGCTTACCAGAACCCCGACCTGCCAGCCGCGAGACACCTCACCGAGCAAGCCCTGCAGCTGGCCCGGTCCGATGGCGACGTCGACACTGAGTTGGTTGCTCTGTCGCAGCTCGGTCGTATCAAAGTTGGGCTCGGTGACACCGACGCCGGGCTCGCCATGATCGACGAGGCAATGGCGGCGGCTCTCGGCGGTGAGGGCAGCAATCTCGACACAGTTGTCTATGTCTGCTGCGACATGTTGAACGCGTGCGAGCTGGCAGTCGACGTAGAGCGTGCGGCGCAGTGGTGCGACGTTGCCGACGACTTCATCGAAAGCTACGGTTCCCCGTTCCTGTACGCCGAATGCCGGCTGCTCTACGGCGGAGTGCTGGTCGCGAAGGGGAAGTGGCAGGCGGCAGAGAGCGCGCTGGCCGCCGCACTCCGCGCCACTGCCGATGACTGTCCTGGTCTTCACACCCGCGCATTGAGCAGGCTGGTGGGCTTGCGCGTCCGGCAGGGGCGGCTCGAGGAAGCGGAGCGGCTTCTGGCGAAGCTGGACGACCGGCTCGAGAGCGACGAGGAGGCGGGTCTGGTCCGGGCAGCGCTCCGGCTCGCCGAGGGTGACGGGGCCGGGGCCGCACGTCTGCTCGAGCAGCGGCTCGAGCTGCTCAGCGGCCATCAGATGCTGTTGGGAACGGCGCTCGGACTCCTGGTGAAAGCCTGGTTGGCCGCTGGAGATCTCGTCGCGGCTGAGTCGGCTGCGGCCCGGCTGGAACGGCTGGCCGAGGCGACCGGGGAGGCGCGGGCTGTGGCTCGAGCGCTGACTGCGCGTGGGCTGGTAGCTGCCGCGACCGATGATCCCAGCACGGCAGCCCGAGTTCTGGAAAGCGCGCTGACCGCATGGACCGACTTGGGGCTCCCGTACGAGCGGGCGGAAATCCACGTTGCGCTCGCGATGATCACCGCCGGGGAGCGGCCGGACCTCGCTATCGAGCACGCTCGTCGCGCCCAGGCGGCGTACGAGCAGCTCGGCGCAACTCTCGACGCTGATCGGATCGCGGCATTCCTGCGGACTCTCGGCGTCTCGTCGCGGACCGGCAGCCGAAGCATCGGGATCCTCACGCCTCGAGAGCAGGACGTGCTCGGGCTGCTCGTGGAGGGGTTGACGAATCCGGAGATCGCTGCCCGGCTGTTCGTGAGTCGCAAGACCGTGGCCCACCACGTGAGCAGCATCCTCACCAAGCTGCAGGTACGGAATCGTGCCGAAGCCGCGATCCAGGCTCGGCTGATGGGCGCCGAAATAGGTCAGCTGACCGATGCTCCGACGGTGGCCGTCGACCACGCTGGTGGACATGACAGAGACGTTTCAGATTCCGCTCGAAGCGGCAGAAGTGTACGAGGAGAGGTTCGTTCCGGCGCTGTTTGGGCAGTGGGCGCCGCTCCTCATCAAGGAAGCGGGCGTTGATCGCGGTCATCGCGTGCTCGACGTGGCTTGTGGGACCGGCATTGTCGCCCGCACTGCCGCGGACAGAGTCGGCCCGACAGGATCAGTGGTCGGGGTAGACCTCAACGAGGCCATGCTCGTCGTGGCTCGGCGGGTGCGCCCCGATCTTGATTGGCGACAGGGCGACGTAGCGGAGTTGCCTTTCGAGGACGAGTCGTTCGACGTAGCGCTGTGTCAGATGGCGCTGATGTTCTTCCCGGACCGGGCCCAGGCGATCACGGAGATGGCGCGCGTGGTGACCGCCGATGGCGTCGTCGCCATTTGCGTGCCGGCTGGTCTGGCTGAGCAGCCCGCGTACGGTCCTCTCGATGCTGCGGTGGGCGAGTTGGCCGGTCCCGAGGCGCAGGCGCTGATGACGACGTACTGGTCCTGCGGAGATCTCGGCTACCTGAGAGGTCTCTTCGCGTCGGCCGGGATGACTGTGACGTCGACTCGTACGCATGTGGGGACGGTGAAGTACCCATCGGTCGATGACGCTGTGACGACGGAGCTGGAGGCCACTCCGCTCGGCGAGCTGGTCTCCGCGGAGGCATATGACGCCCTCCGGCAGCGCGCACGCGATCTCCTGCAGCGCTACGTCGCCGATGACGGCTCCGTCGGCATTCCCCTGGCCGGTCACCTGGTAGTGGCACGCCGATAGATCAGGGCCGGCTCGGTACGTCTTTGATCACAAGCGTCGAGTAGACCCGGATCCGGGCTCCAACGGGTACTTCTTTGATCAGAGGTGTCGGGACGGACCTCCCGATCCAGTCTTCGGCAGTGTCGCGCGGGGTGCAGAGAGCCCTAGCAGCGACATCGAGCTGCTTGCGACCCAGCCGTCGATACCGTGGTCGGAGATCGCGCGGATGCGTGATCATCTTGCGCGCCGCTATTTCGATACGTCTCATGCGATCCTGCAAGCCACTGTTGATCATGACCTACCCGATCTGGAGCGACGCGATCGGAGCTTTCGAGCCGTACTGCCGAAGGCTTATAGCATGCGTGCGCATCTTGGTCCCAGCCCTGGTCGCCGAGGCCACGGATTTGTCGTCACGGGTCAAGCGCACGAGCTCTTTTGACGGCAACCGCTGTCCCGCAGACGCCTGATCGCTGAGAGTCGCGGCTGGGACGAGAGCTGCTCCCACATCATCATCGGGCGTACGCAGCACGGTCACGGCGCAAGGTCCGTCGATGTAGCGGGGCAGTTCGTTCACCTTCCCCAAGAATCCGGAATCGGTCGTCGAGCCGATCGAGATCTGCTCGATGGACAACGTCTAGAGACGAACAGCCGCCAGCTCGATGGCCAAGGGGATGCCCTCCAGCCGTCGACAGAGCTCCGCGGCGGCCTCCCGCTGGGCTGCGTCCCACTCCGGACCCCGAAGTACCGAAGCGGAGCGGGCAACCAGCAGATCGACGGCCTCGCTATCGACGGACCCCTTCTCCGGGATGGAGAGTGGTGGGACGCGAAATACGGCCTCGCCGGCGATTCCCAGGGATTGTCGGCTCGTGGCGAGCACCTGGAGATGCGGGCAGGACCGCAGCAGCGAGTCGACGAGGAGGGCACAGCCGTCCAGCATGTGCTCGCAGTTGTCGAGGAGGAGTAGAACCCTTCGGTCGCGTACGTGCTGTGCCAGTGTTTCCAGGGCCCAGCCGGTCGAGGCGGCCTGCAACCCGAGCGCACGAGCGACCTCGTGAGTGATCAGCGACGGATCGCGCAACCCCTCAAGTTCGACGGCCCAGGTGCCGTCTCGGTAACGACGGGCGACTTCATCACCGGTGCGATGGGCAAGCCTCGTCTTTCCCACGCCTGGAGGACCGGCGAGCGTCACGAGCCGCGAAGACGTCAGCAGGCGCCGGACCTCGGCGATCTCCCTGCGCCTGCCGACGAACCCGGTCGGCTGCGCTGGTAAGGCCCCCCGAACAACGTGGGAACCAGTCACGTCGGCAAATCTAGGACACGATCATCCAGCTGCCGATCGGAAGCCTCACGAGGATTTCGGTACCGCTTCCGTATTTCTCCCGATGGCCCGACGCCTCGCCACCAGTAGCGTCGTCTCGATGCAGGGAATCGAACAGGGCTCGCGCGGGTCGTTGACCGTGTACCTCGTGGATCGGACGCTCCCCGGCCTGACCGAAGATCTCCTGGCCGAGGTGCAGAGGTTGCTGCATGAAGCCGCGCGTCGTCTGTCGTCCGCCGGGCAGACGGTTCGTTATCTCCAGTGCGTCTACCTTCGCGAGGACGATCGATGCCTCTGTCTGTTCGAAGCGACCGATCTCAGAACCGTTCGGCAGGTGAACGAGGCAGCCCAGGTGCCATTCCGTCGGATCAGACGGCCGTCGAGTTCCGCGCGCCCGGCGTCGCCAAAGTGAGGGGGGGAAGCGACGAGTCAGCCCCGAGCAGTGAGTCGTAGGCATGAAGGAAACAGGGAGGTGTCGTGACAGATGGAGCGAGCGCAGAACTGGGGACGGATCGCACTGTGGGCCCTTGCGGTGTACGGGGTCCTGCTGGCCGCCAGCACGATCACGCACCAACCGGACTACGCGACAGACTTCCCGAGCTATGCCAACTACGTCACGACCCAGCAGTTCCTCCTCAGTCATCTGATTGGGAGCATCGCGGGCGCGGCGTTCGGGCTGATCGGCGGTGCAGCGCTGTTAGTTCTGGCTGGCCAGTTCGCTCCTCAGCTGGCCGGATGGGGCTTCGTCACCTGGACGTTCGCACAGGTTGGGCTGGTGTCGGTCTTCGGGGTGGCCGCGTTCTTCCAGCCGGCGATCGGCCGGGCGTTCCTCGGTGGGGCAGGCGAGGTCGCGATGCGACCAATGCGGACGTGTACGGCGGCACTCTTTCGCGGTGGCGGGGCTGAGCCTGCTCCTGTTCATCGCTGGAGCGGTCATGTTGGGGATGGCTGCGCGCCGGACATAGCGGCGGAAGATCCCACTCGCCGTCCGGGGTGCGCAGCACCGTGACCGCGCAGAAGGTGAAGGCCAACGCCGTCAGCCCCCAGGCCAGGGCCGCGGGGTCGAACACGTTCAGCGCGAAGGCCAGGATGTGGATGGGCTGGGACAAGATCATCGCAACCCATCCAACGGTCGGGATGCTGCCTCTGAGGGCCAGGCCCATCAAGATCGCGCCGAGTAGCTGACCGATGACCATGATCATTGTGCTGGTTCCGGTCAACCCTTCGGACCACATTGCGTCGATCAGGGCGGCAGCGGCGTCCCGTTGCTCGACGGGCAGCCTGGAGGCCGCGAGATACATGGTGTCCAGAGCAGGAACCGCCCACCCACTTAGGTAGGCAATCAGGTTGACGCCGAGCGCGATCATGGTCAGCAGTGGTCGGCGGCGTCTGGCCAGCCGTGCGGCCGCCAGGAACGCGGGAACCATCGTCAGCATGGCGATAAAGCCGAGCAGCGCGAGTGTGAACTGACGGCCCGGGTCGGCCGCAACCAGGTCCAACGCTTTTCGGGCGTCGCTGTCGTCGGTCGTGAAGAGCCGACTTAGTGCGGCGGCGATTCCCGGAACGAGCAAGACGACGGCCGCGACTCTGCGCTCGACGCGCCTGAGGTCGCGGACTTTGCGGATGCTGGGTGGGCGTGTGCTCGGGGAGCTGACAGTTGCGGTCATCATGGTCCTCCATTGGGCGTACGGATGCTGTCCCTGCTTACGTTCTGACGCGCGCCCCGCTCAGCGCCTGAGGCCGTGCCCCGAATCGCCGGCACTCGGGCCGGGAAATGTCCCGGCGCTGGTAGGGCCTTGCCCCCAGACGCTCCGCCGCAACCGCCTCATAATCGAGACATGACGCCTGCCGAGGCGCCGGAGGCGACGCCCATTCGGGTCCTGCTGGCCGACGACCACCCCGTCGTACGGCGTGGGCTCGCGGCCCTGCTCGACACGCTCGACGGCATTGAGGTCGTCGCCCAGGCGGGAACCGGCGAGGAGGCGGTACGCGAGGTCGGCTTCAGCCGGCCCGATGTCGTCGTCATGGACCTCCGCATGCCTGGCGTGGACGGAGTGGAGGCCACCCGCCGCATCGTGAAGGGCTACCCGAAAACCGCTGTTCTCGTACTCACCATGTTCGACGAGGACGCACTGGTCGCGGACGCCTTGCGCGCCGGCGCCCGCGGGTACCTGCTCAAGCGTGCCGAACAGGCGGAGATCGAACGCGCCATCCGCGCGGTCGCGGCCGGCGATGCGATCTTCAGCAGCGAAGTCGTCGGCCGTGTGCTGGGCGCCATCACCGTCAACCGCGAAGCTCCCGCGCTTGCCCCGCTCTCGCCGCGGGAGCGCGAAGTGCTCGACATCGTCGCCACCGGAGCGACGAACTCGGCAATCGCCCATCGCCTCGGGCTCTCACCGAAGACAGTGGGCAATCACATCTCGGCGATCTTTTTGAAGCTGGGTGTTGCCACCCGGGCGGAGGCCGTCGTGATTGCCAAGGACGCCGGATTGGGCCGCCGTGACTGAGCAGGCCCGAAGCCGTTGGCCTGTTGTCGTCTCTGTTGCAACCGGGACGCTGCTAACCGGCGTAACACTCGGGTTCGGTTTGGCGAGTGGTATCGGTTGGCAGCAGTTCGTCGATAGCTACACCCTGACGAACCTGGTTATTGGGCTGGCATTTCTGGCATCAGGAGCCCCGGTCGCCTGGCTCACGCGCAATGTGGTCGGGCCGCTGCTCATCGCCGCCGGTCTCTGCCATCTGACCTCGGCAGCAGCGACGATGATGGCCGTGTTCGGCCTCGGCGCGGGTTGGCCGACCGCCACGATCGGCGTCCTCTCGACCCTCTCCAACGGACCGTGGCAGCTCGGCGTTGGTCTGTTTTTCCCGCTCGCGCTGCTGCTGTTTCCCGACGGGCAACTGCCAAGCCGACGGTGGGCTTGGGTGGCCTGGCTGATCGTGTTAGGCGGCTCATTTCAGGCCGTGACCGGAGTGCTCTCCGAGGGGTCATCCTTCAGCGAATCCCCGGAGTCGAACTCGATTCTCTCGATCGGGCTCGAGCTGCCGGAGACAGTCGTCTCTGTCGCCGGAATCGCAAGCAGCGCCGGGTACGTGCTTGTCATCGCCGCGCTGGTGTGGCGCTTCATCCGGGGCGACGAGCGAACCAGGCGCCAGGTGATGTGGCTGATCCTGGCGCTGCTGATCATCCTCGCGCTCAATGCCGAGCGGTTCCTGACCGGGGATGGTCCGATCCTGCTGCTGCTGTCGGTGGTGCTCATCCCGATCGCGGTCGCGATCGCGATTGTGAAGTACCAACTGTTCGACATCCGTGTGGTGCTCTCCAGGACTCTTTTGTACGGACTGACCATTGCTGTGGTTATCGCGATCTACATCGGAGTCGTTGCTGGTCTCACGTTCCTGGTGCCATCGAATGCCCAGCGAAGCGTCTCCGTCGCAGCGGCGATCATTGTGGCGTTCCTGTTCGCACCAGTGCGGGCCGTTGTGCAGCGGATGATCAATCGCGCGTTCTACGGCACCCGGTCAGACCCCGCCCGAACTGCATCGCGGATCGGCGAAGGGCTACGTCACGACGATGATCTACCCGGCGTGCTCGAGCAAACCCGGAGCGCCTTGCGGCTGCCTTGGATCTCCTTGCGCGGTGACCCCGGTCGAAACGACATCGCGACGGCCGGCACGCCGGAGGAAAACCCGACCGTGGAGCTGCCCTTGACGTTCCGTGACGAGCAGGTTGGGATCCTTGTTGTCGGTTTGCGCCGGGGCGAGCGGGACCTGCACGATGCAGACCGTCGCACGCTCGACCTCATCGCGACTCCGCTCGCCGTTGCACTGCACGCCACTGCCCTGAGCGAGCAGGTTCAGCAAGCCCGAACGGCGACGGTCGAGGCCGCAGCCGCCGAGCGGGTCAGACTCCAGCGGGAGCTTCACGACGGCGTCGGGCCGATCTTGACTAGCGCCGCGTTTCAGGCCGATGCGGCCTCGAACCTCATCCACACGGATCCGGCGGGCGCGCAGCGGCTGCTCGACGAGATCAGAACTGAGCTCCGTGGCGCGATCGACGACGTACGGCGGGTGGTGTACGGCCTGCGCCCGATCGAGCTCGACAATGCCGGTTTGGTCGGCGCGATCCGGCAGCGATTGGCGGGCTTGCCGGCCACTGAGGCCGGGCAGATCACGGTGGAGATGGAGCATCCAGATCAGCTGCCGGCCCTGTCACCTGCGGTCGAGCTGGCCGCGTACCGGATCGCCAGCGAGGCCATCAACAATGCATTGACGCACTCGGAAGGCAGTCGCTGCCTGGTCACGATCACCGCGAACGGGACACTGGCAGTCACGGTCCGGGACGACGGCCGGCCGCCGACCTCGTGGACTCCAGGCATCGGGCTTCGGTCGATCCTGGAGCGAGCCGAGGAACTGGGCGGAACCGCCGCCGCCGGGCCCGCAGGCGACGGATGGGAAGTGAGTGCACGACTGCCGCTGGATGGCCTCGGGCCATCTGTTCGTGACTGATGCCGGTCCGAGCAGGACTTCAGTCCCTGGAGCCCAGCGGGCGGGCCGAGAAGGCTTCACTCATGGGGACGACAGCATCCAACAAGGTCAGCCGCGTCACCGCTGCTGCAGTGACGGGCCTGATTGCCCTCTCGGCGTACGCCGGCGCCGTCGGCTTGCTGGGCGGCGGTATTTCTTTTGGGGACACCGTCGATGCGCGACTTCCCTTCGACAGCCTGCTCCTGGCCGGCCTGGCCTTGTTGGCGATCGTCGCAGTGCCGATGACCGTAGCCGCGATCGCGGCTGCCAAAGACACGCCACACTGCCCGGACTTGGTCTTTGCTGCAGGGCTGCTACTCGTCGTCTGGATCGGGGTCGAGCTCGCGTTCATCAAGGCCTACTCCTGGTTCCACCCGACCTATCTGGCAGTAGCCGTCGTGGTTCTGGGGTTGGGCTGGCTGATGGATCGCCACGGATCGACAAGTACGTCGGCCTCGGCAAGGTCCTCCTCGGTTCGACGAGTCACTACTGCCTGAGTCACGCTCGATGTCCTGTGGTCGCTGTACCGACCCCCGCACCTGAGATTTCACCCGGTTCGGGTGAGGCGTAGCAACGACCCTGAGTGGCACGTTTGTGCCACGGTGACCGTGGCGGGACGGTTTTGTCCGATCCGTTTTCACGCAGCGGATCCACTGGTCCGCCGCGGTCACCGTAGTGGCTCAAGGTAGCGACGTTGAGCCGCCGAGTCTTCGAGACAACCGATCTGGAGGAACCCATGAGTGCGGACCGACATGCACGCACGATGTTGCCCATCCCTGACCGCCCGGCGCCGGGTCTGACGACTTATGACGCCAAGGACCCGGATACCGCCTTCCCTCCCATCGAGCCACTGCTGCCGCCGCAGGGTGCGCCGAACGTTTTGATCATCTTGCTGGATGATGTCGGTTTCGGCGCCGCGAGCACGTTCGGTGGTCCGTGTCGTACGCCGACGGCGGACCGGCTAGCCGCGGGCGGTCTGTTGTACAACCGTTTCCACACCACAGCGCTGTGTGCGCCGACGCGGGCTGCGTTGCTGTCGGGCCGTAATCACCATTCGGTGGGGATGGGCAGCATTACTGAGACCGCGACGTCGGCTCCGGGCAACAGCTCGTTGCGTCCGAACACGAAGGCCCCGTTGGCGATGACTTTGAAGCTGAACGGGTATTCGACCGCGCAGTTCGGCAAGTGCCATGAGGTGCCGGTGTGGCAGTCGTCGCCGATGGGTCCGTTTGACGCGTGGCCGTCGGGTGGTGGCGGTTTCGAGACGTTCTACGGGTTTATCGGTGGGGAGAACAATCAGTGGGATCCGGCGCTGTATGACGGTACGACGCCGGTGGAGCCGCCGGCGACTCCGGAAGAGGGCTATCACCTGACCGATGATCTGGCTGATCGGGCGGTCTCTTGGATGCGTCAGCAGAAGGCGTTGATGCCTGAGAAGCCGTTCTTTGTGTATTTCGCGCCGGGCGCGACGCACGCCCCGCACCACGTCGCCAAGGAGTGGGCCGACCGTTACAAGGGTGCCTTCGATGACGGCTGGGACGTGCAGCGGGAGCGTACGTTCGCCCGCCAGAAGGAGCTGGGAGTCATCCCGGCGGACGCCGAGCTGACCGCCCGGCATGCCGAGATCCCGGCGTGGGATGACATGCCCGATGAGCTGAAGCCGGTGCTGGCCCGTGAGATGGAGGTGTATGCGGGCTTCCTGGAGCACGTCGACTATCACGCGGGCCGACTGATTGATGTGATCGATGACCTGGGGGTCCTCGACAACACAATGATCTACTACATCATCGGAGACAACGGCGCCTCCGCTGAGGGCACCCTGAATGGTGCCTTCAACGAGTTGGCGAACTTCAACGGCATGGCCGCCCTGGAGACGCCGGAGTTCATGATCAGCAAGATGGAGGAGTTCGGCTCACCGAGTTCCTACAACCACTATGCGGTCGGCTGGGCGTGGGCGATGGATACACCGTTCCAGTGGACCAAGCAGGTCGCCTCCCATTGGGGTGGCACCCGCAACGGGACGATCGTGCATTGGCCGAATGGGATCGAGCAGCCCGGTGGTCTGCGCTCGCAGTTCAGCCACGTGATCGATGTGGCGCCGACGATCTTGGAGGCGGCAGGCTTACCCGAACCCACCATGGTGAACGGCGTCCAACAGTCGCCGATGGAGGGAACCAGCATGCTGTACAGCTTCAACACCGCAGATGCAGCGGAGCGCCACGACCTGCAGTACTTCGAGATGTTCGCCAACCGCGGCATCTACTACAAAGGCTGGAGCGCGGTAACCAAGCACCGCACACCGTGGATCATGGTCGGCGGGAAGCTGCCGGCCTTCGACGAGGATGTTTGGGAGCTCTATGACGGCACTGACTACAGCCAGGCTCGCAACCTCGTGGCCGACCGTCCCGAGATGCTCGCCAAGCTGCAGCGGCTCTGGCTGATCGAGGCCACCAAGTACAACGTGCTGCCGATGGATGACCGCACCTCCGAGCGCCTCGTCCCGGAGCTGGCGGGACGGCCGACCCTGATCAGGGGTGACTCGCAGCTGTTCTTCCCCGGCATGGGACGCCTTTCGGAGAACAGTGTGGTCAGCGTCAAGAACAAGTCATTCTCGGTCACCGCCGAAGTGGTCGTACCCGAAGGCGGCGTCGAGGGTGTGATGATCGCGCAGGGCGGCCGATTCGGCGGGTGGGCTGTCTATGCCAAGAACGGGAAAGCCAAGTTCGTCTACAACGTGCTCGGCATTCAGGAGTTCACCACGGAGTCCGGCGTGGCCATTCCGGCCGGGACCCATCAGGTACGCATGGAGTTCGCGTACGACGGTGGTGGGCTGGCCAAGGGCGGCAACGTCACCTTGTACTACGACGGCACCGAGGTCGGTACCGGTCGGGTTGGAGCCACCCAGCCGCTGATCTTCTCCGCCGACGAGACGACCGACATCGGCTACGAGTCCGGTACCACGGTCACATCCGACTACACCGCGCGCGACAGCCGGTTCACGGGCAAGATCAACTGGGTGCAGCTCGATCTTGGCAAGGATGATCATGACCATTTCATCGACCCGGAGGAGCGGCTCCGTGTCGCCATGTCGCGGCAGTAGCGAGATTCCCGGGGCTCCCAGCTCGGGCAAGACGATCCCAGGAGGTTGAGCAATGTGACCACTGACACGCCTCCTCCTCTGATCGCTCGCTTCCGGAGTCGGCGCTCGGCGGCGATCGCGGGAATTATCTTCGGGGTGCTGCTCCTGGCGGCGCTGATCATGCTGCGCATCGCCCTGTCCGAAGGTAGCTTTCTTGCTCTTCAGGCCGATGCGCAGCGGCGCACTCTGATCCGGCTCAGTCTCAGTCTGGTGCCGTTTGCCGGGATCGCCTTCCTGTGGTTCATCGGTGTTGTGCGCGAGCAGCTCGGGGAGGTCGAGGATCGGCTTTTCTCCACGGTCTTCATGGGCAGCGGGCTGCTCTTTCTGGCCATGCTGTTTGTGGGGGCAGCCACCTCGGCCAGTTTGATGGCGATGTTCGCTAGAGCGGATCTCAACGCCGAGGTCTTCGCGTACGGCCGGGATGTCAGCCAGGGACTTTTCTCCGTGTACGCAATGCGGATGGCGGCGGTGTTCACCATCTCGGTGAGTACCGTCGGAATCCGAACCTCCGGCCTGCCGCGCTGGGTCTCATACCTGGGATACCTGATCGCTCTGGTTCTTCTGGTAGCGGCCGCCAACCAGCAGTGGACACAACTTGTCTTTCCAAGCTGGGTTCTGCTGGTGAGCGTGGTGATCCTCTTCGTTCGCCCGCCGAACCGTGCCCCCAGTACCGAAGCCCTCAAGAACTGACACCCGATCCGCGCCCCGCCGGTCTGGACGGCGTGTCGCCCGAACTGGCGTCAGATTCTGAGGGACGGCCCGACCTCTACGATCCCGTGCTGCCGGCAATGGTGGGTGCGACGCGGAGCGCGTTAGCGGCGATGGTCAGGGCTGGGTTGACGGCGGCCGAGGACGGGAAGAAGCTGCTATCGACAATGAACAGGTTGCTGACGTCGTGGCTGCGGCAGTTGGGATCGAGGACGCTGGCCGACGGATCGGTGCCGGCCACTGCGGTGCCACACATGTGGGAGTTGGTCGCGATGCCCATGCGTTCGGTGAGCACGATCGGATAGCCAGCTTTGCGGACCGCACGCCTGACCCGTTTGACCAGCTCGTGATGCGGGGTGAGGTTGTTCGGGGTCCAGCTGATCATGATCTTGTCGCCATCGACCGTGACCCGGTTGTCTGACCGGGGCAGGTCCTCGGTGGTGAGGTAGATGTCGAGGCTGCGATCGGTGACCATCTTCAGTGCCCATGTTGGCGCCCAGGAGCGCGCCGCCTTGACCATCGGCGCCTGCAGCTTTCCCAGCATCTGCAGGTTTCCGAGCGGATACGGCGTATCCGGCCCGGCCTCATACCAGTCATTGAGCCCCAGAGTCTTCTGCCAAGCGGTGTCATTGCGGCGCGCAGGGTTCACGGCCAGGAAGAACGTGCTGTTGTGGACCATGTAGTTGCGGCCGAGCTGCCCTGAAGAGTTTCCCAGGCCGTCGGGGTGCTGGTCGCTGACCGAGCGCAGCAGCAAGGCGGCTGAGTTGACCGCCCCACCGGACACGACAAAGGTCTTGCCCTCGATCCTCACAGTGCGCCCAGCCACGTCCGCCTCGGCCGCGGTGACAGCGTCACCGCCGGTGTTTGTGTGCAACCGGCGTACGTACGCGCCCAACAGCAGCCGCACTGTCGGCGATTCCAGGGCCGGCCGGACGGCGCGATTCTCGGCGTCGCTCTTGTTGCCGGTCGACGAGGGAGATCCATCGGCGGTGGCGTCGGCGCGTCGTTCGACCATCGACGGTAGGTGCATGCCGTTGGCCATGTGGAAAGGGTGCAGGCCCTGCTGGCGGAGCCGTACAGCGAACCGTTCGACGGCCGGCTCGTGACTGATCGGGGGATAGGGGTACGGCGTCGAGTGCTCCGGCTCGGTCGGGTCCTCGCCAAGCGCGCCGTGCACGTGAAAGAGTTCTTCGGCCTTGGTGTAGAACGGCTCAAGATCGTCATAGCTGAACGGCCAAGCGGCAGAGACGCCGTCGTGATGGAGTACCTCCTGGAAGTCGCTGCGTCGGAAGCGCGGCAGGCAGGCGCCGTACATCTTGGTGTTGCCGCCCACCCAGTAGTAGACGCCCGGCTGGAACGGCTGCCCGGTCTTCGCGTCATACCAGGGCTTTGAGGTGACGTAGCGCTTCTTGATGAACACGTGGTCGGGCTGGCTGTTCTCCGGCTCGCTGGGCAGGAACTGACCGCGCTCGACGATCAGCACGTCCAAGCCGGTGTCCTTCAGCGCCCAGGCGAGAGTGCCGCCACCCATGCCGGAGCCGATGATCACGACATCGGCAATCAACGTATCTTGATCAGGTTTGACGAGCGCACCCTCGCGTAGCGGCGCCCGGGGTGATGACTCAGCCATAGTCGGCGCGTACCACCGGTTGCGCTGCAGGGGAATTGATCAAGGCGTCGACCTCTTGTCGCTCCGGCATGGCGTCCAGATCGCCCTGTCGGGTAGTGGCCAGGGCGCCGACGGCGGCACCTTGATCAACTCGTTCCTGCAGGCTGCCGCCGGAGAGGAAAGCGGCGAGATAGCCGGCGGCGAAGCCATCTCCGGCACCGACAGTGTCAATCGGGGTGACGGCAAACGCGCGGGACCGGGCGGTTTGTCCGTCGATGGTCCAGGCTTGGGCGCCCTCGGCACCCAACTTGATCACTACCTCCCGGGCGCCGGCGTCCAAGTACGTTTTGGCTATGGCCTCGGGATCGTCGTGGCCGGTCAGCAGGCGACCTTCCCCTAGCCCGGCATAACCACAGTGGCGTGCGCCGCGAAGGTGTTGACGACCGCGCGCATCTCATCGCGGTCGGGCCACAGGTTCAGCCGCAAGTTGGGGTCGAACGATACGCTCACCTGAGCCGCCGCGGCGGCCTCGAGCAAAGTGAGCGCTGCGGCCCGGACGACCGGCGAAATACCGAGCGTGATCCCGGTCAGGTGCACATGATCGATGCCCTCGAGCGCGAGAACATCGGCGGTAAGCACGGCATCAGCGTGCTGGGCAAAGGCAGTGTGGTGGCGAACCTGTAGCACCTCGGGATCATGATCGGCACCACCAGCCTTGAACATCAGAGCGGTCGGGCCGCTGGCTCGGCGTACCAGCGGGGTTATCCCAAGCTGACCCACGACATTGGCCAGGTAGTCGCCGTGCGCATCGTTGCCCAACACGCTCGCCCAGACGGTGCGAATCCCAAGCCGTGTGAGGCCAACTGCGACATTGAGGTCTGCACCACCGGGAAACCGGGCGAACTGCGTAGCGACTCGCAGGTTGTCTTCGACGCTGGCGTAGCCGACGAGGGCTTCGCCGAACGTCAGCACTGTCGGTGGCGAAGTCATGGGCGCACCGTCTCGCCAACCACCGCACAGACGGCTCGGCAGCGGTCGCGGAGCGCATCCAGGTCGCCGCCGTTGAGGGCGTCGCCGAGCAGCGGCCCACCAATGCTCACCGCGGCCGCGCCGGCGGCCAGCCACTGACGGCTGGCGTCGAGGTCGACCCCGCCGGACGGGACGGCCTGCAACTCGGGAAACGGACCTCGCAGATGCTTGAGATACCCGGCGCCGACCGTCTGTGCGGGAAAGATCTTGACCGCAGTCGCGCCGGCCCCCCAACCGGCCGCGAGCTCGGTCGGAGTCAGCCCGCCTGGAAATACCGCAACCTGGCGTTCGACGGCGAGCCTGACCACCGGCAGGTTCATGGTCGGAGTGACCAGGAACCGCGCGCCGCATTCGATGGCACGTTCGGCGTCCGACTCGGTGAGGATGGTGCCGACACCAACATCGGCCGTGTCCTGCGTAGCGGTTGACCAGGTCGGAGAGGGAGTCCAGCAGGTCCGGGGTGGTAAGGGTGAGCTCAAGACTGAGGATGCCTTCCTCGACAAGCACGTCGCACACCGGAGCAAGGGCGGAGACATGCGATGCGCGGAGCACCGCGATCACCCTCCCGGTGGTGAGCCGGTCGCTGAGCGGCGGTCGGCGAATCGTCGTATTCACCGTGCCTGCACCACCCGGGCAAGGGTTTCGACGAAGAAGTACTCGCCCCACATGACGCTCTCGTCGACGCCCAGCAGCTTCGTCTCGTGGTACGAGCCGTGCTTGAGTACGCCCTCCCAGGTGTCCTCGTGGGCGACGAACTCCGGCTCGCACAGCCGAGCGATGGTGGCTTCGGCGTGGGCGTGATAGCGCTGGGCTTGATCATCGTCAGCGACGAGTGAGGCCAGCATGATCAATCCACCCGCGGCGCAGGCGGCGGCCGAGGACTCCCAACGGACGTACGGGATTCGGTTCGTCGAAGTCGTTCGGCGGCACGGGGTCCTGCCCGGCGGTGTGCTCCAGCCAGTAGTCGGCGTTCAGCTGTGCGGTGGCTAGCCAGTGAGGGTTGCCGGTCAGGGCGTACATGGACGTGAACCCGTACAGCGACCAGGCCAGCCCGCGCGCCCAGGAGGAGTCGTCGCGCCAGCCCTGCTGGGTGGTCTGGCGCAGGAACTCGCCGGTATCAAGATCGAAAATGCCTTCGTGGCTGACCGAGCCGTCGCCGCGTACCAGGTACTTGCGGGTGGTCTCGCAGTGCTGCTCGGCAACGTCGAGGAGCTGCTGGTCCTCGGTCTCCAGACCTGCCACAGCAATGATGCCGACGTTCATCATGATGTCGATGAAGATCGAATCCGGAGCCAAGAACGAGCGTAGGAATCTGCCCTTGCTGTTGAACCGTGTGGCCATGGTCTTGCCACCCTGAATGACTACTTGCCGGCGGGTGTCGTCGCCAGTGAGCTCCCACCACTTCTTCCACGTCGGGCACAACACGAAGCCAAGATCGTGAACCTGATCGTCATACTGACGTTCCTCGACGAGCTTGCTGTAATGCTCAGCGCGCGACCTCCAGTCGTCGCCGAGTCCACTCTCGTAGAAGAGCCACATCTGGCCGCCCAGGAAGCCTTCACACCAGTTCGTCCAGGTTTCCTTGCCATGCTTCCAGCGGCCCTGGTCGGTGTAGAGCGGGAAGTAGTCGGGATAGTCGGCAACCAGCCGTGAGACTTTGCCGGCGGCAACCTCGAGTGCGGTGCTGGCGGCCGCTTTCGTCGCCGCGCTGAAAGGCAAGGCGCGGCGTTCGCTGACTCTGCGGGAGGCCCAATACACGGTCTCTACCTCACTTCTCGCCGACGCCGCCGACCCAGGATGGAGCCTGGCCGCCAGTGCGGATGATCGTGCTCTTGTGCTCGATGTACTCATCGATCGCTGTCCGACCCAGCTCCCGGCCGATGCCGGAGGCCCCGTAGCCGCCGAAGGAGATTTCCGGAAAGCCGTCCATGTAGCAGTTGATCCAGACCGTTCCGGCTTTGGTAGCCCGCGCATAGCCGAGAGCGGTGTCAATATCGCGGCTCCAGACGCCGGCACTAAGCCCATACCCAGTGGCGTTGGTGATCTCGACGGCCTCAGCAAGATCAGCAAACCTGACAACCGACAGCACGGGGCCGAAGATCTCTTCCCGAGCGACGCGGGCAGTCTTGGGTACGCCGGCGAGCACGGTGGGGGAGTAATACCGGCCGCGATCGGAATCGAGCTGGCTGCCACCGAGCGCGACTGAGGCGCCTTCCTGCTGGCCAAGATCAACATACCCACTGACCACACCGAGATGCTTCTCGGAGATCAATGCACCGACCTTGGTGGCCGCGTCGAGGGGATCCCCGACGGTGACGTCTTGGGCGCGCTCCACAATCCGTTCAGTGAACTCATCCGCGACATCGGCATGCACCAGAAGCCGAGAGCCGGCGTTGCAGCACTCGCCTTGGTTGAAGTACGCGCCGAAGACGACCTTCTCCAGCGCCGCGTCAAGATCGGCATCGGGGAAGACCACCTGCGGGTTCTTGCCACCCAGCTCCAGGCTCACCTTCTTCAGATCCTTTGCGGCAGCCTGAGCGACCATCCGTCCAACGCCGGTGGATCCGGTGAACGTGGTCATGTGGGTGCCCGGATGGCTCGACAGCCATCCGCCGACGTCTCCACCGCCGTGGACGAGGTTGACAACGCCGTTGGGCAGCCCCTTCGTCGTGCAGGATCTGAACGAGGCGAGTGGTCGTGCCCGGTGTGAGATCGCTGGGCTTGACCACGGCAGTGCAACCGACCGCCAAGGCGAAGGGCAGCTTCTGGGAAACGATCAAGAGCGGGAAGTTCCACGGCGTGATCACTCCAACGACACCGACAGGTTCCTTGACTGTTACGGCCAGGTAGTTGGGGCCCAAATCGTTGTGGGCGTCGCCGTACGCGTGCTGGGCGAGGCTGGCGGCGTAGTACCAGATTCCCGCCGCACTGGACACCTCGTCCTTGGCTTGCGAGATCGGCTTGCCGGATTCCAATGTCTCGATCAAGGCCAGCTCGTCGCGCTCGGCTTCAATTCGTGCTGCAACCCGCCGCAGCAGAGCGGCCCGCTCGGCACCTGAGGCCAGCGGCCAGTCACCGGAGCTGAAGGCCCTGTGCGCTGCCGTAACGGCCGCATCGACGTCGGCCTCATTGGCGCTGTGGTAGCTGGCGACGCGGATGTCGTGGGCCGGGCTGTCGCGCAGCACCTCCTCGCCTCCGCCGCCGATTTCGCGGCCGTCGATGATGTTGGGCCAGATGCTGGCGGTGATCGTGGTCGGGGCGGTGCTGGTGATCGTGGTCATGGCGGTGCTTTCGGTCAGGTGCTGGATGCGTACATGGGTTCAGGTCCCGCGGTAGCGCGGGTCGCGTTTCTCGGTGAAAGACGCGAACCCTTCGGCTGCGTCTTCGGTAAAGGCTGTCGCTGCTGAGCTGACTTGCTCCATTGCCTGGTAGGCGTTGCCGGAGTCGATGGCCTGTTTGGCCATCTGTACGGCGATCGGGGCCCGTTCGGCGATCTTGACGGCCAGGGCGCGAGCCTTGTTGATCACCTCTGCCTTGGGGGCGAGCTGATTGGCGACACCCCACGCCAGGGCGCGCTCGGCGGTCAGCGGCTCGCCGGTGAAGATCAACTCCTTGGCCCGGCCAGCGCCCACCAGGTCGCGGAGTCGGCCCGTGCCGCCCCAGCCGGGGAGGGTCCCGATGCCGACCTCGGTCAGGCCCAGCGTGGCGTCGTCAGCGAGGATCCGCAGATCACAGGCCAGGGCCAGCTCGAAGCCGCCGCCGTACGCATTGCCGGAAACGGCGGCAATGGTGGGCTGCCGTAGCCCTGCGAGGTGGTCGAACACCCGGTGCCCTTGACGAGTCCACTGGGCCCACATGTCCAGTGGCTCCAAGACCTTGAAGCGTTTGATGTCGGCACCGGCGCAGAAGGAGCGGTCCCCGGCGGCGGTGACGATGACGGCCCGCACATTCCGGTCGGCGTCGAGTCCGATCAAGATCTGTTCGAGCTGTCCCAGCATCTCCGGGGTGAGCGCATTGTGCTTGGCCGGCCGGTCCAGGCAGATGGTTGCGACCGTGTCGACTTCGACGCTGATCAGGCCGACATCGGCCGGTGCCGGCATAGATTCGCTCATACCGGGCCGTCGCTCGGGTCGGGCGGGGTGAGGCCGCGTAACACGTGATGGGCGCCCTTCTCGCCGATCATGGTCGATGTCGCCATCGTGTTGCCGCTGATCAACTTCGGCATGATCGACGCGTCTATCACCCGAAGGCCCTCCATACCGCGGACCTTGAGTTCTTGATCAACGACGGCGAGATCGTCGTCGCCCAGTTTGCAGGAGCCGACCGGGTGGTAGTCGGTCTTGGCCCACTGCTTGACGTACTCCCGGATCTCCTTGTCGGTCTTGACCTCCGCGCTAGGCAGGTACTCCTTGATCACGAACGGCTGATACGCCTTGCTGCGCATCATCTCCCTGCCCCAGCGGAACCCTTCCAGCGACTTCTCCCAGTCGTACGGGTCGGTGAGGAAGGCGGGATCGATAGCGGGCGGGTCATCCGGATTCGCGGTACGCAGGGTGACCGATCCGATACTGCGGGGCCGAAGATGGCAGGTGTTGATCGTCATGCCGTGGCCCTTGACTCGCATCCGGCCGTGATCGATCACGTACGCGGGCAACGCGTGCATCTGGATGTCAGCCGTGGCGACGTCCGGGGTGCTGCGTACGAACATCCCGGCCTCACAGACCGAGGCGGTGATCGGCCCGGTCCTGGTCGTGATGTACTGCAGGCCGGCCAGCGCTGCTTTGTCTGGACGGTCGGAAGAGTTGTAGCTGACAGGTGTTGTTTCGGCAGTCAGGTAGACGTCCATATGATCTTGGAGGTTCTTGCCTACCCCGGGCAGGTCGTGAACGACCGGAATGCCAAGCTGACGCAACTCATCGGCGGGCCCGATCCCCGACAGCAGTAGCAGCCGAGGCGAGTTGACCGCGCCGCCGCTCAAGATCAACTCTCGGTCCACCTGTACGTGCTCCGGCTTGTCGTTGATCATCATGTCCAGACCGGCGACCCGGCCGTTCCGTACGATGATCTTTCGGCCCAGCGCGTGCGTGAGGACGGTCAGGTTTCTCCGGGACCGGATTGGCTTCAGGTAGGCGGTAGCGGTGCTCTCACGGCGGGCGTTCTTCTGGGTCACGTCGTACCAGCTGACACCCTCCTGAGCGGCGCCGTTGAAGTCGGCGATGAAGCTGACCCCGAGCTCCTGAGCGGCGCGCACGAACGCCTTGCTCAATGGGTTGTGCTGGACCTGCTCGGTGACGTTCACCGCACCCACACTGCTGTGGTAGCGGTCGTTGAGGCGCTCGTTGGCCTCGGCCCGCCGGAAGAAAGGCAGCACCTGCTCATAGCCCCAGTGCTTGTTGCCGAGCTCCGCCCAGGCCTCGTAGTCCTCTTTCTGGCCGCGAATGTAGATCATCGCGTTGATCGAGGTGCTGCCGCCCAGCGTTCGGCCCTGCGGGTACCACATCTCCCGGTTATTCAGCTCCGGCTGCGGAACAGTGGAGAACTCCCAGTTGTAGCGCGGACCGCTCAGCTTGGTGAACCCGACGGGCATGTGGACCAGCGGGGACCAGTCCTTGCCGCCGGCCTCGAGCAACAGCACGGTGGTGTTGGGGTCGGCGGAGAGCCGATTGGCTACGGCGCAGCCGGCGGCGCCGGCACCGACGATCACGTAGTCGTAGTGAGTGGCGAGCATGGTCAGCTTCCTTATCGGTGCGGCGTGGACTGGTGGGTGATCCGGGACGGTTTGCGGGACAAGATCAGTCCCATCGGTTCGGCGCGGAACAAGGCGGCGGACATCAGCCGCAGGTCGGGACTGACCAGCAGGGGTACATCGGCCTTGCCGAGAACATCTTTCTCAAGATCGACTCCAGGGGCAATTTCGATCACTGTCAGCCCGTCCTCCGTCAGCTCGATCACGCAGCGTTCGGTGACATAGAGAACCTCTTGGTGGCGCTTGCGGCCCATCTCACCGGAGAAGGAAATCTGTGCCACCTCGGGGACGAACTTGGCGATGGCGCCGTCGGAGATGATATTGAGCTGGCCGTCGGCGATCTTGATGTCCTTCTTGCCAGCAGTGAAGTAGCCGGAATAAACGATCTTGGGTGCGCGGGTGATGATGTCGTTGAAGCCGCCTACACCTGCAGTAACGTGCGGCCGCGCCGGCAGGTAGGAGGCGTTGACATCGCCGGCACCCGATACCTCCAGGAACGACAACATCGCCACGTCGAAGCCGCCGCCTTGCAGCAGGGTGAACTGGTCGATGCTCTGCAACAGCGCCTCCGGGTTCAGCGCGCAGCCGAACGCGAAGCCGGTGGCCGGGAAGCCGCCCACCGCGCCCTGCTCGATCACCCAGGTGATGTCGTCGGCGTGTCCCTCCTCGAGCAGCACCCGGGGAATGGCGGCGGAGATCCCAAAGCCGAGGTTGACAATGGCGTTGACCTGCAGCTCGGCCGCGGCCCGTCTGGCGATCACCTTCTCCAGGCCAAACTCCACCGGGTCGATGTCGTCGAGGTCCCGGTGTACTTCCCCGGATAGGGCCGGGTCATAGAGAGTCTGGGTAGTTTGCATCTGATCGGGGTCGACCACGATCGCATCGACGAGAATGCCGGGTACGTGGACGGCCTGAGTGGGCAGCTGGGTCTCTGACAACCGCTTGACCTGGGCGATCACAATGCCGCCCTTGTTGTGCGCGGCGTAGGCCTGGTCGAGTGCCCCAAGGGTGCTGCATTCCTCCTCATACGAGAGGTTTCCGTGGGGGTCGGCTGTTGTGGCTCGAATGACCGCCACGTCGACGTGGACCGCCGGGTAGAACAGGTATTCGCTGCCGTCGACCTGCATCAGTTGGACAAAGTCGTCGGTGACGGCGTTCATTTTGGCGCCTTCGTGCCGCGGGTCGGCATATGTGCCCAGCCCGACCTCCGTCAAGACGCCCGGCTGCCCGGTGGAGGCGGCACGGTGCATCTGGAACAGCACCCCGGATGGAATGTTGAGGGCCTGGATTTGATCGTTGTGGATCAGTTGACGGATCAGCGGCGGGTCGAGCTTGGAGCCGCCGGAGGGGTAGGAGCCGGCAAGCACTCGGCGCAGTTGCCCGGGTCGGCACAAGTGGTCGATCCCCTTGATGCCGTACATGTCGCCGGCGGCGATCGGATGCACGGTCGTCAGGTTTGAGGGAGAACCGGTTTCCTCGTAACGCTGCCCGATCGCCTCGAGGACCGCGTCGGGACAACCGAGTCCGGACGATGACGAGATAGTGATCACCGCGGAGTCGGCGATCAGCTGGGCGGCTTCAGTGCCGGTCAGCACGGGTACGGTTCGCATAGCTGCGCAGATCCTCTTGAGGTGCGGTTCAGGCGGGTAGTTGGGGACGGGGGCAGCCGCAGGTCTCCCGCGGCTCCAGCTTGGTTGGGAACTCTTCGCGTACGGTCGGCTCGGTCGACCCTGCCACCCGCTCCAGTACAAGTTGGCCGGCGCGGCGACCGGTCTCGCGAGCCGGCACCGCGACGCTGCTAAGCGAAGGACGGTTGAGCCCGGCGTCGTGGACATCGTCGAAGCCGATCACCCGGACATCCGATCCGACGGTGCGGCCCAAATCGGCGATCGCATCGAGAACACCGAAGGCGACCACATCGCTGAAGCAAACAATGCCGTCGACTTCTGGCCCGTCGACGTACGAAGCCTCAGTGAGCAGCCGCATCGCCGCCTCCCGGGCCTCCGGTCGCGCCGGCTCACATACCACCGAGTGGTCGGCGTTGAGCGTCAGGCTGTGGTCGTTGAGGAATTCCTCTACGCCCCGGGCACGCTCCTCGCGGGCTGAGGAGTCGGTGTAGCCGCCAACGAATGCGATTCGGCGGCAGCCGTGGCTGTACAGATGCTCCGCGGCCGCGTACCCACCGTCGCGGTTTTGCGCGCCCACATAATCGACATCTATTCCGTTGAGGCGTCGGGCCAGTAGCACCAGGGGCGTGCCGAGCAGATCCGGAAGGTCATCGGGCTCGGTGCCATGAGCGGGGACAAGGACGATCCCGTCCACATTGCGCTCGACCAGCGACGTGACCAGGCGGTGTTGGATATCGCGGTCCTCACCGCTAACCCCCAGCAGTGGCACAGTCCCGCTGCTTGTCAAGGTGTCTTGGAGGCCGGCGGCGAACTCGGCGAAGTACGGGTTGGTGATGTTGGTCAGCACCACGCCGATGGCGTCACTGTGCCTGGTGCGCAGCGATGCCGCGGCGCGGTTGTACACGTACCCCAGCTCTGCCATGGCCTGGCGGACCCGGTCCCGCGTCTTCGTGGCGACCAGCGGGCTGTCGTTCAGCACCAGGCTCACCGTTGCTCGGGAGACGTCGCACTGCCGGGCGACGTCCATGAGCGTTACACGAGCCAAATGGCTCACCTCTCAGGTGTTTAGATCGATCTAAAAAGGACTTAGATCGATCTAACTCGATGTTTGGTCAGAAGTCAAGTACGTGTGGGCCGGCTGCATGGGAGCACGCGGCTGGTCCTGGGTCGTACCAGTGCTGGACCAGCTCATCGCGGAGGCTGGCGGCCCAGCAGTAACCTGACCAGATGCCAGGCCGATCGGTGAGCGGGGCTGCGCAGCCCGAGGCGAGTGAGCAACAGGCCGAACGGATGCGCACCAGAGTGCGCCTGCTCGTCCAGCTGACCACCCGTCACGGTCAATATCGCCGCGGGCTGGTTCATGCAGCCAAGGGCCTCACCCCGGATGAGGCCGCGGTGCTCGCGGACCTCGAGGCGCACGGCCTCGATGTCAATCAGCTTCGTGACGTGCTGTGCGGTGGGCATGTCCTGGTCGACAATCCGGATCTCTACGAGCGGTGGCGGTTTCCGAAGGTGACCAGGGAGCGGCTGTCGAGTCACCACCGCACGGTGGACAAGCAGAGCTATCCGGATCTGGGTATGCATGGGCCGCTGGTGCGCGAAAAGCTGCATGGGCGGACTGCGACCGGCACGTGGGTGCAGCTGGAAAAGACACCGGCAGCGTTCGGTCCAGGACACAAGCTGCCGACCTGGAATGACGTGCTGCATCTGGTCGACTTCGTCGTCTATCGCGTGACCAAGCGCAACGTCGGGCCGTGGGGGCTGTCCGCGGCCACCGAGCGGCGGCCGATGTACCTCTCACCGCAGCTACTCACCACGGTGCCGCTGCCGCACGGCACCACTCGAATGCTCAGAGCAACGCTCGCCCGGCTGGACGCGGAGGACCAGGTCGTCCAGGACAAGAGCCTGAGGCATTCTGATCTGGTACGCCGGTTCCTCGGGCCGTTGCGAAAGGACCCTTTGATGGAGCTGAAGCCCAGGCCAGGGCGTGGGCGGGGCCGGGGACTCTTCGGCAATTCGCAGGTGTGGGTCAGCGAATCTCCAGCGTCCACCGCTCACCGGCTGCTGTCGGCCGAGGTGCGGCCGGACGGCTGGACGTTGCCCAATGTGATGGCCGCACGCCCCATCGAGATAGAGGTGGGCGACCGGCGATTGCGCCTCGCGGCTCGGGTTCCGGCTAAAGCTCAGGAGGAGTCATGACACAGACACAAGCAGATGTCGGTATGCCGCCTGGTTTGATTGATGCGGTGCTCCACCTGGTGAGCACCGGACCGGTACCCCTAGGCGGCTACAGCCTGGCCGAGATGGTGGCGGTCGATGCCGTCGTCGATTTCCTCGACGAGATGCCGTCCGAGGAGGAGGTTGGCGAGGCCGTACGGTCGCTGGCCGCCCGGCAGCTCCTGGTGGCGTTGCCGGAGACGGACCGCCTCCAGGTCCGTGGCGACCTGGGCATCGCGGTTGTGTTCCAGCAACGCGCGCGGTCCGTCGTCGACGCCCGCGTGACCGGCACCGAGCCGGGGCAGCCGTGGCGGACGCTGCTGCTCCCGCAGCCTGAGGGGGTCGCCCTTGAGGTGCTGATTGACGCGCTCGGCGTACACGAGCTCTCGCTTCGGGAGACCAACGATGCGCTCCGCCGGCTCCGCGAACGGCTTCCCAGCGGCGACACGGAACGGGACTCCGCCGATCCCGATCAGGTGCTAGCGGCCGCGGAGCGGAGTGCGCTGGTGACGGTCACCCAGTACTCGGCATCGGGCAGTACCGAGATAGCCGAGCTGAGCGCTGACATCGTCCTCGCCAGGCAGCGCGATCAGTTGCATGTGTTCACCCGCGACCCGGAAGATCCCGAGCGGCTGGTCTCCCAAGGACTCGACGAGGGCGACGTGGTCCAGCTCATCCGAAGCCTCGCGGCACCGGACGCTGATAACGGTGGGGACGCACACTCGAACGCCGAACCCTCCCGATCTGGGCGCATCGCCAAGATTCGCGCCACGATCATGAGACGCCTGCGCCGAGGCGAGCCGGCTCCCGCGAGCTCCGCGCAGTCCACCGCCACGCAGTAGGTTCCCTCAGGGGCGCTGCGCCGGCTCGGAGTTGCCGAAGACGCTCTTGGCCTCTTTACTCGCGCGCTTGTCGAGCTTCAGTGCCTCGGCACTCATCTCGGCCAGGCCCTTGGGCTTCAGCTTGACGACGTTGACCAGCTCTTCTTCTCCTGCTCACCACCGGAGTAATTGGGCTCCGTAGCGATATGGCCCACGCCCGGACCGTAGTACTTGAACTCGCTGCCGTCCTCGAGGATGGCTAGCGACTTGAAGCAGTCGAACGGGACGCATTTCCGCTCGTCGACCTTGTCAACTTCGGCGCGAATGGTCTCCTCCGAGGTCTGAGCCTGGACGAATTTCATGCCCTCTTTCGGGTCAGTCAACATCCAGACACCCGGCTTCGAATCCTTCTCGCCCGCAAGCCAGGCATCGACGGCGTTGACGAACTCGCCACCTTCATAAAGCTCGGTGTACGACCCGAGGTACCAGATGTTCCCGAATTTGTCCTGCGCGAGGTAGTCCAGCGACGCTTCGCCAACCTGGCCGGCGTCAATGTCCTGGTCCATAACCAGGACCGTACGGACACCGTTCACTTCCTTCGTCACATCCGTGACAGTGACGCGTAGTTGATGCGTGAGCTTCCGGCTTCCGCGTGTGATCGAACCGTCCCGCAGCGTCTGAGTTCCGGGTACCAGTGGATACCACTTGTTCAGGTCACCCGTTGGCTCGCCGAAGTTCTTCGGGTCGAATTTCTTGTAGTCCGCGTTGACCCTCTGCACTGCCGTCGCGCTCGGCTTGGCAGATGGGGTAGGCGAGGGTGTCGTCGCCGCAACCTGCGTTGGCGAGGGGCTCTCTAGCGGCGATGGCGCCGTCTCCTGCGGTGCCCCAGCACTGCAAGCTGCCGCTGCGGATGCCACGACGAAAGCACCGGCGACGGCTAAGGCCTTACGGCGAAAGCGGACAGGCGCACGCATTTCGCAGACGATCATACCGAGCGTCGATTTGCCGGAGGTCGAGGTGCGACTGTCTTTCGATTGGCTACTCATCACGTAACAGCTCCCCAGGAGGTAGGCGACGAACAAGGGTGGTGGCCGCCAGCGACGCGATTACCGATACAGCGAGCACGAGCGCGGCCAGGAAGACAATGTCGGCCAGCGGCAGGACGACTTCCGGGCGAAGTACGAACAGCGGGCGCAGCACAGTCACCAGGAAGTACGCCATACCGGCGCCGACGAGCGCCCCGAGGCCCGCTCCGACTACCGCCACCCCGACGGACTCTGTGACCAGCAGCGACCGGATCTTTCCGATCCACATGCCTTGGGCGCGCAGCGTGACGTACTCCCGCCTCCGCTGCAGCAGAAGCCCGAAGACGAAGATCGTGATCGCCGTGGCCGCCATGGCCAACCCATAAGCAGAGTCGAGAGTGAGCAGGCCGCGAATGTTCAGCGCCGCGAGACTTGACTGGTCCTTGTCGAGTGCAGTTGCCCGGGTATCGATCTGTAGAGCATCCGTCGAACCGGGACCTTCTTGCAGTGCGGCGATGGCCTGATCCAGAGTCGCATCGCTCGGGTCGGATGTCTGCGCCAGGAAGAACGTGGCATTGGTGGAGGGAATGAGCTGCATCTGACGTTCGATGTTGACCAGGAGGTCCACGCCTTCGGGAAAGCCGGGAACGCGCTCGAAAAGCCCGATGATCTTCATCTCGGCAAGCTGCTGCTCCTTGGTTGCCCGAGCGAAAAGAACCTGTACGTCGTCACCAGGTTCCACGTCAAGCCGATCGGCCAGCTCAATGCCCAAGTACACGCCGTCCGGCTGGCGCTGCAAGGCGTCCATCGCGCTAGCCGCTGTTGTACCGACGAAATCGGAATCTATGAGTGGCGCAACCTGCCCGAAAGCGGCGGGATCGACCGCGGCCATGTTCCCCGCGTCCTCGTTGAGCTCGCTTTCTACGAGCGCGTTCAGCAGGCCGTACACCACCGGCGTCGCCGTTTCGATGCCGGGGACCCTGAGCTTGTCAGCGTACTGCGGCGGATGATCAAGAGCACTGATCGGCGCCGGCGTGATGCGTACGTCCGAGCCCACCACGAACCTCGCGTCACGCGCCTTCGCTTGGTCATATGACGCGCTGAAGGAGGCCACGCTGGTGCCGAGGGCGACGATCAAGCCGACCATGATCACTGCCGAGGCTGCGGCCCAGGAGCGTCGCCGGATGCTGCGAGTGAGGAGTCCTCTGAGTGGCCGGCCGAACCGGTGCCGGCGTGGCAGCGGCAGATGGGCGAACACTCGCTCCACGACCCGGCCCAGCACCAGAACACCGCCGAGCCAGATTCCGATCGGGATGATCACCAGATGCTGGCGCAACACCACTGAGCGGCCGTAGTACACCGATCCGCGCACACCCTCGAAGCCGCCGTGGCGACGCTGGTACCAGGCAAAAGCAGCTGCGGTTCCCAAGATCAGAAAGTCGATCCCGAGAAGGCGCCACAGCGGCGGCTGCGACGCCAACTGCGCTCGCTCGTCGCTGATCTGGCGGGTGATCGAGCGTCGACCCGCTGCGTACAGTGCGACGCCAGTGGCGAGAAACCCGACGCCTGCACCGAGCAAAGCGGAGACGATCAGGCTCGCCGGAGAGGCGCTGGCCAAAGCATCGGCGGACAGTACCAAAGCGGCCGAAATGAGACCCAACGCGACACCGAGCAACGACCCGACAGCGGCGAGTGCAAGGGTGCGAAGTGCGTGCATGCGGAGCAGGTGATGCCGGTTGGCGCCGCGGATCCGCAGGATCGCCTGTTCCCGACGCAGTGCACTGGCCAGCACGCCGCCCGCGTACGAGGTGAGGATGGCAGCCAGCAGAGCTCCGGGGAGTCCGAGGAAGACGAACATGCGCTTGGCCGTTCGGGCGTCGTCGCTGGCTACCTCGAGTGCATTGGAAATGTTGTCGATCAAGACGTCTTGCCCGGGCGCAACGCCATTCACGGTGTCAGCGACCGCCTTGGTCTGGGCTAGGGCCGTTGCGGGATCGGCATCGAGCGGCTCGCGCACCACGAATACGTCGACCTCCAGGATCGGTCGGCTGCGAAGGATCGTGCCCGGGGCCGTCGTCACATTCTGGAATGCCGGGATGATCGTTTTCGAGAACACTTCGGGCCCGACGATCACCGAGTTTGGAACATAGACGAACTGCTCGAGCTGTTTTCCCTCCCGGCTGTAGAACAGCGATTTCGCCCGCGATACATCGGTAATGCCGCTGATGCGTATGCTGAGGGGCTGGCTCAGGCCGGGCACCCGAATCTGCACGACACCACCGGGACCGATGGATAAGGCTCGAGCCGCCTCAGCGCTGATCAAGCCGGAGCCCGGTTCGTAGGACCCGTTGATGATCTTGATGGATGGGTCGTGCTCGAGGTATCGGTTGTCCAGGCCAAAGACGCGGACCGCTTCGGGGAGCCGCTTGGGGCCAGCCGAGAGCGAGCCGCGGTCGAGATCCACTGACGACAGCGGCTCTGCTCGCGCAACCCCGGGGATCTTGCTGATCTCGCGGGTCAGCTCGTCAAGACTCAGCGGTTCAGAGGTGTTTGCCTTGACCGGGATACCAATCTCACGGCTGGAGAAACTCGCGCTCGGACCCAAGGAGGGGACGGACTCCACGGCTGAGTCCGCCACCACGTCGTATCCGAGCGTGACCTTGGACTTGGCCGGCACCGTGCCAAGGTTGAGGCCGAGCTTGGCCTCTCCCTGAGCAAACGGGAAGTCACCCTCGGGATCGGGCATTCGCAAGCCGTCGAGCGAGGTCGAGTTGGGGACGTACTTCAACGGAGGGGAAGGTTCGCCTCTGATGACGACCTCATTGGCGGGATGGGAACTGTTGTTAGCCAAGACGAGCGTGACGTGCCCGCGCTGACCCGGTTGCAGCCGCGATGGGGTGATCTGCTCGGTGAGGCGGACCTGATTGCCGAGTGGATCGGAGAGGACCCGTTGCATATCGATCGGGATGGGCGCAATCGCACGCTCGGTCATCGTCGCGGAGGAACCGTCGATGAAGAACAAGACGGCCGAGAACAGGCCGATCCCAAGCGTCATCCCGGCGAGTGCGGTGAGACTGCGTCTGGGGTTGCGACGTAGGTCGCGCCAGACATAGCTGCCGATCATGAGACGCGTCCGTCGCGCAGCTGGACCTGCCGGTCCAACCGTCTGGCCGCGTCGCGATCATGGGTCACCATGATCAACGTCGCGCCGATCTCGCGCTGCATGGCCAGCAGTAGGTCGATGACGCCGGCGGCGTTGGCGGTATCCAGCGCGCCGGTCGGCTCATCGGCGAGAATGATCTTGGGTTGGTGCACGATCGCCCGCGCCACCGCAGCTCGCTGCCGCTGCCCGCCCGAGAGGTGGTCGGGTAGTCGGTAGGCCAGGCCAGCAAGACCGAGCTCGGCAAGCACCGCTAGCGATTTCCCGGTCCCTGACGACTTTCCGTTGAGCGATAGCTGAAGCCCCACGTTTTCCAGCAGGGTAAGGAAGGGAAGCAGGTTGTCTGCCTGGTAGACGAACCCGATGTGACTGCGTCGAAAGTCGGAGCGATCACGCTCGGACAGCTCCGAGATCTCCGCATCGCCGATCCGTACGGTGCCCCACGTTGGCCGAGAGAGTCCTCCGATCACGCCGAGCAGCGTCGACTTGCCCCCGCCGCTGGGTCCGGTGATCGCCACGCTCGACCCGCCATCGACAGTGAAGGAGACACCGTTGAGGGCGCGTACCGGTCCGCTTGCTGTCTGGTGTTCAACGATCACCGAGGTCACGGTGATGGAAGCGTCGATGCTCACGCCCGAACCACCTTGTGATCGCTGAGGTGCAGGGATCGGTCGGCTTGGCGGGCGAGCTGCTCATCGTGGGTCACATACAAGACCGTGAGGTTGCGCTCCCGGGAGGCCGTGAAGATCATTTCCATCACCTCGGCCGCCGTCGTCGAGTCCAGCTGGCCGACCACCTCGTCGGCGAGGAGCAAGTCCGGTTCGTTTGCCAGAGCCACGGCTACGGCCACTCGCTGCGACTCCCCGCCGGACAGTTGGCGGGGAAGATGATCCATCCGGTGCCCTAGTCCGAGGTCGACCAAGAGTTCTCGGGCCCGTGCGGTGGGACGTCGACCCGAGGCGAACCCAAGAGCCAGCTCCACGTTTTCGACCGCGGTCAAGAACGGGATCAGATTGTCGGACTGGAGGACAAAGCCGATCCGCTCGGCGCGAAGGCTGGCCCGGCCGTTGTCATCGAGCTGATCCATCTGGTGGCCGCCGATGGAGATATGTCCGGTATCGGGGCGCATCAGCCCAGCGATCAGCGACAGCAGCGTCGACTTCCCGCTTCCGGAGCGGCCGACGAGGCTGGTGGTCTCGCCTTGGGGCAGGTCCAGGGCGATCTGGTCCAGCACATCAAGCTTGGAGGAACCGCTGCCGTACGACTTCGATACTGCCTCTAGGCGGACCAATGGCTGGCCGGAAGTGGGGCTCACGCTGCCTCCCTCCGAGTGCGGTCCAGTGCCCCCCGATTGGCCCTACGCTACGCCCCGGAAAGAGGTCATAGTTGACAAGGAAATCGCACGTTCTCAGTCTGGCGGGATGTTGTGATTGAGCCGGAAGAGGTTGTCCGGGTCGTACTTCCGCTTCACCGACTGCAGGCGTTCTAAGTTCGCACCAAACGTATCCCTGACGGACTGGTCGCCCTCTTCATACAGGCCTGGGAAGTTGAAGTACTCGCGGTCACTGGAGAATGGCTCGAGCACACGAAAAACCTCCCTTCCCCATTCGATGCATGCCGCGTCATCCTCCGGGCGCTCCCAGTTGGCCTCGATTCCGATGAGATACGGCGCGGAACGATCACCGAAAGCAGTGTTCTGCGGTGGTACGCGGCTGAGTGCCCCACCGAGTTGCCACACATCCAGGGTGGAGTGGTGTGACGGGCTGGCTTCGTTCAGCCTGATGAGGGCGTCCATCGCCTCCGCAGACAGTTCGTTGAGGTACCTGGATTTCCAGTAGTAGCGCATCTCATGGGCCGGGTAGTCGGCGTCGAAGAAACTTTGTACCTCAAGGTAGGGAGTCGTTCCGCTCAGATCAGCGATCGGTGAGCCGTAGCTCCGCAGCGACTGCAAGGCGGCTTCACCCTCCCCTGCATCACCGGCATACATCGCGAGGTAGACCACAATCGGTGCGCCGTAGTGCTGGGCCGGAATCTCCTCAATTTCCGGCGCATGCCAGAGGATGGCGAAGGAACTGATTTCGTCGGATGCTGCCTGGCTCCATTCGCGGTAGAACTGCAGTGCTGCTTGAGCCTCCATCCCCGTACCGGGATGAATGACGAAGGCGAGGAATACCTCCGGGCCGACGGGATAGGCCCGGAACTCGAATGAGGTGACAACCCCAAAGTTGCCGCCACCACCCTGCAACGCCCATAGCAAGTCGGCGTTGTTTTCGCTGCTTGCTGTGACGAGTTCGCCGTTAGCAGTTACGACATCGGCGGAGATGAGATTGTCACAGCTAAGTCCGTATTTGCGGCGGAGCCAACCAATGCCCCCTGCCAGCGTCAACCCAGCGATTCCCGTCTCGGTGACGACGCCCATGGGTACGGCGAGCCCGAATGCCTGCGACTCGTGGTCGAGTTCACCAATGGTGACGCCCCCTTCTGCCCGGACCGTCTGGGCGATGGGATCGACTCGAACACTCCTCATAAGGGATAGGTCAATGACGAGCCCGTCGTCGCATACCGCATTTCCAGCGGCATTGTGGCCCCCACCTCGAACCGCAACGAGCAGATCATGCTCCTTGGCGAAGGTCACCGATGTGACGACGTCGGCGACCCCCGCGCACTGGACAATAAGCGCTGGGTGTCTGTCGACCATGCCGTTCCACACGGCGCGGGCATCGTCATAGTCCGCGTCTGAGCGCTGCAGCAACCTACCTCGCAACGCTTCCGCCAGAGTGGTGATGGCCTCATCGGAAACCGTTGTGGCCTGTCCGTCACGCGTACGCAACTCGGTCTGAGACACTCCATCTCCCTTCCGGTGCTTGGCCGACCGACCCAGCGTAGGCTGCAGGCGGCCAAGCGACCCGCGGGAGGTTGGCATGAGCATGGCGCTTCGGCCCTTCGGGCGTACCGGGCTGATGGTCAGCCCATTCACCATGGGCACGATGGAGTTCGGCAGCAAGGTCGACGAGACCGAGGCTTCTCACCTCTTCAATCGAGCCGTCGACGCCGGCATCAACCTCGTCGATACGGCCAATGTGTACGCGGCGGGCCGCAGCGAGGAGATCGTGGGTCGCCTGATCGGCGGGAAGCGTAACCAGCTGATCCTGGCCACGAAATTCATCAACCCAGACGGCAATCGATGAGACCTTGCGAGCGCTGGACGACCTGGTGCGTGCCGGCAAGATCCGCTATGTCGGCTCCTCAGGAGCCTCCGGCTGGCAGCTGGTTGAAATGCTTTGGTGCGCCCACGACCTAGGACTCAGCCGGCCAGTCGTGGAGCAGACCGCCTATCACCTGCTGGATCGTCGCGCCGAGCGGGATCTGATCCCCGCTGCCCTCACCCACGACACCGCGCTCGCCGTATGGTCACCGCTGGCAGGTGGGCTGCTCACCGGGAAGTACCTCGGGAAGGGAACAGGATCTGACGCCAAGCTCTCACCGACCGATGAGTGGGCGCCAAGCACTTCACGCCGCAGGCCGACACCGCTGTTGCGGCGCTGGCTGACTGCGCCCAACAGGCCGGAGCCACTTACCTCGACGACAGCTTCGCCGACTTCCGCCCCCAGCCCTACCGGTGGTAACCAGAAAAGGATCATGACTCAGCCATTGAGGATCGGCATCCTCGGATCGGGCCCGGCTGGGAAGACTCTTGCCACTGGATTCCTAGCAAAGGGCCACCCAGTCATGATCGGCTCCCGCAACCCGGCGAAGTTGCACGATTGGCTCCGTGAAGCCGACCCTGAGCCACGGATCGACACCTTGGCAGCGACAGCTCAGTTCGGGGAGCTGATCGTCTTATCGGTCAATGGCAGAGCGGCCGAGGATGTGATCAGACTTGCCGGAGTGGAGAACCTCACGGGCAAGATCGTTCTCGACGCCAGCGACCCACTCGACTTCTCCTCGGGGCGGCCAGGATTATTCGTCGGCACCACAGACTCCCTGGGCGAGCGCATCCAGCGTCTGACCCCCGACGCGTACGTTGTCAAGGGCCTCAACATCGTTCTAGCAGACGTCATGATCAACCCGAGTCTGACTGGCGGCGAGCCGGACATGTTCATCGCCGGCGACAGCGACCAGGCCAAGCAGACCGTGACGAACCTGCTCGAGGAGTTCGGCTGGCCGGTGATCGACATGGGCGGCATCGAGAGCGCGCGCTGGCTGGAAGCCCTGAGCCTGGCCTGGGTTGTCTACTCACACCGGACCGGAAAGACCCACCACGCTTTCAAGCTCGTAGGCAAGTGAGGCCTCCGCGGATATGACCACATCACCAGCGAACTCGTCGGCGACCACCGTCTGGCGGAACCCCGCGGCGGATCCTGAAGTCCGGCTGGCTGCCTTGATCGCCGAGATGACCTTGGCTGAAAAGGTCGCCCAGCTCGGCAGCGTGTGGTTGGGCTTCGATGGCGTGACCGGCGACGTGGCACCCATGCAGAACGTCTTCAGCCGTAACGTCGCCTGGCCAGAGTCGGCAGCTGAAGGTCTCGGTCATTTCACCCGGATCTTCGGTACCCGCCCCGTGACGGCGAACGAGGGCGTGCAACGGGTGCGGGACCTGCAGCGGGAGCTCGTCGAGTCCACTCGATTGGGAATTCCCGCCATCGTGCATGAGGAATGCTTGACCGGGTTCACTACATACCAGGCGACCGTCTATCCCACGGCGCTGGCGTGGGCTGCCACCTTCGACCCAGAGCTTGTCAAAGAGATGGCTTCCGCGATCGGTCGTGACATGGCGGCCGTCGGCGTCCATCAAGGGCTGTCTCCAGTGCTCGACGTGGTTCGTGATTATCGATGGGGTCGGGTCGAGGAAACCTTGGGCGAGGACCCGTATCTGGTCTCCCAGTTGGGGACGGCGTACGTGCATGGGCTGGAGGAGAACGGGGTCATCGCCACGCTCAAGCACTTCGCCGGATATTCGGCGTCGAAGGCGGCTCGCAACCACGCGCCGGTGAGCATCGGTCCTCGGGAGTTCGCCGACTACATCCTGCCGCCGTTCGAGCACGCGGTACGGGTGGGTCGGGTGCGCAGCGTGATGAACTCTTACACCGACGTCGACGGAATCCCCGTCGCCTCAAACCCCGCGTTGCTGACCGACCTGCTCCGTGATGCCTGGGGCTTCACCGGGACGGTGGTCTCCGACTACGGCGCGGTCACTTTCCTGCAGCTGATGCACCGCATCGCCGGGACCGAGGGCGAGGCCGCCGCGTACGCGCTGGCCGCCGGCATCGACATTGAGCTGCCGAGCGCGTTGTGCTACGGCGAGCCGCTGTTGGCCGAGATCGAGGCCGGTCGAGTCGATGAGGCGCTGCTGGACCGCGCGCTGCGGCGCGTATTGGCACAAAAGCTGGAGCTCGGCCTGCTCGACGCCGGCTGGTCACCCGAACCCCTGGACGACGGCATTGACCTCGATTCCGCCGGAAATCGTGATATCGCCCGCCGGCTGGCGGAATCCAGCATTGTGCTGCTGGAAAACCGGACCGGATTGCTGCCTCTGCAGGCCCCGCAGCGGATTGCGGTGCTCGGTCCTTGCGCCGACGACCCGCAGGCGTTCTTCGGCTGCTACGCCTTCCCCAATCATGTGATTCCGCAGTTCCCGGAGTTTGAGCAGGGCATTGGCGTCGTGGCCGACTCCCTGCTGACCGCCTTGCGGGCAGAGTTCCCGGCAGCCGAGATGCATTACGAGCGGGGCTGCCAGGTCAGCGGAGGCGACCTGTCGGGGGTCGAGGCCGCAGTTGAGGAAGCGGCGGCGGCCGATGTGGTGGTGTTGGCCGTCGGCGACCGGGCCGGGTTGTTCGGGAACGGGACATCTGGGGAGGGCTGTGACGCCGAGGACCTCAACCTGCCGGGTCATCAGCCGGAGCTGATCGAGGCCATCCTGGAGACTGGGCGGCCGACCGTGCTGCTGTCAGTTTCTGGACGGCCGTACGCACTGGGGCACTACCAGGATCGTGTGGCCGCAATCGTGCAGGCATTCTTCCCCGGCGAGGAGGGCGGCAGTGCGCTGGCCGGAGTGCTTTCTGGCCGGGTCAATCCCTCGGGCAAGCTGCCGGTTGAGGTGCCTCGCCATGCCGGCGGCCACCCGCACACGTACCTGGCGGCGCCACTCGGGCAGAACAGCCAGGGCGTGAGCAGCCTGGATCCGACGCCGGCATTTCCGTTCGGATACGGCCTGTCCTACACCTCGTTCAGCTACGAAGATCTCCACGCCAGCGCGGTCGAGATCGATACCGCGGGCACCGTTGAGCTGACGGTCGCCGTACGCAACACCGGAGCCCGTGCCGGTGCCGAGGTCGTCCAGTTGTACGCCTCGGATCCAATCGCCAGCGTGACGCGTCCCGTGACTCAGCTGATCGGGTTTGTCCGGGTGGGTCTGGCAGCGGGTGAGTCGGCCGAGGTGTCCTTTACGGTGCACTCCGACCGGTTGTCTTTCACCGGGCGCACTCTGGAACGGATCGTAGAGCCGGGCGAAGTGACCTTCCGGGTAGGCACTGCTGCTGACACGTTTGCAGGCCCGGTGTCGGTCCAGCTGATCGGTCCGACCAGGATTATCCATGGTGAACGAGTGATGGACACACCGGCCGTCGTAAAGCAATCGTCAACCACGTAGGAGGAGTCATGGCACCGCAGCCAACCCGGGAGGACAAGTTCAGCTTCGGTTTATGGACGATCGGCTGGCAGGCGAGAGACATGTTCGGGGAGGCGACCCGGCCAGTCCTTGCCGCGACGGAAGCGGTGCACAAGCTGGCCGAGCTCGGCGCGTACGGCCTCACGTTTCACGACGACGACCTGATCCCGCCCGGCAGCAGCTCCACCGAACGGCAGAGGATCATCGACGAGTTCAGAAAGGCTCTCGATGATGCTCAAATCGTGGTGCCGATGGTCACCACCAACCTGTTCTACGACCCGGTGTTCAAAGATGGCGGCTTTACCAGCAACGACCGAACCGTGCGGCGGTACGCGATACGCAAAGTCATGCAGAACATGGACCTTGCCGCCGAACTGGGCGCGCAGATCTATGTCTTCTGGGGTGGCCGGGAAGGCTCTGAGGTCGACTTCGCCAAGGATGTCCGGGCCGCGCTCGACCGGTATCGCGAGGCCCTCGATCTGCTTGCCCAGTACTCGATCGACCGCGGCTACGGGCTGCGGTTTGCGATCGAGCCCAAGCCGAACGAGCCGCGGGGCGACATCCTGCTGCCCACCATCGGGCATGCGCTGGCGTTCATCAACGAGCTCGAGCACTCCGACATGGTCGGTATCAACCCCGAGGTGGGGCATGAGCAGATGGCCAGCCTCAACTACACCCATGGCATTGCGCAGGCGCTGTGGGCGGGGAAGCTGTTCCACATTGATCTCAATGGGCAGAAGGGGCCGCGCTATGACCAGGATCTGGTCTTCGGCTACGGCGACTTGTTGCAGGCGTTCTCCACTGTGGATCTGTTGGAGAACGGCGCCCCCGGTGGCGGTCCGGCCTACGACGGGCCGCGGCACTTTGACTACAAGCCGCTGCGCACCGAGGACATGGACGGGGTGTGGGAGTCGGCCAGGGCCAACATGGAGCTGTACCTGATGTTGCGAGATCGGTCGCGAGCCTTCCGGGCCGACCCGGAAGTGCAGGAGGCGCTCACGGCTGCCCGCGTCGCCGAGCTCAGCCAGCCCACCCTCAATGACGGGGAGACCTACCAGCAATTGCTCGCCGATCGCACAGCGTTCGAGGACTACAGCCTTAACACCGCCGCGCACGCAAGGCTACGGCTTCGCCCGTCTCCAGCGGCTTGCCGTGCAACACCTCCTCGGCGCCCGCTGAAGAAGAGGTCCCTCGCAGTGAGCGGTACTAGGCACATGCGACCGCCGGCCGGGTAGCGGGGTCCGGCCGGCGGTCGCGGTGTTGTTACGACGCGATGTTCTTGTTGGCGACGATTCCGCTGGTCAGGATTGCGGCAGTCATCGGCATGTGCTCGGCGGCCTTGCTGAGCTTGGTCTGGTAGTCGGGCTTGCCGGCGACGCTGGCGTCGATTGCGGCGAACAGCGAGTCGACGTGCGGGATCAGCTCTTCGGCGACCGCATCGGCGGGCAGCTCGGGGATCACGGAGTTGATCAGCTGGCCGAAGGAGACGCGGTAGGCATCAAGATCGGCTTTCGCCTTGGCGACCTGCTTGTCGTTCTCGGTGGCTTGGCCCAGGGTGTAGTCGACGAAGAAGCCGATGTGTTGCCGCCAGGAGGCCAGGAACGGCTTCTCGGCATCGGGGTAGACCGATCCGACCGTCTTGGCCAACGCCACCGAGTTGGCGTCGAGAGCCTTGACTGCGCCAACCACCTGGGGATCCTTCAGATCACCCTTGTGGCGCACGGCGGTATCCAGCGCATTTCCGGCCAGCCAGACGTGATTCGAGAGCTGGCTGGTGAGAGTGGCCCGAACGGTTGAGGCCGTGCCATCGACGTCGCCGTCTAGACCCTTGTTCTGCGCGATGCCGCCGGCCAGTATCTCAGCAGTCATGACCATGTGGTCGGCGGCCTTGCTGAGCTTGGTCTGATAGTCGGGCTTGCCGGCCACACTGGCGTCGATTGCGGCGAACAGCGAGTCGACGTGCGGGACCAGTTCTTCGGCGACCGCATCGGCGGGCAGCTCAGGGACCACGGAGTTGATCAGCTGGCCGAAGGAAACACGGTAGGCATCAAGATCGGCTTTCGCCTTGGCGACCTGCTTGTCGTTCTCGGTGGCTTGGCCCAAGGTGTAGTCGACGAAGAAGCCGATGTGTTGCCGCCAGGAGGCCAGGAACGGCTTCTCGGCATCCGGGTAGACCGATCCGAGCGTCTTGGCCAGTGCCACCGAGTTGGCGTCGAGAGCCTTGACTGCGCCGACGACCTGCGGATCCTTCAGATCACCCTTGTGCTGCACCGCGGTATCCAACGCATTTCCCGCCAGCCAAACATGATCTGACAACAGGCTGGTCAGGGTCGCACGCAGCGCGGCCGCCTCGGTCGCATCTGGGGCCACAGCGGAGGTGGTCGGTGAGTGACTTGGTGAGTGAGTCATGGGCGCGGACGGGATAGAGGACGGCGCCATCTCAGGACCCGACATGCCTGCCGGGGAGCCCGTGCCGCTGCTGCAACCGGCTGCGAGGACAAGTACCGCCGCGGCGGAAATGGAAAAGCGAGCCCAAGGCTTGTTCATGATGAACCTTTCTGGATGTGCGCAATTGCGCGGAGCTTGAGAAGGCGACGAAATAGTTCTGCTACTTTTGAACGCCCTCGGTGGATGTGGGATCGGCGACGACCACGATCGTGGCGTTCATCCCCTGGTGAATGTCGCAGTAGTAGGTGTAACTGCCGGGTTTAGTGAAGGTAAAACTGAATGTTTTGCCTTTTCCTCCGAGTTCGGCGTTGAACGTGCCGTCCGGGTATTGCTCCGACCGGAGGCCGGTGGTCTTATCGACTCCTTCGTAGCGTCCGGATGTCACCGTGTGAGTGATCGGTTCGTCGTTACGCCAGGTGATCGTTGTGCCTACCGGGACGGTGATCGTCGCGGGATTGAACATCAGTGAGCTCAGGTTGACAACCGGACCCGCGGGAGCCGACGTTGTAGCGATCGGAGCCGTCGCCGCCGACTCGGCCTGCGCACTGCAGCCGGCGAGGGCACCGGCGGAGATGAGCAGCGAAGCTGCGCCAACGAGGAGTCTGCGGCGTACCTGCCGATTCCTTGCAATATCCACGCCAGCTATTCGGCGTGGTGCACTGCCGGGATGGGTGCTTTTTTGGAATTGCGTCGCGTGAGCGAAAATGTGAGGGCCTATATCGATTCAGTGACGGAGTGACCAATCCGAAACGGCTTGGACTACGAAATAGATTGGTCGCCGGATTTCTTTGGTCTTCGGGGTCGTCGCGCATGCCGCGCCCCCGCCCACGAAGTTTGATCTTCAGCGGCTCGGATAACGTGCGACTATGACCACGAACGACTACGCACAGCCGGCCGCGGCACTGAGCAACGGGTTCATGCCGCTGCTCGGATTCGGCACCTGGCAGATCAGCAACTCTGCTGCGCCACAGGTGACCGCCCAGGCACTGGAGGCCGGATACCGACATATCGATACTGCGACGGCGTACCACAACGAGTCCGGCATTGGAAAGGCTTTGGCCTCGTCCACGCTTGCCCGCGAATCCATCTTCGTGACCACCAAGCTGCCGCCCGACCATGCCGGTCGAGAGCGGCCGACCCTCCAGGAGAGCTTGTCCAAGCTGGGCGTGGACTACGTGGATCTCTGGTTGGTGCACTGGCCGCCCAACGGTCGGGCTGCACCGCGGGTCTGGGAGCAGCTCGTCAAGGCACGGCAGGACGGTCTGGCAAAGGCCATCGGCGTGAGCAACTACTCATTGGGCCAGATCGATGAACTGGCCGAGGCAACAGGAGCGACACCGGAGGTCAACCAGATCCGCTGGGGGCCGTCGATCTACGACCCGGCTGTGGTCTCGGGGCTGCAGCAACGGGGAGTCGTGCTGGAGGGGTACAGCCCGTTCAAGGTGAGCAACTTGAGCGATCCGACGCTGGTCTCGATCGCCTCAGAGCACGACGCAACAACCGCGCAAGTGATCGTCGCCTGGCATATAGCGCACGGTTTCGTCGTGATCCCCAAGTCGGCACGCATGGAACGTATCGTCGGCAACGCAGCCGGAGCGACAATCGAGCTGACGGCCGAGGAGGTAGCCGCTATCGACGGCCTCTCGAGAGTGGCCGGGGCCGGATCGTCGCGCAGGTTCGGTAGGTTCCCGCGGTGAGCGCACTCCGGGTCCTGTTCATAGGCGGCAGCGGGATTATCAGCTCGGCGTGCTGCAGGTTGGCGGTGCAGCGCGGTATCGACATGTACGCGCTGAATCGTGGCGCCACCAAACTCCGACCGCTGCCCGCTGAGGTGACCATCCTGCAGGGCGACGTACGCGATCCGACCTCAGTGCAGGATGCGCTGGGTGGGCGGGAGTTCGACGTCGTGGTCAACTGGGTAGCTTTCACGCCGGACCGCATCGAGGCCGACCTCGAGCGATTCCGGGGGCGGATCGGTCAGTACGTCTTCATCAGCTCGGCTTCGGCCTATCAGACTCCGCCTTCTCGGGTACCGGTGACCGAGTCCACGCCGCTGAGCAACCCGTACTGGCACTACTCGCGGAACAAGATCGCCTGCGAGGACCGGCTGGTACGCGCCTATCGGGAAGAGGGCTTCCCGGCGACGATCGTGCGGCCGTCGCAAACCTATGACCGCACCGCCGTGCCCTACTACGGCGGCTGGACGGTTGTGGAGCGGATGCGGCAGGGCAAGGACGTGATCGTGCAGGGCGACGGCACGTCGCTGTGGACTCTGACGCACAGCGATGACTTCGCTAAGGGTTTCGTTCCACTGCTCGGCAACACCCGGACCATCGGGGAGGCCTTCCAGATCACTTCCGACGATGTGCTGACCTGGAATCAGATCACCGCGATCGTGGCCAGAGCGGCCGGCGCCGAGGCGAGGATCGTTCATGTGCCGTCAGACGTGATCGCCGCCGCTGACCCGTACTGGGGTGCCGCGCTGCTTGGAGACAGCGCCCACTCGATGATCTTCGACAACTCCAAGCTGCGCAGTGTGGTGCCGGACTATGTCGCGACGATCACTCTCGAGCAGGCCGCGCCGGAGATCATTGCCTGGCACGACGAGGATCCATCGCGGCAACGGGTGGACCCTGATCTTGACGCGCTGATGGACAAGTTGTCAGCTGAGTTTCGGGAAATGAGCTAGCTGCTGCCGTGTGTCCTCCAGAGGGTCAGCACAGCAGCACGGGAGTTTTCGCGGATCATGGTGCGTGCTCCTCATCAGATGAGTCGGTTGGCATGGGAATCCGCAGGGCGGACACCCCGCTGAAATCCAGCCACAGTGCGTCGGGCGTACGCACCAGTCGCAGCAGCACATCCTCACAATGCGGACACCGTCCGACAAACCCGGGGGCCGGGCCGTAAACCCGCAAAGTGGCCACTTGGGACGTCGTACCACAGCTCCGGCATCGGCCAGCCGCGGTCGTCAGCTCGACGGCGAACACCTCCGACAGCGGACCCGCCAGAGTGTTCCCGTCGTATACCGCGGCGCCTTCTGTTTGCGCATCCATCTGACAGCTACCTCCTCACGGGCCACTCGGCCCGAACCGCTCTGTCCTGATCATGGTCGGATCGTGCCCAAGGCCGACCAGCAGATCCGACACCGTCTCGACGAATGCGGTGGGCCCGCAGACGTAGCAGGTCGGCTTTAGGTCAGCAGGCCAGCCGTACGCGAGCAGATCATCGGCGGTTACCCGCCCGACCGAACGCGTTTCGCCCTCGGGCACCGCACGTGTGTAGAGAATGGTGATGTCGAGCCCACTGTCCTCGGTCGCCCGACGCCGAAGCTCATGATCGTAGATCCGATCCTCGGGAGTACGCACCGAGTAGATGAGTCGGAACGGTGTGTGGCTGGCTCCTTCGCGAGACCGAATCATCGCCATGAGCGGTACCACGCCCGACCCGCCCGCCACCAGCAGTACGGGCCCGCTGTTCTCCGGCTTCCACACGAACCAACCGCCAACCGGTCCGCGCACCTCCACAGAGTCGCCGGATCTGGCATCGTCGGCGAGATAGCTCGATACCTCGCCGTCAGCCACTCGTTGCACGGTGATCTCGATCCGGTCCCCGTTCTTAGGTGCGGCGAGCGAGTAGCTGCGGGCCGCCTGGTAGCCGTCGGGTGCGGTCAGGCGTACGTCGACGTGTTGGCCAGCCAGGTGTCCGGGCCACCCGGGCACCTCGAGAACCAGTGTCGAGGCGCTCTCCGTCTCTGGCCGCCGTTCCACGAGACTGGCCGGCCGCCAGGTGCGGCGGACCTTCAATCCCCCTGGTACCGCTGCTCGCGCCATGGGTCGCCATAGTCGTGATAGCCCAATTGCTCCCAGAAGCCAGAGGAGTCCTGATCCATCAGCTCAATGCCGCGGACCCACTTGGCTGACTTCCAGAAGTACAGATGCGGGACCAGCAGTCGGGCGGGCCCGCCGTGTTCAGGAGCCAGCTCCTCTCCGTCGTACTCGTAGGCAACCCAGGCCTGGCCGTCGAGCAGATCCTCAAGTGGCAGGTTCGTGCTGTAACCGCCGTAACTGTGGACCAGCGCGAAGTCCGCGCCGGTCTCGACGTCGCCGAGCAGCGTATCGAGGGAGACCCCACGCCAGACCGTGTCCAGCTTGGACCAACGCGTTACGCAATGGACGTCGACCGTGACCGATTCCGCCGGCAAAGCCATCAGTTCTGTCCAGCTCCACCGATAGCTCTCGCCCAGCTCCGTGGTAACGGTGAACTCCCAGGCATCTAGCGGGATGCGGGGCGTTGGCCCCGCTGAAAGGACCGGGAAGTCGTTGGTGAGGTACTGGCCCGGCGGCAGCTGCCGGCTACTGTCCCGCCTCCGTCCCTGGAAGCCCCTGCTCACGGTGCTCATCGCGCCTCCTCGTTGAGCTCCATTCGTGCTAAGCGGATCCTTTCGTGACATCGCGCCAACGCTGGAACCGGGCCACGTCATTGACCGTCACGGCGTACGGCTCCAATGCGATCATTTTCGCGTCCTGGGACTCGTTCTTGCTAGTGAACAGAAACACTTTGATGTTGGCCTGTCGGTAGCTGCGCGCGACATCTGCGGGGATGGTGAGTTTGGCGTGAACAGCGGTGCCGATCTCCTTGATCGTGGACACCGACGGCCAGCCGTCGGTGCCGGATGTGATCAGCGCGTAGCTGATTCTGTGGTTGGGATCAGTGGCATCCAGTTTCTTGATCTTGTTCAGCGCAGCAAGCCGGGCGGACGTAGCCTCCACCTGGACCTTGGAGTTCTTGATCGCGTCCCAGAACTGCTCCGCCTGGGCATCAGTGATTGGGGAGACCTTGATCTCCAGCGCTAACGACCTCCCGACCGAGTTTCCGTACTTGAGGAGGTCGGCCAGCCGTATCAGCCTCTGGCCTCCGACGTCTGTCCGGCATCTCTCGCGGATGGCGGACCACAGCCATGATGAGACCTTGCCCGCGCAATTGGTTATCCGGTCAAGTGTGGCGTCATGCAAGATCACCATGGTGCCGAGTTTGTCAGGGTCGGAACCATCTTTCGTCCACCGAACATCGGCATCCAGGATGTCCGCGTGGTTCTTCACGGCGTACTGGTATGCAGGCAGCGTGCCTTCACCGAGTTGCGAGGTCGTCGCGCCACGATGGGCGACCGATAGCTCCTCCATTGAATCGGCGTGCGCGGTATTCGCGGTGAGGATTGGAACAATTCCAAAGGCGAGCACGGCGCTTAGCGCGCACACACGCTTTCTCATGGCTCTCCTGGCATGGGGAAGGGGGAAGTTCAGAGCATCGGCATTGCGCGAGCAGCTCTGAAAAACTTGAGAGCGAGCGCGCCACTCTAACTAGACGCTGGCAAACCGGTGCAAAGCGACACGCCGTCGGGGTATCGAGTTGTAACGGCGCGAAGTGCAGAACCCCCCAGGTGGCCGACCCTTAACCGACAGCGAGGCGCTTCGCGTATTCCGGTTCGAGGCGCCTGGCATCCCCTTCGCCTTCGATGAGCGGAGGTGCTGATCCGGTGTCGAGGAGGATCCGCAGGTGGTTCAGACACACGTGGTAACCGCCTGCTGCGCCAGCGGCGCCGTCGAGGTCGGGCGAGTCTAGCCAGGTGGTGAAAGTCATCGTCGTGCCACCGTCGGTGGGATTCAGCTCGAACCGGAGGATGTCGACACCCCAAGTCCATTGGAAGACCGCCGGCGGGTCCCATACCTCGATGCGACCGGTGATCGGTGTCTCCTCCAACTTGTATTTCTCCACGTGCGCAGGCCAGAACGGCAGCTTGATATCGGCGCCGGCACGACGCTCACCGACGATGTCGCAAGGCATCCAGAATTGCAGCTGGTCGGACTCGGTGAGCGCCGACCATACGCGTTCGACGGGTTGGGAGAAACGCCTTACATAGCGGAGCCCAACGCGCTCGCCGTCGCGCAGTACCTCGCCCATCGAAATTTCATCATTGGTCACGCTTGTCATTGCTCCTCCATCTTGTCTAGGTGGCGCGCCAGCGCATCGAAGCGATCCGACCACGCTGCCCGGTATGGCTCGAGCCACACGTCGAGCTCGCGCAGGGGCTCCGATCGGAGCTGGTACCAGCGCCTTTGGGCGTCCGGCCGAACGACAACGAGGCCGGCTTCGCGTAACGCCTTGAGATGCTTCGACACGGTGGGCTGAGCGATCTCAAGCACATCGACGAGATCGTTTACCGATCGGTCGCCGTCGCGCAGCAGGTCGAGGATCCGCCGACGGTTCGGCTCGACCACTACCTCGAACAAGCTCGTCGTCATGTGCTCCAGTATGCCCTATGGGCAATATTGCCGTCAAGCAATTTATCGTCCCCTGCGGTGGCCCGTGGCATGATCCAGCGGTGAGCAGCAAATCGGGCGAGATCGTCGTCGCACATCCTGACTCGCCTGAGCTGGGTCGGTACGCCGCAGCCGCATTGGTCTTCGGCGCATCGGCCAGCGTGCTCGTCGTGGAGGTGGTTGCGCTGCGGCTGCTGGCCCCTTACCTCGGTCTCACTCTGGAGACGAGCACCATGGTCATCGGCGTGGCGCTGGCTGCCATTGCCCTGGGCTGCTGGGCTGGCGGCCGGGCCGCCGACCTGATGCCGCCGCGGCGGGCGCTGGGTCCGCTGCTGGCGGTGTCCGGGGTGGCGGTGGCGGCAACTCCGTTCGCCGTACGGGCCGCGGGCGCGTTCGATCGCGGGGCGCTGCTGATGTTGGTCTCCACGTTCGCGATCATCGTGCCCGGCACGTTCCTGGCGGCCGTGACGCCGATGGTTACCAAGCTGCGGCTGACCAGCCTCAACGAGACCGGAACGGTCGTCGGAAGACTCTCCGCGATCGGCACCGTAGGGGCCATCGTCGGCACCGTCGTTACCGGCTTCGTTCTCATCTCACGGCTGCCGGTCAGCGTCATCATGGTCGGGCTCGGAGCCGCGCTGGTCCTCGCCGCGGCGGTGGTCGAGTTCCGGGTACGCGGCTGGCGGTCGGCGGTCGCTCCGGCGGTGCTTGTGCTCCTCGGCGGCGGTGCCGTCGCGATCGCACCCAGCGGCTGCGACGTGGAGACGATCTACCACTGCGCTCTGGTCGTGCCCGACCCCGAGCGGGCCTCCGGGCGGGTGCTCATGCTCGATGGCGCACCGCATTCCTACGTCGACCTCGAGGACTCGACCTATCTCGATTGGGACTACGCCAAAGCCGTCGCCTCGGTGATCGACACCGCTTATCCCGAAGGGCAGCCGCTGCGGGTGTATCACATCGGCGGCGGCGGGCTGACCTTGCCGCGCTACCTCGAGCAGGTGCGTCCTGGGACGTCGAGCCTGGTGTCCGAAATCGATCCCGGCGTTGTCAAGATCGACAGCGAGCAGTTCGGACTCGAGAGCACCAACGGCGTTGACGTGCGCGTGGAAGACGCTCGGCTCGGTTTGGGCCGGCTTGCCGATGCCAGTCGCGATCTGGTGTTGGGCGATGCCTTCGGCGGTGTCAGCGTGCCATGGCACCTCACCACACGCGAGACAGTGCGCGAAGTCGAGCGTGTGCTCACTGCGGATGGGATCTATGTGATCAATCTCCTCGACTACGGCGCGCTCGCGTTCGCACGTGCCGAAGTCGCGACGCTGGCCGACACATTTGATCATGTCGCGCTCGCCACCGAGACCGACACCTTGACTCATGGAGAGAAGGCGGGCGGCAACCTGGTCGTGATCGCTTCCAACGCCCCCCTCAACGTCGCCTCGATCGCCGCCAAGATTTCAGAGCGCGGCGCCGACTGGGACGTGATCACCGGTGCAGAACTCGCCGCGTGGACCGGCGACGCCGCGGTGCTGACCGACGACTATGCCCCCGTCGACCAGCTGCTTACCCCGTACCCGAGCAGCTGAGGGAGTTGCTGGCGGCCCCTCATTCTGGCTGGTTGTCTGCCGGCCCTGCGATGCGGTACGGGGTGTCGAATCCCTGGTACATGAGGTGGGCGACCATGCCGTCGGCGGCGTGTTTGAGGTTGTGGCAGTGGTCCATCCAGATGCCGGGATTATTTGCCACGAACGCGACGTGGTAGCTCTGGTTGGCTGCGACGTTGAGCGAGTCGACCCACCAGGGGCTTCCCGTGGCGGCTACGCCGTTGCGGGCCAGCACGACCATGTGGTGGCCGTGGAGGTGCATTGGATGCACTTCGGAGCTGCGGTTCTCGATGTGGACCGACGCCACGTCTCCTTCGCGGACCACGAACATCGGGACGTTCGGATAGAGGTGGTCGTTGATCGACCACCACATTCCCGGGCGGCCTTTGACGAAGCCGGGTCGACGACCGATCGTGATAGTCGAAGCGGCGGGTGGGCTGTGCTGGGTCGAAGCCGAGCGGGGCCGGCGAGCCGTACGCGAGCAGGTCCAGTTCCTCGCCGGGTTGCGGCGGCATCGCTACGTCGGCGCCATCCGGTCCGATGACCACCGCGGTGGCCTTGGACAGCTGCAGCCTGACCGCTGAGCCGTCATCGGGCGCCTGGGTCTCGATGTCGGCGCGGGCGCCCGCGGTGAGGGTCACCGAGCGGCCGGACACCTCGGTGGGTTGGTTGATTTCGGTGCCGTCTGTGGCGAGCAGACGGTAGGTGCTGTTGGTCCAGACCTTCATCGGCCCGTTGTCGGTGTTGGTGACCCGGACTCGGACTCGCTGGCCGGGTCGCGCCGGTACCCGAAGGTCCTCGGCCTTGCCGTTGATGGTCCGAACACCCCCGTAGGTGTGCGCGATCGCTGACACGTCGACCTGCTGGGCGATGCCCGACTGTGGTGTCACTACCAGCGATCCGAGCAGACCTCCGGCAACTTGGGGGTTGGAGACCTGGTGGGAGTGGTACCAGAATGAGCCTGCGCGGTCGGCGACGAAGCGGTAGTTGAACTCACCTCCGATGGGCACTGCGTTTTGAGTTACCCCTGCGACGCCGTCCATGGCGTTGGGGACGTCGACGCCGTGCCAGTGCAGTGCGACGCCGGCGGTGACGGACTCGTTGCGCAGTTGGATCTCGATCAGCTGACCCTGTTTGACGCGGATCTCCGGGCCTGGTGAGGTGCCGTTTACAGTGAATCCGGCGATGGGTCGGCCACCGATGGTCAGCATCTCTTGTCGGGTCACCAGTTCGACCCGTACGTCCGCCGGTCGCGCTGGATCGGCGACCAGGTCGGTGATTGAGCGTGCTGGCCCTGGGTGGTGAGCGTGCCCGTTGGCCTCCCCGTGGCTGCCGTGCCCGGCAACGTTGGGCTCAGGCTGGACGCCACCGCCATAGTCCAGGTAGCCCATCTCCATCACCGAATACGCCGCAGGCATCCGGCTGGCCTGCCACATCCACGCCAACGGGGCCACAAGCGCCACGGTTGCCAGCACCGGTAGCAGGACGCGCAACCTCCGCCGGATGCGAGCCGTGCCCATGCGGGATCACGCCCTCGCGAGCGGAGCGCGCGCTGCCTTCATGTGCAGATCCCTTCCGATCCGTCGCTGCTCATGACACCGGCGCCGCAACCCGTTCCTCGGCAGCGGCGTCACCACTGCGTGTCGCGGTGCGCATCCGGCGCCCGGTGTAGAGGGCCGCGCCGAACAGCGCCAGGGCGTTGAGGCCGTGCAGTGCACCGGCCAGCGGGAACTCATGGCCGAGGTACCCGATCTGGCCCTGCGCGACGACGAGCACGAACACGATGACGGCCCATTTGATCGCTCCGCGCACTTTGGTGAAGAACGACACGATCAGCAGCGCCAGCGCGATCCCCGGGATCACGAAGGTCCCATTGATGGCGTGCACGATGATGCCGAACACCTCGGTGAACGGCGTTGCCCCGCTCTCCATGATCGACTTATCGAACACACCGCCGGCGTCGACCCACTTCGCGAGCCCGGCAATCGCCCAGACCATCACCATTGCCTGAATAGCCACCTCGGCGGCCACGATGTACGCGAGCACCTTGTACACAGTTCTCATGCCATTCCTTTCCCTTGAGCAGCGGAGTGCGATGGGGGATTGCTAAATACACGACGGGCCAAGACCAGTGGCCACACCGGAAGGCCCAACCAGCCAATGGCCGCGATGACGACGCCAGGTATGACGAAGGCGAGCTGCGCTGCCGAACCCGACGGAAAGAGCAGACCTGCCGCAGCGATGACGAGCCCCACTGGATACGACACTCCAAGCAGCAGTCCGAAGCGGGTGACCGACCGCGACAGAGTGGCGTGGCGGTGGCCGGTCGAGCTGACCGCGATCACCCAGGCGTAGACCACCAAGAACGTCGCCGCGACGAGCACGACCTGGACGTCGAACTCCAGGACACCGGCGACGAGCAACAGCTGCAGAACGGCGACCGCGACCATGGCTCCGATTGCCGCAGCCGTTGCAAGTCGCACAGATCGCGTTGCGGGCAGCCACCTGCGCAACGCCAGCGCCACTGGAATGAACGTCAAGAACTGCACGACGATCACCACATCGTTGGCGCTACCAAGCCACATGAAGTTCTGGCCCGCCTCGGCCAGTGGACCACTGACCCCGAAGGGCCGAGCCAGCAAGAAGAACAGCACGAGCAGCACGTTGGCCACCAGACCGGCGATGCCGGAGGTCAATGCCCACAGCACCGGACCGGCGGTCCGCAGCCGGGCAGGACGGGTCTCGATCAGCATGCCGCCAGGCTCAGCGGGGAGGTGTCCCGTTGTCACGGGACCATGTCCCGTTCCGAGCGGGATTCTTCAGCGGTGCGTAGCAGCGCATAGCCAATCGCGGCGAAGAGCAGCATCCATACCGCGATGACCAGCCGGCCGGCAACCATCGGCCCGAATAGGGCTGGAAACAAGATCACAAACACGTACCCGCCGGTGATCAGCACCAGCCAACGAGCGGCACCCGGCAGCAGGCGGGCCCGGGAGATCCCGACGCCGGCCACGACGAGTCCGACGCCGGTCAGCGTCGTCGCGAGCCCGTACGCGCCGCCGACTGCACTCGCTTCGGGACTGGACATGGCCGCGTCCGCGATCATGATGGCCAGCACCTCACAGCCGATGAGTCCGACGATGCCCACCACCGCGACCGCCAGTCCGATCATGGTCGAGCGTGAGCGCCGCGTCCCGGGCAGTAGGGCAAGTCCGATCAGCCCGGCCAGTAGCGCCAGATGCTGTACCGCGAAGAACAACTCAGCGACGACGTGCCAGGTGGTGTCGAACGGATAGCTGAACCGCTCCTGGCCGACCATCGGCGGCGTGGCCGCCATCGCGACGCCCGACGCTGCTCCGAGAAGTCCTCCGATGAGGCACGACGCTGCCAGGACTCGCCTCGCTGGCGCCGACCCGGCCGGGACGACCTCCTTGGCAGCGGTAGCGGTAGCGGTGGATCGATCGACTGTCATAGCAGCACCGTAGAAACGCTCGACCGCCAAAGGATCCGTGCTACCACTCATCTTCGGTACTCATCTTCGGTACTCATCTGGTGGGCCGTGCGACCCGCGGGGCGACACTACGATGAGCCTGTGCTGGACCCCTCGCAACAGGAGTCGGCCGACCGCGCGGCCCGGCAGGATCTGCTGCTCCGCGCCCGTGCCCAATATCAGGCGGGCGCCATCATCGATGCCTGGGAGACATGCGCGCGGCTCGCGGAGCTGAGTCGGATCGCCGGCGACCCCGCCGCTCTGGCCGATGCCGCGACGGTGATCCGGCCGATCCACAACTCCGCGGTGACCGGGCGGGTGCATGCCTTGTGTATTGAGGCGCTGGCTCGGCTGGGCGATGCGGACCCGGTCCGCACAGCCCGGGTTCGGGCTCAGCTCGTGGCGACCGCCAGCCCGTTCCTGCTCGAAGGTGAGCGTCTTGACGCTGACGGCGACATCGACGACCTAGAGGCGACGTTCCTGCGACTGCAGGCCAGGCAGGCCGAGCTGCAAGGCGTCGACCATCTCGGTGAGCGGCTGAAGGTGGCCGACGCGGCGGTCAGCCTCGGCAAGAGAATGGGGGTCGACGAGTACACCTGCTGGGGGCGCCGGTGGCGGATGGATGTTTATGCCGTCCTCGGCAGCCAGATTGAGCTGGTGGACGAGCTCGCTGCCACCACCCACCTGGCGGAGCGCAGCGAGCAGCCCGCGTGGCGGTCGTACGTGTTACTGGTCAACGCGTCGCAACGCCTGCTGGAGGGGCGGTTCGCAGATGCCCGCCGGCTGGCCGATGACGCCGTCCGGGTCGGCGGCGAGGACAGCGAGGCGGCGTTCTTCCACCTGACGATCGTCTCGGCAATCGCAGAGCTGACCGGCGACGAGCTCGAGGAGGTCGAGGCCTCGGTCCGCCGGCAGGTCGACTCTCTGCCGTATCTGGCTCGGGCGTGGCTGTGCCAGGTGCTGCTCGCGGCCGGCAAGTGGGACGAGGCGGCGATGTTGTGGAAGTCGTTAGCGCCCCATTTGCGTCGCGTGCCCGAGCGCGCGCCCGAGTGGCTGATGGCGACAACTGGGCACGCGGCGATCTGCGCCGCGCTCGGTGACGCCGAGGCGGCGGCTGAGATCTATGAGCTGCTGCTGCCGTACGCCGGTCTGCAGGCGATCGGACTGGCCATGGCGGACCACAATGGCCCGGTATCGCTGTATCTTGGCCGGCTGGCGGTGCTGCTCGGCGAGCGTGAGGCGGCTCGACGCCATCTTCAACACGCACTGCGGAGCTGCGAGGAGCTGCACGCGCTGCCGCATCTTGCCCTTACGTATGCCGAGCTCGCCACCGCCGAGGGATTCGCCACCCAGTCCGGGATGGAGCATGCCCGAGCCGGCCTCACGCTGGCCCGGCGGCTAGGCATGTCGCCGCTCGTCGCACAGCTCGTCCGAGCAATCGACGCCACGTCCGGGTCGCAGCCACGGCTCACCGCCCGCGAGCGGGAGATCGCCGCGCTCGTGTCCGGCGGTCTGAGCAACGCTGCCATCGCACGCCAACTGACGGTCTCGGAACGTACGGTCGAGAACCACGTGAGCCATATCCTGAGCAAGCTGGGCCGTTCGTCCCGCGCTGGCATTGCCAACTGGTACGCCACATCTGGCTGACCTCGCTCGCCGCCCAACGCGAGTGCCCTGGTTTTGCATCACTCACAGCGGAGCACCACGAGAATTGGGTCGTGACCGCATCGGCGGAGGTGAACGCGGCCCAGCGGCGCGCCTGGCGTTCGAGCCTCACCCGCCGGGCACCGGCGATTGTCGCGGTCGTACTGGTGCTGCTCGGTGTCATCGCTGTCGCGGTGCGCCTCGACGCACCGTCTGACGACACCGTCGTCTCGTCATATCGAGTCGATGGTGTTGTCGTCGACGTACCCAGCCCCGTCGACGGTCCTGGACTCCAGACCGGCGATGTCGTGACCGCAGATCGCCGGACATCGCCTCGCCGACGGGCTGGGTGGCCTCGCGCGCCCGCAGCCGGGAGAGGAGATCGCGTACGACATCGCGCGAAATGGCACTACCCGTGTGACCGTTCGTGTCGACCGCACAGACCTGTACCCGCTGCTGGTGGCCGGGTGGGGGAACCTTGTCTTCGTCTTCGCGCTGGCCGGATTGGCGACCGCGCTGTTCCTGCGGCGACCCGAGGAGCCTGCGACTACCCCGCTGCTGATCGCGGGAGCCGGCCTGCTTGGTAGCACTCTCGCTTTCGTGACAGGCATTCCCGCCCTCGCCCTGGCGACCGGCGGACCGGTGCTTTGGCTCTACAACCTGTGTGTGATCGCCGTCTACTCCTTCGCCTGGGGGCCCGCGCTCGCCTTCGGGCTGCAGCTACCGGGAGACGATCCCGCGCTCCGGCCCAGGCGAGCCGTGCTCGCAGTGGCGTACGCCGCGCCCCTCGCGCTGATGCTGGTGTGGATGGCCGCCGCCGCGTTGTTCGCGCCCAACGCCCTGCGCTGGTTCGATCTCGTGTTTGCCGGCCAGACTGCCGTGGTCGCGGCGACGCTGGTGACGGGCGGAGTGCTGGGCATCCTGGCGTACCGGCGCAGTCGCGATCCGCTGACCCGGAGCCGGCTGCGATGGGTGGCTGGCGGCAGTCATCGCGGCGGGCATGCTCGGCCTCGCCGGGTGGCATCTGCCACAGCTCATCACCGGTGAGCAGCTGCTGCCCTCCGGCGCGATCGGCCTCTCGGGGCTGCCATTCGTGGTGGGGATCGCGGTTGCGCTGCGCCGGCACCGGCTGTTCGACATCGAGCGACTGGCCAACCGGTCGCTGGTGTATATCTCCCTGGTCGCCATCCTCGTCGCCGGGTACGCGGCCCTCGTCGCGGTGCTCGTTAGCGGGCTTCGCCTTTCCGGAACGGTCGCTGCCGCGATCGCCGCGGCTGCCGCCGCCCTCGCGCTGGCGCCGCTGCGCAACGTGGCACAACGCACCGTGAACCGGCTGATGTACGGCGACCGGGACGACCCGGCCGGAGTGCTGGCCCGCCTCGGGACACGAATGCAGGCCGTCATGCTGCCGGGCGACGTGCTTCCGGCGGTTGTGGAGACCGTGGCCCAATCACTCCGGCTGCCGTATGTCGCGATCGACCTCGCCGACGGCGCGGGCGAGTTTCGGCTGGCTGCCGAACACGGTGCGCCGGTGGGAGCTGTGCACTCCGAGACACTCATGCACCACGGAGACACTGTCGGTCGGCTGCGGGTTTCGGAGCGTGGCCGCGACGATCCGCTGGAGCCGGCCGATCTTGAGCTCATTCGCTCGCTTGCCCGTGAGGTAGGTCCCGCGGTCCAGGCCGTACGGCTGCATGAGGATCTGCTCCGGTCGCGCGCCGAGGTTGTCGCCCTGCGGGAGGATGAGCGGCGCCGGCTGCGGCGCGATCTCCACGACGGACTGGGACCGACGCTGGCGGCCATCCGCCTCAAGGCAGGGCTGGCCGCGCGCGAGGTCCCTCCGGAGTCGCCGGCTCGTGGGCTGCTGGGCGAAATCGACACTGAGGTGACAACCAGCCTCGCCGACGTACGGCGTCTCGTCGAGGCGCTGCGACCGCCGGCCCTGGACGAACTCGGCCTGCTCGGAGCGGTGCGGTCCCGGGCTGCGGCGCTGGCCGGCGATTTGGAGATCGACGTCGACGGGTCGGATCCGCGCGGCCCGCTGCCGGCCGCGATCGAGACCGCCGCCTACCGGATCGCGGTCGAGGCCATGACGAACGCCGTGCGCCACAGCGATGGGACGCGCTGCACCGTGTCGATCTTGGTCGGTGACGACGCCGTCGAGCTGGCGGTGCGCGATGATGGTCATGGCCTGAAGCCGGACCGTACGCCCGGGGTCGGGCTGCGATCGATGCGGGAGCGAGCGGCCGAGGTGGGCGGCACGCTGTCGGTACGGTCGCCTCCGGAAGGTGGAACGGTGGTCGCCGCGAGTTTGCCCCTAAGTCTGGGAGGGCCAGTTGATCAAGCTGATCCTGGCTGATGATCATCCGGTGTTCATCAGCGGGCTGCGGGCGGTATTCGACGCCGAGCACGACGTCACCGTGGTCTCGGTCGCTACCACCGGGCGGGAGGCCGTACGTGCTGCGACCGAACACCAGCCTGATGTCGCCGTGCTCGACCTCAACATGCCCGATGGCGACGGGTTGTGGGTCTGCGGACAGCTTCGGGCGGCGGGGTTGTCGACGCGGGCACTCATCCTCACCATGTACGACGACGACGAGAACGTGCTCGCAGCGCTCCGCGCCGGGGCGTACGGCTACACGCTCAAGGGCTCAGGGCCGGACGAGATCGTCGCCGCGGTCCGTGCAGTCGCTCGCGGCGAGGCGCTCTTCGGCGCCGGGATCGCCGCTCAGATGCTCAGCCACTTCAGCCGGACGGCTGCGACGTCGCCGTTCCCGCAGCTCACCGAGCGCGAGCATGAGGTGCTGGGGTTGCTGGCCGAAGGCCGCGACAACGCTGCGGTCGCCCACCGCCTTGGAGTGAGCAGCAAGACGGTACGCAACCACGTCTCCAACATCATCGCCAAGCTGCACGTGGCCGACCGGTCAGGAGCCATCCTCAGAGCTCGCGACGCCGGCATGGGTGGAGCCGCTGGCCCATCCTGACGCCGGCGCCTGTTGGAGGACAACCGAAGGGCGGGGCCGGGTGTCGACGTGGAGCTGGAAGATGTCGGGGCGGTGGTAGTGGCCGACCGGGTCGAAGTACCGGTGTGCGGCCCGGACGGCGGTGAGGTCGATGTCGGCGTACAGGATGGTCTCCTCGTGCCGTGCCGGACCGGCCAGGACGGCACCGTCAGGGTTGACGATGACGCTGTTGCCGGGCTCGACCCACTCGTCCTGATCGGGCCGCCTGACCCGGTCGCGATGCGGGAAGTCGGCCGGGATCTGGTCGAGGTGCATACAGGGATTGACGCCGACGACGTAGCAGCGGCCCTCACGGGCGATGTGCTGCATGGTGGCGATCCAGGCGTCCCCCGAGGCGAGGGTGGGTGCGGTCCAGATATCCACTCCCTGGCTGTAGAGATAGAACCGGGTCAGCGGCATGTAGTTCTCCCAGCAGGTCAGCCCGGACAGTCGCCCGTACGGAGTGTCGATGACCGGTAGCGTGGAGCCGTCGCCCATGCCCCACACGGTGCGTTCTGAGCCGGTGGGCATCAGCTTGCGGTGCTTGCCGAGCAGGGTGCCATCGGGTCCGAAATAGAGGGTGGCGTTGTAGATCGTGGCGCCGTGCAGCTCCCGTTCGTCCACCCCGATCACCAGGTAGGTGCCGGTATCGCGGGCGGCGGCGGCCAGGGTGTCGGTCACCGGGCCGGGCACCACGACGGCCTGGTCGACCAGCAGCGCGTACCAATCGCCGTCGCCGTCCCAGATCGGCACAGTGTCGATCCAGATCGGGTTGCCCGGGATGAAGACCTCGGGAAACACCACGATTCCGGCCCCTTCGGCGGCCGCCTGATGCAGCAGCTTGACCGCCTTTTCCACGCAGGCCTCTTGATTCATCAGGGTGTACGCCGCTTGCACCGCCGCGATCTTCACTCCGGCCATCGCCTGTCCTCCTATCGAGTGGCGGAAATGACCAGCATCTCGCATGGGCCGACGAACCCGTCAGGCCCCTCGAACTCGGCAAGGGCCCGGCCGATCTCGGCCCAGGTCTCATCACGGTCGGGCGCGGGTAGGCCAGCGAGCATCTGGTGCAGGGCACCGAAGGAGTCGCGTTCGAAGGCTACGCAGTCGGCGGCGCTCGCCATTCGCAGTGGCGACGGGACTGTCTCGACCTCGATGTCAGAGAAGCCGGCAGCAGAGAGGAGGTCTCGGGCGACGTCAGGGCCGCCGAGGCTGAACGGGCCGGGCTGCCCCGGCGTCGGCGGGGGCAATTGGGCCCGGCGGCGGATGATGCCAACCGGGATGGCGAAGAACCCGTTGCGCTCTGCGGTCGAGTAGACCACCGCGGAGATGCGGCCGCCCGGGCGCAGCGCGCGGCGCATGCCGGCCAGCGCGGCCTGCTGGTCCGGGAAGTAGATCAATCCGACCCGGGAGATGACGGCATCGAAGCTCGCCTCCTCGACGTCAAGGTGTTCGCCGTCGAGCTCGCGGGTCGTGACGGTGTGCAGCCCTGCGTCGCTGGCCGCCTTCGCCGCGTACTCCAGGATTGCGGGGGAGATGTCGGTGGCCAGGACGTGCCCGGTGGGGCCAACCCGGCGTGCCGCGGCCAGGCTCTGCCCACCAGCTCCGGCGGCTACGTCGAGTACGCGGCTGCCAGCGGTGATCCCGGAGGCGTCGAGCATTCGCTCGGTGGCAGCACCGAGCCAATCTTCGATGACCGGCCCCCACCGGTGCCAGGCCTCGGCGGCGCCCTCCCACTGCGCGCGGGTGGTGATCTTGTACTGCTGCGGATCGAATGTCATGGTCACGGTGTCTCCCGGATGCCAGGTGAATGCCTACACCAGGTACGCGCCAGAGCATGGCTGGTTTTCGCTAGAAACCGCCTAGCACTTTGTCCGACCGCCCGCGCTCGCGGGAGAATGGAATGTGCTCGCGTTCGTCGGCCGTACCGAGCCGTTGGCCCGGCTGACCGCCGCCTACCAGGCCGTCTCCGCGCCGCCGGGCGGCGCGGTGTCCGGCTGGGCCGGGCTCGTCCTGGTCACCGGCGAGGCCGGCATCGGCAAGACCACACTGCTGACCCGGTTCGCCAGCCGGGTCCGTGCCGACGGTGGCACGGTGGTGTGGGGGACCTGCTGGGACGGTGACCAGGCCCCGGCGTGGTGGCCGTGGACCCAGGCGCTGCGGGCAACGCTTGATCAAAGACCCAACCTTGCCGAGACGGTTCGCCCCGAGCTGGCGGCGATCGTGCCGGAGCTGGCCACCAACTCACCCGTGATCGACTCCGACACTGCGGCCAGGGTCCGCGTGTTCGACGCGGCCGGACAGACGTTGAGCCAAGCCGCCGCCAGCGCGCCGCTAGTGGTGATCTTGGACGATCTGCACTCAGCAGATCAGTCCTCCGTGGACCTGCTGCGCTTCGTGGCGCACGAGCCACAGCCGGGTGCGCTGATGCTGGTCGGCGCATACCGGCCGCACGAGCCGCCAGCTGAGGTCGCTGGCACGCTGGCCGACCTAGCCAGTGCGGCGGAACTGGTACCGCTACAAGGACTATCTGCCGACGAGGTGGCCGACCTGGTGCAAGCCGTCGCCGGAGCGGCTGCGCAGGACCATTGGGCGCGGCTGGTGTATGAACGCAGCGGCGGCCACCCCTTCTATGCTCGCGAGCTCTGCCAGCTGCTCGCGACTGCGGGCACCGCGACCGATGTGCCCGCTGCCGTCCGTGAGGTCATCGGCCGCCGGCTCGCCCGCCTGTCCCAAGGGTGTGCCACGCTGCTGGACGCTGCGGCGGTCGCCGGCACCACGCTGCTACCCGACGTGCTCGCCGAGGTGACAGGCAACGAAACGAACCAGATCGACGCCCTGGCCGCCGAAGCCGCAGCGGCCGGCATCCTCGCTCCTCCTAGCCACCACGACGGTGCGGCCCGCTTCGTCCACGACCTGTACCGGGAGACCATCTACGCGGCCCTGGCACCGGCGCGCCGGCTGGATCTGCATCACCGGGTTGCCAACGCCCTGCTGTTTCGCCATGAACGCGGCAGCCCGGTGTTCTCGGCCGAACTCGCCCACCACTTCACGGCCGCCATCCCCATGGCCGGCACCGCGCCCGCGGTGGCCTGGGCGCACTCCGCCGCCCGCGCCGACTCTGCGCGATTCGCCTTCATCGAGGCCGCCGGCCACCTTGCCCGGCTGCGGTCCGCGGTCGCCGCCTCTGGCCAGCGGCTCTCCGACACCGACCTCGTTGGCCTGCTCACGGCCGAAGCGGATCTGCGACTGCACTCCGGCGACGCCGTCCACGCGCGTGAGCTGCTTGACACCGCATGGACCCAAGCCACAGCGAGCGGCCAGGCCGACCTACTCGGCGCGGTGGCACTGGGCCTGGACAGCATCGGCGCCCGCTTCGCGATGCCCCGCGCCGACCTGGTAGCCGTGCTCAAGACCGCGCGCGATGCTCTGAACAGCACCGGGACGACCACCGAGGCGAAGGTGACTGCGGCGCTCGCCCGACAGCTGCAGCACTCCGTGCCCGCCGACCGCCCGCAGGCCCGGCCGCTAGCCGACCATGCAGTAGGCATCGCTCGTACGCTTGACGACCCGGCCACACTTGCCAGCTGCATGCTCGCCCAGCACGACGCCCTGTGGACTCCCGGCACCGCCACCGCTCGGGCCGCGATCGCCGCCGAGATCGCTGGCCTAGCCAAACAGGCCAACGACCAGGAAGGACACGCCCAAGCCCTGCTTCTGCTGGCCACCGCGCAATTGGAGAATGCCTCGCCGGCCTTCCGCGCCACTCTCGCCGAGTACGCCTACCTCACCGAGCGGCTGCGCCAGCCCCGCCACGACTACCTGCTGCGCACCCGGCAGGCCGCGCTCGCGCTGCTCGACGGCGACATTGAAACCGGCGAACGGCTCTCTGCCGAGGCTGCCACCCTCGGCGAGCAGGTCGGCGAGGGCGACACCGGCAACGTGCGTATGTCACAACGACTCGAAATTGTTCGCGCCCGCAACCATCCAGCAGAGCTACGGGACATGGCGGAGGAGGCGGTTCGCTGGTGGATAGGCGCGCCCGCACACGCACATGCCGTCGCTGCTGGGTTCTATGCACGCGCCGGTGACCTCGACGCCGCACGCCGGGAACTCGACACGGTCCTTGCCTTAGAGGACTGGCACACCGATCGCTCCTATCTGTGGTCGATCTTCATCGGCGAGATGGCCGCGGCCGCCATTGCCCTGCAGGACCGCCTGTTGTGCCAGCGGCTTCTCGACGATCTGCTCCCGATCGCCGACACGTGCGCGGTCAATGGCGCCCTGGTCTGCTTCATGGGCGCCCATGCCCACCGCATCGGGCTGCTGCATGCTGCCCTCGGCCGCGCCGAAGCGGCCCGCCAATGGCTGACGCACGCTCTTCAGATCCACCAACGGCTTGGCGCCCGCGCTTGGCAAACCGAATCCCGCCGCGCGCTAGCCAATCTGGACGATCCGGACGCTCCAATCAACATCAGCGACGTCGCCCAATTGCGACGCATCGGCGACATGTGGCAAGCCAGTTACCGGGGACACACGGCCTATCTCCGCGACACCAAAGGACTGCACGATCTCGCCGACCTACTCGCCCATCCTGGAGCCGATCTCTCCGCTCTCAGCCTGGCCGGCGGCGAGGCCTCCCACCTCGCACACACGGGACGAACCGACACGGTCGTAGACCGCACCACGCTTGTCGCGTACCGGCGCCGCCTGGCTGAGCTGGACGACGAGCTCACCACCGCTCAAGTCCACTCTGACCTCGCCCGCCAGCAACGCGCCACTGACGAACGCGAACAGCTTCTGGCCGAGTTGCGCCGCGCCACCCGACCCGACGGCAGCCCCCGCACACTCGCCAACACCGCCGCCGAACGCGCCCGCAAAGCCGTCACGGCGCGTATCCGCGACGCCATCCGTCGGATCAGCGACGCCCACCCAGAACTCGGCGCTCACCTCGACCGCACTGTCCGTACCGGCACCACCTGCCGATACGAACCAAGCCAGCGCTGATCATCTGGCACTGATCACTCCAAGGAGCTCAGATCCTCGGGAACGTCAACGGCGTAACGCTGCAGTACGGCCAAGTCGATTACCTCCAACGCTCGGGCGTTCGTAGAGGCGAGTACCACTGGTGGAGCTGCTCCGGCCTCGTGGGCCTGAAGCCAACGTTGAGCCACCACGCACCAGCGATCGCCGGGTTGCAGACCCGGAAAGCCGTACTCGGGCACTGGCGTGATCAAGTCATTGCCGACGCTCCGCTGGTGCTCGAGGAATCCCGCGGTTACCACTGTGCACACCAAGTGGACTGCCTCATCCGGCCCGCAGGTGCAGCAGCCATCGCGATAGAAGCCTGTGACCGGGTCCGTACCGCAGGTCTGCAGTTCGCTGCCCAAGACATTCGTTTCAGCGTCCACAGCCCCAGTCTGGCCGGTCTTGAGCGATTCAGGCCCATCACGCTGCCGACTACCCTCAGGCTATGAATGTCGAGCTGAGCAGCGGTCCCGCGTTCGCGTTTGGTGAGATTACTCTTCCGCCGGGAGGCGGGGTCCGGGTCGAGGCGGGCGCGATGGCGATGACGCGCGGCGATGTCGCGGTTGTGACCTCCACGCAGGGTGGGCTCATGAAGGGTCTGCGACGTTCAATCGGCGGTGAAAGCTTCTTCGTCAACGACTTCAGCTCACGCTCGGGTGGCCTCGTCGCGGTTGCCGCCGCCCTGCCTGGCGATATGACCGTGGTCACCCTGGACGGTCGCGGAGGACTGCTGGTCCAGTCGGGCTCCTGGATAGCCTCAGATCCGTCGGTGCAGGTGGACTCGAAGTGGGGCGGTGGAAAGTCGTTCTTCAGTGGTGAGGGACTCATCCTGCTGCGCTGCACCGGGCAGGGTGATCTGCTCATGTCGAGCTACGGCGCAATTCGTGGCTACACCCTGGTGCCCGGGGAGACTATGACGCTTGACACTGGACATGTCGTGGCCTTCGACGACATTGTCCAGTACCAGGTCCGCAAGGCCGGCAGCTGGAAGTCGACCCTGCTCGGTGGTGAGGGTCTGGTCACCGACTTCACCGGTCCGGGACGCGTCTGGCTGCAGACCCGCAGCAGCAGCGACCTCATCGCTTGGCTCACCCCCAGGTTGCCGTCGCAGCGGAGCTAATGCCAACTCTGTTCACGCTCATGTCTGGCTGCGATGATCGTGAACGGGGGGACCATGACACCACGAGCGCGCGCGGAGGCCGGTAGCGAACAGGCGCCGGTTGTGGCCCCGCTGGCTGTACTGGTCAGCTGCGCACTGCTGGTACTAGCTCAGCTCTACCTGGCGATCACGCTCGCACCGGTTGTCGCCGAGGTGCATGGGGGTGGTGGGCGGGCGGCAGCGGCGGCTACAGGCACGACCTATGCGCTGGCCTACGGGCTGGGATTCCTGATCTTTGGGCCGCTGTCCGACCGCTACGGACGCAAGCCAATCCTGGTCCCCGGGATGGTGGTCCTGGCGATCGCTACTGCAGGCTTGGCAGCGGCGTCCTCGCTGACGATGGTGGCGGTGCTGCGAGCCATCCAGGGTCTCGTGGCGGCGAGCTTCTCCACCGTCGCATTGGCGTACGTGGGCGAGGCCCTTCCGCCGCGCTGGCGGTCCACCGGGATCGGCGCGATGTCGACCGCTTTCCTGTCTGCCGGCATCGTCGGCCAGGTCTATGCGCAGGCGGTTGCGCAAGCACTTGGCTGGCGCTGGGTGTTCGGCCTGGCAGCGCCGGCGTTCCTGATAGCAGCGATCGCTATGGCGGTGATCTTGCTCGAGCCGCCGCGCAGGGGAGACCCGGTCAGCTTGGGTCAGAAGTACAAGGAGCTCGGCGCAATGGCGATCCGGCGAGAGCTCACGCTGCTCAACCTCGCTTCTTTCCCGGTGCTGTTGAGCTTCGTCGCCATGTACGCCGCACTCGGTCCACTCCTGCGGACCCAGTTCGGACTCGACGAAACCGGCGTGCTGCTCGTGCGTCTCGCTGGGCTTCCGGCTATGTTGCTGGCGCCGCTTGCCGGCTGGCTTGTCGGGCGCCACGGCGCCATTCGGGTCGCCATCGCGGGGTTCCTGATCGCTGCGGCAGGGCTCGCAGCGGAGGGCCTCTCGGTCTTCGCGCTGTCGGCAGTCATCATCGCGAGCGTGTTTTTCGTCCTCGGTATTGCCACGGTTGTGCCCGCGGTCATCGCGGTCGTTGGTCGCCGCGGCGGCTCATCTCGCGCTGGGGCACTCGCTGTCAACGGCGTGGCGGTGTTCGCCGGAGCCTCGTGCGGTCCACTCGTGGCCCAGCTCCCCATCGGTTTCACCGCCCTGATGCTCGCCTTGGCGGCGTTGCTGCTGATCGCGGCAGGACTCGTTGCGATCAGCAGTCGGCGAACAGTCGACGTCACCGTCTAGGACTTGTCGACCCCTGACTTAGTCTTGAGCATCCCGGTGCCTGGGCTCGCCGTCAGCTAGGCGGGGATCGCGGTTGGTTTCGGCTTTGAGGTCTGCCAGACGGCAGCGCTGAAGTTGGTGCGCCCGAGGGCGAGGGTGCCTTGGTTGGTGACTAGGTAGACATATCCGTTGGGTGAGCGGTGTATGAAGTAGCCCGCCTCGGGTTGGTGTTTGGCCCAGCCTCCGTGGGTGACTGCTCGATGGCTGGGGCGGGCCATTGGGCCTAGGTTGCCCAGCCGGGTCTGACCCGGCGGTCCGCCGTCGTCCAACGGGACATACCGCTCGGTGTGATCAAGATCCATCTTTGGACTGAGACAGGTGCCGAAGGGGAAGACGTCGGCGATCTGTTGGGTTCTGACGGCGGCCCGGAGTCGCTGCGGCACCTCATAACCGTCGATCGGCGCCACCTCGGTGGGATCCAGCACCGGCTGGATTCGGACGTGACACCTGCTGCGGCCCAGGAACTCCACCAGCTCCTCAAGGGTGAGCGGGCCACCATCTTCGGGCCGGACCACCGCGTGACCGGTCCGCAGAGCGGCCTCGGAAAGGTGGAAGTGGAGTACGACTCGGGGCCGCGCCGCCGATGTGTCAAATCCCGGCGGCACCGTCGTGGACAACCCTCGATGATCATCGCCGTCTGGCTCCGGCTCGGACTCCCACCCGGGTTGAGGCTGGGGTGCGGCGTCTGGCGCGATGTGTTCGTTCGGCTCGGTGGGGTCGGCCTGGTGCTCGCTCAGCAGCCGCAGCGCCTCAGCCGGCTGCGCCAAAATCCCGATTGCGCGGGCCCGCCGGGCACCGATCGGATCGGTGTCGCCCCGGGCAATGAGAATCTCAGCGATCCGGTTCACCGTCGCCAAGAACCAGATGGCATCGCCTGCCGCCGCCTTGGCCACGATGGTCTTCAGCCCGTCCTCGGAGTCGAAGCTGAACACATCTTGGGTGGTGCGGGCCCGCTCGGCCCGCTCCGCGGGCTGTGCCGGGTCGGCCTCGAGTATGGTCGCGGACAAGATCTTGGCGAACCGCGGCCACGGCATCATCCCGACGAAGTCGCTGAGGGCATGATCGACATCCGCGCACGCTTCCCATGACAAGGGTCGGGTTTGTTCAGCGATCTTGCGGGCTTGCCAGGCCCGCACCCCACCGGTCAACACCCGATCCCACAACCGGGGCAGCCGATACCGCAGGTCCAATGCGTCGGCGATCAACGCTCGCGCCGCCGCCATCCCGGTCCCTTGCAGGGCGCCCAGCTCCGCGGCGCAATACTCCGACACCTCCGGTGTGCCTTCACCGCCCCAGGCACACGCCCGCTGAATCAACGGCTGGTAGTCCTCGCTGCCGGAGTCCAGATAATGTGCGTCAGCCCAGGCGCAGGCCAGCTGCAACATCCGGCACTCCCGAGCCATCAGCTCGTTGTGGTTCTGCTCGATCAGCCCCGCCAACCGCGCGGCCCCTACCACCGGCAGCCCCACCCCCGAATCGAACATACATTCACCCTAGACGTGTCGACTGACAATTCGTGCCCCTCGGCGACACGCCGCATCCGCAAACGCCATCGGCCTCTCGACCGAACTGCCCAAGATCAACAGCAGTTGGCGCTGCTAGCATCGCCCATCGTGCAAGCAGGAGCCAGCGATGAGGAGCTTGCGGCTAGACAGTTGGCGTTGCAGATAGAGGCGGCTGCGCTCCTTGAGGAGCTTGAGCGGTCGGGAATCTTCAGCGACATTGGACCGCTGGAGGTGACCGGGAGCTACATATCCGGTCTTATGTGCTGGCGTGATCTTGATATTGGCGTACTTGTCGGTCCCGACTTCCACCCCCACGATGTCCTGCATTTGATCTCGCAGATCATGGAGCTTCCAGGGGTGGTCGGCTTCGACTATCGGGACGAACGGGGTGGCCGCAGCCCCACCGGACTCGTTAAGGAGGAGCGGTATCACATCCCATTCCTGCTTGAGCGTGACGCCGGCATCTGGCGCCTCGACCTCGCGCTGTGGCTGCACGATTTGCACAAGAACGTAACCGCGTGGCATGAGGCGTTGCGGGAGTCGATAACCGACGAGCAGCGGGCGGCGGTGCTGCGAATCAAAGATGTATGGTTCCGACGGCCGAGCTACCCCGATGAGATCGGTGGCCTCGAGATCTACACCGCCGTCATCGAAGATGGCGTACGCACATCGGAGGGATTCCGCAGCTGGCTCGCCGACCGCGAATTGCTCGACGTCTAGCTGTGTGGTCGAGTCAAGGGCTCAGCGCCAGCTTCAGGTCGCTGGCCTTGCCAAGCATCCGACGCAGTGTCAACTGCAGCCCGGGCTCCGTCCGGCGTCGGAGGTCGGAAATCTGGTCTGCTGACAATGAGAGGCTGTTGATCCCCGCTGGGGCGCTTCCGGCCGTGGCAGGCAGCAGTGAGTCCAGTTGTGCCGTCGTGATCACTCCCGCGGACAGGCCGGTAGGCGCATCGATCAAGGTCCGTACGCGACGGCCGGCGTACAGGTTCCCGGCCGCAATGCCCTGCTCACTGGAGGTAAGCACCGACTTCTGTGCGGCGTGGCTAATCCACAGCGGTGGCGACTCATCGGCCAGCACCGCCGACGTGATCCGCGAACCCGCGTCAGGCCTTCCGATCCGCCTAGCGTTTTCGGCCATGCGTGTTATCCGATTTGGCTCAGCCAGCAGCTGATCGATCTTGTAGCCCACGGTCGTGGCGTAGTTGCAGCGCACCGCCGCACCCTCCTCCAGCAGAAAGTCGCTGTTCCGCACCTCCTGACCAGGAATCGGGTGGATCAGGACCATGGGCAAACCGGCGGCCATGCACTCCGAAGAGGAGAGTCCACCCGGCTTGCCGATGAACAAGGCGGCCGTCCGCATCAGGTCTGGCATGTCTTTCGTGTAGCCCAGCACCCGGTATCGATCACGGTTGAAGGCGACCAGGCCCTCGATCTGACTTTTCAGTTGGTCGTTCCGGCCGCACACCACCACGGCCTGGAAGTCGTTGCCCATCCGCAACGTCTGCTGCACGATCGTCTGCGTGTACGCGCCACCGGCCGCGCCGGCCGAGATCAACAGGATCGGCCGATCCGGCCGCAACTCATAACGCCGGAGGACCGCCTCCCGATCGACTGGATCAGCCAGTCCGGGTTGCACCGGTATCCCCGAGACGGTGATCCGATCCTCGGGCACGCCGATGGCGGCCATGTACGCCTTGGTCTCGTCCCGCGCCACGAAGAAGTGGTTGAACGGACTGCTTAGCCAGAGTCCCTGAAAGTCGTAGTCGGTCGTGACGATAGCCAGCCTCGCCTCGAGCACGCCACGAGTCAGCATGAGCGATACCAATCGGGCCGGCAGGAAGTGGGTGCAGACGACGATGTCGGGGCGGAAGGTCTTGATGGCCTTGACGGTCGCAGTGGTGTTGATGCGATCCCACAAGCGGATCCAGGGGGCCAGCTTGAACGGTGGGTCGGCCGCGTCGTAACCCCAACCGACCAACCATGGGACTGCCTCGACCATCGCGAAGTATCCGTCGTCATAGAGAGTGCGGTAAACCTCGTTGGTCGACTCGAGGATGTCGAGCTTCTGTATCGCATCGACCTCGGGAGCCGCGCGAAAGCGCTCTTCGAGTACACCGGCCGCAATGTTGTGGCCTGAACCGATGCCGGCGGCGAGGATCAGGACGCGTCGCCCCATGACCAGATGCTAGGGGACCCGACGCCGAGATCGCCGTAGAGTATCGAGCAGGAGTATGAATGCACGAGCTCGCCATTACCCAGAGCGTGGTCGACATGGTCGTCGAGCGGACGGCCGGCCGACAGATCAGCGTGGTGCGGCTCGAGGTAGGCCGTCTCTCCGGTGTCGTGCCGGACGCGATGGAGTTTTGCTACGAACTCGTCATCTCAGGCACACCACTGGATGGCTCGACACTGGTGATCGAACAGACACCAGGGGCGGCGCACTGCCGATCATGCGGACAGGACTTCGCCCTCGACGACCTGATCCTCCTCTGCTCTTGCGGCAGTGCCGAGGTTAACGTGATCGCGGGTCGAGAGCTCAGGGTTCTCTCCGTCGAGTTGGTGGCAGAGCCATGTGCCTGACCTGCGGCTGCGGCAAAGAAGATGATGTTCGCATAGTCACACTCGACGCCCAGGGTGGGCAGGGTCGTGCTGCTGATCATCATCACCATGATCATCATCACCACGACCATGGTGATCACCAGCACCATGATCACGATCAGCAGAGTGCGCATTCAACCGACGCCCTGCATCCCCAGACTGCGATCACTGAGAATCTGATCATCGGCGAGGCGATCCTTGCCAAGAACGACTACCTCGCCCAGCACAATCGGGACTGGTTCGCCCAGCGCGACATCACCGCGCTGAACTTGATGAGCTCTCCGGGATCGGGCAAAACTTCGCTCTTGGAACGCACCATTGCTGAGCTGGGCACCACCCATCCCGTCTGCGTTATCGAGGGCGATCAGGAAACGACCTTCGACACTGAGCGCATCCGGCGAGCCGGAGCTCGTGCAGTTCAGGTGAACACCGGAGCCGGGTGCCATCTGGATGCTCCTATGGTCCAGAAAGCGGTCGAGGCGCTCGATCCCGAATCAGGATCTTGGCTCTTCATCGAGAACGTCGGGAACCTAGTCTGTCCCGCACTGTTTGACGTTGGTGAGAACGCCAAAGTGGTGATCATTTCGGTCACGGAGGGACAGGACAAGCCGCTGAAATATCCGCACATGTTCTCCGTGGCCGATCTTGTGATCGTCAACAAGACCGACCTACTGCCGTACGTGGATTTCGACCTCGAGGCATTCCGCAGTTATGCATATCGCATCAACCGGACCGCCGACATCATGCCCATGTCCGTCAAATCCGGCGACGGCCTGACCGCCTGGTACGCCTGGCTTGAGAAAAGTGCGAACACCGATTAGGTGAGGCTCAGGCTTCTTGACGCGTTCCGAACCAAATGTTAAGACGGAGGAGGCTGCAGAAGTGGGCCGACGGCCGGCTCCAGCAGCGTGGGTCACTGCAGATCCAGCTTGGGAAAGGTGGCTTCTATGCCAACGCCCGCCGCCGTAAAGGCAGAAGAAACGCTCATCCATGTCTTGTGGATCAACGCCGGCCTCAGCTGCGACGGGGACTCTGTCGCATTAACCGCCGCGACCCAGCCGAGTATCGAGGAGATCGCCCTTGGTGCACTGCCCGGACTGCCACAGATCGCGGTGCATTGGCCATTGATCGACTTCGAGTGCGGTCCAGAGGGTGGCCAGGACGATTTCCTCGAGTGGTTCCGCAAGGCCGACCGCGGTGAGCTCGAACCGTTTGTTCTGGTGGTCGAGGGCTCAATCCCGAACGAGAAGATCAAAGACGAGGGCTACTGGTGTGGTTTCGGTAATGATCCGGCCACCGGGCAACCGATCACAACCTCGGAATGGTTGGACCGCCTCGCGCCCAAGGCCACCGCGATCGTTGCCGCTGGGACGTGCGCGACGTACGGCGGCATCCACGCTATGGCCGGCAACCCGACCGGAGCTATGGGCGTCGCGGACTATCTCGGCTGGGACTGGAAGTCCAAAGCCGGTATCCCGATTGTCAACGTGCCCGGCTGCCCTATCCAGCCTGACAACCTCTCCGAAACGCTCACCTATCTGCTGTACATGGCCACGGATCAGGCACCGATGATCCCGCTCGATGAGGCATTGCGACCGACCTGGCTCTTCGGCATGACTGTGCATGAGGGCTGTGACCGGGCGGGCTATTACGAACAGGCCGACTTCGCCACCGAGTACGGCTCGCCGAAGTGCATCGTCAAACTCGGCTGCTGGGGCCCGGTGGTCAAGTGCAACGTGCCCAAGCGTGGCTGGCTCAACGGGGTCGGAGGCTGCCCGAACGTGGGCGGCATCTGCATCGGCTGCACCATGCCCGGCTTCCCGGACAAGTTCATGCCGTTCATGGATGAACCCCCTGGGGCCAAGCTCTCCACCACAATCGTCAACGCCTGGGGTGGGACTTTGCGTCGCCTCCGCTCGGCAACCCAACACACGGTCGATCAAGAACCCAAGTGGCGTAAGCCAGGTTCCCAGCTCACCTCGGGGGCAACTCGCACCTGGTAGGCATCGAAGTTCCAGTACCGCAAGGAGGCATGTGCCCGTGACCACGATGGCTAAGCCCAGCAAGCCCACTGAGAACGCCGACGGCCTGGTCGAGATGGCGTGGGATCCGATCACCCGGATCGTCGGTAGCCTGGGCATCTACACCAAGATCGACTTCAAGCAGCGGGTCGTCAGCGAGTGTCGTTCGACGTCGTCGATCTTCCGCGGCTATTCGATCTTCATGAAGGGCAAGGATCCGCGCGACGCCCACTTCATCACCAGTAGGATCTGCGGGATCTGCGGCGACAACCATGCCACCTGCTCGTGCTACTGCCAGAACATGGCGTACGGCGTGAAGCCTCCGAACATCGGCGAATGGATCGTCAATCTCGGCGAGGCTGCCGAATATATGTTCGACCACAACATCTTCCAGGAGAACCTGGTCGGCGTCGACTACTGCGAAAAGATGGTCTCCGAGACCAACCCCGGCGTTCTGGAAAAGGCCAACAACACCGAGGCGCCGCACGCTGGTGATCATGGCTATCGCACCGTCGGCGACATCATGCGAGCGCTGAATCCGTTCACCGGCGAGTTTTACCGCGAAGCACTCCATGTGAGCCGCTACACCCGTGAGATGTTCTGCCTCATGGAAGGTCGGCACGTGCACCCGTCGACCCTCTATCCAGGCGGCGTTGGGACCGTGGCGACAATCCAGCTGATGACCGACTACCTGACTCGGCTGATGCGCTATGTGGAGTTCATGAAGAAGGTCGTCCCAATGCACGATGACCTCTTCGACTTCTTCTACGAGGCTTTGCCGGGCTACGAACAGGTAGGGCTCCGGCGCACGCTGCTCGGATGCTGGGGCTCTTTCCAGGATCCGGAGGTCTGCAACTTCGCTTACAAGGACATGACCGACTGGGGTCGGGCCATGTTCGTCACACCCGGCGTGGTCGTCGACGGCAAGCTCTTGACCAACGATCTCGTGAAGATCAACTTGGGTCTTCGGATCCTGCTTGGGTCCTCCTATTACGACGACTGGGAGGGCCAGGAGATGTTCGTGAGGAACGATCCACTGGGCAATCCGGTCGATCGCCGCCATCCGTGGAATCAGCACACCAACCCGCATCCGCAGAAGCGGGATCTCGACGACAAGTACAGCTGGGTGATGAGCCCGCGCTGGTACGACGGTCAAGATCATCTTGCGCTCGACACCGGCGGTGGGCCGCTCGCGCGGTTGTGGTCCACCGCGCTCTCCGGGCTCGTCGATGTCGGCGGATATGTCAAGGCGACCGGCACAAGCGTTCAAATCAACCTGCCGAAGACAGCGCTCAAGGGCCCAGTGAGCTTCGAGTGGAAGATCCCAGAGCACGGCTCCAACACCTTAGAGCGGAATCGGGCGCGGACATACTTCCAGGCTTATGCGGCAGCCTGTGCGGTCTACTTCGCGGAGCAGGCACTGGAAGAAATCCGCGCTGGGCGCACCAAGACCTGGGAGAAGTTCGAGGTGCCGAACGAAGGGATCGGCTGCGGCTTCACAGAGGCGGTCCGCGGAGTACTGAGCCACCACATGGTCATCCGGGACGGCAAGATCGCCAACTACCATCCCTACCCGCCGACTCCGTGGAACGCGAGCCCGCGCGACTCATTGGGAACTCCTGGTCCCTACGAGGACGCCGTCCAGGGTCAGCCGATCTTCGAGGAGAACGATCTGGATCATTTCAAGGGCATCGACGTAATGCGTACGGTGCGGAGCTTCGACCCGTGCTTGCCGTGTGGGGTGCACATGTATCTCGGCGGCGGCAAGAAGGTCGAGCTTCTGCACTCGCCTACCCAGTACGCAACCGGTGAGTGAGCATGCGCCCTGAGCCCGTCGAAGGGCTCAACGGCGGACCTCGACGAGCTCAGCCTGCATCGCTCGAGTCGCTCAGTGAGACCGGCGAGCGGATCGATAGCCTGCTGAGTGCTCTGGGCACGGCCGGGCCGGTGGCTCAACAGCGCGGGGAGGACCTGGTCGCCCTGGTTACCAACCTCTACGGGGCCGGGCTGGAGCGACTGCTCGAGGTGTTGGCCGAGGCCGGGCGGTTCGATGCCGTTGCTCTCGACGCCCTAGCCGCGGACGAACTTGTCTCGGGCCTGCTTCTGGTGCACGGCCTACACCCGTACGACGTGGCGACCCGGGTCGCAGCGGCGTTGGACAGCGTGCGGCCGTACCTGGGCTCCCACGGTGGGGATGTCGAACTATTGGGAATCGACGATATTGGGGTGGTCACGCTGCGGTTCCTCGGCACCTGCGACAGCTGCCCTTCCTCCACGGTGACGCTGCAGCTGGCCGTGGAGGGCGCGATCCAGGCTGCTGCGCCGGAGGTCACGGCAATTCAAGTCGAGGCGGGCGCGCGATCGGTGCCCGGATTGATCTCGATTGAGTCGCTACGAGTCCGGCTCGATGAGGGCGAAAGCGCAGCCGCCTGGCTGCCCACTCCCGAGCTGGCCAATCTGGCGGCTGGAGAGATTGGGGGGTTCGAGAAGGACGGCATTCGGCTCGTCGCCTGCCGGTTGGGCGCCGACCTGTTCGCTTATCGGGACCACTGTCCGGCATGCGGCAACAACCTCGCCGGGGCGGTGCTGGAACGTCGGCTCGGTGACAGCGCTGCGAACCTGATCTTGGTCTGTCCGCATTGCAGGGCGCGCTATGACGCTCGGCGAGCAGGGGTCGGCTTGGACAACGACCAGCATCTCGAGCCGCTGCCGTTGCTGCGCCGTGATGGAGTGCTCAGCGTGGCCGTCCCGGTGAGTGTCTGAGGGCGGAGCAGTGGCAGCGAACCCGACGACGCCGAACCCGTTGTCGGTGCCGCCCCGCGGAGCCGGGGACCTGTCTGTATTACGTCGGATCGCAACTCGTCCGCCGCCCGATCATGACCTGCAGACCTGCGACATGTGTGCCGAGCCCATCACCAGTGATCATCCGCACGTGGTCGATATCCAGAGTCGCCAACTGATGTGTACCTGCAGAGGTTGTGGCTTGTTGTTCACCGGAGAATCAGCGCACCAGCGCTATCGCACCGTGCCGGACCGCTACTTGTCGTTTCCTGACTTTGCACTGAGCGAGGCTGGTTGGGAATCCCTCGACATTCCTGTCGGGCTGGCCTTCTTCTTCTCCAGCTCTGTGCTGGACCGCGTGGTGGCTTTCTACCCTGGTCCCGCCGGCGTCACCGAGTCGGAGCTGGGGCTGGCTGCTTGGACGGAGGTGCTCGAAGCCAACCCGGAACTTGACGTGATCAGCGATGATGTCGAGGCGCTCCTGGTGCGAGCCCCAGATCATGATCACGAAGCTCAGTGCTTCCTGGTGCCGATCGACGCATGTTATGAGTTGGCTGGGCGGCTGCGTGCCGTGTGGCGCGGCTTTGACGGCGGGCAGGATGCGCGTGCCGTGATCAGCGACTTCTTTGGCAACGTCGATTCGCGGAGCAAGCCGATATCGCGAGGGCTTCGACAAGCTCAGCCCGCAATGCGCCCTGAGCCCGCAATGCGCCCTGAGCCTGTCGAAGGGCCACTCACATGATCGATCTCGACTTTCGTATTGACGACGTGATCGTTGAACCGTACGCCGCGGTCCCACAACTGACGGCCCGCCTCCAGATCAGTGAGCGGTCAGGCGAACAGGTGCACGCCATCGCACTGCGTTGTCAGGTGCGGATCGAGCCGCAGCGGCGGGCGTACGACGCGCAGGAGACGGCGGGACTTGCCGACCAGTTCGGACCGCGGGAGCGATGGTCTCAGACCCTCAAGCCGTTCCTGTGGATGCACTGCTCGACCATGGTCCAGGGCTTCAGCGAGACGACCGTGGTTGAGCTGCCCATGCCGGTGACCTACGACCTCGACGTGACCGCTTCGAAGTATCTGCACCAACTCGACGGCGGTGACGTGCCGCTGGTCTTCCTGTTCTCCGGGACCTGCTTCACGCGGGGGAGCGCTGGATTCGGCGTCGAGCAGATCCCATGGCACTTGGAGGACTCCTACAGGATGCCGGTCGCAGTCTGGCAATCGTGCATGGATCAGCACTTTCCCGGCAGTGGATGGTTGCGGCTGAGCCGGGACATTCTCACTGAGCTGACTCGCTACAAGGCCGAGCACGGCCTTACGAGCTGGGACTCGGTCGTGGAGCGGCTGCTCAGTGCGGAGCGGGTGAGCAAGCAGTGAGCGTCCACCGCGCAGGTCCTGATCCGGCCCCCCATTCAGGTCCAAATCGCCTCGACAGAATTCGTGCTGTAGCTGACGCGGTGCTCTATGAGGGGTACCTGCTGTATCCGTACCGGGCGACATCGAGCAAGAACCAGCTGAGGTGGCAGTTCGGGGTGCTTGGGCCGCAAGGCGCGGACGCGGTGGGCATCGGCGAGGATTCGCATTTGTCCATGCAATGCTTTGATTGATCTGGGCTTGATTGATCTGGGCTTGCTCGACATCGGCCGCAACGACAGCATCGAGAGCGCGCAGGGCAGCTTGACCATTCACGTCCGCTTCTTGCAGCTGCAGCAGCGGCGAGCCGAGCGGGTGGAAGAGCGCGGAGGATACCTGCCAGTACCCGAGCTTCGGGTGGACGGTGAGCGGTGGTTCAGTTGGGACGAGGCGGTCGAGATCGAGTCCAGTCGCACCGTTCCGCTAGCGGATCTGCTGCCCGGTCATTCCTGGACTGTGACGGCCGAGGCAGCAGAAAGCACTGAGCCGGTCCATGATCAGCTTGGCAACGTGGCCGGCCGATTGGTGAGGCAGCGCTGGCCCGTGGCGGCCGGCGTTTTCGCTCGGCTGGAGCCTATCGACGGGCTTCATCGATTGACCGTGTCCATCGACAACCAGGCGACGGCCCACGGGCTGACCGGGAGGGACGTGGCCCTGCGCCGTTCGCTGCTCGGCACTCACATGATCATCGAATGCCGGGATCCTCGCGCAGCGTTCCTCTCGGTGATCGACCCGCCCAGCCACGCTCGCGAGGCGGCGGCGCAATGCAAGCAGCACCGCTGCTGGCCAGTGCTGGCCGGTGAGTCGGGCGAGGTGTCGACAGTTCTCGGTTCGCCGATCATCCTCTACGACTACCCCGAAATCGCCGGTGAGAGCACTGGCTCGCTGTTCGATGCCACCGAGATCGACGAGATCCTCATGTTGCGGGTGCTGACGATGACCGACGCCGAGAAGGCCGAAGCGCGGGCTACGGATCCGAAGGCGGCGGAGATCATCGAACGCTGCGATGCGATGTCGCCTGAGGATCTGATGCGGCTGCATGGCACATTCCGCGATCCGGACCCACTACCACCATCGTGGAGTGATGCGGACGATCCCTTCGCGGTCTTCAATGATCATGACCCGGACACCAGCGAGGTCATGATCTCCGGCGAGACGGTTCGCAAGGGAAGCCTCGTCAGGCTGAACCCGCGGCGTCGCGCCGATGCCCAGGACTTGTTCTACGCCGACCAGTTGGCGCGCGTTACTGCGATCCATCGCGATCTCGATGACGAGACCCACGTGGCTGTCGTGCTGGTCGACGATCCCGCCGCCGACCTTCATGATTGGTACGGCCGGTATCTGTACTTCTCCCCCGACGAGGTTGTCCCAGTTCGAGTCGCTGCAACGAAGGAAGGTGAGAGCAGATGAAGAAGATCGGGATTGCTGCGATTGTGTTGGCCGCCCTGGCATTCGCGGTCGGAGTCTTCGTGGGCATTCGGTCCATCCCCGACGCCAAGCGGTACGTCGAGATGCGGCGAATGTGAATCGCAACGAAAGGTCCGACCCGAAGCCGACCATTCTCGTAGCGGGAGTCGGAAACATCTTCCTCACCGACGACGGATTCGGACCAGAGGTCGTCCGCCACATTGCCGCTCAGGCTGAGCCGCTGCCGGCGCAAGCCCGGCTGGTCGACTATGGAATTCGCGGCATGCACCTGGCTTACGACCTGCTCGAGGGATATGACGCATTAGTGCTGATCGACGCCCGCCCAGGACCCGGCACGGCCGGTGATCTGGTCGTTCTGGAGATCGGCGCGCACGATATCCAGGGCGGGGAGTTCGACGCTCACGGCATGGATCCGGTTGCTGTGCTCGCGGCGCTACCCGACCTCGGTGGGCAGCTGCCGCCGACCTATCTGGTGGGCTGCCGCCCTGCCGACCTCAGTGAAGGAATTGGGCTGACGCCGACCGTCCAGAACGCCGTACCCGCCGCCGCAGAGGCCGCGCGCCGCCTGGTCCGACAGCTGATTGATCATCCGCACAATGTCGGAGAGCGGGTGTAGCCACATGTGTCTCGGCATTCCAGGACAAGTCATCGAGCTGCTCGAGGGTTACGGGGGCCAGCTCGCTCTGATCGACGTGTCCGGTGTCTCTCGCAAGATCAACATCGGAATGTTGGACCCGGATGAGCCGGACCTGGCTCCCGGTGACTGGGTGCTGATCCACATGGGCTTCGCGATTGAGCGCACTGATGCCGCTGGCGCTGAGCAAGCCCTGCAGGGACTCGAATTGATGGGGCGACCGCGTGATGAACCCAGCTGATTCGCAGCCAGCCGCTCCCGAAGTCACCGGACCGGTGCTGTTCGCCCGATACGCTTTCCCACCCAATCACCACGGCTACTGCGGACCCACTGACACGACTGGCTTCCTGCAGCTCGGACTGGCCGGCGACGACCGCGGGCTGCGGGCGATGGCCCAGGAGTTCGCCGGCGCCTGGCCGTACCTGGAGTTGATCGCGCATGGCACCGGACTCGATGACCCGCTGGACCGCCGCGTGGTGGAGGCGTACTGGGTCGGCAGCCCGCGGCTGGACCGGATCGGCGTACGGGCCATCGGCAACTCCATGGAGGACCGGTTCCGATGGCGGTCCGGGCCACGGTTTGGCAGCCTCGCCGAGGGCGTGCTGGCCGGGGGCGTCCCCCACCACAGCTTTGCCGTCTTCTGCATCTACCCCTGGGTTGGTCTGCTTGGTGACGATCGGCGAGCAGCGCAGGCGCTGACGGTGCTCGACAGGTGCCGGATTCGCTGGGGTCGGGTACTCGCTGTCGCCGGCGACCAAGTGAGCGTCGAGTACCGACCGCTGACCTGGGATGGGCGGCAGCTCGGCTATGGGCCGCCCGAGGTGGAGATCGCGGTGCGCGCCGTCGACGGAGTCGGGCTTACTTCGGCGCCGTCCGTCGGCGACCTGGTTGCCTTGCACTGGGAGTGGATCTGCGACAAGATCACCGAGCGGCAGGCCCGGTTCCTGAAGGCCTACACCGATCGTCACATGGCCATCGCCAACACCTCACGTCAGCCCGCCGCCGCACTGGGCTGATCCACCCTCAGGCAAGTCGCCACGTCCGATCCAGTGACCAGGTCACGTCGGCTCCTACCTCCTGCTGCGGCGGTCCGGCCTGGCGAACCAGGACCAAACCCAGTTCGGTGGTGAGCTGGTAGTCCGAGTGCGGGCCGGCGAACCGTACGGCAGTAACCCGCCCGGAACGGTCACCACCGAGCCGAGCCCAACTGGGCCGGACCAGAATCTGGCCCTCGCCGGCGACATCCAGCACCGATGTCGGGCCGGTGAGCTGCGCAGCCCACAGGTCGGCCGGCTGGTCGTACACCTCCTGCGGCGAACCGACCTGCACCAGGCGCCCCCCGTTGAGCAGTGCCACCCGGTTCGCCAACCCGAGAGCTTCCTCGGCGTCGTGAGTTGCGTATAGCGCGGCCGCGCCAATGGCCGACCGGCGCGCAACCAGCTCATCGAGGAAGATTCCACGCACGTGGGTGTCCAGGTGCGCCGTCGGCTCGTCGAACAGGTACAGCGAGGCTTGCCGGGCCAGCGCGCGCGCTAGGCCGACGCGCTGCTGCTCACCGCCGGACAGCTCGCCCGGCCGCCTGTCGGCCAACTGACCGATGTGTAGCAGAGTCAGGATCCGCCGTGCCTCGGCCTTGGCCTCGGCCGGCGCAATGCCTCGGCGCCGCATCGGGTACGCCACGGTGTCGAGCGCCGTCAGGTGCGGCCATAGGGCGTAGTTCTGAAACACCACTCCGACATCCCGGCGCTCTGGCGGCTCGGCCCGGCGGGCGTCGGCTACTACCCGCTGGCGCAGCCGGATTGTGCCGCCGGTGGGCGGCAGGAAGCCGGCGACCGCGTTCAGCAGTGTGGACTTTCCTGAGCCGGACGGCCCTAGCAGGGCCACTACCTCCCCCGGCTGCACCGCGATCGAAACCTGGTGGAGCGCGGTGACCTGACCGTACGCGACGGACACCGCGTCCAGCTCGAGTACCGGCTCAGCGGGCATCGAGAAGCTCCGGAACCCGAATGCGCAGCCGTCGGACAAGTAGCCAGACCGGCAGCGCCGGCACCAGGACCGCCAACGTGATCAGCACGGCCAGCGCGGCCGTGTTCTGCACCTGACCAAGATCGGCACTGTTCAGCACCACCACGGCCATGGTCTCGGTCCCGGGCCCGTACAGCAGGCTGGACATGGTCACTTCGTGCATTGCGGTGATGCAGACGATCAGCCACGCGGTCAGCAGGGCCGGAGCAAGCGGCCGCAGCGCCACGGTTCGGACGGCGGTGACCGCCGACCCTCCGCTGGCGCGCGCGGCCTGCAGTTCCGCGGGCGGAAGTCGATCAAGTGCCCCCGACAGCGGCCGGTGGCCGAAAGCCCAGAGCTTGGCCAGGTAGGCGAGCAAGATCAAGATCAGGGTGTCGGCCAGCCACCGCCCGTAACTGATCAATAAAGCCACCGCCAGGGTGGAACCTGGCAGCACCAATGTTGCGGTCACCAGCGTGGCGATCAGCCTGCCGCCATGGCCACGTTCCAGACCGGCCACCGCAGCACCCAGCATCGTCAGCAGCACGGCGGCCGTGACCGCCAGCAGCGCAGTCCGGCCGAAGGCGGCCAGGGTGCGCTCGGTGATCACCGATGTGAAGTTGTCGGCAGTCCAGTTGGCCGGGATGGGTGGCACGCCGACCGCCGGCGTAACTGCGGTGCCGAGCAGAGCGATCAGTGGCAGCAGCACCCCGAACAACAGGAAACCGCCGATCACCACGGCCACAATGGCGCCACCCGCGCTTCGGGTTCGAACCGTGACCGCGGGTTCAACGACGGCGGCACGTCGCACTCTCATCCGGGGTCCGAGCCAGGCGTCGGCAGGTCCCACGACCAGAACGGTGATCAACACCAGCAGCAAGGCCAGGACCAGGGCGGCAACGAACGACTGGGGGTCGCTGCCCAGCGAGAGGTTGCGGTAGATCTCAGTGGTCACGGTCCGAAAGCCAGCTGGAGTGCCCATCACCTGGGGGATGGCGAACGCCTGCAGGCTGAGCGCGAAGCAGAGGACGGTCGCGGCGGCGATGGCTGGCCGCAGCAACGGCAGGGTGACCGTCCACAGCACGGCTGCCGGTCTGGCCCCTGAGGCCCGTGCCGCCCGTACCAGGCTCGGCTCCGCCCGGGCGCTCAGACCCGCCGCGACCACCAGGTACGTCAGCGGAACGGCACCGACTGTCAGTGCGGCCCACACGCCGACCGCAGAGTTGACGCCCAACCACGGCCGGTCAGCCAGGACATCAGTGAAGCCGCCGATCCCGTACGCCTCCGTCCAGCTGAAGCCCAGCACGTAGTCCGGCACCACGATCGGCAGCAGCAGTGCAAGCCGCCAGCCACGGCGACCAGGGACGTCGGCTCGGGCCAGCCCCAGGGCGGCCGCCGTGCCCATCGGGACCGCGGCCACAGTGACAGCCGCGGCCAGCAGGATCGTGTGAGTCACCGCGCGGCCCAGTCCGGGCTCAGCCGCCAGCTCTGGCAGGATGCCGCGTCCCTCGGTCCAGACCACAATGGCCAACCGCCCGATTGGGAAGAGCACCAGCACAACGACCAGTACCCCCAGAGCTAGGGCGGGGATGGCGCGCCCAGGCGTCCACGATCGCCTGCGCATCGGCTCAGTTGCCGAAGATCGTTTGGTAGTCCTTGAGCAGAACGTCCTTGGTGTTGGCGATTCGCTTCCAGTCGGGGTATGCAATAGGCGCGTCTGTCGGGATCTCCGGACCACCGACGCCGGGGCGGGTCGGATAGGAACCCGCATCTGCTAGTTCTTGTTGGCCGTCCTGGCTGATCACATAGGAGATGAAGTCCTTGGCCAGCGAGGAATCCGCGGAGTGCCTGGCCAGTGCGATCGGGCCGTAGATGGCCACTGCCCCTGGCTCGGGCCAAGTCACCTCGATCGGGGACCCTTTGCTCTGAGCCAGATAGGCGGAGTTGGCGATGGTGATGCCCGACTTGTACTGGCCTTGTGCGACCCCGGTCGTCACATTGTCGGGGGTGGCGACCTGTTTGGCGCCCTGCTGCTGAAGCTTTCGATAGAAGTCGAGCCCATAGCCGTCGGCCTGGCTGAAATAGCCGAGTGCGCCGAGCGCCGAAGCCGCTACCCCTGGATCGGGGACCGCCACCGGGGCGTACGCAGGCTTGGTCAGGTCCGACCACGTCTTCGGAGCGGCCGTGCCTTTGGCATGGACAGCGACCAGGTAGAGCACGGCGACTCCGACATCGTCGGCCGTCCGGAACTGCTCCGGCACCGTCGCGGCCTCTTCAGGCAGCCAGCCGCCCACCAGCTGCTGGTCCCGATAGTCCTGCATGGTGAGTGGATCGCAGGCCCACACCACGTCCGCCTTCAGCCCGCCCGAGCGGACGTCGCTCGCAACCCGGGCGTTCAGTTCGCCCGTCGGCGCCCGGAAAAGTTTGACCTCGCTGCCTGGATGTGCGGCGTGGAACTTCTCGAGGATCGGCTGGATGGTTGTGTCACTGACGCAGGTGTAGAGGGTGATTGACTTCTCCTGCGCGGTGGTCGGGCCGGAGCCGCACGCGGCCAGTAGCAGTGGGACAACCAGCAACAACGACCACGGCAGTCGCCGGGGAGCCCTGAGCCGCATACGCCGGAGCATATCCGGCGCCGGATGACCTGGTGAGCAGTGGTTGCCGTGGCCGGGTCGGCGTGGTCTTAGAGCGGCGAGATGCCAGAAAACCGTCCGTTGCCGTACCGGCGCACCTCCTGTTGCTGGCAGCCCAAATGGGCCAATCTGGTGCTGATAGCGCAGAAAGGTGGTCTCGCTGTGTACCGGGTCTCGGCTCTCGTGAAACGCCATCCGCTAGTGACGTTCTTCGTCCTGGCCTACGCATTGTCCTGGTGGGCCTGGATTCCGTACGCACTTGGGGTTTTTCCGATCCCGATTGCGAGCTTCGGACCTTTTCTTGCCGCAGTCGTCGTGCTGGCTCTGACAGAGGGTAAGTCTGGCCTCCTTGGTCTGTTTCGCAGAATGGTGCGCTGGCGCGTTTCGCCCGGATGGTACGTGGTGGCGCTGTTATTACCAGCAGTGCTTACCGGCGCCGCAACACTGCTCAATGTCATGCTAGGCGCTCAACCTCCTCTCGGCAGCCCAACTCAACGCCTGGCCGGGGATCTTTGCGACGTTCGCAATTGTGCTTCTCATTCCAGGCGTCGGCGGCGCATGGGAGGAGCCCGGCTGGAGGGGTTACGCAGTTCCCCGGTTGCAGCACGGCCGTTCGGCACTCGTTGCCAGCCTGATCCTCGGCGTTCTCATCGCCGGCTGGCATCTGCCTCTCATTGTGGTTGGGCAGGTCTACTACCCAGATATCGTGCTGATTCTTGCCGCAGTGATCGTCTTCAACTGGGTGTTCAACAATGCCAAAGGCAGCGTATTGATCATCATGTTGATGCACGCCGCCAATAACGCGGTATCCGGCAGCTTCTTTTCCCCGATGTTTACCGGCGCCGACTCAGTTCGCGAGTCATGGCTTCTAGCTTTGGTTTGGTGGGTCGTAGCGGTCCTGGTGATCGTAATTTCCGGTCCGACGAACTTCTCGCGTAAGTACCACAAGCAGGAAGAAGCACTTCCCGACTCGGAACCAGTTCCAAACAGGCAAGGAGTGTGAGCATGTCGTCGAAAGTCAAATGGGGCGGAATAGCGGGCCTGGTGGCCGCAGCGCTCTTGATCATTTCAGCAATCCTCACCCAAATCAGTCCCGACACCACCGCCAGCTACCTCTTCTTCGGCGTCGTTCTCGCTGCCTACATCGCAGTAATCGTTGCGCTGGTGGGCATTCATGCGTTGCACAGCGGGAAGCCTCGGTACGGCCGATTGGGGACCACCGGAACGGTGCTGACCATCGCCGGGTACGCGGTCATCGGCGTCGTTAGAGTGATCAGCATGGTGCAGGGACAGCCATGCACTCCCCATCGTTCGCCTTGCTGGCGCCGGCGCAGTGCTCATCGGCTCCGCACTTCTCGGTGTGATCATTATCCGTGCCCGGTTGCTGCCGTGGTGGTGCGGCGTACTCCTGATCGTGGCTTTCCCCCTAGGCGACGTCGCGAACGCGCTCTTCAGTTCCGCCGAGAATCTGTTGCTGGCCTTGCTCTGGGGCTCCGTGGGCATTGCGTTGCTGTCCGACGTCAGGAGGTCGACGAGCCCGCTCCGACGCAACCTGCGCAGGACCGGCTGACTTGGAAGGGCGGTTGAGCGTTGGTGCGAAAACATCCGCTGATCGCCTTCTTCGTTCTGGCATACCTCCTCACGTGGTGGATCTATCCACTCCTGAGGTTCTCTCCGCTGCTGGGCATCCCTGGTCTCTTCGGCCCGGCGCTCGCCGCGATCATCATGGCCGCGGTGACTGGCGGCAAGTCGGGCGTGAAGCAGCTGCTGAGCCGGGTCGTTCTCTGGCGTGTCGGGGTGCGTTGGTACGTGATCGCGCTGGGACTTCCGTCAGTGCTCTCGCTTGCCGCCGCTGGTCTGTATTACCTCTTCGACGGATCGCGGGCCATCCAAATCGGTGCGGTGTCAATCCTCGACTTCATCGTCTTCGTCCTCGTGGTCGGTGAGGAGCTGGGCTGGAGGGGCTACGCGTTGCCGCTGTTGCTCGAGAAGCGGTCCGCCGTGATGGCGAGCCTGATCCTAGGTGTGCTGTGGGGGCTATGGCATCTGCCAACGTTCCTGGTACCGGGCACCCCACAGTATGGATTGCCGTTGCCAGCGTTCGTCCTGCTGACCGTCGAATACTCGATCTTGATGACCTGGGTCTACCTCCACACGAAGGGCAGCGTGCTCATCGCCACCTTGTTCCACGGCGCCATCAACCTCTCCCAGGGTCTCTTCCTGGGTGGCATCGAAGGAGCAACCAGGTACTGGCTGCTGAGCATCGTGTACGGCGTCGCGGCCCTCGTCGTCGCGGTCTTCGCACTCGGGTTGAAATCCTTGCGAAAGCCTGCGAGTGGAAGCGAAGCACCGGTCCCAGCCAGGGACAAATGACGGCCTACTTCTTGATCAACTGTCCCGAACCGCTGATCTCCTGCTTGACCTGCGGATTCCCGCTGTAGGTCACAGATCCGCTGCCGCTGATCTGGACATCTAGCACGTCGGTAGCCATGACACTCGCTTTCCCGCTTCCGGAGATGCGTGCCTTGACTGTCTTACTTGCCAATTCCTCGGCCTGGTATCGACCGGAGCCCGAGATCTCCAGGTCTTGATCATTGGCGGCACCCTTCACGGTGATCGTCCCCGAGCCGGTGATCTCGGTACTGAGTTCGGTCGTCGCGAGCTTTGGAGCGCTGATGGTGCCGGATCCAGACACCGCGAGGCCATTCAGCTCCTTGACGGTCACCGAGTAGGTGATCGGCTTGGTCGTGACAATCGAGGTGTTGGGCTTCGTCCCGAGAACGAGTGTGTCGCCAGAGATATCGCTGGTCAGCAGCGGCAACAGGTTGTCCTCTGCCGAGATGGTGAGCGAGTCTGACCCTGTTTGCTCGATGATGACGTCTCCCTGTCCGGTGAGCTCGACCTTCGTGAAGCCGGTCACTTCGCGCTGGGTGGTGGCGAGCTGGCCAGATCCCCTGGTCGCCGAGCACGCCGCCAGCAACAGCAGTGCGAGACACAAAGCCACAGCAACACGCGATCGCATGGGAACTCCTCTCAGCAACGCTCGCTTTAGCTCCACCAGTTCTGCTAAGCTGCTCAGGCCTGGCGACCAGTGAGGGCGAGGAACCGGTCACGCCATGGCGCGTCCGATGAGACTGGCACGGGCGCACGGAAGATTCCCATCGAACCCCACATCTCCGCGGAAGCCTCCGTTCCCTCCCACATACCCCGTGCGAGCTCCTCGGAGATCGAATCGTCGACTCCGATGTGCTGCGCCACATCGTGGGCGCCGATGGTCCGCGCGATGTTCAGCTGCCAGAAGTAGTCCCACGTCGGGACGTCGCCGTAAGAACAGTGCACGATGGCCTCGCGATCGGTGATCTTGCGTGCGGCGTCACAGGCTGCGGCACTGATGCCTTCGAGGTTGCCGCGTGGATCGCCGCCGAGCAGATCCCCATCGAAGCGGTCGCGCCCGACCTCGTCCATCGTTCGGCCGGCCAGCATGTCGGGCACCCAGGAGTTGTCGTACGCGTAATGGTTGATGGCCTGCCGAAGTGGGACTGGCTGATCTGCGCCGGGCATATCGAACAGCGGTGGAAGTTTGCTGTCCCATTGATCTTCGGGAATCTGCCCGTACACCCGCACCGCCGCCTGGTCGGCAAGCACGAAGACTTCTGCTTCTGGAATCACAGCGAACTCCCCTCATGCGCAAGGCGATCAAGCCCGAGTCTAGGGGGCTTGGGTGACAGATTTGGCGACTCAGGCGGGGTTCCGATCAGCGCCAACAGGCGAGTGGGCGACACTGAGTTCATGGGTGACTGTTGCGACCGGCCTGGCTACCAGACCGTCTTCAACGACCGGTTCGCCCGGCGCAGCGCACGCGCGTATCGCAGGCGCGGGCTCAACGACATCCAGCTCCGGATGGTGTCCTTCCTGGCAGAGCGCGGCATCCAGGACGCCTCGGTACTGGAGATCGGCGGCGGAGTGGGTGACCTTCAGGTCGAGCTGCTATCTCGCGGCGCACGCGAGGCAACAAACTTGGAAATCTCTCGCAATTACGAAACGGAGGCAGCGGCGCTGCTGGAGCGGTCCGGGATGGCCGATCGGGTGAGGCGCCGGTTGGTGGACATTGCGGCCTCTCCCGACGAGGTCGAGTCGGCCGACGTCGTCGTCCTGCACCGAGTGGTGTGCTGCTACCCGGACTATCAGCGGCTGCTTTCAGCGGCCGCCGGCCACGCGAGGCGACTCCTCGTGTTCTCCCACCCACCAAGAAACCGGTTCACGAGAGCACTTCTGTACTGCGAGAACCTCCTGCATCGGCTTCGGGGCAGCGACTTCCGCGCATTCGTACACCCGCCCGCCGCGATGATCGCAGCGGTCGAGGCTCAGGGACTGTCGGTCAGCTACCGACATCGCGGGCTGTCGTGGCACATTGTGGGCCTCGAGCGCTTGACTCAGGCCATTTGAACGATCATGGCGGAAAAGCCTGGACCGTCGGCACCTCTGCTGAGATGGTGCGGCCTCGCCCTCGTGCCGGCGGCTGTGTTGATGGCCGTCGCGACCCTGCTACACCCGAGCCGTGAGACGGCCACCACGATCATTGCGACCGAGGTGGGTCTGGTCGCCGCGCATTTTCTCTACACGCTCGCCTGGTTGCTGGTCCTGCTCGGCCTTCCGGGACTCTATGCGTCACAGCGACGCAGCATGGGACGGCTGGGACTGGCGGGCTTCTTGACCGCTTTCTCCGGCACTTATCTGATCGCAGTGACCGGGAACTTCGGGTTCTTTGCCCCAGTAATGGCCAAGGAGGCGCCGGCCACGCTCGACGCAATTGGGCAGTATTCGCCTGTGGTGGCCATCAATGGGCTGGCGGCAATCTTGTTCATGATCGGCTATCTCCTGTTTGGCATCGCCATGTCTAAAACGGCGACCCTTCCTCGCTTGTCCGGCGTACTCGTTGCTGTAGGCGCTCCAGCCCATCTACTTGGCTTCGGCGTAGCCCAGCTCGTCTCAACAGTCGCCTGGCCGGTTGCGGTCCTGGGCAGTGTGAGTCTCGGTGCCGGGCTCGCGTGGCCCGGCTACCGGTTGTGGCGTGCACCGGTCGCCTCGCCCAGCGCCACGGGCTGAATTCAGGCCTCGCTCGGTGATGCCTAGCCGCGCAGTGTGACATTACGGAAGACTGTTGCCTCTCGGGGTTGGGGCCGCCATTTTCGTTATCAGGAGAGATCATGACCACGACTGCGCCATCCCCTGGGACCACTGCTGAGCACGCCCGGCTCGCTCAGGCGACTGGACGGGCGGAGGACAACCTCTTCGAAGCGAATCCTTGGTACGAATGGGGCCCCTACCTCTCGGAGCGCGCCTGGGGCACCGTGCGCGAGGACTACAGCGACAGCGGTGACGCCTGGAGTTTCTTCCCACATGATCATGCGCGATCCCGCGCCTACCGGTGGAACGAAGATGGCATGGCCGGTCTTTCGGACATTCGGCACGACCTGTGTCTCGCCTTGGCGTTGTGGAATGGCGTCGACCCGATCCTCAAGGAGCGCATGTTCGGCCTCACCGGTCCGCAAGGAAATCACGGCGAGGACGTCAAGGATTACTGGTGGTACCTCGAGGGGCTGCCCAGCCACGCTTGGCTGCGTTGGCGGTATCACTACCCGCAGGTCCCATTTCCCTACCAGCAGCTGATCGAGGAGAACGCCCGACGTTCTCGCTACGAACCCGAGTTCGAGCTCATGGATACCGGGGTCTTTGATCAGGGACGGTACTGGGCCGTCGATGTCGCGTACGCGAAAGCCTCACCTACTGAGGTGCTGGCCAAGATCACGATCAAGAACCATGCGGCCGAAGAGGCGACTCTCTCGGTGCTGCCGACCCTGTGGTTCCGCAACACCTGGCGGTTTGCCGGCGCCGAGGCCCCAGGGTCATTGTTCCTGGACGGGGACGGCATCGCTGTTGATCATCCGCGGCTGTCCGGTTATCGGCTAGATGCCGCCCCGACGGCGGAAGGCGGCCGTCCGCAGGCCTTGTTCTGCGACAACGAGAGCAACTTGCCGCGACTGTTCGGCGCTGCTCCCATCACCGACTACCCGAAGGATGGGATCAACGACCACGTGATCACTGGCGCGAACACGGTGAACCCAGACCAGCGGGGAACGAAGGCGTCTTGGTGGTACACGATCACGGTTCCAGCCGGAGGCGAGGCGGAGGTACGTCTCAGGCTGCACCGACCTGATCAACAGACGACAGCTGTTGATGACGTCTGGCACGCCAGCTACTTCGACACCGTCATGGCGGATCGCGAACGGGAAGCGGACGAGTTCTATGCCGCGCTGGCACCAGATGACATCACCGAAGAAGAGATGCGCGTGCTGCGCCAGTCATGCGCGGGTCTGATCTGGAGCAAGCAGATGTACCCCTACCGCGTGGCCCGATGGCTGGAAGGGGATCCGGGTCAACCACCTCCACCGCCCGGACATCGATTTGGCCGCAATTCCGGTTGGCGGCACCTTGATTCCTTTGATGTCCTGGCGATGCCGGACCCTGGGAGTATCCCTGGTTCGCCGCTTGGGATCTGGCGTTTCACACCATCCCGTGGGCGCATCTGGATCCGGCATTCGCCAAGTATCAGTTGCTGGTGTTGTTGCGGGAATGGTTTCTGCATCCGAACGGTGCGCTGCCGGCGTACGAATGGAGTTTCGACGACGTCAACCCTCCGGTCCACGCCCTCGCGGCGCTCCGCGTGTTTGTCATCGACGGCGCCACCGATCTCGATTTTCTCGAGCGCGTCTTCCAGAAACTGTTGCTCAATTTCACGTGGTGGCTTAACCGTCAGGACCCCGAGGGCAATAACATCTTCGGCGGTGGTTTCCTGGGACTCGACAACATCAGTCCCATCGACCGTTCACACCTGCCGAGCGGGGTCAAGCTTGATCAGGCCGATGGAACGGCGTGGATGGCCTACTACTCCGTCGCGATGCTGGCCTTGGCGGCGCTGCTCGCCCAGGATGACAGCGTTTATGAGGACATGGTCGTGAAGTTCCTGGAGCAGCTCGTCCTCGTAATGGACGCACTCGAGGACTCGGGCTGCTACGACGCAGACGACGGGTTCTTCTACGACCTGCTCACCGACGCGTTCGGAAACAGGGCCCCAGTCAAGGTACAGACCCTGGTAGGGGTGATTCCCGCCCTGCCTGCCATGACGCTGCCAACGCGAAACACCGAACGGGTACAACGGTTGCGCAAGCGGTTTGCTCACAGGATGGAAGTGGAGAATCGGAAGATTCTGGACTGGCGGGTCCGAGGAACCGGAAACAGCAGCCGCGCGCTGGTTTCCATCGTCTCTCCAGATCAACTCACGCGGATCCTCGCGACATTGTTCGACGAGAATGCATTCTTATCGCCGTACGGTTTGCGCGCGCTCTCGAAACGTCACTCCACGCCTTATCAGGTGCCCGGCATGCCCGGCGCAACCATCGAATACGAGCCTGCCGAATCCACCTCGGCAATGTATGGCGGAAATTCCAACTGGCGAGGGCCTATTTGGTTTCCGATGAATTATCTGGTCATTCGCTCCCTGCTGCAATACGATCAATTCTTCGGACCTGAATTTACGATCGAATATCCGACTGGATCAGGACAGTATCTAGCTCTGCAGGACATCGCCGGCGATCTGGCGGATCGGCTCGTCAGTATCTGGCTCCCAGGTCCGGACGGCCGGCGGCCCGTCTACGGAGGCGTCGAACTCATGCAAACCGACCCCGCCTGGAAAGACAACCTCTTGTTCTACGAGTACTTCCACGGCGACAACGGCGCCGGCATCGGCGCCATGCATCAAACAGGCTGGACTGCTCTGGTCGCGGATCTGCTGCTCGACCCGCCGCGTCGGGTGCGCCGAATGATCTTCTTCGACGACACGACGACCGCCCCTGACGTGTCCACCATCGCAGCAGGGCCAGCTGGCTAGAACTAAGAATCCGGGAGCGGCTCCATGCCATCAGATCTGAGCAAGATCACTCACCCTTCGCTCTACGAGATCAACACCTGGCCGTGGCTTGCAGCAATCAGCCGGAACGAGGGAACTGCTATCGATCTTGGATCGGTTCCCGATCGCTACTGGGCTGAAATAGCCGATCTTGGATTCGACGCGGTATGGCTGATGGGCGTTTGGCAACGCAGTCCCGCCGGCGTCGCGATCGCGTTGTCCAATGACGACCTGCGCGCCAGCTTCGGGGAGGCTCTTCCCGATTGGCAGGCAGAGGATGTCGTCGGATCCCCCTACTGCGTACGCGGCTACGTTGTCGATGATCATTTCGGTGGCCCGGGCGGTCTCGCCCGCGCGCGTGAGGCATTGGCGGCGCATGGCGTGGGCCTCATTCTGGACTTCGTGCCCAATCACGTGGCCCCCGATCATCTATGGGCCACGCTCCAGCCGGAGGTGTTCGTCTCGGGCACGCACCGCGGACCTGGAGAGGGACCCGGCGTCGTTCGTCGACATCGGCGGTCGAGTCCTCGCCAATGGCCGCGACCCCTACTTCCCGGCGTGGCCCGATGTTGTTCAGCTCAATGCCTTTGCCCCGGCACTGCGCGCCGCGATGATCGACACGTTGCATCAGATCGCCGACCAGTGTGATGGAGTTCGCTGCGATATGGCCATGCTGGTCATGAATGACGTCTTCGCCAGGACCTGGGGTGATCGCGTCGGGCCAGCCCCGAGCGCCGACTATTGGCCAACTGTGATCCCTGCGGTCCGAGAAGCGCATCCTGGATTCTTGTTCCTGGCTGAGGCCTACTGGGACCTGGAGTGGGCATTGCAGCAGCAGGGCTTCAACTACTGCTACGACAAGCGACTCTACGACCGCATTCTGCACGGACCCGCCGAGCAGGTGCGGCTGCATCTGTTGGCTGACGATAACTACCAGCACGGCCTCGTACGGTTCGTGGAGAACCATGATGAACCGCGGGCCGTGTCGGCATTTGGTTCCACGCGATCGCAGGTGGCTGCCGTAACCGCACTGACCCAGACCGGTGCGCGGCTGGTCCACAACGGTCAACTCGAGGGAGCGACGGTCCACCTACCGGTGTTCCTGGGCCGCTACCCGAAGGAGGCGAGCGACGAAGCCCTTCTCGCGCTTCTATCGCACCTTCCTGCTCGCCGTGGCCGACCCGACATTCAGGCACGGAGCCTGGCAACTGTGCGAACGGTTCGGATGGCCGGGAGACGATCGATACCAAAACCTGGTTGCCTGGTGCTGGGATGGCGACTCCCGCTGGCTCATCGTGGTCAATCTCAGCGATAGCACGGCAGCGGGCCTGGTACGAGCGCCCTGGGACGACTTGCGGGGACGCCGGTGGAATCTCGTGGACCCAACACATCCGACCCAGAACATTGCTTTCGTACGCTCAGGCGATGATCTGGTCGACGGATTCTTCGTCGAGCTCGAGGGCTGGAGCTGGCACATGTTCCGAATTGAGGCATAGCAAGTGAAGTGGGCCAGGGCCGCGCTGCTTGTCGCCACCGCAATGGGTTCGGCGGCGGCGGTCCAGCAGGCGCTTACGGTTCGTGATCGCCGGCGCTACCGCGCGCCGGGGCTGCTGGTGCAAGTCGATAGCCGCCAGATACACCTGCAGGTTCGCGGAGCTGACTCCGGTGAGCCCACGGTCGTGCTCGAGGCGGGAATGGGCTCGTTCTCACCCAACTGGTACTGGGTTCAAGAAGAGCTCGCCCCGACGGTCCGAAGTGTTAGTTACGACCGTGCCGGGCTTGGCTGGAGCCAGCGCAGCCGTCGCCCCCGCGATGCCCAGACCATCGCGATGGAACTGCGAGATGCGCTGCGCGAGGCTGCGATCGAGCCGCCGTACGTGCTCGCCGGCCATTCCTTCGGCGGCATGCCGGTCCGCACCTTCGCAGATCTCTATCCCGAGCTGACCGCTGGGTTAGTTCTAGTCGATGCATCTCATCCCGACCAGTGGGTGCGCTGGCCCACGCCGCACGCAGACAAGATGCTCGAGGTCTCGCAGCGGATTTTTGGCTGGCTGGGCTGGTTGGGGATTCTGCGGGCGCTCAACCTCTCGCGTGGGATCTCTGCCGGGTTGCCGGCGCGGCAGGTTGCCGAGCTACGAGCCGGTGCGGCATTGCCTGGATTCGCCGCCACCGAAGCCGCGCAGATCCGCTCGTGGTCAGTCAGCCGCGAGCAGCTGAACGCCGCCCAGCCGCTCGGCGACCTGCCGTTGGCCGTGCTTGGGGTCAGTGAGCAACCCGTCGGTGGTGAGCTGCTGACCGCATTGCAGCGCGAGCTTGCGGACCTGACTGAAAACGCGAGCTTCGAAGTCGTGCAGGGCGCCAGCCACGGGTCATTGATCTCCAATCGCGAGTACGCCCGGGTCGTCGCGAAAACCATCAAGGCGGTAGTGGAGACAGCCCGAGATCGTGAGGATTCCCGACTGAAGAGACCGTAATCATCGCTCAAGTTACAGATGTAACTTAGCCGTTGTGACAGATATCGCCGAGACCAGGCCTCGTGCATGGGTCATGGTGCTGGCTCGGCTGCCAACTCAGCCGGCACGCCACCGGATGGCCCTGTGGCGAGAACTGCGGCGCTCGGGCGCGGTCCCGCTCGGCCAGGCGGTGTGGGCCGTCCCAGACCTGCCCGCCATGCGGCCGTTCTTGGAGCGTCTCACCGGTCTCGTCGAGGCCGCTCACGGAACTTTGTCACTGCTGGCCGCAAAGGGTTACCGAGACGCCGACGTCGCACGGCTTGAGCAGTTGTACTCCGCAGCACGCCAGGAGGAATGGTCTGAGTTCGACTCTGACTGTGGCAAATACCTGGCCGAGCTCGAAAAAGAGGAGCGGCTCGGGAAGTACACACTGGCCGAGCTCGAGGAGGAGGAGCAGAGCCTCGACCGGCTACGGCGCTGGTACCGGGAGCTGCGCAGTCGCGATCTACTCGGGATTCCGGCAACAACGGAGTCGGCCACGGCCCTAAAGCTCTGCGAGGAGCGATTCGACGCCTACGCCGAACACGTGTACGCGGTCATCAGCAGCCCTGGCGAGTAGCGAGTAATGAGGAGCGCCGGGTTCTGTCACCCGGAGAGAAGGTGATCATGTTCAGACCCAAGGACTGGCTCGACCGCCTTTTTGTGATCGGCATCATTGGTAAAGGCCTCAACGGCCTGACCGAGCTAGTTGGCGGCCTGCTTTTGCTCTTTGTGACGCCCGACAGCATTCATCATCTGGTAGCTGTACTGACTCGAGGCGAACTGTCGGAAGATCCCAACGATTTGGTCGCTCGCTACCTTCTGCATACAGCGAACGGACTCACGGGGAGTGCAGTGATCTTCGGCGCCGTATATCTGCTGGTGCATGGCGCCGTCAAGATCGTGCTCGTCATCGCGCTGCTGCTGAACAAGCTCTGGGCCTATCCGTGCATGATCATCGTCTTGTTGATCTTCATTGGCTACCAGCTTTATCGAATGGCACTGCAGCCCAGTGCACCCCTGTTGGTCCTTACTGCGTTTGATGCGTTGATCGTCGCGCTGACATGGCTGGAATACCGCCGTCAGCGGCAGGTCTCGAAGGATCGCGCTTCCAATGCCACTCGAGCCAGTTCGACGCAGGTCGTGGACCAGTGAGGAAACCTGCGACAAATCGGCCGGTCGCTTCCGGGGATGTCGCCTCACATGTCACCTCTGGCGGTGCTGGGCGGTCCTGGTCGCCGTGGCGTACGGTCGTCGGATTTGGCGTGGTGAGCCTGGCCGCGGACATGGTGTACCAGGGCGCGCGCTCGGTCACCGGACCGTTGCTGGCATCGCTCGGCGCCTCTGCCGTCCTGGTGGGGCTGGTCAGCGGCGCAGGCGAGGCCATGGCGTTGCTGCTGCGGATTGTTTCCGGGTCATGGGCAGATCGCAGCGGGCGCTACTGGACACTCACCTTTGCCGGCTATGCCCTCACTGTGATCTGCGTGCCGGCCCTGGCCATCACGCCCTTCCTCGCCGGTGCCGGGCTGGCACTGGCCTGCGTCCTCATCCTGGGTGAGCGGGTCGGGAAGGCGGTTCGCAGCCCAGCGAAGACCGCGCTGCTGGCTCACGCCGCGGCTGCCGTCGGACTAGGACGTGGCTTTGGGGTGTACCAGGCACTCGACCAGGTCGGCGCCGTTGCTGGGCCACTTCTGGTGGCCGCAGTCATCGCCGCAGCGGGAGCGATCTGGCCAGCCATGGCCGTGCTGATCATTCCTGGAGCGGTGGCGATGCTCGTTCTGGTCCGGATTCGGCGAACCATGGGCGACCCTGTCGAGAACCGAGATGAGGCAGCCCAAACAGCGGCGACCGACGATTCCAAGGGCCAAGAGTTACTGCTTAGCAGGTTCCATGGCCAGCTGCCCCACGTGTTCTGGCTGTTCGCAGCCGCCTGTGCTGCGACGACTGGAGGGCTCGTCACCTTCGCCGTCATCGCCTACCACCTCACGCAAGATCATGTGGTGGCGGTCGCAGCCGTCCCGTTGATCTACGCCGCAGCCATGGGTGCGGAGGCACTTGCTGCGCTCGGGTCCGGCTGGCTCTTCGATCGCACCAGAGGTCGCGTCCTGTTGGCGCTGCCGCTCCTCGTTGCGGCTGTGCCGGTTCTGGCGTTCGGCGGCTCCCCACTGATCGTTATTGCCGGTGTGCTGCTCTGGGGCGCCGCAGGCGGAGTGCTGGACTCCACTGTGAAGGCGCTGGTGGCCGATCTCGTCCCGGCCTCGAGACTCGCCACCGCGTACGGCGTCTTCGCCGCGATACAGGGCGTTGCCGCCATCGGCGGTGGAGTCATGGCCGGTGCACTGTACGAGCGATCACTCCCGATACTGATTGCCGCCGTCGCAGCCACCCAAGTCGTCGCCCTCATACTGCTGGTGGCAACCTTCCGTCAGCATCAACGAATCCAGACTCAGTCATCACTGGGATCGACATCGTCGAGGTGATCTTGCTCTTCGGCCTGCTTGGCGAATGCAGTGCGCCAGGTGGTGCCGGGTGGGAGCCCGCGCAGCAACGGTCGGTCGGGGTGAGGCAGAGCTGCTTGGACTATCGGTGGCAACTGGGAGAGTGGCTTGGACCGCTGGTCATCCTTCCACTCTTGGCGGGCGCGGGCGTGATCTTCGAGATTGAGTTCATCAAGCACATGCTCGACCGCCGCCAGGATTGACCCTCGCAGCAGCCACGAGGACTTGTTCTCTTGGGGGTCGACTGTCATCAGTTCGGTCAGGACCGCCTGAGTTTCGCGAAGGATGTCGAGGCTCTCATCAAGCGATCGCTCAGCCTCCTCTTCTCGTTCCTCCACTTCGGCAAGGACGAGGCTCCCGAATGCCCGAATGCAGTCGCTGGCATCGTGCAGAACTATGGCAAATGCGGCTCGCAACTCCTCACCGTACGGGTCGTCCGGCCTGTCTTCGGTGGGGAGTTCGGCGAGCAGCACCGTGAAGAGTGCGCGGATGGCCAGCAGGCAGCTTTCCAATGTACGCAGTCCGCTCGCCAATACCGGCTCGATATCGGTGGTGCCGATCGCCCGTGGATTGAGGCGGCGGCTGTCCTTCAAGGACGCGACGGTTTTGGTGGCCGATGTCAGGAGCAGGCCGCCGGCCTGGACCCGGTCGAGCCAGTCCTGTACCTGCTCGCGGTTGATCGGCCCCTTCGCCAGGTCGGCGCTTGCGGCGTCGAGCGGGGCGGCCGTCGCCTCGGCGACTTCGATGATGGCTCGACCTGCCCGTCTGGTCGGGAGCGCCGGTGGATAGAGGAGATTGAACGCGACACCGACTCCGGCACCGATCAAGGTGTTCAACACTCTGATCTCTGCTGCAACATTCGGACTGGTGACGCCGAGGATCAACATGGCGCTGATGGGGGCCTCCATGGCCTGCTCGCCTAGCCGCAGGATCTTGGCCGCTATCAAGGAGGCGGCGATGACAGCGCCGAGGCTCCACCAGGTGAGGCCGATCCAGATCGACACCAGCGTCGCGATCAAGACACCCGCCAGGACCGCGCCGACTCGGACCGCGCCCATCTTGAGCGTTGAGAATGCTGAGGCCTGCATGACAAGCAATGCGGTGAGAGGCCCGGTCAGATCGATGGCGCCGCTTGTCAGGGCGAGGGTGATCAAGTACGAGAGCACCGCCGCGGTCGTCAACCTGATCACGTTGACGACAGTGGGGCGCAGCCTGCGTGGAACATCTCGCCATCGCGTTGGCCGCCCGGGCCATGCAAGGCTGGCCAGGCGTTGCCACCGGATGTAGCGCAGTACCGACTTGATTTCGCTCACAGGCGGCCCCTCGTTTTGTCGCCATCGGTCCCGGCCATCTCAGCCCCGGGTTGTCGCGTTCACGGTAGACGGCTCGGGCGCAAAGAGGGCCGTCAGGCGGGCATCAGCCGTTCGGCTCCCTTTGCACATTGCCGAAGGACAGCCATGCCCCGCCCCGCCGACTCCGAGACTCGGTACCATCCAGGTCTTGACGGCATTAGAGCGATCGCGGTGGCTGCCTGTTGTTGGCTATCACCTTGGAGCGCCGTGGCTGCCCGGCGGCCTCTTGCCCTCATGCCCCAAGCTGTGCTGGCCACAAGCCCGCTGGTCCGAGCTGGTGTCCAGCTCGCTTTGATCATTTTGCTGTCGGCCTTGAGCTGGGCGGTGTTGGAGAACCCAATCCGTCGCCACGGGCTGCTCGGGGAGCCGCTGGCTGAGGTCAATCGACTTGATCATGAAGTCGATCGGCAAACTGGAGCGCGGCGCTGCTTGACGGCTGCGGTGCTCTGCTTGACCAGGCAATCACCCCAGGCGAGCATGGCAAGCCTCAACTGAACGCTCTCAAGGAGCTGCAGTGAAGGTGACCAGGACAGGCGCCAAGGCACAGTCGAGCGACAGGGCAGAGCCGAGCCAGACGATCAAGTCGAAAGGCACGGTGAAGGTGCCGCACTCATGCTCGGATGTGTTTCGACTCTGGGTGTCTGTCGGGGTGGGTCTGCTGGTCGCAATCTTGTTCGAGATCCTGGTGATCGCCCTGCAGGTCACGGGGTCTCGGCCAGTGCCGACCGATGCGCAGTTCGAGCTCGAGTTCCTGTTTGGCGCGAGGCTGGCCGCTTGGAATGCCTTCGCGATTACCTATCTTGCACTCGGGTTGCGCGCCTTCTCTCGATGCGATCGAGCGGAGCTGGTACGACGGGTGCTGGCGAAGCCGCTCCCGACATCCCGTGTCAAAAGGTGGTTGCTGGCTGGAGGAGGCGGTCCGGGCTGGCCGGTCTTCATCGCACTGGTCGCGTTCGTGACGATCATTACCGCAGTGCTCAGTCGCGAGGACGCCACCAGGCTCGTACTAGCGCTTGCGGCTGGCACCGTGGCGACCTGCTGGATGGTGATCACCTTCAGCTTCGCCCTGCAGTACGCGCGTCGTGACATTGAGCAGGGCGGACTGAAGTTCCCAGGCTCGCAGGAGCCCGTGTTCTCGGACTACATCTATCTGGCGATTGGGTGTTCGGCGACCTTCGGAACCACTGATACGACCATCGTCAGCAGCACCATGCGCAAGCTCGTTAGCGTGCACAGTGTGCTTGGCCTGCTGCTGAACACGGTGGTTGTTGCGGTGCTGATCTCGATCATTGTGAGTTAGCGCATGCGCTCGGCGAACTCAATGGTTGCGGCATCTTCTCCCGGGCCTACCGCACAACCGTGAGAGAATTTGCCAGATATCGAGCGTCCCACGACCTCCCACTCTTGCCGAACTAGCGAGCACATCTATGGCTGTTGACGTCAATACCTCTGCAGAGCGCACGCCCGCGGAAGCAGAGCCTGCTGCGCACAAGGCTGCCATTACTCAAGTGCTACGAGATGATCGCTGGCCTGACTGGCTAGCGACCGCGATGTTCGCGTTCGCTGCGCTTGTTGTGGTCGCGACTTTCATACCGCCACTGAGACAGTATTTCTTGCAGTGGCACGACGTCGTCTCGATGTTGACGATCCCGATCGTGCCGAATCTGGTGTACGCCGCGCTGCTCATCTCGGTCGGCGTTGCCTTGCGCCGCCGGCTCCGGGCAGCCTGGTGGATTTTCGTCATCTGGTGGGTCATCATTCCTCAGCTGGTGCGGATCTTTTCGATCATCGGCGGTGGCCCGCTGCTGCAGATAGCCGGGCTAGTGATCATGAGCGCCGTTCTGGTGATCCTCTGGCGCGCCAGGCCCCAGTTCCAGGCCCGTGGCGCACGGCGGAACCTGCTCGCCGCGATCATCTTTTTCCTGCTTGGCGGCCTGGTGATCTTGGTTCTTGGTACCTGGCTGGTCAGCACGTTCGGCACCACACCGGATACGTCCACAGCGGCTCTCCACGTCGTCGACAAGCTGTTGGGCGAGGTTGGCCTGACGCGCCCCGATGAGGTCCAGTCCCCTCTGTGGGTCACCATCCTGTTGGACGTGCTGGGTGCGGTGGTCATCCTGACTTCCACGTATCTGCTCTTCAGGCCGCCAGCTCATACTCAGACCCTCAGCGCCGTGGACGAGGCCCGCGTCCGGACTCTGCTGCGCTCGTTCGGCGAGTGGGATTCATTGGGCTACTTCGCTACCCGGCGAGACAAGTCCATCGTGTGGAACGCGGGTGAGCCGGCGGCGGCGCAAGCGGGCGTTTCCTATCGGGTGATCGGCTCAGTGAGCCTGGCCAGTGGGAACCCGGTGGGCGATCCCCAGCACTGGGAATCGGCGATCGAACAGTGGCGCGCAAAGTCCCGCGCCAGCGGCTGGTCGCTAGCCGTGATGGGTGCCGGCGAACTGGGTGCAACCGCGTATGCCGAGGCCGGGTTGACGGCGTTCGAGATCGGCGACGAGGCGATCCTCGACATGCGAACGTTCTCACTCAACGGCCCAGGCATGAAGGCCGTCCGGCAGTCCGTCAGTCGGCTGCAACGTCGTGGCTACACCACGGCCGTGACTCGCCACGGCGACGTTGACCCTGCACACTTCGACGAGCTGTCCGCGTCCGCCTCTCGGTGGCGAGGAGATGGCGGTGACGAACGAGGCTTTTCCATGGCGCTCGGCCGACTCGGGGACACATTGGACTCCCAGTGCCTTCTCGTGGAGGCACACGACGCCGACGGCGCACTGCGGGCCTTCCTCAGCTTCGTGCCGTGGGGCCGCAACGGTCTCTCCCTCGACCTGATGCGCCGCGATCCCACCGCCGACAACGGTCTGGTCGAGCTGATGGTGTCCTCGCTGGCCGAGCGAGCTCCAGTCTTCGGCGTCGGTCGGGTGTCGTTGAACTTCGCCATGTTCCGCGAAGCCTTCGAGCGGGGCGCGGAGGTCGGCGCTGGACCGATTGCCCGCCTGTGGCGCCACGCGCTGTTGCTCGCAAGCCGGAACTGGCAGCTGGAATCCCTGTACCGATCCAACGCCAAGTACCAGCCCGAATGGCAGCCTCGCTACATCTGCTTCGAGTACCCCTCGGATCTGCCACGCGTCGGCACCGCCGCTGGCAACGCCGAAGGCTTCCTCACGCGGCCGTCGCTCGCGATGTTGAGCCGCCACGGCAAGGAATCAGCCGCGGGCGCGCTGGAGCGGGCAGGCGAGGAATACGCGGCCGAGGTGACGTCATACATCCCGGAAGAACCCGATGCTTTGGCTGAGGCCATGTCCGTCGAAGGGCTGCCGGAGCAGGTCCGGGTACGCCGCGAGAAGCTGGACCGGCTGCGCGAGCAGGGCGTCGATCCGTATCCAGTGACATTTCCCCGCACCCACACGCTGGCCCAGGTCCGGGCGGAGGCTGGCGAACTCCCGCCCGATACGCGTACCGGGCGTAGGGCTTCGGTTGCCGGACGGGTAGTCCTCAGCCGTGATGGCGGCAAGCTCTGTTTCGCTACGCTGCGCGACGGCACCGGCGACTTGCAGATCATGATCGCTCTCGACGCGGTTGGACCCGACATGCTCAAACGCTGGCGGCATGATGTGGACCTCGGTGATCAGGTAGGCGTGACCGGCGAGGTGATCACCACCAAGCGGGGTGAGCTGTCCATCCGCGCCGAATCGTTCAAGATCACCAGCAAGTCGATCCGGCCCTTACCTGACAAGCACAAGGGACTCACCGATCCCGAGGCTCGGGTCCGAGCACGTTATGTCGACCTGATCGTGAGACCAGAAGCCCGCGACGTGGCGTACGCCCGCGCCACTGTGGTTCGAAGCATTCGCGAGTCGCTCCACGCTCGAGGCTTCACCGAGGTCGAGACCCCAGTCCTGCAGTTGATCCATGGAGGCGCGAATGCCAGGCCCTTCGAGACTCACATCAACGCCTATGACCTCGACCTCTACCTGAGGATCGCCACCGAGCTGCACTTGAAGCGCCTGATCGTGGGCGGCATGGAGAAGGTGTTCGAGGTGGGCCGGCAGTTCCGGAACGAAGGCGTGGACTTCAAGCACAACCCTGAGTTCACCTCATTGGAGGTCTACGAAACCTACGGCGACTACAACACCATGCGGGTGCTGACCCAGGAGCTCATCCAGGAGGCCGCTAGCGCGGTATATGGCTCACCGATCGCACGCAGGGCCGATGCCGACGGCAAGATCACCGAGTACGACTTCTCGGGCGACTGGCCGGTCAAGACGATCTGCGAGGCGGTCTCCGAAGCGCTGGGCGAGGAGATCACCGTTGATACCCCCACGTCGGTGCTGCACCAGCACGCCCTAGCGATAGGACTGGAGATGGAGCCCAGCGCAGGCTGGGGGTATCTCCTTGAAGAGATCTACGGCGAACTGTGCGAAGGCCAAACCACCACACCGGTGTTCTACACCGATTTCCCTAAGGAGAATTCACCGCTTGCCCGTGAGCACCGCGTCGATCCGCAACTAGCCGAGAAATGGGATCTGGTGATCTTCGGCGCGGAGCAGGGCACCGCCTACTCTGAGCTGACCGATCCGCTTGAGCAACGGGAGCGGTTGGTAGCGCAGTCTCTTCGGGCTGCCGCCGGGGATCCCGAGGCGATGCAGGTTGATGAGGATTTCCTGCAGGCGTTGGAGTACGGGATGCCACCGACCGGCGGTATGGGTCTGGGTGTCGACCGTCTGGTGATGAATCTGACCGGCCTGGGAATCCGCGACACGATCTTGTTCCCGCTGGTGAAGCCGCAGGTCTAAGGGAGATGCGCCCTGAGCCTGTCGAAGGCGCTTCGACGGGCTCAGCGCGCATGAGTCAGAACGAGGCCGACCGAGAGATTGCGTCCGAGAGTCGGCCGGCCAAGCCCTTGTCCTCTGCGATGTCGGTGCGTGCTGCAACGCAGAGATCTGGCCGGTCAGTGATGATTCCGTCCACCGCAGCATCCATGTAGTCGCGCATCTGTTGCTCGTCGTCGACCGTCCAGACGATGACGTTGTAGCCGTCGGCCCATGCCTGTCGTACGAATCTGCCGCTATATGACTGTTGCTCGATGACTATGAAGTCGGCGTTGACATTGGGTACGCCACCGAAGTTGATCGGCACGATGAACCCCACCACCAGCTGCGGCCGCAGTCGCTTCAGCTCCTCGACAACCTCTCGGCTGAGCGTGTGATAGGTGTAGTGCTCGGTCACTCCGGCCGCATCGAGTACGGCTAGCAGACGAGGCACCAAATCGGGGGTTTCGCCACCGTGCAGCTTGATCTCCAGTAATTGCGGCAGATTGAGATGAATCGAGAGCTGGATCCACTCCTCGAGCGTGGGGATCTTGGCCTCCATGCCTCCAGCCCGGACAGTGATCTTCGTCAGCTCTTCCTGGGTGAGGTCTTTGACATTGCGATTCTTGCCTGCCAGCCGCTGGAGGTTCGCATCGTGCATCACCACGAACTTGCCGTCCTTGGTTTCCATGACGTCGAACTCGACCCGATCGGCTCCTGCCTGGGCGGCGGCTTGCAGGGCCGGGAGCGTGTTCTCCACGCCGCCTTGGATGAACCCGCGGTGCGCCAGCACTTCGGTCTCGTCGCTATTGATCAGCTTGACCATGGTTTGGTGGTTCAACACCACAGTGATGGTGAAAGCCGCGACGATGACGCCTGCAGCCAAGCCCCACAACACCTTTCGACGGCTAGCGGTGATGTGTGACGGTTCTGAGTACGAAATGACGGTCGGGACGTGTCGATGGTCTTCATCTAGGCGTCTTAGCCAATCACGCATCATCGCCGTCAGTGACTGGACGATCATGATCGTCAGCAGCGCTGCGATCACGAAGACGCCGATTTGAAAGACACTCAGTCCCACGGCGGCCAGCCACGGTGATGAGGCAGGGGCCAGGATGTCAGTGGCGATCGTTGGTGCCAAAGTAGCCGCGCCAAGGACGAAGGCGGCTAATCCCGCCGCGAAGGTGACCACCACGAACAAACCGAGAATCCGAAGCGAGCGCCAGCGGGTCAGCCGCCAGCTGGTCACAAAGGCTTCCCACACTCCAGCCGATGTGGTGCCCAGCAGCGGCAGGGTGAGGATCAGCCGTAGATTCAGGTAAGTGATCACCAGCAGCACCCCGCTGTAGAGCAGGCTTTGCGACGGGTTCTTGCTCAATTCCTCGCTGATGAATGGTGGCACTGCGACCTTCTTGGTCAAGATCGACGTCAGTCCAAGCTGACCGAGGGGCAGTAGCAAGATCAAGTAGACGATTATCAGTAGGCCTTGTGGGTGGAACAGCTTCTTGATCGTCCCCCAGACCTGCCGCAGCACAAGCCGTAACGATGTTGCCTCTGCTCCGGGCACTCCGGTCTCTTGGTGGTGCGATGCCAGCACAAACAGAATGACCAGTTCCCCGAAGATCGCGATAACGGCGACAATCGCAATGGCCAAGAGCGTCACATCAGCCAGCGGATTGCGCAGCACATGGGAGATTCGGTCGTACGCGATGCTCCCCAGACCGGTTTCGACGAGCACCAACCCATAGAGCAGCCGGATCACCGGAATGGCGACCAAAACCAGGGCCAGCTGCAGAGCACCGACGACGAGGACATAGAACAGCGGACTCCGCCGGGTCGTCCGCTGGGCGATACCGATCGCGCGGAAGATGCCCACTGGCTTATCAGCAGGCCGAGCTACTAGGCGCTCCTCCCCGAGGTCGCTCACACCCACTTGGCATCACCTGAGTCGACTCTGCCCCAATCTGCAAATCATGCCAAGTCCGAGTAAATAATGCGACGTGCAGAATGGCCCGTCGAAGGGCGGACTAACCGCTACGTGCTGGCAGGAGCCTTTCGCCGGATCCCGAACAGGGTGAAGAGGAGCGCGCCGCCGGCAGTGATCGTCAACAGCACCAGTCCGATGGTGTAGCTGTGCACAGCCTCGTTGTAGGTGGCTCCCATGACGAGCGGAGGGAAGAAGCCTCCGAGCCCGCCACATGCGCCAACGATCCCGGTGATGGCGCCGACTCGTTCGGCTGGTGCCAATTCAGCGACCCAGGCGAAAACGCCACCGGTGCCGAGCCCGAGGAAGAGGGCCATCACAACAAATGCCGTTCCGGCTGGGATCTCGGCCGGCAGTCGCAGCGCGATGATCAGCGACATCACCGCTGCTCCGCCGAGGGAGATGGCGACGACGGTACGCGGGCCGATCTTGTCGGCCAGAATGCCGCCAATCGGTCGCGCGATCACGGCCGCGATGGCAAAGCCTGCGGTTCTGGTGCCGGCGCCGGTCAAGCCAAAGTCGTAAACGTTCTTCAGGTAGGTCGGCAGATAGGTCGAAAACGCAACGAAGCCACCAAACACGACGGCATAGAGGAAGGACATCTGCCAGGTGAGCGGCAGCTTGGCGGCCGCAGTGAGCTTGGGTACGACAGGTGCGAGGTTGGGTTTCCAGGCAGGTGAGTCCCGCATCAGCAACCAGAGGACGGCGCCGACGACGACCAGAGCTACCGCAATGAGCAGATGCGTTGGGACATAGCCGATGCTGCGTACCAGCCGCGGAGTGAAGAACGCCGACAAGGCGGTACCGCCCATGCCAGCGCCGAAGACCCCGGTCGCGAAGCCTCGCCGCGCCGGTTCGAACCACGCGTTGACGAATGGGATGCCGACCGCGAATGTTGTGCCCGCAACGCCAAGGAAGAAGCCGAACACCAGAAGTAGCGGGTACGACCCCAGTGATCCCGCGAAGGCAACCAGCATTACCGGAATGGCCGAGGCCAGCGTGAGCACCGTGAACATCAGTCGGCCGCCATAGCGATCGGTGAGGGCTCCGACGGGCACCCGTCCGAGGGAGCCGACAAGTACAGGCATGGCGACCAGGAACGATGCCTGCGTAGCACTCAGCCCGAGTTCACCGCTGTAGCGGACGCCGAGAGGCGCGATGATGTTCCACGCCCAGAAGGTGATCGTGAAGCCAAGGAGTGCCAGGACCAGGTTCTTGGTCTGACCCGTCTGCAGGGTCGTGTCACTCGCAGCCGTACTGGTCACGAATTGTCCTCTCCGTCTCAGGCGTCTGGGGTGCGGTCACGCGTGCCGACAGGGGCCCAGCCGCGGTGGGTCGGCGCGGCTCCCGGAGCGGGCAGATCGTCACGGCTCCGATAGACGATGTAGGGGCGGAACAAGTAGTGCAATGGAACGGTGAAGGCGTGCACTAGGCGGGTGAACGGCCAGATGGCGAACAGCAGCATCCCGATCAGGGTGTGCACCTGGAATGCCAGTGGAGCCGCTGCCATCAAGTCGATCTTGGGCGAGAAGTAGAACAGCGAGCGGAACCAGGGTGAGACGGTCTCTCGGTAGGTCACTTCCTCGTGACCACCGAAGACGGCGAGCACCGTGGTTGCCAGCCCGGCCACGATCGCCGCGACCAAGACCACATACATCGCCTTGTCGTTCTTCGTGGTGGCCATGAACACCGGACCGGTCGTGCGCCGCCGATAGATCAAGATCAAGATCCCGACCAGCGTGCAGACGCCGGCTATCGTGCCCCACAGCAGCGCGTTGAAGTGGTAGATGCCCTCGGTGACTCCGACCGCCTCGGTCCATGACTTCGGGATCACCAGCCCGCCCAGGTGTCCCATGATCACGACCAGGATCCCGAAGTGGAACAGCGGAGAACCGATCCGTAGCAGCCGCGACTCATAAAGCTGGGAGGAGCGGGTGGTCCAGCCGAACTGGTCGTAGCGGTAGCGCCAGATGAGGCCGCCGATCAGGATCGCCATCATGACGTACGGCAGTACGCCCCACAGCAGCACATTCATCGCGAACCTCCCAACGGAAGGAGTCGAGGGTCCTTCGGTTCCAAGCCGACCATCTCTAGTGGAGGGCCGGCACCAGCCATTGCCATGACAGCCCGGCGGTCGGCGGGTGAGGGGCCGGGCAGCGTGCCGCAGACAGCGGTCAGCACCCCCGCGTACGGCGTGCCGCGTTCGGCCAGAGCCAGCCGGAGCAACTCCACGCTGCTCCGGTACTCCTGCAACAAGGCGGTCCCATCGATTGGGTCGACGATCGCGGCATATTCCAGCACCATCGGCAGGTAGTCGGGCAGTTCGCCCCAGGTGTCGACCAGGAAGCCAGAGCGACGGTAGCGCTGTTTGAACGCGGCCAGTACCTCGCCTCGTCGCCGGGTGTCGCCATCGGTCCAATACGACAGGTAGAGGCTGTGCTTTCGTGACAGATCGAAGACATCGACGTAGTGGGTCTGGATCGTCGAGGGATCCGTGGAATCCCAGAAAGCCAGCAACGGCTCAAAGCTCTCGGCCTGACCGGGGGCCTCCTCAGCGAGGGCCGCGCGCAGCAAGCCCGACCTGGCGATGACGTCGCGTTCGGGATAGCCAAGGCAGACCGCAGCCGCTTGGCGAATCACCCGGGCGGGGATCGCCTCTCGCCGGTGGGTTCTCATGACGGTTCCTGGCTCTTCGGGAACAGGCCTTCGGGCGCGCCATTCCCGTCCCAGTTGAGCAGGTTCACCCGACCGCGAAGATCATCGGCGGCAACGGTGGCATCGGAGGTCTGTCGCTGCTTTAGCGCTTGGAAGGTCTCTACGGCGACGGGTGACGGGCGACCGCTGGCCTCGCCAAACGGTCCTGACTCGTACGGTCCGCCGTCAAAGTCGACCGAGCAGCCGAGCTCCTCGAGCTCATGGGCTTGCTCGACGTGGGCCTTCGGAATCACGTAGCGCTCGTCGTACTTCGCGATGGCCAAGAGGCGGTACATCTCGCGCATGCTCACATCGGTCATTCCTACCGATGCGGCGATGGTGTCGTCCTGGGGTTGCTCGAGGGTGATGTTGCGCATGTGCGCGCGCATGGCCGCCAGCACCGTCAGCACCCGCTCGATCTCGCTGACGTCACCCGCGGTAAACAACTCCGCCAGATACTCCATCGGAATCCGCAGCGCTCGGATGGCCCCGAACATGACATCGCGAGGACTCTGCATCATGGCCTTGATCACGGAGCAGGTCGACTATGGGGGAGAGCGGCGGGATGTACCAGACCATCGGCATGGTCCGATACTCCGGATGCAAAGGCAGTGCCACCTTGAATGTCTTGGCCAGCGCATAGACGGGTGAACGCCGCGCGGCGTCCAGCCAGTCGGGCGGGATGCCCTGTTGCTGAGCCGCGGCGACCACCTGAGGATCTCCTGGATCCAAGATCAGATCCAGTTGTGCGGCGTAGAGGTCTTTTTCGTTTGGTGTCGCTGCCGCCGCGGTGACCCGGTCGGCGTCGTACAGGAACAAACCGAGATAGCGCAGCCGCCCGACGCACGTCTCTGAGCACACCGTCGGCAGCCCCACCTCGATCCGTGGGTAGCACAGGTGGCACTTCTCTGCCTTGCCTGTTTTGTGATTGAAGTAGATCTTCTTGTACGGGCAGCCGGTGACGCACTGCCGCCACCCTCGGCAACGATCCTGGTCGACCAAGACGATGCCATCCTCACTGCGTTTGTAGATCGCACCCGATGGGCAGGAGGCCATGCAGGATGGGTTCAGGCAGTGCTCGCAGATGCGCGGCAGGTAGAACATGAAGGTCTGCTGGAACTCAAACTTGATCTTGTCCTCGGACTCCCGCCGTACCCGCTGCACAATGGGGTCGAGATGTCCCAGCTCACTGGCGCCGCCGAGGTCGTCGTCCCAGTTCGACGACCAGGTGATCTTGGTGTCCTCGCCGGTGATCAAGGACTTGGGCCTCGCCACCGGGAAGTCGTCACCGAGCGGAGCGTCGATGAGCGTCCGGTAGTCGTAGGTCCAGGGCTCGTAGTAGTCCTCGAGCTTGGGTTGCACTGACGAGGCGAATATGCCCAGCAGTTTGCGGACTCTGCCACCGGCCTTGAGCTTGAGCCGTCCGCGGCGGTTCAGCGTCCAGCCGCCCCGCCAGGTGTCCTGGTCCTCGTAGCGGCGCGGGTAGCCCTGGCCCGGCCGGGTCTCCACATTGTTGAACCAGACGTATTCGGTGCCTGATCGGTTGGTCCAGGCCTGTTTGCAGGTCACCGAACAGGTGTGGCAGCCGATGCACTTGTCCAGGTTCATCACCATGCCCATCTGGGCCATGACGCGCATCAGTACTGCACCTCCTGAGAGCGACGCCGGATGGTAGAGACGATGTCCCGCTGGTTACCCGTAGGACCGAGGTAGTTGAACGTGTACGACAACTGGGCGTATCCACCGATCAGGTGGGTCGGTTTCACCAGCAAGCGGGTCACCGAGTTGTGGATCCCACCGCGGCGGCCGGTCGCTTCGGACTTCGGCACGTCGATGGTCCGCTCCTGAGCGTGGTGGACGTACACGACGCCTTCTGGCATGCGGTGGCTGACGATGGCACGGCCCACCAGTACGCCGTTGGCGTTCACGCACTCCATCCAGTCGTTGTCGGCCACGCCGATGGCCGCTGCGTCCTGCGGGCTGAGCCAGATGGTTGGTCCGCCGCGGGACAGGGACAGCATGAACAAGTTGTCTTGGTACTCGGAGTGGATCGACCACTTGGAGTGCGGCGTCAGGTAGCGCACAGTCACCTGCTTGGCTCCATCCGATCCCAGGGTCGGCTCGCCGAAGAGCCGGTGCATGTCCAGCGGCGGGCGGTAGGTCGGCAGTGTCTCACCAAGATCACGCATCCAGTCATGATCAAGGAAGAAATGCATTCGTCCGGTCAGCGTGTGCCAGGGCTTCAGCCGTTCGACGTTGACGGTAAACGGCGCGTAGCGGCGGCCGCCGGTCTCCGATCCGGACCACTCCGGGGACGTGATCACCGGAACTGGCGCCTGCTGGGTCTGAGCGAACGTAATCCTTTTCTCCTCAGACCCTTCGGCGAGGTCGGCGAGGTGCACACCGGTACGTTGCTCCAATGTTCTGAAGCCTTGGACGGCCAACTCGCCATTGGTGGTGCCGGAGAAGGTGAGGATTGCCTCCGCCATCTTGGCGTCGGTGTCGATGGCCGGTCGTCCATCGGCCGCACCACCCAGCATCACACCACCCGAGGCCGCCAACTGGGCTATTTGGTGCTCGAGCCGATAGGTGATGTTCTTCACGGTGAAGCCGAGTTCGTCGGCCAATGGCCCGACGGCGGCCAGCTTGTCGGCGATGGCGGTGTAATCGCGCTCGACTATCTGGAAGCTGGGCATTGTCTTGCCTGGCTGGCCGATGACATCTCCGCGCTGCCAGTCACGCACGACCCCATTCGGCTGGGCAGTCTCGCCAGGAGTGTCATGCTGCATCGGAACCGCGACCAGATCCCGACGTGTGCCCAGGTGCGTCCCAGCCTGGCGTGAGAGTTCTTGGGCGATGAGATGGAACATGTCAAAGTCGCTCTTGGCCTCCCACGGCGGGTCAATAGCCGGGGTGAAGGCATGCACGAAGGGATGCATGTCGGTGCTCGACAGGTCGTACTTCTCATACCAGGTGGCGGCAGGCAGCACGATGTCGGAGAGCAGTGTCGTCGACGTCATCCGGAAGTCAGCCGAAAGCAGCAGGTCGAGCTTTCCCTCCGGAATCTCGTCCCGCCAGACGACGTCGCGCGGTCGTGCTTCGGTCCCTCCCTCGTCGGCCATGACGTTGGAGTGGGTGCCGAGTAGGTACTTGAGGAAGTACTCGTTGCCCTTGGCCGAGGAGCCGAACAGGTTCGAGCGCCACAGCGTCAGGGTTCGGGGCCAGTTCTCGGGCGCATCGACATCCTCGACCGACATCTTGATCGTGCCGGCGGCCAGTGCGTTCGCAACGTAGGAGGCCGCATCTGGAGCCTCGCCAGCAGCAACCGCAGCTGCGGCCTGGTCGGCAAGATCCAATGGGTTGACATCGAACTGCGGATAGAACGGCATCCATCCCAACCGTGCCGATTGCGCGACGGTGTCTGCAGTGTGCATGCCCGCCAGGTTTCCTTCAGCCAACGGCGAGGTAAGGGCGTCGGCCGCATACCCATCGAAGCGCCACTGATCGGTATGCATGTACCAGTACGCGGTGCCGATCATGGTCCGCGGCGGCCGGGACCAATCGAGCGCGTTGGCAAGCGAGATCCATCCGGTGATCGGCCGGCACTTCTCCTGTCCGACGTAATGCGCCCAGCCACCACCGTTGCGACCCATGCAGCCGGTCAAGATCAACAGGCTCAAGATCGACCGGTAGGTTGCATCGGCATGGAACCACTGGCAGATCCCGGCGCCCATGATGATCATGGATCGACCTTTGGACTGCTCGGAGTTCGTTGCGAATTCTCGGGCGATCCGGATGCAGGCCTCGGCAGGCACGCTGGTGATCTCCGCTTGCCAGGCCGGCGTGTACGGCGACGTCGGGTCGTCGTAACCGGTCGGCCAGTTCCCTGGCAGATCGGGCCGGGCAACTCCGTGCTGGGCGAGCATGAGGTCGAACACCGTGGTAACGACGTGATCGCCGATCCTGAGAACCGGGACGCCGCGGCGGAGCACGGATCCTGATCCGTCGGCCGCCTCGAAGCAGGGGAGCAGCACCTCGACGACCTCGTCGTCGTCGACATCGCGGATCGAGAGAGCAGGGGTGACGCCCTCCAGATCGAGGTTCCAGCGACCGACCCCGGAGTCGGCGTAGCGGAACCCCATAGAACCGTTGGGAACAACCGGTTTGCCGCTGCCCGCATCCAGCAGCACCGTCTTCCAGGCGGCCTCCGGCGGGGACTTGCGCTCAGGGCCCATCTCCAGGTCGGCCTCGGTCAAGAACTTGCCCGGGACCAGACCCGCCATGCTCGGCGTTGTCGACCAACGTGATCAGGAATGGCAGGTCGGTGTAGGTCTTGACGTATTCGGTGAAGAACGGCACCTGCCGATCGACGAAGAATTCCTTCAAGATCACGTGGCCCATCGCCATGGCGAGCGCGGCATCTGTGCCCGCTTGGGCCGGCAACCATTCGTCGGCGAACTTGGTGTTGTCGGCGTAATCGGGGCTGACGGTCACGACCTTGGTGCCCCGATATCGCACCTCAGCCATCCAGTGCGCATCCGGAGTTCGGGTCACCGGGACGTTAGAGCCCCACATCATCAAATACGTGGCGTCCCACCAGTCACCCGATTCCGGTACGTCGGTCTGATCACCGAATACCTGGGGACTCGCCACCGGCAGGTCGGCGTACCAGTCGTAGAAGGACGTCATCACTCCGCCGATGAGCTGGGTGAAGCGGGTCCCTACACAGTGAGAGACCATCGACATCGCTGGAATGGGTGAGAAACCGGCGATCCGATCCGGCCCATAGGTCTTGATCGTGTGCACCTGAGCTGCCGCGATCATCTCAACGGCCTCGGCCCAGGACACCCGGACCAGTCCACCTTTGCCCCGTGCCTGGTGATAGCGACGGCGACGCTCCGGGTCGGTGACCACATCGGCCCAGGCCAGAACCGGATCCTTGAGTCGCTGCTTGGCTTCGCGATACATCTCCAGCAGAACTCCACGCGCGTAGGGATACCTGACGCGGGTGGGGGAGTAGGTGTACCAGGAGAAGGCGGCACCGCGCGGGCAGCCGCGGGGCTCGTACTCTGGTCGATCCGGACCGACGGACGGATAGTCGGTCTGCTGAGCCTCCCAGGTGATGATCCCGTCGCGGACGTAGATCTTCCAGGAACAGGAACCGGTGCAGTTCACACCATGGGTGGACCGCACAACCTTGTCGTGGCTCCATCGATCGCGATAGAACACATCGCCAGCGCGACCGCCTTTACGGAAGGCCACCCGACCGTCGTCCGACTCCTCCCATCTGGTGAAAAACTTGCCGAGCTTGAGGAGCACATCGGAGGCCGTGCCGTCGACCCCGGCAGGGACCGGAGGATTCATGACCTGACGATATCGACGGGTGCTGGAGGCAGTGGAAGTGACCAATGGCCTAGATTCGCCCTGGCCGCGGCGCAGTGTGTATCTTGGTCCGTTGGTGCCGCCCGTCGCGCGGCATTTGCGCGCCCCTATAGCTCAGCAGGCAGAGCGTCTCCATGGTAAGGAGAAGGTCTGCGGTTCGATTCCGCATGGGGGCTCGGCCTCCGTCTCCGATGCCACCGCGCATCGGCGGAATATGCGGTTCATCCAGACCGTTGCCCGACCGGGAAACTGGTAGGGGAGACCGCAGCGGGATAGCTCAGGCGGTAGAGCAAGCGGCTCATAATCGCTGTGTCGCGGGTTCGAGTCCCGCTCCCGCTACCGGCGTCACGAGCACCGACAGGATTTGAGGACGATTATGGCTAGGACCGTCGATGTACGGCCAAAGATCACGCTGGCCTGCACGCAGTGCAAGGAGCGGAACTACATCACCAAGAAGAACCGGCGTAATGATCCGGATCGCCTTGAGCTGAAGAAGTTCTGCCCACGCTGCAAGACCCATACCGCACACCGCGAGACCCGCTGACCAAGCTGAGCCATCCAGACCCTCCGCTGATCGGGCTCGCCCACGGCAGCCGACACCCGGAGGGCAGTCTCGGTATCGAGCGGCTCATGGCTGCCGTCGCCGAGCAGGCACGGATCCCTGCGGTGCCGGCGTACCTTGACCTGGCGCAGCCCGACCTAGGCGCGGCCGCCCAGCAGTTGGCCGACGCCGGCCATGCGACGGCCGTCGTGGTGCCGCTGCTCTTCACTGAGGCCTATCACGCCACCATCGACGTTCCCGAGACGGTGCGGGATGTCGCCGAGTCCCTGCCCCTCGAGCTGGTCGTTGCCGACATTTTGGGTACCGGCGAGGACGTCGCTCAGCTGCTCCGCCAGAGCCTGGATGAAGCAGGCATTGACGACCACAGTTCAGTACTGCTCTTCGCTGTCGGGTCATCCAAACCGGAGGCCAACGAGGCCGTTTCTGATCTTGCCAATCGGCTCGCCGAGGATCGTCGAAGCCCGGTACGCGCGTGCTTCGGCACCTGCGCCCCGAGCGTCACCGATGTACTCGACGGGTTGGGAAAACCGGTCGCGATCCTGCCGCTGTTCCTCGCTGAGGGCCTGTTGCTTTCTCCGGTACGTGCTCTCGCGTCCCAGCATGGCTGGCGAATCGCCGCACCACTGGGCGAGCGCGCGGCCGGCCTGGTCCGGCAGCGTTACCACAGCGCATGCGCGAGTCGCCGAGTCCGTTAGCGTTGCTCCCATGGCCATCACGGAGGCTCACGCCGGCCGCCGCTATCCACCCATCGATCCGTACCAGGTCACTGCGGCGAAGATCGCCGAGTTCGCGACTGCGCTGGGCGACGACAACCCCCGATATCGTGGCGAGTCGCCGATCGCTCCGCCCACCTTTGCCGTTGTCATCTCCTCGCCGGCGTGGAACCAGCTGTTCAGCGACCCGGAGCTGGAACTGGCGCGGGAGCGAATTGTGCACGGCGACCAGCGCTTCACCTTCCTCCGGCCGCTCCGCGCAGGCGACGTGGTGATCGCGACGGTGACGATCGACAAAGTGCGGATACGCGCAGGTTCGGAGCTGGTTTCGGCCACTGTCGAGCTGTCAAGCCGCGATGGCGAGCAGATCTGTTCCTCGCAGGCCACCTTCTACCACGCCCGGGAGGCGCTGGCATGAAAGCCACCGTGGCAGAAGCCGTGGAGGTCGGCACCCAACTGCCGTCGCTCACCGTCCGGTTTCACCAGGGAACGGCTGGTGCGCTATGCCGGTGCGTCGACCGACTTCAATCCGATCCACTACTCCGAGTACTTCGCCGCGCAGGCCGGGCTCCCCGGTGTCATCGCTCAGGGCATGCTCACGATGGGAACGGCTCTTCGGGTGGTCACCAACTGGGTCGGGGATCCAGCAAGGGTCACCTCCTACTTCGTCAGGTTCACCAGGCCAGTGGTAGTGCCCGATGACGCGGACGGCGTCGAGGTGGAATTCAGTGGCAGCGTCTCCGGGATCGAGGGATCGCTGGTGACCATCAGCCTTGAAGCGATCAGTGCTGGGCAAAAGGTGCTGGGTGCGGCCCGGGCTGAAGTTGATCTTGGTGTGCGGGTGCCGCATCGTGATCATGAAAGCTAGGAATGCTTTGCGCCCTGAGCTTGCTGACCTGCGCCCTGCGCCCGTCGAAGGTCGGGAGCTGCTGGCCGATCACACCACGTTGCGGGTGGGTGGTCCGGCACGGCGGATGATCACTGTTGAGACGGAGGCGGAGCTGGTCGAGGCCATAGTGGACCTGGATGCCAACGCCGAACCGCTGCTGGTGCTGGGTGGCGGCTCGAACCTCCTGGTCGGCGACACCGGCTTCGATGGCACGGTGGTCAAGATCGCCACGCGAGGCATGGCTGAGGACACGGCGGCATGTTCCGGCGCGGTGATCACGGTGGCAGCTGGGGAACCGTGGGATCCGCTGGTGAGCCACGCCATCGAGCGGGGCTGGAGCGGTATCGAAACCATGTCCGGCATCCCCGGCCTGGTGGGTGCGACACCGATCCAGAACGTTGGCGCGTACGGGGCTGACGTGAGCGAGCTGATCTCGATGGTGCGTACGCTCGACCGGTCCACCGGCCAGCGCAAGACCTTCTTTCCGATCGAATGTGGCTTCGGCTACCGAACCTCCCGTTTCAAGTCCGATCCGGGACGCTTCGTGGTGCTGTCGGTGACCTTCCAATTCCCCCTTGGCTCGATGTCGCAACCGATCCGCTATCCCGAGCTGGCCCGGGTGGTGGGCGTTGAGGTGGGGCAGCGTGCTCCGGCTGCGGAGGTGCGGCAGGCCGTACTGGCACTGCGCAGCGCGAAAGGGATGGTGCTGGTGGAGGATGATCATGACACCTGGAGCGCCGGGTCCTTCTTCACCAACCCAATCGTCAGTCAGGCAACGGCTCTAGCTCTGCCCGCGGACGCGCCACGTTTCAGCCAACCCGATGGCATGGTCAAGATCAGTGCTGCCTGGCTCATCGAACAGGCCGGCTTTGGCAAAGGGTACGGCCGCGGGTCCGCCCGACTATCGGCAAAGCACACTCTCGCACTGACCAATCGAGGCGAAGCCACCGCGGCGGAGCTGCTGAGCTTGGCACGTGAAATCCGCACGGGCGTGCAGGCGAGGTTCGGTATCGAATTGGTGCCTGAGCCGGTCCTCGTAGGGTGTGAGCTATGAGCCTGGCCCGGTTCGTCGTATGGGCACCGCGACGGTCGTCTGTCACGTTGATGATCAAGAAGGTCGGTGAGACAACGCCAGTCAAGGTGGCGATGACACAAGACGACGACGGATGGTGGTTCCCGGCTGAGCCGCTGCCAGACGAAGGCATCGGTGAGTTCGACTACGGCTTCATCCTGGACGACTCCGGCACCGTGCTTCCAGATCCACGCTCGCGGCGCCAGCCAGATGGCGTGCACGGGTGGTCGCGGACCTTCGATGCAGACGAGTTCGCTTGGTCCGACCAGAAGTGGACCGGCCGCCAGCTTGCAGGCTGCATCATCTACGAACTGCATATCGGCACCTTCACCCCCGAAGGCACCCTGATGGCGGCGATTGACCGGATCGACCATCTGGTGCAGCTCGGGGTCGACTTCGTCGAGCTGATGCCGGTCAATGCCTTCAACGGTCTGCATAACTGGGGCTACGACGGCGTGCTCTGGTACGCCGTACACGAGGGCTATGGAGGCCCGCTCGGTTACGTGCAGTTCGTCGACGCGTGCCATCAGGCAGGTCTTGGAGTAATCCAGGACGTCGTCTACAACCATCTCGGTCCGAGCGGCAACTACTTGTCGCAATTTGCGCCCTACCTGCGGAGCGACGCCGGTCCTACCGTCTGGGGGGATGAACCGAACCTGGACGGCGAGGAGTCCGACGAGGTACGCCGCTACATCATCGACAACGCCCTGATGTTCCTCACTGACTATCACGTAGACGGGCTGCGCCTCGACGCTGTGCACGCGCTGCACGACACACGAGCGACGCATCTGCTGGAAGAGCTGAATATCGAGGTCTCCGCGCGCAGCACCTTCCTACGCCGACCGATGCCGCTCATCGCCGAATCCGACCTGAACGACCCCCGGCTGATCACAGCGCGAGAAGGCGGCGGCTACGGCCTGACCGCACAGTGGAGCGACGACTTTCACCATGCCCTCTATGTGAGCCTGACCGGCGATGCCAGCGGCTACTACGCCGATTTCGACTCACTTGCCGCCCTCGGCAAGGTGTATGAAAGCGGCTTCTTCCACACCGGCACCCGGTCCAGCTTCCGTGGCCGAACCCACGGACATCCGATTGACACCTGGCGCACGCCGACCTGGCGCCTGGTGGTCTGCTCGGACAACCACGATCAGATCGGCAATCGCGCCAGGGGGGAACGGCTCTCGACCAAGATCAGTCCGGCACAGCAGGCTATTGCGGCAATGGTGACTCTGCTCAGTCCCTTCACACCGATGATCTTCATGGGCGAGGAATGGGGAGCCTCGACGCCGTGGCGCTTCTTTACCTCCCACCCAGAGCCCGAACTCGCCGAGATGGTGCGCGCCGGCCGCCTTGAGGAGTTCGCACAGATGGAGTGGGAGACCAGCGACGTACCCGATCCCCAGGACCCGAGGACCTTCGAGGTATCGAGGCTGGACTGGTCGGAACTCGAGCAGCCGCGGCACGCCGAGTTGCTGGACCTGTCCAGGCGGTTGATCAACATCCGTCATACCTACCCAAACTTCACCGACCCGCGTTTCGACGAAGGGCGGGCGCTGTCGAACGACGATGCCGGATGGCTGCTGCTCGAGCGTGGCGACATGATCATGGTGGTCAATTTCCACGACCATCCGACCGAAGTGGACGTGGGCCGTGCGGTGGATCCGGTGCTCATCATCGGGGAGATCGAAGTGGCTGGCAACGTGGTCCGGCTCGGACCGCACAGCGCACTCGCGGCAGACGCAACGCAGCAGCGGCTCTTCTCCGCTCCCCGGCATGCAGCTGCAGTGCTCAGGGGCAGCTAGGCCTTGGCCCAGCGCGCTCCGCCAGCACAGCACTAGACTCACGCACCTCCCCAATCTTTGAACCCGGAGCAGAAATGACTTTGCCACTGTCCGACCTCAGTCACGCCGAGCTGACTGCGCTGCACGAGGAGCAAACCTCGGCATACAACGCGCTGTTGGCCAAGGGGCTGAAGCTGGACTTGACTCGTGGCAAGCCGTCAGCTGCGCAGCTCGACTTGTCCAACGAGCTGCTCACCCTGCCCGGGGAGGGCATCTTTATGGACTCAACCGGCACAGATTGTCGAAACTACGGCGGCACTCAAGGACTTCCCGCGATCCGGACGATCTTCGCCCCGCTGCTCAACGTCCCCGTCGATCAGCTCGTCGCCGGCGACAATTCGAGCTTGTCGATCATGCACGACACTCTCGTGTACGCCCTACTCAAGGGCACCGTTGACTCGGTTGAGCCGTGGTCGAAGACACCGATCAAGTTCATCTGCCCAGTTCCTGGCTACGATCGCCACTTTGCGCTGTGCGAGCAGTTCGGCATCGAGATGATCTCGGTTCCGCTCAGCCAGAATGGGCCGGATCTCAATCGGGTACGGCAGCTGGTTGCCGACGACCCGTCGATCAAGGGCATGTGGATCGTGCCGACGTACTCCAATCCGAGCGGGGCGATCTACAGCGCAGAGGTCGCCCATGCACTCGTCGAGATGCCGGCAGCTGGAGACTTCCGAATGTTCTGGGACAACGCGTACGCGGTGCATCACCTGACCGACGTTGAGACCCCCGCGCTCGATGTGCTCGCCATGGCGGCGGAGGCGGGCCATCCGAACCGGGTATTCCTCTTCGCCTCGACGTCCAAGATCACTTTCGCTGGCGCGGGCGTCTCGTTCTTCGCGAGCTCGCCCTCGAACGTTGATTGGTACCTCAAGCACCTGAGCAAGCGCAGTATCGGCCCAGACAAGATCAACCACCTGCGGCACGCGCTCTATCTGAAGGGTGCCGACGGCGTGACCGCGCTGATGCGTCGGCATCGCGAGATCCTCGCTCCCAAGTTTGATCAGGTGACGTCGATCTTGACCAAGCGGCTTGGAGAATGCCAGGCGGCGACCTGGACCGATCCTGACGGTGGTTACTTCATCAGCCTCGACGTGGCCGATGGTACGGCGACCCGCGTGGTAGCGCTGGCCAAGCAGGCAGGGATCGCGATGACGGGAGCTGGTGCGGCCTTCCCCTACGGTCGAGACCCACGCGACCGGAACATCAGGATCGCGCCCACCTTCCCCTCGCCAGGAGGAGGTGGCACACGCCATCGACGGGCTCGCCACGTGTGTGCTGCTCGCCGCCACCGAAAAGCTCCTCGCCGAATCCTGACGACCTTGGATGCGCCCTGAGCTTGGATGCGCCCCTGAGTCCTTCGACAAGCTCAGGACGGCGCTGTCGAAGGGTGCCGAGCCTCGCAGGCGTATCAGCTCAGCAGCACACCGACAGCCAGGCCAAGCATGACGAAAGCTGAGCAGAGCGCGATTCGCAGCTGCCCTCGGCGAGTGCGAAGCAGCCGGCCGAGCACGCTACCGCCTCCGGCGAGCAGCAGTTGCCAGGCAGCAGATGCCACGAATGCACCGAGCGCGAAGAGCGCCACAGCGGGCCAGGATGACCCGCCTTCGCTTACGGATCGGCCGACAATGACCGCAGCGAACGTGACCACGGTGGCTGGATTGATGGCTGTGAGCCCGACCAGGCTGAGGTAGGCGCGGGCGGGAGTCAGTGTGCTCAGCTGGGTGCGTGTTCCAACATCGCCGCGATAGCGACGAAAGGCCATCCGCATGGTGTGAACCGCAACCACCACTAGCGTCATCGCTGCTGCATAGGTCAGCCAGCCAGACACCTCGCTGAGGATCGCCTGCAGGCCGGTCCCGCCGACCGCGGCCAGAATGGCGTACGCGCCATCGACCGAGGCAATCCCAAGGGCGGCAGCCACGGCGATAGCGGTACGCTCCCGCGCGGCAAGACCAACGAGGTAGCTGCCGACAGCTCCGATGGGCATCGCGACAGCCAATCCGGTCACAGCCCCCGAGAAGAAGTGGCTGATCATGGCCGGCAGAATCATGACCTGCACCTTCTCACCGCCACTACTCAAGGACAACCGATTTGCCCGGGTTGCACGAGAGAGATATGCCTCGGGGACCTTCGCTAGCGTGCGCTTGTCGGCCAGTGCTCGGCACTTGTTAAAGTCACGCCATGCCCGACGCCTACGGCGTCCAGATCCGCTCGGTCCCGGCGGAGCGGGCCGCCACCGACGCCGTTCCGCTGTCGCAGGTCGTCTTGCAACACCATTGGACCGAAGGCATCCAGATCGACGCACAGCCGCTTACAGGCGGTCACCTGCTCCACCTCGCAGTCGCTGGCTGCATATTCAACGACCTCTTTCACGTGGCGGCCGACCGCGGGCTCAGGCTGACCGATGTACGGGTGTCGGCCACTGGCGGGTTCGATGGGGAGGAGCGGACCGTCTCAACAGGGATCACCTACCAGGTGTCCGTCTCCGGCGTGGCATCCGAGGAAGAGCTCCGCGCGCTTGTCACGGAGGTGGACAGGATTGCTTCAATTCCGGAAGTGATCCGGCGGGAAACCGTCGTCTCGCTCTCAGGTGTGAAGATCGACGCGATGGATCCGGCCTGACCAGCCCACCATCGCGCTCGATGGCGGTTCGACTCTCGTCGCAATACTCAGTTAAACTCTCTTGTCTTGGTGTCCAGTCACCATTGTTTTCGTGTGCCCTCGTAACGGCACGCCGGTACACGAGAGCAACCAGTGAGAGGCTCCGGAGGGCAATAGCTCAATTGGCAGAGCATCGGTCTCCAAAACCGAAGGTTGGGGGTTCAAATCCCTCTTGCCCTGCAGGCTGAGGGAAGCAAATTACGGTCAGGGAAGGTCGTAGCGTGGCAGACAAGGAAGAGGTGGAGCCGACTGCGGAGTCGAGCTCTGCCCAGTTGTCCGACGCCAGCGAGACCAGCGCGGATCTGAAGTCCCAGCAGAGTGGGCCGAACGGCGCGAAGGCCGCCAAGGATGACGCGAGCCGGAACTCTGAGCCGGAGAAGGTCTTGGAACCGGCAGGTGTCGCGGCTGCTAGCTCGCGCGCCAAGACCGCGCGAGCCGGTCGGTCTGGACGTGCTCCCAAGGGTGCTCCCACGACCAAACGCGATCAGCAGGTCAAGCCGGAGCGTACGGGCCCGGTCAAGTTTGTCCGGCAATCGGTCGGCGAGCTGCGGAAAGTCGTCTACCCCACCGGGCAACAGCTGATCAACTATTTCGTCGTGGTGCTGGTCTTCGTGCTGTTTGTGATCGCGTACGTGAGCCTGCTCGACCTCGGCCTCGGCTGGGCAATCTTCAAGATCTTTAGCTGATGACCACCAACGAACCAAGCAACGGAGATATCGACGTGCCCGAGAACTTTTCAGCCGAGGAACCGCAACAGAGTGCGGAGCCGCTGGAAAGCCCTGAGTCTTCCTCCCCATCTGCCGAGACCACAGCGGAAGACTTCGACATCGACCTGGGCAGCTACCCGTCGAGCCGCGAGGACGACGTCGACATCAACCTCGACTTTGGTGGCGCTGCCACCAGTGACCAGAGGCCGGAGGATGACTTCGAGCTCGACTTTGGCAGCCTGGCGACGATCGAAGAGCCAGAAGCCGTCGAGGATGAGCCCGAGGAGGAGTCTGACGCAGGCCAGGAGGCACTCGAGGCTTTCCGATCCGAACTGCGGGCGAAACCGGGCGACTGGTACGTCGTGCACACCTACTCCGGCATGGAGAACCGGGTGCTGCAAAACCTGGAGAACCGGGTGTCCTCCCTCAACATGGAGGACTACATCTACGAGATCGTCGTGCCGACCGAGGAGGTCACTGAGATCCGTAACGGTCAGCGGAAGCAGGTGAGGCGTACGGTGCTGCCCGGCTATGTCCTGGTGCGCATGGATTTGACCGACGAGTCCTGGTCGACCGTTCGCCATACTCCCTCGGTCACCGGTTTCGTCGGACACTCGAACTCACCAGTGGCACTCAGCCTCGACGAGGTGGAGAAGATGCTGGCACCGGCTGTGATTGCTGCGGCGACTGCGTCCAGCGAGGGCCCGGCCCGTCGCAAGAAGAAGATCGAGGTTGCGGACTTCGCTGTTGGCGACTCAGTCATGGTGGTCGACGGACCGTTCGCAGGCGTCCATGCAACGATCACCGAGATCAACGTGAACAACCAGCGGCTCAAGGCGCTGGTGGAGATCCTGGGTCGCGAGACCCCGGTCGATCTGACCTTCCCGCAGATCCAGAAGGTCTGAGCGTCACGACATCACACTGCTCATCAACCTCGGATTGACCACGACACGACCACAAGAAGGATCCGGAAAGAGAAATGCCTCCCAGGAAAAAGAAGATCGCTGCGCTCGTCAAGATTGCCTTGAACGCGGGCGCCGCGACACCAGCGCCGCCGGTCGGTACCGCACTCGGTCCGCACGGCGTCAACATCATGGAGTTCTGCAAGGCGTACAACGCGGCAACAGAATCCATGCGCGGAACCATCATTCCGGTGGAGATCACGATCTATGAGGACCGTAGCTTCACCTTCATCACCAAGACCCCGCCCGCAGCTGAGCTGATCAAGAAGGCTGCTGGCGTCCCGAAGGGTTCGGGTGTGCCGCATCGTGAGAAGGTTGGCAAGATCAGCCGCGACCAGGTGCGTGACATCGCCACCACCAAGTTGCCCGATCTCAACGCCAACGACATCGAGTCAGCAATGAAGATCGTCGAAGGCACCGCCCGCAGTATGGGCGTCACCGTCTCCGACTAAGAAAGAACCCGTGGGGGAGCCGGCGCGGCTCTGACCACAACTGGCCACAAAATGGGCACGAAAGGACCAGCATCATGAAGCGCAGCAAGACGTACGTGGACGTCGCCGAGAAGGTCGACCCGGGGAAGCTGTACGCACCGTCCGAGGCGATGGCCTTCGCAAAGGCCAACACAAGAGCGAAGTTCGACGAGACCGTGGATGTTGCCGTGCGACTCGGTGTCGATCCTCGCAAAGCGGATCAGATGGTCCGCGGCACGGTCAATCTGCCCAACGGCACCGGGAAAACGGCGCGCGTGCTCGTCTTCGCTACAGGTGAGCGGGCCGAAGCCGCAAAGGCCGCCGGCGCCGACGAGGTGGGTTCCGACGAGCTCGTCGACAAGGTGTCGAAGGGCTACCTGGACTTCGACGCTGTCGTCGCAACCCCGGACATGATGGGCAAGGTGGGCCGCCTTGGGCGCATCCTCGGGCCACGCGGGCTGATGCCGAACCCTAAAACCGGAACGGTCACGATGGACGTGGCGAAAGCGGTGGGCGACATCAAGGGCGGCAAGATCGAATTTCGAGTCGACAGGCACGCCAACCTGCACTTCATCATTGGCAAGGCGTCCTTCAGCGCCGAACAGCTGTCACAGAACTACTTCGCGGCGATGGAGGAGATCGTCCGGTTGAAGCCCAGCGCAGCCAAAGGCCGCTACCTCCGCAAGATCACATTGTCGACGACAATGGGGCCCGGAGTCTCGGTCGACACCAACAAGACCCGTCCGGAATCCGAGTAACTTCCGGCCAAAGCGCGATGCGCGAGCAGCTCAGAAAATAGCGTCATGCTGCTGCTGAGCTGGTTGGGTGCCATCGTCGCCTGCTTTGGGTACGGGGTGTCTTCGGTTCTCCAGTCAGTCGCCGCCAAGCGCGCCGCCGAGGTGGTGGGGCTGACCGGCATAGTCCTGATCATCAAGCAGGTGCCATACCTGCTGGGTCTCGCCGCCGACACAGTGGCGTTTGCCGGCAATGTGCTGGCCTTGCAGCGGCTTCCGTTGTTCCTGGTCCAGTCGATCGTCGCCGGCAGTGTCGGAGTCACCGCGGTGATCGCGAGTCTGCGCGGCGCACGCCTGTCGTGGAAGGACTGGACCTCCCTCGCGATACTCGGTCTCGGCTTGGTTCTGCTCTGCGTGACGGCGGTACCGACGGCCGCCACGCAGATTTCGCTGGTCGACGATTGGATCATCCTGGTGGCCTCGATAGCGCCCCTGGTCGTCGGGCTCATCGGATTCCGGATGAAGAATCGCGCCTCTGCCATCGTGATGTCGTGCGCCGCAGGTCTTGGGTTCAGTGGAGTGGCTCTAGCCTCGCGCGCCATTAGCGCAACAGGCATCTCGTGGTCTCTGCTGTCCGAGCCATTGCTGTGGGCGATCATCGTGCACGGCGCAATCGGCATTGGCTTCTTCACCGTGGCGCTGCAGCGAGACGCGGTCACGTTGGTCACCGCTATCACGCTGGTGTTCGAGGTCGTCGTTCCCTCGTTGATCGGCATCATGCTGTTTGGAGATTCCATCGCCGCTGGCTTCACGCCGCTCGCAATCGCTGGATTCGCGCTTGCTATTGGCGGCGCTGTGCTGCTGAGCCGCTTCTCTGAGTAACTTGGTCGGGATTGAGCCAAATCAGGCTGCGGCGCTGGCAGCCGCAAGTGCCTCGCCACTGAGCCGATAGACGGTCCATTCGTCCATTGCGACCGCCCCCAGACTGCGATAGAAGTCGATGGCGGGTTGGTTCCAATCCAGGACGGCCCATTCCAGCCTTGAGTAGCCGCGCTCGACCGCCAGCCCTGCCAGCGACGTCAGCAACGCCTTGCCGAGCCCGGAACCCCGGTACTCAGGCATGACATAGAGGTCCTCGAGGTAGATCCCGTGCACTCCCTCCCAGGTAGAGAAATTCCGGAAGTAGAGGGCAAAGCCGACGACCTGGTTATCGCTCTCAGCCACCAAGGCGTACGCCGCGGGCTGCGGCCCAAACAGCGCGACCCGGAGCTGGTCGGTCGTTGTCTTGACTTCGTGGGCAGCCCGTTCGTATCTGGCCAGATCGACGATCAGCTGCCGGATCCGGTCAAGATCAGATTCCCGGGCCTCGCGTACGCAGGGGTGCATCGACCCATCCTCACAGGAAGTGGTCACGAACGACGGGCCAGCGTGCGTCCGGTCACCAGGGAGTGCACGATTTGGCTGGCACTTTGGGCCGCCGGTACAGTGTGGGCTGCCGAAGACCGCTGGTTGGTTGAGCCCTCCAGGGCCAGCCCGAAGTGTCCGTACGAGATCAACGGACGGCCCGCGCAGGTGAGTAAGAGTGTGATGGAAGACGTCAGTCTTCCGGTTGCCCTTTGCCGCCATGCGCGCAAAGGGCTTTCTTGTTTCGACGGACGGCCAGCCCTTCGGAAGCGTTTCAGATGGAGCGCGTGACGAAGTGGAGGAAACGATGGCGAGGTCGGACAAGGTTGCCGCCGTCGCTGAGCTGACCGACAGGTTCTCGAGCTCGGCCGGCGTGGTATTGACTGAGTACCGCGGGCTCTCGGTGAAGGCGCTCATGCAGCTGCGCCGCTCGCTCGGTGGTGATGCCAGCTATGCCGTTTCGAAAAACACGCTGACCACGATTGCTGCCCGAGAGGCTGGTCTCGATTCGATCGAGGAGCAGCTCGTTGGCCCGACGGCGATCGCCTTCATCAGTGGCGACCCGGTTGTGGTGGCCAAAGGCCTGCGTGACTTCGCACGGACGAACCCGCAGCTTGTGATCAAGGGTGGGGTGCTGGACGGGAAGTTCATGACCCCGGACGACGTCAAGAAGCTGGCCGATCTTGAGTCGCGCGAGGTCCTGCTCGCGAAGGTCGCGGGCGCTTTGCAGGGTGTCCTGCAACAGGCCATCTCACTGGTGTCTGCTCCGCTCTCTCAGGCTGCTCGCGTGTTCGCCGCTCTGGAGCAGGCGGCTGGCGAGAACCCGTCACTGCTCGCACCCGCGCCCGAGACGAGCGCGGAGCCGTCGAACGAGGAGCTGGCCGCTGAGCCGACCGGGCAGCGGACCAACGAGGAACTTGCTGCCGAGGCGACTCGGGAGCCGACGAACGAAGAACTCGCCGCCGAGGCGGCACAAGACGCAGCGTCAGCTGCACCTGAAGCGGGTACCGCGCCCGCGGCAGATCCACTGGCAGCACCCGCTGCGGAAGACAAATAGGAAAGGACGCCCAATCATGGCGAAGCTCAGCACTACAGAGCTCCTTGACGCCTTCAAGGAGCTGAGCTTGATCGAGCTCAGCGAGTTCATCAAGGAATTCGAGACCACCTTCGGCGTGACCGCGGCTGCTCCCGTTGCTGCTGCCGCCGCTGCTCCAGCCGCCGCTGGCGGAGATGCCGGCGCAGCCGAGGAAGAGGCCAGCGACGAAGTCGATGTCATCCTCGAGGCAGCTGGTGAGAAGAAGATCCAGGTCATCAAAGAGGTGCGTTCACTGACCAGCCTGGGCCTCAAGGAGGCCAAGGACCTGGTCGAGGCCGCCCCGAAGCCGGTACTGGAGAAGGTCAACAAGGAGGCTGCCGACAAGGCTCGCGAGGCCCTTGAGGCTGCCGGGGCCACGGTCTCTTACAAGTAGCGGGGAATGGCGCCCAACTGACTGGCGGCCAACCGGATCATCGCACGCCATCCAGCGGGAACTTGACCCCGGTGAGATCTTCGGAGAGGATCCAGAGCCGCTTCGCCATCTCCACATCGGACGCTGCGGCGGTGCGACTCGCGAGCGCCGGAGATCCACGCTGCTCCAACAGACCGCCCGGACCGACATAACTGGCGCCGGGTAGATCCTGGGTCGCAGCGAACAAGGTGGGTCGTGCTCCGGCCTCGTCGGTCTGTGCGAAGAGCCGGTTGCCGATTCTCATCATCCGGTCCTCCACGCGATTCTCGCTGTGGAACTGAAGATTTGTAGCCGCGTAGCCGGGATGTGCCGCGAGAGCTCGGACCGCCGAGCCGGCTGCGGTCAGCCGACGCTGGAGCTCGAGGGTGAACAGCAGGTTGGCCAGCTTCGACTGTTGGTACGCGGGCCAGGGCCGGTACGTCCGTCTTTCCCAGTTGAGGTCTTCCAGCGAAATAGAGCCGCCACGGTGCGCCCCAGAGGCGACGGTCACCACTCGATCGGTCACGTGCGGCAGCAGCAGATTGGTGAGCGCGAAGTGGCCGAGGTGGTTGGTACCGATCTGCAACTCGAAGCCGTCGACCGTACGCCTTTCAGGTGTTCTCATCACGCCTGCGTTGTTGATCAACATGCTGAGCTCGCCCTGCCAACTCTCTGCGAAGGCGCGTACCGAGGCTAGGTCGGCAAGGTCGAGCCGGCGAACCTCACAGTCGCCGGGAACGGACTCAGCGGCCGCTGCGCCCTTGGCAAGGTCGCGTACGGCGAAGACAACACGTGCACCGGCCTCCGCGAGCGCCCGTGCGGTCGGGAGCCCGATTCCGCTATTGGCGCCGGTGACGACGACGATGCGTCCTCGCTGCGGTGGCAGATCGGCCGAAGTCCATCCAGTTGAGGCCATGATCTTGAATGTAGCGATCACCAGAGACAAAAGTGGCCACGTACGACCTGATCTTGTGTGAGATCCGTGTTTTCCGTGACCACTTTCGGGGGGAGGGACTCAAGCTTGATGCGGTCAGATCATGGATCCCTGAGCTCGAAGCCTTCGATGGCGGTGAGTGGAACGCAGATCACCGAGGTCGTCACGTCAGGAGGCCACTCCTCCCGGAAGGCCGTCTGGTCGATCATCCGCTTCTGACCGTGTTCGGCCAAGGCTGCCTTACCGGTCACCACCACGGTCTCGCGATGGGCAGCGGGAGTTCCGCCGTCGACGTCGAGGCTGACCTCCGAGCCAGGCGCGTAATGAACGATGTCGTTGTAGTCAGGCAGCCGGACCAAGATCTGATCTCCGGCGACGGCGTAGGAGACCACGACGGAGCGAGGGCCCTTGCCTGATTGGTATCCCAGCCGGCCTTGATGATGGCTGCAGAGCCAGGCTTTGCACTCGTGCGGCGAAAGCCTGCGCGTCCGCTCGCCCGGCGAAACGCGACCGCCAAAAGTTGGCATGATCAACTCCTGAGTTCGCCCACCCCTCGAAGTAAATTGTGCGCCTGTTCAGGAGTTCGCGGAAGGGGGTCGGGTCCCAAAGAATTGGGACTAAAGTCCCTTTCGTACCAGCAAATTGCGACGCAACCAGTTGCGACGCAGTGATCTTGCAGGTGGTCCCAGGAAAACCGCAGCGATCTTGGCGCTGCTCTCAGGTAGACCGTGCTGCCGCTATCCGTCCGGTTATCCGGTGGGGAATGATCTGGATGAAGACGTTCCTGACACCCGAGGCCCACGGAACGACACCGCCGACCGTCCACATCCGTACTAGCTGGTCCGGCTCAGCGATCCCCTGCGCGTGGCCCTGTACCACTACGCTCCATCCCTGGCGGCTCTCTTGATCTAGTTCATCGATCTCCAGCGCGACATCGGTCGGGCGGACCAGCTCTGACAGCACCCCGTGCGGGGAAGTCCGGAAGATGATCGTTCCGTCGTGGCAGGCGTAGGTCACCGGGAGGATTTGCGGACCATCGGCGGCTTGCCAGGCGACCCGCCCAATGCTCTGGCTCTCCAGAAGCTGCTGGCAGCGTGTCGGGCTAATAGGTCTGAACCCATCGGTCCAGTCATCGCCGTTGAGTTTCTCCGGCGCCGTCATTGCTGCGTTTCGGCTGTCGCGGGATTGAGCTGGTGGGCGATGTCGGCGGCCCAGCCACGGATGCGGTCCCAGTCCCGAAAGTCGCCGGAGAGTGGTCCCTCGGCACCCATCCACCGGCTTACTGGACCGGTGGCATGCTCGACGTCAAGGCGGCCGCCGAAGGTGACGGGAGCAGGCAGTCCGAAGGGACCGATCACACGCTCCACCGCCTTCGGAGCCTGGACCTGCTCCTCGCGCGCTCCTTCGCCGCACGGGCCGCTGTGAAACAGCCATGTCTTGTGTCGGTCGAGTCTGTGTGCGTGCCGTTTCAGGTACTTGGTCGCCGTCTTGACCCAGCGTCGGGTGTAGATCGCGCTGCCGATGATCACCCCGTCGAAACCGTCCGGGTTCACGTTGTCCGCACACGGAGCGACGGTGACTTGCATGCCAAACGCTTCGAACTCACGCCCGATTGCCTCGGCGATCTCCTGCGTTGAGCCCATCTTGCTCGCGTAGGTCACGAGCACCCGCGTGCGCTCTGCCATTGCGCCTCCTCCTCGGGTGGGTCGATGCACTGTCAAGTCAATGCGCCCCGATGCGATGGCGGGAGGGTCTAAGGTCCCAGGCCGCCGGGAGGATTCTCAGAGCTGGGATCCCCACTCGCTCACACCCTGATGCGCATCCCAACTGAATGCCCGGTGCATTGGATATTGCCCCTTGTCGCGCGGCCAGCGAAGAGTATGATCTCTCCCAAGGTAGTCGCTGATTTGACTGCTCTGTTTTGTGCTGCGCCCGGGGTATTGACTTGTGGCGCTTCAGCATCTATATTGGGGGTTTGCCCTCGCCATCTGTCGACCCGTTTCACTTTGACACGGGTCGTTCAGCATGCGTGGAGCATCTTTGCTCCTCCACTGAGAGCCTTCGGAAGGACACAGGAGTTGGCCGCCTCGCGCACCGCCTCGAAAACCAAAGTTGTATCCCCTACCGGCCGAATCTCGTTCGCGAAGATCGCCGAACCCATGGAAGTCCCCGATCTGCTCGATCTGCAGATCGATTCATTTGACTGGCTTATCGGCAGCGAGGCTTGGCGCAATCGCGTCGAGGCCGCGTTGGGCCAGGGCCGTACCGACATCAACACCAAGTCCGGACTCGAGGAGATCTTTGAGGAGATCTCTCCAATCGAGGACTTCTCCGGCACTATGTCGCTTTCTTTCCGAGACCACCGGTTCGAGCCGCCGAAGAACTCGGTCGACGAATGCAAGGACCGCGACGTCACCTACGCCGCGCCGCTCTTCGTCACCGCCGAGTTCATGAACAACGAGACCGGCGAGATCAAGAGCCAGACGGTCTTCATGGGCGACTTCCCCTTGATGACCGACAAGGGCACCTTCGTGATCAACGGCACCGAACGGGTCGTTGTTTCGCAACTGGTGCGCTCGCCTGGCGTCTATTTCGAGCAGACCACCGACAAGACCTCCGACAAGGACATCTTCACCTGCAAGATGATCCCGTCACGAGGCGCCTGGCTCGAGTTCGAAATCGACAAGCGGGACATGGTCGGCGTTCGCCTGGATCGCAAGCGCAAGCAGAACGTGACGGTGTTACTCAAGGCGCTCGGCTGGACGGATGCGCAGATCCTTGATCAGTTCGGCAAGTACGAGTCGATGCGGCTCACCTTGGAGAAGGACCACACCACCACCCAGGATGAGGCGCTGCTCGACATCTACCGGAAGCTGCGTCCGGGAGAGCCGCCGACCCGCGAGGCTGCCCAAGCGCTGTTGGAGAACTACTACTTCAACCCGAAGCGCTACGACTTGGCCAAGGTGGGCCGTTACAAGATCAACAAGAAGCTGGGTCTTGAGCTGCCGTTCGATCGTCAGGTGCTGACCATCGACGACATCGTCGCCGCCATCCACTTCGTTGCAGCCCTGCACGAGGGCACGCAGACTCTCGACTCGCCGCGCGGCGAGCTGCTCGTTGAAGAGGACGACATCGACCACTTCGGCAATCGGCGGCTGCGCACGGTGGGTGAGCTGATCCAGAACCAGTTGCGTACCGGGCTGGGCCGCATGGAGCGGGTGGTCCGGGACCGAATGACCACTCAGGACGTCGAGGCGATCACGCCGCAGACTCTGATCAACATCCGGCCGGTTGTTGCTGCGCTGAAGGAGTTCTTCGGTACCTCGCAGCTCTCCCAGTTCATGGACCAGACCAACCCCGTGGCGGGCCTGACGCACAAGAGGCGGCTCTCAGCGCTCGGCCCGGGCGGCTTGTCCCGGGATCGTGCTGGCATGGAGGTCCGCGACGTGCATCCGTCCCACTACGGCCGGATGTGTCCGATCGAGACCCCTGAGGGTCCGAACATCGGTCTGATCGGTTCCCTCGCGTCATTCGCTCGGGTCAACGCTTTTGGTTTCGTCGAGACCCCGTACCGGAAGGTGCTGAAGGGCCACGTCACAGATCAGATCCACTACCTGACTGCGGACGAGGAGGACCGGTACGTCACTGCGCAGGCCAACGCCAAGCTGGACGACAAGGGCCGCTTCACCGAGGCTCGGGTGCTGGTTCGCAAGCGCCACGGCGAGGTCGACACGGTGCCGGCCAACGAGGTGCACTACATGGACGTGTCACCGCGCCAGATGGTGTCGGTCGCGACCGCGATGATCCCGTTCCTCGAGCACGACGACGCTTCACGCGCGCTGATGGGCTCGAACATGCAGCGCCAGGCTGTGCCGCTGATCCGGTCGGAGGCACCGTTCGTCGGCACGGGCATGGAGTACCGCGGCGCGGTGGATGCGGGCGATGTGACGGTAGCCACCGAGGCCGGCGTGGTCACATCGGTGAGCGCGGACCTGATCGACGTCGCGCACGACGACGGCACGTTCAAGACCTACCGGCTCAGCAAGTTCCGTCGCTCGAACCAGGGCACCTGCATCAACCAGCGCCCGCTGGTGACGGTTGGCCAGCGGATCGAGAAGGGGACGCCGCTTGCTGACGGTCCTTGCACCGATCACGCCGAGATGGCTCTTGGTCGCAACCTGCTGGTGGCGTTCATGCCGTGGGAGGGTCACAACTACGAGGACGCCATCATCCTCAGCCAGCGGCTCGTGCAAGATGACGTGCTCACCTCAATCCACATCGAGGAGCACGAGGTCGACGCTCGCGACACCAAGCTGGGCGCAGAAGAGATCACCCGCGATATCCCCAATGTCAGCGAGGAGATGCTCGCCGACTTGGACGAGCGCGGCATCATCCGCATCGGCGCCGAGGTATCAACCGGCGACATCCTGGTCGGAAAGGTCACCCCGAAGGGCGAAACCGAACTGACCCCTGAGGAGCGGCTGCTGCGTGCGATCTTCGGGGAGAAGGCGCGTGAGGTGCGTGACACCTCGCTCAAGGTGCCGCACGGCGAGTCGGGCACAGTCATTGGTGTACGCGTCTTCGATCGCGACGCTGATGACGAGCTTTCGCCTGGCGTCAACCAATTGGTCCGTGTCTATGTAGCCCAGAAGCGCAAGATCCAAGACGGTGACAAGCTCGCCGGGCGGCATGGCAACAAGGGTGTCATTTCCAAGATCTTGCCGATCGAGGACATGCCATTTCTCGAGGACGGCACTCCGGTCGACATTGTGCTCAACCCGCTTGGTGTACCGAGCCGGATGAACGTCGGCCAGGTCCTGGAGACTCACCTGGGCTGGGTTGCCAAGCAGGGCTGGGATCTGGACGGCATGAAGAAGGCCGACTGGGCCGACCGGCTGCGGGGCGTTGGGTTCGGCCACGTGGACGGCCCCGCCAGGTTGGCAACCCCAGTCTTCGACGGTGCCACCGAGGAGGAGATCACCGGCCTGCTTGGCCAGACCTTGCCGACTCGGGACGGCAAGCGCCTGGTGAATGCCGAAGGCAAAGCGCAGCTCTTCGACGGCCGCTCCGGCGAGCCGTTCCCACAGGCGGTCGGTGTTGGCTACATCTACATGCTGAAGCTGCACCACCTGGTTGATGACAAGATCCACGCCCGCTCGACCGGTCCGTACTCGATGATCACCCAGCAGCCGTTGGGCGGCAAGGCGCAGTTCGGCGGACAGCGGTTCGGAGAGATGGAGGTCTGGGCGCTGGAGGCGTATGGCGCGGCGTGGGCCTTGCAGGAACTGCTCACCATCAAGTCCGACGACGTACCGGGTCGGGTGAAGGTCTACGAGGCCATCGTCAAAGGCGAGAACATTCCCGAGCCGGGCATTCCGGAGTCGTTCAAGGTGCTGGTCAAGGAAATGAAGTCGCTGTGCCTCAACGTCGAGGTGCTGTCCAGCGACGGTACCGAAGTGGAGTTGCGAGACTCCGAGGACGATTACCGCTCGTCTGAGGACTTCGGTATCGACCTGTCGCGTCGCCCCGGTGACTCCCTAGGCGGAGTCGAAGAAGTCTGAGTGCCTCCCTTTGCCGACCTGTCAGCGTCCCAGCGCGCTGTAGCCAGCTGAGACCCTGACAAGTCGGCAGAGGTGGGTTCAGTCCATCGACAACTTGAGATATCGCGTAATGAGAGAAGAGAGATAACCAAAGAATGCTCGACGTGAACTTCTTCGACGAGATCCGCATCGGCTTGGCCACCGCCGACGAGATTCGCAAGTGGTCGCATGGTGAAGTGAAGAAGCCGGAGACCATCAACTACCGGACGCTCAAACCGGAGCGCGATGGCCTGTTCTGCGAGAAGATCTTCGGCCCCACCCGGGACTGGGAGTGCTACTGCGGCAAGTACAAGCGGGTGCGCTTCAAGGGCATCATCTGTGAGCGGTGTGGCGTCGAAGTGACCCGTTCCAAGGTACGCCGGGAGCGCATGGGCCACATCGAACTCGCTGCTCCGGTGACCCACATCTGGTACTTCAAGGGCGTACCGTCGCGCCTTGGGTACCTGCTCGACATCGCCCCGAAGGACCTGGAGAAGGTCATCTACTTTGCGGCGTACATGATCACCGAGGTTGATGAGGACGCCCGGCATCGGGACCTGTCCTCGCTCGAAGCCAAGATCGACGTCGAGCGCAAGCAGATCGAGGGTCGCCGGGACTCTGACATCGAGAACCGGATGAAGAAGCTTGAGGAGGACACCGCCGCCCTGGAGGCAGAGGGCGCGAAGGCCGACGCCAAGCGCAAGGTCCGGGAAGGCGCCGAGCGCGAGGTCAAGCAGCTGCGTGACCGAGCCCAGCGTGAACTCGATCGGCTCGAGGCAGTCTGGAATCGCTTCAAGAACCTCAAGGTGCAAGACCTCGAGGGTGACGAAGTGCTGTATCGAGAGATGAAGAACCGGTTCGGTAAGTACTTCTCCGGTTCCATGGGCGCTGACGCCATTCAGAAGCGGCTGGAGACCTTCGACCTCGAGGCCGAGGCTGCCGACTTGCGCGAAACCATCCAGGTCGGCAAGGGCCAGCGCAAGACCCGCGCGTTGAAGCGGCTCAAGGTGGTGTCGGCGTTCCTCACCACGAAGAACAGCCCCACCGGCATGGTGCTGGACTGTGTTCCGGTCATCCCGCCGGACCTGCGCCCGATGGTGCAACTCGACGGTGGCCGGTTCGCGACCTCTGACCTGAATGACCTGTATCGGCGAGTCATCAACCGTAACAACCGGCTGAAGCGACTCCTTGATCTCGGTGCGCCGGAAATCATTGTCAACAACGAGAAGCGGATGCTGCAGGAGGCCGTGGACTCGCTGTTCGACAACGGCCGCCGTGGCCGTCCGGTCACCGGTCCGGGCAACCGCCCGCTCAAGTCGATCTCCGACATGCTCAAGGGCAAGCAGGGTCGGTTCCGGCAGAACCTGCTCGGAAAGCGCGTGGACTACTCCGGCCGTTCGGTCATCGTGGTAGGCCCGCAGCTCAAGCTGCACCAGTGTGGCTTGCCCAAGGCGATGGCGTTGGAGCTGTTCAAGCCATTCGTGATGAAGCGGCTGGACGATCTCAATCACGCACAGAACATCAAGTCTGCGAAGCGGATGGTGGAGCGGCAGCGCCCGGTCGTGTGGGACGTGCTGGAGGAGGTCATCTCTGAGCATCCCGTGCTGCTGAACCGTGCGCCTACGCTGCACCGGCTTGGCATCCAGGCGTTCGAGCCGCAGCTGATCGAGGGCAAGGCCATCCAGATTCACCCGCTGGTCTGTACGGCGTTCAACGCCGACTTCGACGGTGACCAGATGGCTGTGCACCTACCCCTGAGCGCAGAGGCCCAGGCTGAGGCCCGGATCTTGATGCTCTCGACCAACAACATCTTGAAGCCGGCTGACGGTCGCCCGGTGACCATGCCTACTCAAGACATGATCATCGGCACCTACTTCCTCACCATGCAGCGTGATGGTGTAGCGGGGGAGGGGCGTGCGTTCGGCTCGGTGGCCGAGGCATTGATGGCCTTCGACCGAGGCCAACTCTCAGTACAGGCCAAGATCAAACTCCGGCTCGTCGATATCGTTCCGCCAATGGGCAAGACCTTGGCGCCCAGCGGCTCGATCTTGCTGGAGACCACGCTCGGCCGCGCCCTGTTCAACGAGGCGTTGCCTGACGACTACGCGTACGCCGACTACGAGGTGGGCAAGAAGCAGCTGGGCCAGATCGTCAACGATCTTGCCGAGCGCTATCCGAAGGTGCAGGTAGCCCACTGCCTCGACCAGCTGAAGGACCTCGGCTTCCACTGGGCGACGCGTTCTGGGGTCACCGTCTCCATTGGAGACGTCAGCACTCCGGCTGACAAGGCTGAGATCCTGTCGGTCTACGAGGACCGCGCGAGCAAGATTGACAAGCAGTACGAGCGCGGCCTGATCACCGACGACGAGCGTCGTCAGGAGCTGATCGAGATCTGGACCGATGCGACCTCTCGCCTCGGTACCGCGATGGAGAGCAACTTCGAAAAGACCAATCCGATCTACATGATGGTGCACTCCGGTGCTCGCGGAAACATGGTGCAGATGCGCCAGATCGCTGGGATGCGTGGTCTGGTGGTCAACCCGAAGGGTGAGATCATCGCGCGGCCGATCAAGTCCAACTTCCGTGAAGGACTGTCGGTGCTGGAGTACTTCATCTCTACGCATGGTGGGCGCAAGGGCCAGGCAGACACGGCGCTACGCACGGCCGACTCGGGCTACCTGACCCGGCGGTTGGTCGATGTCAGCCAGGATGTGATCATCCGCGAGGAGGACTGCGGTACTGAGCGCGGCCTGACCAAGGTTATTGCGCACACCCCCGGCGAGGGGACGATCGCGCGTGCTGAAGGCACCTCCGGTGCAGGCGACGGCAACGGCAACCTTGTCCTCGACGAGCACGTGGAGACCGCCGTGTACGCGCGGACGCTTGCCACCGATGTGCTCGCGCCGGACGGTGAGGTGTTGCTGAAGGCTGGGGTTGATCTTGGTGATGTCAACATCCGGCTCCTCACCGACAGCGGCATCACCACGGTCAAAGTACGCAGCGTCCTGACCTGCGAGGCGGCGAGTGGCACCTGTGCTATGTGCTATGGCCGTTCGCTGGCCAGCGGCAAGCTGGTCGATGTCGGCGAGGCCGTTGGCATCGTCGCAGCGCAGTCCATTGGCGAGCCGGGTACCCAGCTGACGATGCGGACCTTCCACACCGGCGGTGTGGCTGGTGACGACATCACTCAGGGCCTGCCACGTGTGGTCGAGCTCTTCGAGGCCCGGCAGCCCAAGGGCAAGGCGCCGATCTCCGAAGCCTCCGGGCGGGTGAAGATCGAGGACAGCGACCGGCTCAAGAAGATCATCATCACTCCGGATGACGGCTCCGATGCTGCGGAGTTCTCGGTGTCCCGCCGGGCTCGGCTGCTGGTCGAGGACGGCGATCATGTCGAGGTGGGTCAGCAGCTGACCGCGGGTACGCCCGATCCGCACGACGTGTTGCGGGTGCTTGGCGTGCGCCGAGTGCAGGAGCACCTGGTTGACGAGGTGCAGTCGGTCTACCGAACCCAAGGCGCCCCGATCCACGACAAGCACATCGAGATCATCATCCGGCAAATGTTGCGTCGGGTGACCGTCATCGAGTCAGGTGACTCTGACTTGCTCACAGGTGACCTGGTCGATCGGCTCTCCTACGAGGCGGCGAACCGGCAGGTCGTGGCTAAGGGCGGCAACCCGGCCTCAGGCCGTGCGGTGCTGATGGGTATCACGAAGGCGTCGCTGGCGACCGAGTCGTGGCTGTCGGCGGCGTCTTTCCAGGAGACCACCAAGGTGCTCACAGACGCGGCGATCCACGCCAAGTCTGATTCGCTGGTGGGTCTGAAGGAGAACGTGATCTTAGGCAAGCTGATCCCGGCAGGTACCGGTCTGGAGCGGTACCGGAATATCCGGGTGGAGCCGACGCCGGAGGCCAAGGCCCAGGCGTACTCGATGGTTGGGTACGACTCGTTCGATTACGACTTCGGTCAGGGGTCGGGCGCTGCGGTGCCGCTGGAGGAGTTTGATCTCGGCGACTATCGCTGAGATCGAGGTGCGAGGGGCGGGGCCGGGATGGGCCCGCCCCTCGTGCTGTCAGTGCGGGTCACTGCCGCTGATCCGGTTCCTCACCTGTGGTCCAAAGCCGGGAGGATCACGTCGGTCAACAGGAACGAAACGTCCGATCCCGGGATCGAGTAGTCCTTGGTCGCCACTGAGCCGACCGCGACGACGAGGCGTAGGCCCGGTACGACGGCGATCAGCTGACCATCAAAGCCGCGGGCCACATATGTCGTGTGGGCGGTCGTCTGGTTGATGGTGGTCGTCCGGACCCACATCAGCCCGTACTCGGGATTGAGCGAACTCGGGGTGGTGGATGTCTCGACCCAGCCGGCCGGGAGGATTCTTTTGCCTTGCCAGACCCCGTCCTCCAGGTACAGCTCTCCGACCTTGACCATGTCTGCCGGCCGCAGTCGGAGCATGCAGCAGCCGCTATGCAGTCCTGCTGCATCGGTCGCCCATCCAAACCCAACGGTGTCGAAGGACGGCGGCGTGGGGAGGTAACCACGCATCTCATAGGCCGGGCGTGAGTCGATCTCGAGAGGGCCGAACATCTTCTCCCGGGCATAATCCAGCACCGTGCGGGGATCGTCGTCGTCAGACCGGCGGAGTGCCTCGGCGAGGACCGCGGTGACGAGGTGTGCGCTTCGGCTCGAGTATTCGTAGATGGTGCCCGGCTCGTTCGCGAGCCCCTCGGCCAAGATCATCTTCACTGAGTCGCCGCCATAGCTAAACACCTTCCAAATGTTTTCCACCGGCTCGTCTCCAGGGAAGCCGGCAGTCATGTCCATCAGCTGGCGCAGTGTTACCTTCCCCTCAGCGCCTTTCATGTGCTGCTGGTACTTGGGCAGCAACTCCGCCAAGGTCTGGTCAAGGCTTTCAATGATGCCGTCAGAGATCGCAATTCCAATGAGCGCGGAGGTGACGCTCTTCGTGACTGACCAGACGTGCAACGCCTGATCTGGTCGTTGCCCATTGCGATAGTGCGCGATCACGGTCTGGCCGTCCACACTGACCATGACGGCATTGATCGTGTCCCAGCCCACCGAGCCAGATTTGATCTTGGTCTCGATGGCCGTTTCGAGCGCGGCATAGTCCGGAGCGATAGCCACCGGGCTGCGATCCGTGGTCGGCTCGGACCCCGGAGCCGCCGGCGTGCAGGCGGTCAGGCCGAGGACCGTCGTCAACGCGATCAACACACGGGTGAGCCGCGGCGCCTTGGACAGGTGAGTGGACATCGTGTCTCGCATCCAGAGAGAACCAAAGTAGGCCATTCCGATCGCTCGGCGTCAGCGGGTCGACTGGTATGCCGACCCGTACCGGGCGTGGTTTCTCGGCGGCCAGCTCTCGGGTCTCGGTGGTTAGGTTAGTTGGGTTTCAACACTGTGCACAGGGTCGGGCTGTTCCAGCAGAACTGGACGTAACCGGGGTTGGGCGGTGTCGCGTCGCCGCCGGCGCGCAGAGGCTGAGGCTGTTCTGGCAGAACTGGGCGTAACCTGCCACGTGGTTGACGCTTCCCGCGTTCGAGCCGGCGTTGACCTGACCTGCAGCTGGCGCTGCTTGCTGCAGCGGTGCTGCGGCCTGGGTCGGCGTGATTGGGCGCTGAGTGTCTGAGCCGCTCGTGAGTAGCCATGGGCTCAGCGTGACGGTAGCGAAGACAATGAGTCCGGCCGCCGCTACAACACCCCGCCGGGAACGTGAGGGGACTGGGCTGCCTAGTGTCTCGGGTGTGGTCGTCTCAGTGTTCTTCATGATCACGCCCTGAGTGTCAACGCGATCAACACCTGGGTGAGCTTGAGTGTCTTGGACGCTGTGGGTGGACATCGGGTTTCTCCTGCCGCTGAGTGGGGATCGCCCGCACGGGCGAGTTACCTCACGATCGCTCGCACCATTCCCGGGCGTCCCGAGGCGGCTTTCCCACTGCATCGGGAAATATCGTGGGAGCCACAGTCACTGCGCGTCGCGCGGGCCGGGCAGATTAGGGACGGCGACCCATGCCAGCGTCACGGGCGAGGGCGACGGCCTGCGCCCGGTCGGCGGCACCTGACCGCTGTTGAGCAGTTCAGTCCCTAGACCGCTGCTCGTTGCAGATTGGTGAGGATGTCGTCCACCGTCTCCTCGGTGGTTTGAGTACTGCTGTCGAGCCAATAGCCGATCTGCGCTGTCTCGCGGCGCAGCACCTCATCGAGGGCTCCGGCCGACAAATGGAGGTGCGCGGCCTTCTTACGCATCTCCTCGCGCCACTCCAGGGCGGACACGTGGGGCGACAGCACCACCAGGTAGCGCTCAGGTGAGGCAATGCGCTTCACGAAGTCGGCCAGATCTTTGCCCAAGATCACGTCTTGAACAATGGCATCGAAACCATCCTCGGCGCAGCGGTCGGCGGCCATCGCGGCCAGGTCGTAGCGCAGATTGAGCTGGGCTATCGCATCGGGGCTCGGATTCGGCGTCATATCGGCGCGACCGCTCACCACCATCCTGCGGAACATGTCGCCGTGGATGTGAACCGATTTGGGCAGCCGAATTGCCAGGAGATCAGCCACCGTTGACTTTCCTGTCGCCATCGCGCCGGTGATCACGATGACTTTCCCCCGAGCAGACATCACAGAACGAAGTCTGTGGCGTTGGAGGCGCGAGAGCCAGCACCGACATTCCCTTTCGGCGAATGTCGTCGGGCAGTGTTCTGAGAGGGGTAAGAGCAAGAGGCAGAAACAGATCCGCGTTCACGTGTGAACTGGGCCGCTGTATCCGCATTAGCGGACTAGACTCGTGTTTCGTGCCGCACTATCGGATTGCCCAGGCTGCCTCGTTGCTCGGGGTGTCAGACGACACCGTACGCCGCTGGCTCGACTCCGGTCGGCTACGTGCCAGCAGCACTAGCGGTCCAACCACGATCGACGGAGCGGAGCTTGCCGCCCACGCGCAAGAGATTGCCACAGCACCAGAACTGGGCAGGCCGGTTGCCGAGAGCGCGCGAAACCGCTTCACCGGTCTCGTGACCCGCGTGATCAAGGACTCCGTAATGGCCCAGGTCGACTTGCAGTGCGGTCCTTTCCGGGTTGTGTCGCTGATGTCCGCTGAGGCGGCAAGCGAACTCCAGCTCGAACCCGGGGTGCTCGCGGTGGCCTCGGTGAAATCCACCCATGTCGTTGTAGAGGTCCCGGCAGATCTATGAACGCAGCATCTCTACCGAGAGCCGCTGACCGTCTGGTGTCAGTCGCCCTTGCCGCAGTCCTAGGCCTCCTGCTATCAGCCTGCGGTGCAGAGCCTCAGGCGACTGCTCCATCCCCCAGTCCAGAGGGTTCCGCCAGCGGTGGAGCCATTACCGTCCTTGCGGCTGCCTCGCTGACGGAGGCGCTTACCCAGATCGGCAAGGACTTCGAGGCTAAGAATGCCGGTAGCACCGTCACCTTCAGTTTCGGGTCAAGCGCGACGTTGGCCACCCAGATCGTGCAAGGCGCCCCGGCCGATGTGTTCGCGGCGGCTAGCCCGGCGACCATGGAGACGGTAACCGCAGCCGGGGCTGCGGACACACCGACCGACTTCGTTTCCAACACACTCGAGATAGCGGTACTGGAGGGAAATCCGCACAAGATCGTCGGACTCGAGGACTTCGCGGTCGAGCGCAAGAGGATTGCTCTGTGCGCCCCCCAGGTCCCCTGTGGTGCGGCGGCGGTCAAGGTCTTTGCCGCGGCGAAGATCGTCCCGAAGCCCGACACCTTGGAGCAGGACGTGAAGGCGACCGTGCAGAAAGTCGCAACTGACGAGGTGGACGCGGCGCTGGTTTACAAAACCGACGTGATCGCGGCAGGTGACCAGGTCGATGGGATTGAGTTCGCCGAGGCCCAGCAGGCCGTCAATACCTATCCGATCGCCACTTTGAAGGACTCGAAGAATCCTGCGTTAGCCAAGGCTTTCGTGGACTACGTCCTCTCACCGGAGGGTCAGGCAGTTCTCGCCAAGGCAGGCTTTGCCACGTCCTGATTCCGAGCCGACTCCAGTCGGCGTGAAGCCGGCGCGGGAGCACGCCGGGGGTACCAGGGCCGCCGAGCAATCCTGGCAGAGCCGCGTGCCGTTGCTGCTCGCGGCGCCGGCCGCCGTGGCTTTGCTGTTCTTGACACTGCCGCTTGTCGGGCTCGTGATGCGGGCTCCGTGGGCTGACGCCGGATCTGTGTTGACGAGCGAAGGCGCGTTGCAGGCGCTGCAGCTGTCCATGATCACTGCGACCGTCTCCACCATCGTTGTGGTGCTCATTGGAGTCCCACTTGCCTGGGTACTGGCCCGGCCGGGCCTGCGTGGAGCATCTCTGCTACGCGCCCTGATTACGATCCCCTTGGTGCTGCCGCCCGTCGTCGGGGGCGTCGCCCTGTTCACCGTGCTGGGCCGTTCGGGGCTGCTCGGTCGGCCGCTTTACCAGCTCACCGGGTTCGCATTTCCCTTCACACCGTACGCAGTGATCCTGGCTCAGATCTTCGTCGCGCTCCCCTTTCTGGTGCTGTCGGTGGAGGGTGCGCTGCGCGCGGCCGATCGCCGCTACGAGGAGGCCGCATCGACTCTCGGGGCGCGGCCTGCGATTGTCTTTCGCCGCATTACGCTGCCGCTCATAGCACCCGGCATCGCAGCCGGAGCCGTTCTCGCCTGGGCTCGGGCCCTCGGCGAGTTCGGCGCAACGATCACATTCGCTGGTAACTTTCCCGGGACAACGCGCACCATGCCGCTGGAGGTCTATCTCGCGCTGGAGACCGATCCTGGATCGGCACTGCTGCTCTCGGTGCTGCTCCTCGGGGTCTCGGTTGCCGTACTGGTCCTGCTTCGGGATCGCTGGGTGAGCCAGTGGTAGACGAGCTGTCCGCCGATCTCCGGGTTCGTCGCGGCGTGTTCACCCTAGACCTCGGGCTGCAGATTGGAGCCGGGGAGGTGGTCGCGCTGCTCGGCCCGAACGGCGCCGGCAAGTCCACTGCCCTGCGCGCCCTAGCGGGACTGCTTCGCATCACGGCCGGACAGATCACGGTCGCTGGGCTGGTGGTCGCCGATCCGGCGTCTGGCGTCCATCGAGCACCGCACGAGAGGCCAATAGGGGTGGTGTTTCAGGACTATCTGCTGTTTCCGCATCTCACCGTGCTTGACAATGTCGCGTTCGGGCCGCTGGTACGAGGAGTTGACAAGCCGGAGGCCCGCCGCCGCGCGGCGGCATGGCTCGCTCGAGTCGGCATCGCCGACCTGGCGGGAGCGAAGCCTCGTGCCGTCTCCGGAGGGCAGGCCCAGCGGGTGGCCCTGGCCCGGGCCCTGGCGACCGAGCCCCGGCTGCTCCTGTTGGATGAGCCGCTGGCCGCGTTAGACGCCAAGACACGCCTGCTGGTACGCGCCGAGGTGCGCCGACACTTGAGCGATTTCCCGGGCGCGACGCTTCTCGTGACGCATGACCCGATCGATGCCGCCGTCCTCGCCGATCGGCTGGTGGTGATTGAGCACGGCAGGGTGGTACAGCAGGGCCCGCCGCGGGAGGTGGCACGCCGCCCGCGTACCGACTACGTGGCCAGGCTCGTCGGCCTCAACTTGCTGGCTGGACGCGGCCAAGGTCATCGGGTAGCGCTGCCTTCTGGGGGGTCGGTCGAACTCGCGGAGTCAGCCTTTGGCGATGTCTATGTTGCTTTCCGCCCGGCCGCTGTGTCGCTCTTCGTACACCGTCCTGATGGATCGCCCCGCAACCTTTGGGCGGGTCGCATCGCCGCGATCGAGCCGCATGGCGAAGGCGTGCGGGTGGAGATCGCTGAGGCTCCTGACCGTAGGTCGAGCATTCTTGCTGAGATCACACCTTCAGCCGTCGCCGACTTGGAGTTGCGGCCCGGCAGCGAGGTGTGGGCGGCCGTGAAGGCTTCCGACATCGAGGTCTATTCAGCTGATTAGCGGCGAGCAGCTCAAGATAAGGGGTGTGGGTCTGCGCGAACTATTTCTTCCGCTGCTCGGCAACTGGACAGGTGTCGAGCAGCAGGCCGCTTCACCCGTCGGTCCGGCGACCACGGCACGAGCGATGATCGTCTTCAAGCTCGACGTCAGTGATCAGATCGTGGTGCAGGATTACCGGCAGGTGAGAGCCGACCATGCGGAGTTCTCCGGACACGGAGTTTTCATGATCGACAGGGCCGACGGGAGTGCTCTAGCTCCACAGGTCCCTATCCTTTGGTGGTTCTTTGACTCCGAGGGCTATCCACCGCAGCCGGCGCGTGGCGGCTGGCACGCCGACGAACTGATCTTGGAGAAGAGCACACCACAGGGAATCGCCGAGCATCGTTTCGCGGTCGCCGATGGACTGCTCAGCTATCGAATTCGCGTACGACTGGGCCAAGCCACCGAGTGGGCAGACTCTCTGAGCGGAACATACCGACGATTCAGCGGGCACTGAGACCGCCGCGGTCGCGCGAGACTTGACTCAGACGGCGCAGCTGAAGCTGAGTTGATATCCGCTGGACGGATCGCCGGTCACCGTAGGCATCTGCAGGTCATATCCGTCACGGAAGACGTTGTCACTGTCCAGGCTGACGCGACCCATGTTGCTGAGGCTCTGTTCATATCCGCTAGTCGCATAGACCGCCTTGCAGGTGGCCTCAGGCAGGGCCATCTGCGATGTAGCGATCTTGTTCGCACTGTTCGTGGCTTTGGCCAGGCTGGGGTACACCTCGAAATGGATGTGTGGCCAACGGCCCGAGTAACAGGCAGGAAAGATCGTGGTGAACTTCACCTGTCCTTTACCATCGGTCTCCTGGACGCCGCGCAGGTAGTTCTCCCCGGTAACGCCCTGTGAATAGAGCGAGTATCTGCCTTCCCGGTCGCAATGCCACACGTAGACCGCGCCACCAGCCAGAGGTGCTTTGTTGTTGGCGTAGTCGTTGATGGTCATCGTGATGCTGAGCGGCACCCCCTCGGCCTTGGTGGTGCTCGGTCCGAAGCTCGAAGTGATGTCGCGGCGTACGATGCCGCTCTGATTCAGCACGTTTGCACCATTGGAACCATCACCCGGAAACGGTCCGCCGGTCTCCTCGGGAAGTTCGCCGTTCGCGGTGTCGGTGGTCTGCGTGCTCTCCGGCGCACCGCCACCTGGGCCACCATCGGGCGGGCCGGCTGGGCGGCTACCGGATGGCGAGCTTGCCTCTCCCGAGGTTGTGACGCTCCCACATGCCCCGAGGGTGATCAGGCCGGCGCCCGCCAGCCCAACCCCGGCAACCAGTTTGAGCATGCCTCGCCGCTGCAGCAGCCGTGGGAGGTCGTAATCCAGGCCACGATCATGGTTCTCCAGATCCGTTTCGCGGTGGTTGACACGCATCATGATCAACTCTTTCCTCAATCGGAATTCGCTTTGGCGGCTAGTGATCTGCGTCCAAGGCTAAAGCGGCGATCTGGCTCGCCCCGACCGAATTCGCTCATTCATACGGCACGCACAGATGCTCACAGCACATCCACAGCGCTCGATTGCCGGCTTGTCAGATGTCGCGGAGCAGAATGAGCCCGTGGCCAAGATCGCGGTACGGGAGGGAACCTTCAGCGGCGGGATACCGTACCTCGCGGTGGGTTCTGGCGAGCCGCTGATCTATCTGTGCGGATCCACGCCCAACCACCGAAACCCGAAGCCGGGCCTGGAGCGAACCTTCACCCTGCGAACGGTGAACCCGCTGGCCCGTGCCGGCTTCGAGGTTTTTTTCACCAATCGCTGGCCGGGTATGGCCGCCGAGACGACGTTCGCCGAGGTCGCCGAGCGGCATGCTGAGGCCATTCGTGACCACTTCGGCGAGCCGGTGGACGTGCTAGGTCATAGCACCGGCGGATCCTTGACCCTTCAGCTGATCGCGGATCGGCCCGATGTGGTGCGCAGGGCAGTGGTTGCCAGCGCCGCGTACACGCTCGGTCCGCTTGCCAAGAGCTCGCAACTGGAAATGCTGGATGCCATCGAGGCGACCGGTCGATATTCGGCCGAGGCGATCGTGGACGGGATCGGCGGCTTGGCTCGCTTCCGTTGGGTTCGAACCGCGCTCACTCCGCTCGCATGGGTCGCCGCTAAGCGCATCACCATCGAGAATCCAACAGACGCCATCGCCATGCTGCGCGCTGAGGATGCCTTCGACGTTCGCGATCGGCTGGGCGATATCCAGACCGAGACGCTGGTGATCTGCGGTGCGCAGGACTACTTCTGGACTCCGGAGATGTTCGCGGAGACGGCATTTCGGCTGCCGCACGGCAAGCTGATCATGTACCCGAACCGTGGACATTCAGTCCTCACCGCTCCGGAGTTCGCTCGGGACGTCACGGCCTTCCTCCGAGCGAAGACGTAGCCTGACACGGTGGCAAGACTCGACTCAGTCAACCTCGGCCACCCGAGACCCAATCCACACAAGGATTCGGGCTGGACGGGCATTGGGAAGCAGCCCACCGACGGACCGGTCGAGGTGCGGGCACCCGGGCCGAAGACGAGTGGTCTAGGCAGCGGGCTGGTCGGGGACTTCATCGGCGACGGAAAGCATCACGGCGGCGATGGGCAGGCCGTCTACGCGTTTCAGCGGGAGGACCTCGACGAGTGGGAGCGCCGGCTTGGGCGCCAGCTACCCAACGGTTTCTTCGGCGAGAACCTCACCACGGTCGGACTCGAGGTTAACGAGGCTCGGCTGGGTGAGCGTTGGCGCGTGGGCGGTGAGGTGGTCCTTCAGGTGACAACCCCACGCATTCCGTGCTCTACGTTCCGCGGCTGGATGGGGCAGAAGGGCTGGGCGAGGATGTTCACCGCGGCCGGACGGCCCGGGGCTTACCTGAGCGTGACCACACCCGGCGCGATCAGAGCCGGGGATTCCATCGAGGTAGTACGCCGGCCTGATCATGATGTGACGATCTCGTTGGCCTTCCGCGCCACGACGACTGAGCGGGCACTGCTACCGCGACTGCTGGAGGCAGGCGACGATCTTGATCCCTCGCTGCGGCAGGCTGCGCTCTCCTGGCCGCTCTTCGCGCGGGAGTAGGAATATCCAGTGAGGGCCAGGAATACCCAGTGGGGGTTGCACGTTTCTCTTTTGACCCGGGGGTAAGCGACGAGCTAGCCTAGACGCTTGTGCTCGGGCGTGCCCGACACTTTGTGCGTGCCCGAATGTCTTGTGCCGGCGGTGTTCGCACGCTGACCTGCCGGAAAGCTCCGAAGGGTCGCAGCCACTCAACACGAAAGAAAGAGATACAACGCGGTGCCCACAATTCAGCAGCTGATCCGCAAGGGTCGCGAGGACAAAGTGAGCAAGACCAAGACGCCTGCGCTCAAGGGTTCGCCTCAGCGTCGCGGCGTGTGCACTCGGGTGTACACGACGACGCCGAAGAAGCCGAACTCGGCGCTGCGGAAGGTCGCTCGTGTCCGGCTGTCCTCTGGGGTCGAGGTCACTGCGTATATCCCAGGCGTAGGGCACAACTTGCAGGAGCACTCGATGGTGCTGGTCCGCGGGGGGCGGGTGAAGGATCTGCCTGGTGTTCGGTACAAGATCATCCGTGGCTCGCTGGACACCCAAGGTGTGAAGAACCGCAAGCAGGCACGTAGCCGTTACGGCGCAAAGAAGGAGAAGTAATGCCTCGCAAGGGCCCAGCCCCGAAGCGCCCGGTGATCGCCGACCCCGTGTACGGGTCGCCGCTGGTCAGTCAGCTCGTCAGCAAGATCTTGCTGGAACGGCAAGAAGACGGTCGCCCAGAACATCGTCTACACAGCGATGGAGGGGACACGGACCAAGACCGGCGTCGATCCTGTGCAGACGCTGAAGCGTGCCCTGGACAACGTCCGGCCGTCGCTGGAGGTCAAGAGCCGCCGCGTTGGTGGTGCGACGTACCAGGTACCGGTCGAGGTCAAGCCTGCCCGTGCGACCACGTTGGCGATGCGCTGGCTGGTGAGCTTCGCTCGGCAGCGTCGCGAGAAGACCATGGCCGAGCGGCTGATGAACGAGATCCTCGACGCCTCGAACGGCCTCGGCGCCGCGGTCAAGCGCCGCGAGGACACCCACAAGATGGCTGAGGCGAACAAGGCCTTCGCCCACTACCGCTGGTAATTGAGCGACTTGTCAGAACCCGGTTGAGCTAGAGCCCACCTCAGTTCTGACAATTCAGAGAGATTCACATGGCTGTCGACATTAAGACCGACCTGTCCAAGGTCCGCAATATCGGGATCATGGCCCACATCGACGCGGGCAAGACTACGACGACCGAGCGCATCCTCTTCTACACCGGAATCAACTACAAGATCGGTGAGGTGCACGAGGGTGCCGCCACCATGGACTGGATGGAGCAGGAGCAGGAGCGGGGGATCACCATCACCTCCGCTGCTACGACGTGCCATTGGAAAGATCATCAGATCAACATCATCGACACTCCGGGGCACGTCGACTTCACCATCGAGGTGGAACGTTCGTTGCGCGTGCTCGATGGAGCCGTTGCCGTCTTCGACGGAGTCGCTGGGGTCGAGCCACAAACCCAGACTGTATGGCGGCAGGCTGACCGCTACCGTGTGCCGCGCATCTGCTTTGTCAACAAGCTCGACCGTACGGGCGCCAGCTTCGAGCACTGCGTAGAGACGATCAAGAATCGGCTCAGTGCCATTCCCGCTGTGGTGCAGCTGCCGATTGGCTCCGAAGCGAGCTTCATCGGCGTCATCGACCTGATCAAGATGCGCGCCTTAACATGGCGCGGTGAGACAAAGATCGGTGACGATTACACAGTTGAGGAGCTTCCCGCTGAACTTGCTGATCAAGCGCAGGAAGCTCGCCATGCGCTGATCGAGCTGGTAGCTGATCACGACGATCACCTGATGGAGGCCTTCCTGACCGACGAGGAGTCGATCACTCCGGAGCTGCTGCAGGACTCGATCCGTCGCGCGGTGCTCGCCTCCAAGATCACCGCAGTACTTTGCGGGAGCGCCTTCAAGAACAAAGGTGTGCAGCCGTTGCTGGACGCTGTCATCACCTACCTGCCGTCGCCGCTGGATGTTCCCGCCATCATTGGGTTCAAGCCCGGCGACGAGTCGGTCACGATCGAGCGGCACCCGACCGACACAGATCCTTTCGCGGCTTTGGCCTACAAGATCGCGGCTGATCCTCATCTGGGCCGGCTGACCTATATCCGTGTCTACTCCGGCAGGCTCGAGGCCGGCTCGACTGTGCTGAACGCGACCAAGGGACGTAAGGAACGGATCGGGAAGATCTACCAGATGCACGCGAACAAGCGGCAAGAGATCGCATCGGTCGGCGCCGGCCAGATCGTTGCGGTCATGGGCCTCAAAGACACCACCACTGGTGAGACGTTGTGCGACATCGCCCATCCGGCGCAACTGGAGTCGATGGACTTCCCCGCACCGGTGATCGAGCAGGCCATCGAGCCGAAGACCAAGTCCGATCAGGAAAAGCTGGGAATGGCAATTCAGCGACTGGCTGAAGAGGATCCCACCTTCCGGGTTCACACCGACGACGAGACTGGTCAGACAATCATCGCCGGGATGGGTGAGCTGCATCTGGAGATCTTGATCGATCGAATGAAGCGGGAGTTCAGGGTCGGGGCCAACATTGGCAAGCCTCAAGTCGCTTATCGCGAGACGCTGCGGCGGCCGGTGGTCAAGGTTGAGTACACCCATAAGAAGCAGTCGGGCGGCTCAGGCCAATACGGTCGTGTGATCATCAATGTGGAGCCACAGCCGGCGGGCACTGGTTATGAGTTTGTCAATCAGATCACTGGCGGCCGCATCCCCAGGGAGTACATCCCGGCCGTCGACGAGGGCATCCAGGACGCCATGCAATTCGGTGTGTTGGCCGGCTATCCGGTGGACGATGTGAAGGTCACGCTGATCGACGGCGCGTATCACGATGTCGACTCCTCCGAGCTCGCCTTCCGGATCGCCGGTTCGATGGTGTTCAAGGAGGCGGCCCGCCGCGCCGATCCCGCGCTGCTGGAGCCGGTGATGGCAGTTGAGGTGACCACTCCGGAGGCTTACCTCGGCACGGTGATCGGTGACCTCAACGCACGGCGTGGCCATATTCAGGCGATGAACGACCTGCATGGCAACAAGGTCGTGCAGGCGCTCGTACCGCTCTCGGAGATGTTCGGCTACGTCGGCGACCTACGGTCCAAGACCTCGGGTCAGGCCTCGTACTCGATGGAGTTCCACTCCTATGCCGAGACCCCGAAGAGCATTGCCGAGGAGATCATCCAGAAGGCACGGGGGGAATGATCGAAGCGAGCATGGTAACGACGACAAAGTTAAGGCAACGAAGAGCATTGAGCGTGACGATCCCGTTTGACCTGAGCGGAATCGTCCACAAAACTTAGGCCGGGTCAAATCGGCCAGTTGGCTAGTAACCCAAGAAACGCCCCGCGACCAGCGTGGCAACATCCAGGAGGAGCCTCAGTGGCAAAGGCGAAGTTCGAGCGGACAAAGCCGCACGTCAACATTGGCACCATCGGGCACATCGACCACGGAAAGACCACCTTGACCGCGGCGATTACCAAGGTGCTGCACGAGAAGTTTCCGACCCTGAACCAGGTGTCGGCGTTTGAGCAGATCGATAAGGCGCCGGAAGAGCGTCAGCGTGGTATCACAATCTCGATCGCGCATGTGGAGTACCAGACCGAGAAGCGGCACTACGCACACGTTGACTGCCCCGGCCACGCTGACTACATCAAGAACATGATCACCGGCGCGGCGCAGATGGACGGTGCCATCCTGGTTGTCGCCGCAACTGATGGCCCCATGCCGCAAACCCGCGAGCATGTCCTGCTGGCCCGTCAGGTCGGCGTCCCTGCGGTCGTGGTTGCGCTGAACAAGTGCGACATGGTTGACGACGACGAGATCTTGGAGCTTGTCGAGCTCGAGGTTCGCGAGTTGCTCACGGAGTACGAGTTCCCGGGCGACGACCTCCCGGTCATCAGGGTCGCAGCGTTGCCGGCGCTGAACGGTGACGACAAGTGGAGTGAGTCCGTCATGGAGCTGATGGATGCGGTGGACAACTACATTCCGCAGCCGATCCGCGAGGTCGACAAGCCATTCCTGATGCCAGTCGAGGATGTCTTCACCATCACTGGCCGCGGCACCGTCGTCACCGGGCGTATTGAGCGCGGCGTGATCAAGGTCATGGAGACCGTGGACATCATCGGCATCCGCGACGCAAAGCAGACCACCACTGTCACCGGCGTGGAGATGTTCCGCAAGCTGCTTGACGAGGGTCAGGCGGGCGAGAACGTCGGCCTGCTGCTGCGCGGTACCAAGCGCGAGGACGTCGAGCGGGGCATGGTCGTGATCAAGCCAGGCACCACGACTCCGCACACCGACTTCGAGGCTCGGGTCTACATCCTCTCGAAGGAGGAGGGCGGCCGCCACACGCCGTTCTTCAACAACTACCGTCCGCAGTTCTACTTCCGTACGACTGACGTGACAGGTGTCGTGAACCTTCCGGAAGGCACTGACATGGTCATGCCCGGTGATAACACGGACATGTCTGTGCAGCTCATCCAGCCGATCGCCATGGAGGAGGAGCTGAAGTTCGCTATCCGTGAGGGAGGCCGTACGGTTGGCGCCGGCCGCGTGACGAAGATCATCAAATAGTCGTCACAGGCTTCTGATCCTTGATCGAGAGCTACCCCGGACTTCAGCAGAAGTCCGGGGTAGCTCTCCTCACACGATGATCGCGGGAGTTGGGGAAAGCGCCCCTGATCACCCTGCCGCTAGCAGTGCCACCGGGTACGTGGCCAGCAGATCTTCGAGAGCAACGGTTCCGTTCCAGCGCCGACCAGTTAGTACGTCGATGTGTGGTGCCGAGATGTCAACGGTGGTCTGACGCCACCCCCCTGCGGCAACGAGTGCGATGGGCAGTCGAGTGGCTAGTGTGATAGCACCGCCGCGGTCGAACCCGATCAGGTGATCTCGTGCCGGGCCGCTAGCCTCGACTGCCCGGTAGCCCCTGAACCAGTCGGGCCGGTCTCGACGCAGCCGCAAGGCCTGCCGCGTGAGCCAGAGTTTGGCCGCGCCGGTCTCGTCAATACCGGGTGGCGCATTGTCAAGGGATTCGAGCAGCCGAATGCGCTCGGCAAAGTCGACCGGCCGTCGGTTGTCTGGATCTACCAGCGAGTCATCCCAGAGCTCGGTGCCCTGGTAGACATCCGGCACGCCCGGCATCGTCAGCTGAACGAGCTTCTGGCCAAGCGAGTTTGACCAGCCGGGGACAGTGATGAGTCCGTCGAGCTGATCCCATGCAGCGCGTAGCCGCGGATCGTCATACGCGGTATCGACGGCCTCGTGCACCGCGGTTTCGTACGAGACGTTCTGCGCGGTCCATGTTGTGCCATCGCTTGCCTCACGCATCGCCTTTTCGGCGTACGCGTGCATTCGGGCGGGCTCGATCGGCCCAGTGCCGACGAGCGTCTGCGCGAGGAAGTACCCGAACAGGCGGTTCGGGATTGTGGTGATGCTCAAGAACAGCTCCGCGAAGCCCGCCCAGGCGTCGGGAATCTCCGAAAGCACCGCCAGCCGGGCACGCACATCCTCACCGCGCTTGGTGTCGTGGGTTGAAAGACTTGTCATAGACGCGGGCTGAAGGCTCAACCTCGATACCTGCAATGCGTGAAAATCCTGCAGCGAGATGCCGAAGTGACCCGGATTGCCGCCCACTTCGTTGAGCGCGATGAATCGCGAATACCGGTAGTACGCGGTGTCTTCGACGCCCTTGGCCATCGCTGCGCCGCTCAGCTGCTGCATGCGTAGCGCCAGGTCGTCACAATGATCATGGAGGCGACGACTGAGTTGATCAATGGTGCTGGTGAGGTCCGGCCGCCGCTTGGCGGCCGTCGCGAGCGCATGATCAAGATCAGCAACGCCCTCCGGCAGGTATGAGCGGTAGACCTCGAAGGCAATCGCCACCTCGGCAAGCGCCGGTTCCGCGTTAGGAATCTCAGGAGCCAACGCGGCCATCCGTCGCACCTCGGCAGGCAGCAGGGTGTTCACTGCCAAACGCTTGCCAGCCTCGATGTGATCAGTGATGGTCCGCTCGTCCCCCGTCAGACGCACATAGAGGGCCGTGAACTCTGCCTCATGATCATGATCAATGAAGGCTCCATTCACCTCACGCATCGCGTCGTACCCGGTGGTACCGGCAACCGGCCACGTCCCCGGCAGTTCCTCACCCGGCTCGAGGATCTTCTCAACGGTGATCCATTGCTCCGAGGCAAACGATTGCAGCTCGTGCAGATAGCCGAGCGGATCGCGCAGGCCGTCGGGGTGGTCGATACGCAGCCCGGCCACACCTGCCTCGCACCAAGCTCGGATGAGTGCGTGGGTACCCGAAAAGACCTCGGGATCCTCGACTCGTACGCCGGCGAGTGTGGTGATGGCAAAGAATCGGCGATAGTTGAGCTCGCTGTTGCCGCGTGAGTGATGGATCAGTTGGTAATGCTGCCGGTCATGCACGGCCGCGGCATCGTCGCCCTCTGACCAGCTCCCCGGAGCAAGCGGAAAACGGTGCTCGAAGTAGCGCAGCTCGCCATCCACCACGGTCAAACTTGCATCATCGCCCAGGACGGGGACCACGATCCGGCCTCTGCTCCAGTCGATGTCGAACCACGAGGCGTACGGGGAGTCCTTACCAAGTCGCAGGACGTCCCACCATGCTGGATTCTCGATCGGATGCGCAATGCCCAGATGGTTCGGCACGATGTCGATGATCACGCCGAGCCCGGCTTGGCGCGCACTGGTCATGAGCCGTTCCAGCGCCTCCGTCCCACCCCGGTCCTGATCGACACGGGAGACATCAGTTGTGTCGTATCCATGATCAGAACCGATCGTCGACTGCAGTATCGGTGACAGGTAAACCGCCCCGACGCCCAGCTCACTGAGGTAGCCGACGACCCGTGCGGCATCGTCCAAAGTAAACCTGCGATTGACCTGCAGGCGGTATGTCGAGGAGGGGATGGTCACCGCTCGACCCTAATCGACGCTGCTGGTCCAGATGCGCCTGAGGGCGACAGCCGCGGGCGTTGCGAGAGTGATCATGCGGGGGAGCGGAGCAATCGTTACAGCATGATCACGAAGCCGCTACGGCGCGGATCGGCCCCTCCACCAAGCGGACCGAGTGCCGATACGCCCCCGAAGTAAGGGTCTCGGTGGTCAGCGATCGCCGTCTTGTAGCCGTCCGCCTCCAATGAGCGGACCACATGGGAGAAGAAGCCCGGCTCCAGCCTTACCAGATCCGGCAGCGCAGCGAGCCGAGGCGCATCGATCGCTTCCTGCGGCGCCGCGCCCCGCAGCATCCGCAGCACCACCTGCACCAGAGCCGGACGGATTCGGCTTCCGCCCGCTGCGCCCGCGATGGCGGCCAGCCGTCCATGATCATCCAGCGCGATCAGGGGTGACATCATCGAGCCCATTCGAACGCCAGGGTGCGCCAGCCCACGAACCAGCTCTCCTTCACCCAACATCGAATTGAGGTGGACGCCGTAGCCAGGCACCCAGACTCCGGAGCCGAGGCCGAGGCTGGTGGTGATCGCGCAGCCGTCGCCCTGCTCGTCGACGGCAACGATGTTGGTCGTCTCCGCCCGCTTGGTCGGTGCTCGCAGAGCATCGATCAGCGCTGCCGCCGCGCTGGCATCCGTCGTCGGATCCCCGTGCACCACCGGCGCCACCCGTTCCATCGTCCCGAGCAGATCATCAAGATCATTACCCCGAGCATGCACAGTGAAGTCGTTCACCCGAACTGATCGCGGAATCGACTCAATCACGTGATACGCGTCGAGGTCCTCCTGGCTCAGGGCGCCTCCGTTGGAGAGGGCGACGACCAGTGCGTCGGCGTACGCACCGTGATAGAACGCGTGTGGATCTCGCAGCATGAGCTCGTACGCTCGGTGATGATCAGGATGACGCAACGGGTCACCTGCTTCCAGGTAGGAGCCGTCCGAACGCTGGTAGACCTCAACACCCTCCCCGACACACATCGCGGCAGCGACCCGCGGGAGCACCGTGGCATGCATCGCCGGGAAAGGGGTGCCGTAAGACGCCTCCCGCCCTGGTGCGGTGACCGTGGCCCAGGACAGCCGGCCCCACCTCTGCCACAGATAGTGCGCGCCGGCGGGAATCCCCGGCACGGCAACCGTTGCGGGTCCGATCTCGTACGGCACGTGCTGGCCGATGAAGATCACTTCGATCGACGTGGGGTTGCTTGGCCGCTTGCCGCCGAGGCCAGGAACGCCGACGAAGAAGTCCAAGCAACGCACTTGGGTGGTCGCGGCATCGTAGACCGTCGCGAAACCACCGCCGCCGAGTCCGGTGAAGATCGTCTCCGCCGCACAGCTGACCAGCATCATCGCCACCGCGGCATCGACCGCGCTGCCGCCGTGGGAGAGTATGTCAGCCCCTGCCTGAGCGGTCGATGGATGTCCAGCGGCAACTCCGGCCCGGGTCTTCATCGCAGCCCGTTTCTCACCCCTGGGAGCCTAGTGGTCGCAAAACGTCGAGATCGATGATGGCGCATCGCCGAGAACGTTCCCGACCACCATCGGTTTGGACTGAGAAGCTGAACCCGTCGGGCTTATGGGTCGTCTGAGTGGGTGATGAAGACGTTGGTGACGCCGCTGCTTCGGACCAGCAGGCGAGGCACTTCGGAGTACTGGCTGCTAGCAGCATGTGGGCCAATTGTGGTCGGCGCCGTGCTGTTGGGTTGGCAGCTCAGCTGGCTGTCCGCATCCACTGCGACATTCTGCTTCCTGGTGCTGGCCACCTTGGTCGCGAGGCATTCCCGCGCCAGAACGTTCGGTATCGCAGATGTGGTGACGCTGGTACGAGGGCTGGGCGTCTGTTTTCTGGCGGGCCTCGCGCTTCAGGCCTTGGCCGGCGGCCTCGAGAGGCATGGACTGCTGGTCATGATCATCATGGGCACCCTGTGCCTGATGCTCGACGGTGTGGACGGCCGGGTCGCGCGGGCGAGGGGAGAGGCCAGCCCATTCGGAGCCAGATTCGACGTAGAGACTGACGCGGCGATGCTTGTGGTGCTGAGCGTTGCCGTTGCTGCCCTCGGGATCGCCGGCTGGTGGGTATTGGCGATCGCTGCGATGCGATACGGCTATGTCGCTACGTCCGTCGTGGTGCCCGCCCTGCGCACGCCGCTGCCGTACCGGTCCTCAGGGAAGGTGATCGCAGTGGCACAGGCAGTCGCCCTGCTTGCGGCATTGGCATTCGGACTGACGCAGGGCGAGCACTGGGTGCCAACATCGTTCCTGCTGGCTGCGCTTGCCCTACTGTGCTGGTCCTTCGGCCGTTCTGTGATCTGGCAGTTGCGCCACGCGTCGTAAAGATCACATCCTGCGTGGGCGTTGGTTTCTGCAGCCGGAGTTGGCAACGGCGGTAGCGTGGTCGGCGTCTCGAATTCACGAAGGAGAACCCAATGAAGGCCCTGAAGATTGTTGGGATCGTGCTCGGGATCTTGCTCCTGCTGACCGGTGGTGGGCTAGCTGCCGGCTCCGTGCTGGCCAACAAGGGGCAAGCCGCATTTCAGGAGGAGCTGACCAACTCAGGCTATGACGGCCCGGTCGAGGGAACGGTGCAGTCTGTCAGTCAGAGCAACCCGATAGTCGTCACGGTGAACTACACCGACAGTCAGGGCAAGCAGCAGACCGGCCAGGGCGCCTTCGCCGGCGGCCAGCCGCCGCAGGTTGGCGACACTGTGTCGACCTACTACAACACGAGCAACCCGAGCCAGGTGGTGGTCGTCAACCTGCCCGGCCTCGGGGATCTGAGCGCGATCGCGAACGCCCTGAGAACCGCAGCGATCAGCTGCCTGATCGTCGGCAGCGTGTTGCTCTTGGCCGGAATTCTTGGGTTGGCGCTGGGCAAGAAGCAGCCGGCAGCCGTCTCACCAGGACCGATGTACCCCCCTGGCCCGCCGCAGCAGCCACCCGCCGGATATCCAGCCCAGCCCTATCCGCCTCAACAGCCGCCGCCTGGCCAGGGGTACCCACCCCAGCAGCCGGGCCAGCCGTATCCACCTCAGCAGTACCCGGGCCAGCAGTACCCGCCTCAGCAGTACCCGGGCCAGCAATATCCGCCTCAGCAACACCCGCCCGAGCAGTAGCCGTTCAGGACGAGGCACTTCAGATTTGATCTAGCGAAGGGCCAGATTTGATCTAGCCAAGGGTCTCTGACAGAATCGTCAGGTTGCTCCGACGGGGTTGCCGGGGTGAGCCGTGCCGGTCGGGCCTGATTTTCGGGCCTGATTGCGAGGTCGCCGAACCGCGAGACCCTTGAATTGCTCGGTTGCCTGGACGCCCGGTCCAGGGCCGGGCCACCTCCTCAGCACGTAAGTGACGGGTGTGGTGCGCCGAACGCTGGCCGACACGCCCGACCACGGGGGTCGGAGCGAGCGGGTTGCGACCCGTGAGCAAGCAACAACGGGCGGGGGGACCCAGCCCGTACCACAAGACAGCAGAACACCATGCCGGGAGCCCGTGGGTGGCAGCTCAGCTGCCTGCGGCTCAAGGACGAGAAGAAGGACGAACGGTGGCGGGACAAAAGATCCGCATCAGGCTCAAGGCCTACGACCACGAGGTCATCGACTCGTCGGCGCGCAAGATCGTCGACACGGTTACTCGTACAGGCGCGAAGGTCGCCGGGCCGGTGCCACTGCCTACGGAAAAGAACGTGTTTTGTGTCATCCGCTCCCCGCATAAGTACAAGGACAGCCGGGAGCACTTCGAGATGCGGACGCACAAGCGTCTCATCGACATCATCGACCCGACTCCCAAGACCGTCGACTCTTTGATGCGGCTCGACCTGCCGGCTGGTGTCGACATCGAGATCAAGCTCTGAGGAACGATCAACGATGAGCGCCACCAAGACAGAACGCACACTCAAGGGCCTGCTGGGCACCAAGCTCGGCATGACCCAGCTGTGGGATGCCAACAACCGCATTGTCCCGGTGACCGTTGTCCAGGCAGGTCCGTGTGTCGTGACCCAGGTCCGAACGCCTGAGGTTGACGGCTACTCAGCCGTCCAGCTCGGCTTCGGCGCCGTCAAGCCCAAGCAGCTCACCAAGCCCAGCGCCGGTCACTTTGAGAAGGCCGGAGTGACGCCGCGCAAACATCTGGTCGAGATCCGGACCAGCGACGCCAGCGAGTACAGCCTCGGTCAGGAGCTCAGCGCTGACACCTTCGCCGAAGGCGATGTCATTGACGTGACCGGTGTCAGCAAGGGCAAGGGCACTGCCGGTGTCATGAAACGGCATGGGTTCGCCGGGCTTCGTGCTTCGCATGGCGTGCACCGCAAGCACCGCTCGCCGGGATCGATCGGCGGCTGCGCCACTCCAGGCCGGGTCTTCAAGGGGCTGCGGATGGCCGGGCGGATGGGTGTCGAGCGCGTCACCATGCAGAACCTCACCGTGCATGCGGTCGACGCCGAGCGCGGCCTGATCTTGATCAAGGGCGCCATCCCGGGCAACAAGGGCGGCTTGGTCGTCCTGCGGAGCGCTGTCAAGAAGGGAGAGCAGGCATGAGCGAGACCCGTACGGTCGATGTGCTCGACGTGAAGGGCGTCAAGTCCGGTACCGCCGAGCTGCCTGCCGACCTCTTCGACGTGCCCGCGAATATCCCGCTGATCCACCAGGTCGTCACGGCTCAGCTGGCAGCAGCGCGTCAGGGCACTCATGCCACCAAGAGCCGTGGCGAGGTGCGCGGCGGTGGTGCCAAACCACATCGTCAGAAGGGCACCGGCCGCGCCCGTCAGGGCTCGAAACGTGCCCCGCAGTACGTCGGCGGTGGCATTATCCACGGGCCGCAGCCACGCAGTTATGCGCAACGTACGCCCAAGAAGATGATCACCGCAGCGCTGCGCGGCGCACTTTCCGACCGGGCCCGCGACGGCCGTGTCTTCGTGGTCTCGGAGCTGGTATCCGGCGATGCGCCGTCCACCAAGGCCGCCCTCGCCGCGCTGGCCGCTGTGACCAGCTCAGACAAGGTGCTCGTCGTCATCCATCGGGACGAGGATCTCGCCTGGCTGAGCCTGCGCAACGTGGTGAGCGTGCACGTGATCGTCGTCGACCAGCTCAACGCCTATGACGTACTTGTCAATGACGAGGTGGTCTTTACCTCAGCTGCGCTGCAAGCGTTCGTGACTGGCCCGGCCGTGGGGAAGTCCGCGAAGGCGGTCGCCAGCGAGAGTGAGATCGCTGAGGAGGATGAGAAGTGACTGGCATCAAGATTCGTGATCCTCGCGACATCCTGATCGCACCCGTGGTGAGCGAGAAGAGCTATGGGCTGCTGGATGAGAACAAGTACACATTCCTGGTGACCCCGGGTGCGAACAAGACTGAGATCAAGATCGCTGTGGAGTCAGTTTTCAAGGTCCGGGTCACCGATGTGAACACGCTGAACCGGCCAGGCAAGAAGCGGCGTACCAGATACGGCTACGGCAAGCGTCCTGATACGAAGCGTGCGATCGTCACCGTTGCCGCAGGCGAACGCATCGACATCTTCTCCTCACCGGGCAGCTGATCAGCAGCGAAACAAGGAAAGATCACATGGCTATCCGTAAGTACAAGCCCACGACGCCAGGCCGCCGCGGCAGCAGCGTCGCTGACTTCGTCGAGCTCACCCGATCCACCCCGGAGAAGGCGCTGGTTGTTCCCTCCCACAAGACAGGCGGTCGGAACAACGCCGGCAAGATCACCACTCGGCATATCGGTGGTGGCCACAAGCAGGCGTACCGGCTGATCGACTTCAAGCGCTACGACAAGGACGGCGTACCGGCCAAGGTCGCGCACATCGAGTACGACCCGAACCGCACCGCGCGGATCGCGCTCTTGCACTTCGCCGACGGCGAGAAGCGATACATCATCGCGCCGGAGGGCCTCCGTCAAGGTAGCGAGGTCGAGGCTGGGGAGAGGGCCGACATCAAACCGGGCAACAACCTACCGCTGCGCAACATCCCGGTAGGTACCACGATTCACGCAGTTGAACTCCGGCCTGGTGGAGGCGCCAAGCTCGCCCGCTCTGCTGGCGCCAGCATTCAGCTGGTCGCCCGCGAGGGCAAGAACGCCACGCTCCGGATGCCGTCCGGCGAAATGCGGATGGTCGACGTACGCTGCCGTGCCACCGTGGGCGAGGTCGGCAACGCCGAGCAGTCCAACATCAGCTGGGGCAAGGCCGGGCGTAACCGCTGGAAGGGAAAGCGGCCAAGCGTCCGGGGGGTCGCAATGAACCCCATCGACCATCCGCACGGTGGCGGTGAGGGCAAGACGTCCGGTGGACGCCACCCGGTCTCGCCGTGGGGTCAACCCGAGGGCCGGACGCGTGACAAGAACAAGGCGAGTTCTCGCTTGATCATCCGTCGCCGCAAGACCGGCAAGAAGCGCTGAGCAGGAGCACAGAAGAGATGCCACGCAGTCTGAAGAAGGGCCCCTTCGTCGATGATCACCTGGCCAGAAAGGTCGAGGTGCAGAACACACGAGGGACCAAGAACGTGATCAAGACCTGGTCACGACGCTCCATGATCGTGCCGGACATGATCGGACACACGATCGCGGTGCACGACGGGCGCAAGCATGTGCCGGTGTTCATCACCGACTCGATGGTGGGTCACAAGTTGGGGGAGTTTGCCCCGACCCGCACCTTCCGTGGCCATGTCAAGGACGACCGGAAGTCTCGCCGGCGCTGACGCGCGGTGGGTCCGATAGAGAAGGAATTTGAACAGATGAGCAAGGACTCACGGCCCAGCCGCCGCCAGGCGTTGCTCGGCGACCGTCCTGGTTCGTACGCGATCGCGCGCCAGGTGCGGATGTCCCCGACCAAAATTCGCCGCGTCGTGGACATGGTCCGCGGCATGGACGTCGAGGATGCCCTCAACACATGTCAGTTTGCGCCGCAGGCGGCGAGCGAGCCGGTTTACAAGGTGATCGCCAGCGCTGCCTCCAACGCGGAGCGGACCGACAACCTGAAGCGAGCAGACCTCTACGTGTCGCAGGCGTTCGTGGACCAGGGGGTCACTGTCCGACGGATCCGCCCGCGGGCCAGGGGCGGTTGGGGTCGCATCCTCAAGCGCTCCAGTCACATCACCGTTGTCGTCGAACCCAGAACTGAGCATGCAACCCGCGGGCAGGCAACCACCCGCTCGAAGGAGAAGTGAGCATGGGTCAGAAGATCAATCCGCACGGTTTTCGGCTTGGCATCACCACTGATCACAAGAGTCGTTGGTACGCAGACAAGCTCTATTCGAACTACATCGGCGAGGACGTCAAGATCCGCCGGTTGTTGACCAAGGGGTTGGAGCGGGCCGGCATTTCCTCAGTGGAGATCGAGCGCACTCGTGACCGGGTGCGGGTGGATATCTTCACCGCGCGCCCAGGCATCGTGATCGGTCGTAATGGCGCCGAGGCCGAACGCGTCCGCAGTGAGCTGGAGAAGCTCACGGGCAAGCAGGTCCAGCTGAACATCCTCGAGGTCAAGAACCCCGAAACCGACGCGCAACTGGTCGCGCAGGGCGTGGCCGAGCAGCTCGCTTCCAGAGTGCAGTTCCGGCGTGCGATGCGTAAGGCGCAGCAGAGTGCGATGCGCTCCGGGGCGCTGGGGATCCGAATTCAGTGCTCGGGTCGTTTGGGCGGTGCTGAGATGAGCCGCTCGGAGTTCTACCGCGAGGGTCAGGTGCCGCTGCACACCCTCCGGGCAGACATCGACTACGGCTTCCACGAGGCCAAGACGACCTTCGGTCGGATCGGAGTCAAGGTTTGGATCTACAAGGGCGACGTTTCCGGCACTCGCGCGGAGCGGGCGGCTCAGAAGGCGGCGCGCAACGCCGCTGGCGGCCGTAGCAGACCAGGTCGTCCCGGTCGTGGGGAGCGGCCGGCCCGTGGCGAGCGTCCCGACCGTGGTGGCCGGCGTCGCGCCGAAGGCGCGCCGGAATCTACTCGCGCCGAAGGCGCGCCGGAATCTACTCGCGCCGAAGGCGCGCCGGAAGTTCTCGCTCGGGAATCTGCTCCCGCCGAAATTGCGCCCGAATTGACTCGTCCCGAAGGCGTACCGGAGTCCGCACCGGGCGAGGTTGGCGCTGCAGCAACTGTGCCGGCCGAGGCGTCAGGACAGGAGGGCTGAGCCGTGTTGGTCCCTCGCAAGATCAAGTTCCGTAAGCAGCACCACCCCAAGCGGACCGGTGCGGCGAAGGGCGGCACGAAGCTTGCCTTCGGCGAGTACGGCATCCAGGCGCTGGAGGGGGGCTACCTCACCAACCGCCAGATCGAGTCCGCCCGTATCGCCATGACTCGCCACATCAAGCGTGGCGGCAAGGTTTGGATCAACGTCTATCCAGACCGTCCGCTGACGAAGAAGCCGGCGGAGACCCGAATGGGTTCGGGAAAGGGCTCGCCTGAGTGGTGGATCGCCAACGTCAAGCCCGGCCGGGTGATGTTCGAGCTTTCCGGAGTCAACGAGGATGTGGCCCGCGAGGCGATGCGCCTTGCGATCCACAAGCTGCCCATGAAGGCGCGTTTCATCAAGCGCGAGGCGGGTGAGATCTGATGGCGAAGGCAACCACTGCGGCGGAGCTGCGTGGGCTGACTCGCGGCGAGCTGGACACCAAGGTGACCGAGCTGAAGGAGGAGCTGTTCACGCTCCGGTTTCAATCGGCGACTGGTCAGCTCGAGTCGCACGGGCGGCTGCGCGCCGTACGCAAAGACATCGCGCGGATCTACACGGTGATAACCGAGCGTGAGCTCGGCATCATCGATGATCCGGATGCGGAGGAGGTTAAGGAATGACCGAGAAGGTGAAGGATATGGGGTCTGAGCCTGTCGAAGACCGCAAGCGTGCTCAGGGCGCTTCGACAAGCTCAGGGCATATCGATGAGCGGGGGCGACGCAAGGTCCGCGAGGGCTACGTGATCAGCGACAAGATGGACAAGACGGTTGTCGTCGCGGTCGAGGACCGCGTGAAGCACCGCCTCTACGGCAAGGTGGTACGTCAGACCAGCCGGCTCAAGGCTCATGACGAAGAGAACAGTGCCGCCCTTGGCGACCGGGTACGCGTCATGGAGACCCGACCACTGAGCGCTACCAAGCGCTGGCGCGTCGTCGAGATCCTCGAGAAGGCCAAGTAACACAGGTTTGAGAGAGAAAGAGCAGAGATGATCCAGCAGGAGTCGCGGCTCAAGGTCGCCGACAACACCGGTGCCAAGGAAATTTTGTGCATCCGGGTGCTCGGTGGATCAGGTCGCCGATACGCGGGCATCGGCGACATCATCGTCGCAACCGTCAAGGACGCCATCCCAGGCGGAAACGTCAAGAAGGGTGAGATCGTCAAGGCGGTGGTGGTACGGACCGCGAAGGAGCGCCGCCGTGCAGACGGCTCGTACATCAAATTCGACGAGAACGCCGCGGTGATCTTGAGGCCCGACGGCGAACCTCGCGGCACTCGTATCTTCGGCCCTGTTGGCCGGGAGCTGCGCGAGAAGCGCTTCATGCGCATCATCTCGCTCGCACCGGAGGTGATCTGAACTATGCCCGAAAAGAACACTGCCAAGAAGAGCCAAGCCAAACTGCAGATCCGCAAAGGCGACCGCGTCAAGGTGATCAACGGCAAGGATCGTGGGTTGGTTGGTGAGGTGATCGCGGTATACCCCGAGCGCAATCGGTTGACCGTCGCTGGCGTGAACATCGTCAAGCGGCATCTCCGCGATACCTCCGCGCAGCCGCAGGCGAGGCAGACCACAAAGGGCGGCATCGTCTCCTCGGAGGCGCCGATCGACGCTTCCAACGTGCAGTTGGTCGTCAAGAACTCTGAAGGTGAGGAAGTCGTCACGCGGATCGGCTACGACCGGGTCGAGGTGACGAAACGGCGCCCCGACGGCTCCGAGTACAAGTCGACCCGCAGCGTACGGATCGCTCGGGTCACCGGAGAGGAAATCTGATGACGACCCCGACCACTGAGCGCCCAAACACGGGCTCGGGGCACAACCTTCCCAGGCTCCAGCAGCGCTATCGGGAAGAGATCGTCCCCGCCCTGCGGGAAGAGTTCAAGATCGCGAACGTGATGCAGACTCCGACTCTTGTCAAGATCGTGGTGAACATGGGCGTCGGGGAGGCGGCTCGCGACTCCAAGCTGATCGAAGGCGCGATTCGCGATCTAGCAACGATCACCGGGCAGAAGCCCGTCGTCACCAAGGCCCGCAAGTCCATTGCCCAGTTCAAGCTGCGGGAGGGCATGACAATCGGGGCGCATGTCACCCTGCGAGGCACGCGGATGTGGGAATTCGCCGATCGCCTGCTGACACTCGCGCTGCCACGCATCCGTGACTTCCGCGGCCTGTCGCCCAAGCAGTTCGACGGCAAAGGCAACTACACCTTTGGTCTCACCGAGCAGGTCATGTTCCACGAGATCAACCAAGACAAGATCGACCGGACCCGCGGCATGGACATCACCTTCGTCACCACCGCGACCAACGACGACGAGGGCCGGGCGCTGCTGCGTCATTTGGGCTTCCCGTTCCGGGCGAACTGAGAAGGAGGAGGACCATGGCCAAGACAGCGCTCAGAGTAAAGCAGGCTCGCAAGCCGAAGTTCGGCGTACGCGCCTACACCCGATGCCAGAAATGCGGCCGGCCCAAGGCGGTCTACCGCAAGTTCGGTCTGTGTCGCATCTGTCTGCGCGAGATGGCGCACAAGGGCGAGCTGCCCGGTATCACGAAATCGTCGTGGTGATTTGCATGCTTGATTCGTCTCTCATCGTCGCTGCACTTGGCGCAAGCGGTCGGACTCGACGGGGTCAGGCCGACGGCCAGGCTCGTCCCTGGGCCACACCGCAAAGGAGGACCAGGCGAGGTGGCCCGGCATCCCAGGACGCGAACACCCCGAATCCCGACCCTGTTTCAAAGGAAGGGCCCTCAAACGAACGGGCCTCAACGGAACAGGCCTCAACGGAACAGGTCCTGACGGAAACCACTCCGAGAAAGTAGAACAGCCAACTCATGACAATGACAGACCCGATTGCGGACATGCTGACTCGGGTGCGGAACGCCAGCCAGGCGTATCACGACACCGCCACCATGCCGCACAGCAAGATCAAGGTAGAGATCGCCGAGATCTTGACCAACGAGGGCTACATCGCCGGCTACACGGTGAACGAGCCCGCCGAAGGCCATGTCGGCAAGACACTCTCGATCACCTTGAAGTACGGCCAGAACCGAGAGCGGGCAATCGCCGGGGTACGCCGGATCTCCAAGCCCGGCCTTCGGGTGTACGCCAAGGCGACCGGGCTACCCAAGGTCCTGGGCGGGCTCGGCGTCGCCATCATCTCGACGTCTCAGGGTCTGCAGACTGACAGGCAGGCGCACACCAACCGCGTGGGCGGCGAAGTCGTGGCGTACGTGTGGTGAGTGGCGGAACGAGGAGGTTAGAAAAGTGTCACGCATTGGCAAGCTGCCGGTAGAGATTCCGGCCAACGTCGAGGTGACTGTCGACGGGCAGCTGGTCAAAGTCCTCGGCCCCAAAGGCGCACTCGAGCATCGGGTCGCGGAACCGATCAAGGTGACGCGTGGTGAGAACGGCGAGCTGCAGGTGAGCCGGCCCGATGACGAGCGGGTAAGTAAGTCGCTGCACGGCCTGACGCGTACCTTGGTCGCCAACATGGTGACCGGTGTCACCAATGGTTATGAGAAGAAGCTTGAGATCGTCGGCGTCGGATATCGCGTGGTCTCGAGGGGTCCGACGGAACTGGAGTTCGCGCTCGGATACAGCCATCCGGTCAAGGTGATCGCGCCGGAGGGCATTACCTTCAACGTCGACACGCCGACCCGGTTCTCGGTGCACGGCATCGACAAACAGCGGGTAGGTGAGGTTGCGGCGAACATTCGCAAGCTCCGCAAGCCCGAGCCGTACAAGGGCAAAGGCGTCCGATACGCGGGCGAGAGGGTCCGTCGCAAGGTTGGAAAGGCTGGTAAGTGACGATGGCGGTCTCGCTATCTCAACATAAGCGCATGTCGCCCCGGGGCGCAGCGCGACTCCGCCGGCAGGTTCGGGTGCGCAAGAAGATCTCTGGCGCGCCGGAACGTCCGCGGCTGGTCGTGACTCGCTCAGCGCGGCACATCTCCGCGCAGGTCATCGACGACACTCTCGGCCGTACGCTCGCCTCGGCCTCCACCATGGAGGCGGCGCTGCGGACCGCGACCGGCGACAAGTCCGAGAAGGCCAAGCAGGTTGGCGGCCTTGTCGCCGAGCGTGCCAAGGCAGTCGGCATCGAGAACGTGGTCTTCGACCGCGCCGGATACAAGTACCACGGGCGGGTTGCAGCGCTCGCGGATGGGGCGCGCGAGGGCGGCCTCGGATTTTGAGAAGGACGATGGCTCGAGGCTGCAAGCACCTCGAGAGGACGATGGAAGGTAGAGCGAATTGACTGGAACCCAGCGCCGCACTGGCGGTGCCGGTGGGGAGCGTCGCGGCCGTGACGATCGTCGTGGCCAGGCCGCCGAGAAGAGCAACTACATCGAACGCGTAGTCGCGATCAACCGAGTGGCCAAGGTCGTCAAGGGCGGTCGACGTTTCAGCTTCACCGCACTCGTGGTGGTGGGCGATGGCGATGGCACGGTCGGCGTCGGCTACGGCAAGGCCAAGGAGGTCCCGGCGGCCATTGCCAAAGGCGTCGAGGAAGCGAAGAAGCACTTCTTCACCGTGCCGCGGATCCAAGGCACCATCCCGCACCCGGTGCAGGGCGAAAAGGCTGCCGGTGTCGTGCTGCTACGGCCGGCCTCCCCCGGTACCGGGGTGATTGCCGGTGGCTCGGCGCGTGCGGTGCTGGAGTGCGCCGGCGTACGCGATGTGCTCGCGAAGTCACTCGGTTCTTCCAACGCCATCAACGTGGTGCACGCGACAGTGGCTGCGCTGCAGAGTCTTGAGCAGCCGGAGTCGGTGGCCAAACGTCGCGGCAAGGCTGTCGAGGATGTTGCGCCGGCAGCTCTGCTGAGGGCGCGTGAGGCGGTGGGCCCGTGATGACGCAATTGAAGATTCGCCAGGTGCGTAGCGCGGTTGGGCGCAAGCAGAACCAGCGAGACACTTTGCGGACCTTGGGTTTGAAGCGGGTCGGCGACGAGTCGGTCCGTGAGGATCGGCCGGAGGTTCGCGGCATGATCAAGACGGTTACCCATCTGGTAGCCGTGGAGGAGGTCGACTGATATGGCGTTGAAGGTTCATCACCTTCGGCCGGCGCCGGGAGCCAAGACAGCGAAGATCCGGGTCGGCCGAGGCGAGGCTGGTAGGCGCGGCAAGACAGCCGGCCGTGGCACCAAGGGCACCGGAGCCCGTCACGTCGTGCCGCAGAACTTCGAGGGCGGGCAGATGCCGCTGCACATGCGGTTGCCGAAGCTGCGTGGCTTCAAGAACCCGTTCCGTGTTGAGTACCAGGTAGTGAACCTCGATCGGCTGGGCCAACTATTCCCTGACGGTGGCACGGTCGGCGTCGCGGACTTGGTGGCCGCCGGGGCGGTACGTTCGGGGCGCCCTGTCAAGATCCTCGGTAACGGCGACATCTCGGTCGCGCTGCAGGTGAGCGCGCACGCATTCTCCGCGCCAGCGAAGGAGAAGATCGCCGCTGCAGGTGGCAGCACTACCGAGGTCTGACGTCCACGTCGACTGGCGCCAGTGGCGGTGATTGATTGGCTGGGCCTGCGGTCCCGAATGCTGTGAGGAATCGATCCCGGAAGGCGTCCATCGGCCAGACCGGGGCTTGTGGATCGGGCTTCAAGCCCTCCTGCCACGCCCAGGGTGCGATCCGCTCGAAGACGGCCGCGTCGCGGGCAACGATGCTGATCGGTACGTCGCGGCTGGCGCCCTGACCGGTGACGATCGGGGAGGGCTGATGGTCGCCGAGAAGGATGAGTACCAGATCGTCGTCGCCGTAGGTCTCCACGTAGGAGATGAGGCTGCTCAGCGAGTATTCGATGGAGGCTCGGTAGGCGGCACGTACCCGGGTCGGATTCCTAGTCAAGATGGCCTCCGGTGGATCGCCCGCGGCGGCCATTGTGTTGAAGACCGAGCCGTCACCGACGTCGCTCCAGCCGACGAGTCGTGGGATGGGCTCCCAGGGCGCGTGGCTGGAGACCAGTGTGATCTCTGCCATCACTGGCGGGCGGTCCCGAGCTGAGCGCTCGATCCGTTCGAACCGGGACAGGGTGTACTGGTCGGGCATGGTAGCCCAGCTGAATCGGGGGCCCACATATCCCATCTCCTCGGCGCCGTAGACCTGGTGGTAGCCGAGGGACCCACTTTCGGGCCAGGCTGAGTCGTTGCCTGGCATGACGCCGACTGTGCGCCATCCCGCGCGGCTGAAGGCGCTGGTGAGGGTCAACCGGTGGCTGGAAGCTAGGTCGTCGTAACGCTGCTGGTTGTCGATCCATGAGCCGGAAAGCAAGGTGGCGTGCGCGAGCCAGCTGCTGCCCCCTGCGGTCGGTGAAGTCAGAAAGGCACTCCGGGACGCGAATCCGGCCGCCCCGAGTCGACGATCGCCAGCGTCGAGCACAGCAGCGACGGGGGAGGCAAATTCTGGATCCTCGACGGCATCGCGCCCGTAGCTCTCGACGAAGGCAACGATCACGTCCTTGCCCTTTAACCCGGTCAATAGATCCGTTGCCGGCGTGTTTTCGAAGGCATCAGCACCGGCATCCGCTGAGACCGACTGGCGATCCTGCGCACCGGTGCCAGCTAGGTGCGCACGGGTGTGAAGGTAGAGCGCTGAGACCTCAACCGCGATAGGAACGCCCGGCACGATCTGGATGGCAAACATGGCGCAGGTGAGCCAGGTTACGGCGAGTACGACGACTGCGCGGGCCGCAGTTGCATTGTGACGGACCACGAGGCGGCTCAGGTGTTGCACCGATCGCGTCACATAGATGATCAGCGCGGTGCTGATTGTCACCGCTACCGCAAGAGCGCCGATCGCAGGCACCGCGCCGATGGATCCGGCGAGGACGGTCATGGCGTCGTCGAGCAGCTGCCAGTCGAGTAGCGGATCAAACGGCCGCGCGAGGACTGCAAAGAACCCCATGTCGAGGAGCTTCACGATGCTCAACATGCCCAACGCCAGTCCGAAAAGCATTGCTGCCACCGGCTTCGCCCTGCCAGGCAGGACGAGCAACAGCGCGACGAAGAGAAGTCCCTCCAGCGGAACGCTGACAAACACGCCAGGTGTGAAACGGCTGAACTCATCCGGAGCAAGCAGAGCGAGGAGAACGAGCAAGCAGGCAAGTGTGGTGAGGACCCAGGATGCGATCGGACGGGCGCGGGGCAGGCCAACGTCTCCAGCTCCGTGAGGTCCCCGGTGAGCACGTGACACTGCTGCAAATGCCTTCCGGTCGAGTGCAGTGGTTGGTTGCCGATCCGTCGGGCCATCCGCGTTGACGGCCTACCAGACCAGCACATCATGGCAAGACAGTCGTCCCCAACACCACGCTTTCGTCATAAAGACGGTGTCGATGCTCGAAAAGCTCAGACGAGACAAGCGCTCGGTGATTGCAGAAGGTGCTCGCACGCTTCCATGCGCCGGGTGACGACCACGACGGGCATACTTACCAAATGCTCGAACGCCTCCCGGACGACGAGTTCATCGGCCGGGAACGGGAGTGCGCCCAGTTGGCTTCGCCAGTCGCAGAAGCGTTGGCTGGTCGCGGGTCGCTCATCTTGCTCGCCGGCGAGGCCGGCGTCGGCAAGACCACCCTGGTACGCCGCGCACTAGCCGGGTCCGGCCTTACTGTGCTGGAGGGCTTCGCCACGCCGGGCGGCGCCTCAGCATTCGGGCCGCTGGTCGAGCTGCTGCGCGCCTACCTTCGCTCGGCGCCCCGCGAGCCACTCGTCGAGGGACCGCTAGCTGCCCACCTGGCACTGTTGCTACCCGAGCTCGGGCCAGCGGCGCGCGATGGCAACCCGGCAACGCTGTTCGAAGCGATCCGCCTTGCAGTCGCTACGATCGCGGCACGTCAGCCGACCGCACTTTTTCTGGACGACCTGCAGTGGGCTGACGACGCCACTATCGAGCTTCTACCGGCGCTGGCCCGAACCCTCCCCGAGCAATCGTTGCTGATGCTTGCTGCGTACCGCAGCGATGAGCTGCCTCGCGCGCACCCGATCCGGAGGATGCGCAGCGAGCTACGCCGCTCTGGTCATCTGCAGCAAGTGGCGGTGGAACCGCTGGATGCTGCGGCCACCGCTGCGCTCGTGGACCGGACCCTTGGCCCAGCGGCGCCGACACTAGGCCGTGCCGTGTTCGACCGGACCGACGGCATTCCGCTGTACGTAACCGAACTTGCAGCTGCGCTGGCGGCCAGCGGACGCTTGAAGGCGGGACCTTCGGGCCTGGAGTTGCTTGGCGGTGAGGAGGTTCCGCTGCCCGATAGCGTGCGCGATGCGGTGCTGCTGCAGGCGACCGGCCTTGCCGAAGATTCGCGTAGTGCGGCCACCGCGGCGGCCGTGGTGGGCCAGGTGTTCGATCCCGAGGTAGCACGGGCAGTCGCCGGGCTCGACGCGTGGCCCGATGAACTGCTCCGCCGGGGCATCATCACCGAAGAACCGGCCGGCCGGATGGCGTTTCGGCACGCGCTCGTCCGCGACGCGTTCTACAGCGACATCCCATGGACGACGCGCATCAAGCTGCACCGGGCGGTGGCGGAACGGTTGGCCAGCGACCGGGCTGCGCCCGCCGTGGTTGCCGATCACTGGGTCCTGGGCCGGAAGCCTGATCGGGCGCGGGAGGCGTTGCTGTCAGCTGCCGACGCGTTTTGTGCAGTGCACGCCTACCGGGACGGCGCGCGCGCCTTCCGCCGCGCGCTGGAATTGTGGCCGGAGGGTCAGGACGAGCCGTCCCGGCTGGACGTGCTGGACCGTCTTGCCCGCTGCGCGGAGCTCGTCGGTGATCTCGGTGATGCGGCGACCGTGTGGCGCGAGGTTGCCGACGGACGCCAGCTGGAGGTCGATCTGCTTCGCCTCGGCGATGCGCAGCACCGGCTAGCGGCTGTGCTAGAGATGCAGGGCCGTTGGCAGGAGGCGCTGGCCAGCCGGGAACGCGCTGCCTCGGCGTTTACGGCAGCCAATGCACCGGCGGACGCGGCAGCCGAACGCCTCACGGCGGCGGCGCATCTGCGCTCGGCCGGGAGTTTCCGGGCGGCACTCAGCCTGCTGGAGACGGCGGCACAGCAGGCGCGCGCTGCGCAGCGGGTGGATCTGCAAGCCCGCATCCTCGGCCAAGAGGGAAATGCCCTGGCCCGCCTGGGTAAAGGTCAGCAGGGGGTGGAGCTGGTTCGCGCGGGTTTGGCGATGGCGTTGGAGCACGGCCTCGCCGGACCGGCAGCTGAGATCTACCAGCGGCTGGCCGATGCACTGGAACATGCTGGAGACTATGCGGCCGCAAGTGCGACCTACGACGAGGCGTACAGCTTCTGCTCAGCCAACGGCCTCGAGCCCACCGCACAGCTCTGCCTAGCTTGCCTGACCGCCGTCTTGCGGCAGTCCGGCGACTGGGACCGGGCAACCACATTGTGCCGGCAGGTGATTGCGTCCTCCGGTGCGTCGGCTCATGCCCGCGCGGTCGCTACCGGCATGCTCGGATTGATACTCGGCTTGCGTGGCCAAACCCGACAGGCGCGGCCACTGCTATTGGAATCAGCGACCCTCGCGCGCCGGATTGAGCTTGCTGCCATGGAGCTGATGTCCGGCTGGGGACTAGCCGTTGTCGACGGCGTGGAGGGCGCCACGCAGGCGGCAGCCGGTCACTGCTGGGCCCTGCTGGAACGGTGGGAGCAGACCGAGGAGCGGCACTACACGACGCCAGCTTTGCGGTGGGCCGCGACGTTCTTCGCAGAGTCTGGGGATGCCGCCGGTACGCGGGCCTGCGCCGCTGCGCTCGCCCAGATCGCCGCCAGTGTCGGTCAGGACGAGGCGATGTCCGCCCTCTCGCATGCATTGGGCGAAACTGCGCTACTTGATGGAAGCGTTGAGCAGGCCGGTGATCAGTTCGCGCGGGCTCTTGTTCTGTTGCAGGGGTACGAGGCGCCGTTCGACCGGGCGGAGTCGCAGCGCCGGCTGGCAACAGTCCTCGCCAGCAACGGCCGACGTGATGAGGCAGTCGAGCACCTTGTAGCCGCGTACCGGACGGCTCGCCGTCTCCGGGCGAAGCCACTGGCCAACCAGCTCGCCGGCGATCTCCGAGCGCTGGGGGAGTCGGCAGACCGGCGGCTCAGCAAGCGGACCGCCGCACAGCTCGAACACCGTGGCCTGACCCGCCGGGAGTTGGAGATCCTGCGGATGGTGGCCACCGGGCGGACCAACCGGGAGATCGCCCGCGAGCTGTTTCTGAGTCCGCGTACGGTCGATATGCATGTCAGCAGCATCTTGACGAAGCTGGACAGTCGATCGCGAACCGACGCTGTTCGCCGCGCCAGCGAACTCGGGCTGCTGATAGAGCGTCTTGGGTAGGCAACGAGGTTGATCGGAGGTTGGGCGACCCGAGACGATGCAGGGTTCGTAGTCGGTTTTTGATAAAGTCGGTCGGTCCTGTTCGCGTGAGTTGCCGTACGTTGCGAGGCGCAAGCAGTTCAGTAACGCGTTCAGGATTGTCACGAGAAAGGGAGGGCACGGGTGCTCGCCGCGTTCGCCAACGCGTTCCGGACTCCGGACCTACGCAAGAAGATCTTCTTTACGCTTGCGATCCTTGCCGTCTTCCGCCTCGGTTCGATCATCCCGACGCCGAACGTCAACGTCGAACAGGTGAGCTTCTGCCTCGAGCAGGCCAGTACCGGCGAGCAGCAGGGCCTTTACTCCCTGATCAACCTGTTCTCCGGCGGCGCGCTTCTCCAGCTGGCGATCTTTGCGCTTGGCATCATGCCCTACATCACGGCCAGCATTATCCTGCAACTGCTCACAGTGGTCATACCGCGTCTGGAAGCCCTGAAGAAAGAGGGCCAAGCAGGGCAGACCAAGATCACTCAGTACACCCGGTACCTGACTCTGGTGCTGGCCGTGCTCAACTCCACGGCCTTCGTCACGGTAGCGGTGAACGACCGGCTCTTCACCGGATGCCCCGGCCTGGTTTACGACAAGAGCATCTTTCCTGTGGTCGTCATGATCCTGACGATGACGGCTGGCACCGGCGTAATCATGTGGCTGGGCGAGCTCATCACCGAACGCGGTGTCGGCAACGGCATGTCAGTACTGATCTTCACCCAGATAGCTGCCACTTTCCCAAGTGCATTGTGGAGCCTGAAGGTCGCTCGTCCAGGCTCGCTGGGTTGGGTCGTGTTCCTGCTTGTGATCGGGCTGGGTTTGCTCGTCATGCTCGGCGTGATCTTCGTCGAACTGTCCCAGCGCCGGATCCCGGTGCAGTACGCCAAGCGGATGGTGGGGCGGCGGATGTTCGGGGGCACCACCACCTACATCCCGATCAAGGTCAACCAGGCCGGCGTCATCCCGGTCATCTTTGCTTCATCGCTGCTGTATCTTCCGGTCCTTTACGCCCAGTTCCGGCCGGACGACAGGTTCTCGTCCTGGATCAACGCGAACTTCGTCCAAGGCGACCATCCCGTCTACATCCTCACTTTCTTCCTGCTGATCGTGTTCTTCGCCTACTTCTATGTCGCGATCACGTTCAACCCGAACGAGGTCGCCGACAACATGAAGAAGTACGGCGGCTTCATCCCCGGCATCCGAGCCGGGAAGCCGACCGAGGACTACCTCAGCTTCGTGTTGTCCCGGCTGACGTTCCCTGGCGCCATGTATCTCGGACTGATCGCGCTGCTGCCCTCGATCGCGTTCATCCTCTTGAACGCCAACCAGAACTTCCCCTTCGGCGGCACCTCGATTCTCATCATCGTCGGTGTTGGGCTCGATACTGTGAAACAGATCGAGAGCCAGCTCCAGCAGCGCAACTACGAAGGGTTCCTCCGGTAATGCGACTCCTCATCATGGGCCCTCCGGGTGCGGGCAAGGGCACGCAGGCCAAGCGGATCGCTGAGCACTATCGGATACCCGCGATCTCGACCGGCGACATATTCCGGGCTATGAAGCACGCCGACACCCCGCTGGCGCGTCAGGTGCGGGCGATCATGGAGTCCGGTGGGTACGTGAGCGATGAGATCACCAACGAGATCGTTCAGGACCGGCTCGCGCAGGGCGATTGCGCGACGGGCTTCCTACTGGACGGCTATCCACGTACGTTGCAGCAGGTGCAAACCCTCGACGATTACCTGGCCGAGACCGAGCGCCCACTCGACGCGGTCATCTCGCTGCTGGCTGACATAGACGAGGTCGTCGCACGGCTGCTCAAGCGGGCTGAGATCGACGGCCGCTCCGACGACAACGAGGAAACCATCCGGGTCCGCCTGCAGGTCTACGCCGAGCAGACCGAGCCGTTGCTTGGCGTCTACCGTTCGCGAGGCCTGCTGGTCGAGGTCGATGGCCTCGGCCCGATCGACGAAGTATCGGAGCGAGTCTTTGCTGCCTTGGATGCTCATCGCAGCCGCCGAGCCTCCGAGCTGCTGGAGCCTAAGTAAGCGTTAGGCCGCGACGGTAACCAACCCCGCGGCTCCGTCCACCGTGATCAACTGTCCGGTTTCGATCTTGTGTGTCGCCTCGGGCACGCCGACGACGGCAGGAATTCCGTACTCACGCGCGACCACCGCGCCATGGGAGTTCGAACCACCCATCTCCATCACCAGGCCGCCGGCTGTCAAGAACAGGGGAGTCCAGCCGGGATCGGTCGACGGCGCAACCAAGATCTCGCCGGGCTCCAGGTGCGCGCCCACTGGGTCGAGCACAACTCGTGCCCGACCCGTCACGGTGCCAGCCGAGGCCGGACTGCCGGCGAGCGCGCCATCTGCCCGCGCGGCTGCGACGGCCACGGCCTCCGGCTCGGTCCCGTCAGAGAGGAGCAGGCGGGGAATGTGCCGCCGCTTCAGTTCCTGCTGGTACGCCTCGCGCCGCTCCGCGACCAACGCTCGCATGTCTTCGCCGGCCAGACCCCGGCGGGCGTCACCAAGATCGAGGTAGAACACGTCGTCAATCTGATCGATCATCTTCGTCGTAGAGAGCTCGCTCCCGACTGCTTTCAGATGTTCCCGCATCTCTCCGAGCGCGACGATCAGCAGGAACTTCGGCGCCTCGCGCAACCCCGCGAGCTGGCGTACCCGCCGCAGCGTCCAGCCAGCCAGCCTCGCCTGGAGCCGGCTGCGCTCGGCAAGGCGACTGGTCAGACTGGTGATCATGGACTCGCCCTTCGCCTCGCCTGCCCTGAACTGCGCGACGGGGTCAAGATCTTCGGTATCAAGGCGCAGGTAGTTGCTGATCACTCCGAGCAGATGGCTCGGATCATCTGACCATCGCGGCATGCCGAGGTCGATCTCGGCGACGGCGCGATGGCCATAGCGGCGCAAGAATGCCTGGAGGCCGCGCTGCGCAACGGGTGGCAGAGCACGGTCCCGGTAGCGCTGCAGCAGGTCGGGCACCGCCAGGTCGGTGAGGACTCTTCGCGACGCCTCGTCGTTACGGATCTCCTCGGTCAACTCCCAAAGTTGGAGGTCCATCTCGGTAGTGACGTTGTGAGGCAGTCCACGTAGCACCTCTTGTAGCTCGCCGGGTTGGGCCACGTCACGCAACAATCGACGAGAGGCAGCGAACATCAACAGACCGCCCCCCGCGTATGCGACCGTTCGCGGCATGAGCAGAAACAAGTCACCGACTCGCTGCTCGACGAAGTCCAGGCGCTCAGTCGCCGTCGCGTTGGCAGGCAGGGTTAGGGTTCGGCGCAGCCGCCGCTCAGTCGCAGCAATGCCGCGATAGGCCAGTTCTGGATTGGCCAGGCCGGCCACCACTCGCACCGGCACTCTTAGACGTATCAGGGCGCCGGCAATGTGCCTGAGCACCGTGTGGTCCGACGACTCGATGATTGAAAATTCCGGCCGCTCCCCGAGTACCTTCAAGACCGCCGACGCCCGCGCTTCCATCACTCCAAAGGCTGCGATCACTGCCTTGCGCCCGATCCGATTACGCAGCACGCTGGTGATGTCCACAAAGAGCCGCTGACCTGGCGCATGCATTGCGGGCGGGCCGGCCAATGGCTGAGCGGGTGGCATTTTGATCGCGGTGGCGACGGACGTGCCGATCAGTCGAATCGCCGCAATGCCCATCGGGGTGATCGGTCTGGTCAGGCCTTGCGCCAGGCTCAAACACATCAAGACCCGGAGGCCCGGCCGGTGGGTACGCGCCAGCGGATAGAGCGTGGTGATCGGCCGCGCCTGGGTCAACCAGAAGCCGCCTCCGGAGTCGAGTGCCCATTCGGTGTCCTGCGGCGCCCCATAGTGCCGATGCACCTGCTGACCAAGATCAACAAGTTGCAATACTTGCTGGTCGTCAATGCAGGCTTCAGAGCTCTGGTCGGCAAGCTCATGACGCTCGGTGCCGCCGCCAGGCAGGCTGGTGATCATCATCCGCTTGTCACCCAGCCGACGCGCCACAATCCTGCGATCGGCTGAGTTCACGACGAAGTGGTCCGGGTTGACCGCGCCCGAGACCACCGCCTCGCCCAAGCCTGGGCTTGCGTCGATCACCGTCTCGTTCCGGCTGCCAGTGAGCGGGTTCGCCGTAAACATCACACCAGCCGCAGCCGCATCGATCATGCGCTGCACCACCACCGCCAGCGCCACGCTGCGGTGGTCGATCCCGTTGGCATTGCGGTAGCTGACGGCTCGATCGGTCCACAGCGAGGCCCAGCAGCGCCGGACGGCATCGAGCACCGCCGCCGAACCGACCACATTGAGGTAGGTGTCCTGTTGCCCGGCAAAGCTGGCGAACGCCAGGTCCTCTGCTGTGGCCGATGACCGAACGGCCACCGCTTTATCGTTACCGAGCGCCTTGTAGTGATCGTTGATCGCGGTTCGCAACGCGCCCGGTGGCTCCAGCGCCAGCACTCGGCGGCGGGCCTCCTCGGCAGCGGCGGCGACACCGCCCGAATCCGTCGCGCCGGCGAGCTTGTCCATCAAGTCATCCAGCCGCTCCTGCACCACCAAGCGATAAGCGTCTGTTGTGACGCAGAAGCCGCCTGGCACCGGCAGTTTTCCCGAGCTCATGATTCCGAGGTTGAGTGCCTTGCCGCCGACCGCATCGATCATGGTCGAGTCGACGTCTGAGAGGTCCACAACTAGTGCCCTGGAAGGGAAGTTCCTTGGCGCTTGGCGTCGTTCAGGTGCGTGCATCGCAAGGCCGACGAGGGAGGGATACCGGGTCGTATGTCGACCGAGGAGAACGCCGCGAGGTGCGTGCCTGGGCGGCGCGAAGCGTCAAGAGATTTCCCTTCCAGGGCACTAGCGTCATGAACAGACGATAGAGCCACGGTCAACGGAATTCAACAAGCGATGAATTAGATGCCTCCCTGAGCCTGTCGAAGGGCACAAAGTTGCGGGCTGAGGCCCAACCGGGCTCGGGTTAGTACTCTTCTCAAGCGTGGGCCGCTTTCCAGAAACCCGTCGGGCTGATGTCGTTGAGGTGCTGCACGGAAGGCCAATCGCCGACCCGTACCGGTGGCTGGAGGATCCTGACTCCGCCGAGACCGCTGACTGGGTGAAGCGGCAAAACGAGTTCACCGCCGCCTACCTGGAGTCACTGCCGGATCGGCCATGGTTCCTCGACACCATGCAGCAGGTGATGAGGCAGCCGCGTGCAGGCGTGCCGTTCAAGCGTGCCGGCCACTACTTCGTCACCAGAAACGACGGCACCCAGAACCAGGACGTGACCTACGTCGCATCGTCCCTGGAGGAGTTGCTCGAGGGAGGGCGCGTGCTGGTCGATCCCAACACCTTCTCCGACGACGGCACCAGCTCGTTGGCCAGCCTGACAGTGAGCGGGAACGGTCAGTTGGTGGCGTACGGGGTCAGCGAAGCCGGCAGCGATTGGTCGGCATTTCGGTTGCTGAGCCTGGCCAGCGGAGAGGAGGTGGACGACGCGCTGATCCAGACCAAGTTCTCCCAGGCGGAATGGCTGCCTGACCATCGCTCGTATGTCTACACCCATTTTGATCATGTGGGTCACCCGGACGGTACCCAGACGGCCGCGCTGGCAGGACCCAAGCTGCGGCTGCATCGCATCGGGGACTCTCAAGATCATGACCAGGTGATCATGGAATTCCCGGAGAATGATCAGCTGATGTTCTGGGCACGAGGCTAGCGACGACGACCGCTACCTGGTGGTCAGCATTGTGGAAGGGACTGAGAACAAGAACCGCCTCTGGGTATATCCGATCATCCCGGGGGACCGCAGTGAGCTCGGGAAGCCCATCAAGATCATCGACGATGCGGTCGCCGAATTCGTGCTTGCCGGCTCAGAAGGCGCCACCCTTTATCTTCGAACCGATTTCGAGGCCGAAGCCGGGCGGCTCGTCGCTGCCGATCTGGACGCTTTCCAGGAGACTGGTCAGGTCCGCTGGCAGGAGGTGGCCGCGGAGTCGGACCATACGCTCTTGCACGCAACGGCAGCGGGCGGCGGATTCATCCTGGTCTACCTGGCCGACGCGCAACCTCAGATCACCTGGATCGACTTGGACGGTGCATCGGCTCGGAGCGTCGACGTTGCTGGCGGTGCGGTCGTCGGGCTCAATGCCAAGCGCGGCGATCCTGAGGCGTTCATCGGCCTTTCCTCGGTCACCACACCCACGCGGAGCTATCTGATCGAGGCCGGCTCAGCCATCGTGACGTCCCTCGCGGGACTCGTGCAGCCAGGCGCGGACGCCGTCGAGGTCCCAGAGACCGTGATGGAGCGTCGTACGGCGATCGGCAAAGACGGCACGCCAGTGCCGTACTTCCTGATTGCCCCCGCTGATGCGGACCGCTCCCGACCGCAACCGACCATGCTGTACGGCTACGGCGGGTTCAAGATCCCAGTACTTGCGGACTATCGACATGGTTGGCCATGCTGGCTGGCCTCGGGAGGGCTGCTTGCGATCGCCAATCTGCGGGGTGGGGGAGAGTTCGGCACGGCCTGGTACGAGGCCGGTCGCCTGGAGCGCAAACAGAACGTTTTCGATGACTACGCCGCGGTCGCCGAGCACCTCAAACAGACCCGCGTCACGACCACCCGACAACTTGCCTTGCACGGCCGCAGCAACGGCGGCTTGCTCGTCGGAGCGGTGATGACCCGGCATCCCGATCTGGCAGGGGTGGCGCTGCCAGCGGTCGGTGTCTTGGACCTGCTGCGCTTCCATCTGTTCACGATTGGGGCCGCATGGATCTCCGACTACGGGAATCCGGACGATCCAGAGCAGTTTGCCCAGGCTTTGGCCTACTCGCCGCTGCAGAACGTCCACACTGGGACCAGCTATCCAGCAACCTTGGTGCTCACCGGCGATCATGACGATCGTGTGGTGCCTCTGCACAGCCACAAGTTCACGGCCACCCTGCAGCACGCCCAGGCCGGTGAACAGCCGATTTTGACCCGGATCGAGGTCTCGACGGGTCACGGAATCGGCAAGCCAACGTCCCTGATCGCGACGGAATGGGCCGATCTGCTGGCCTTCGCCGCCCACCACACAGGTTTGCTGCCCGGAGCGACAGCTTTCCCCAACGGTGGTGCGCCAAGGGGCTCGTGAAACTGTCCTGGCCATTGGGTAGTTTCGGACCTATGACTGTTGCCGTTGACGACGATGTCTTCGCGTCCCTCGTCGAGCCGCTGCGCCGGGAACTGACCGTCCACTGCTATCGCATGTCGGGCTCGATCCATGACGCGGAGGACCTGGTCCAAGAGACCTATCTGCGGGCATGGCGGGGCTTTCACAACTTCGAAAACCGCTCGTCGGTGCGTACCTGGATGTATCGCATCGCGACAAACGTCTGCCTCACCGCGCTCGATAACCGTGATCGCCGGCCGATGCCGACTGGACTTGGCCAACCCAGCTCGGATCCGTATGGTTCGCTGGACTCTCGCCCCGAGATGTCCTGGCTGGAGCCGGTGCCCGACACGGTGGTCTGGGGCGGTTCCGCCGATGACCCGGCTGCTGAAGTGGTGGACCGGGAGAGTGTTCGGCTGGCGTTCATGGCAGCCCTGCAGCATCTCACTCCTCCGCAGCGTGCGATCTTGATCTTGCGCGATGTACTCGCGTGGCAGGCGAGCGAAGTGGCGGAGCTGCTCAACATGTCAACGGCCGCTGTGAACAGCAGCCTGCAGCGCGCCAGGGCCCAGGTGCACAAGCTCGACCCGGAAGGCTCAGACGAGCCGCTCGACGACGAGCGTGCGAAGGAATTGCTCGCCGATTATGTGGCCGCCTTCGAGAACTATGACGTGAAGCGGATCGTCGAGCTGCTTGCAGAGGACGCGGTCTGGGAGATGCCGCCATACCTTGGCTGGTACGAAGGGTCAGCCGCTATCGGCCATCTCATCGAGACGCATTGTCCGGCCGAGCGGCCTGGCGACCAGATCATGGTGCCGACCTCCGCCAACGGCCAGCCCGCATTGGCCCTCTATATGAAGCAGCCGGACGGGACGCATCATGCGTTCCAGCTCCAGGTACTGACACTGACCGACAAGGGTGTATCCCATGTGGGCTGCTTCTTCGATACCGCGCTGTTCGCCGACTTCGGGCTGCCTGAGGTGCTTGCGCGGTCCGGTCTCTCCGGCAGCTGAATGTCAGCACATACGCCGAGTAGCCTGGACCGGTGAGCAGTAACCTGCCGATCTCATCCCCGTACCGGAGCACGCCCGACGCTCCGGTGACCGACGTGGAGCGCGATCGGCTCAACGCCAGACTCAACGCTGCCTACACAGCGGGAGGCTTGGACCAGGATGACTATCGGGCTCGGCTGGACCTTCTCTTCGCGGCGAAACGGCTCGGTGAACTGGTGCCCGTCGTTGAGGGGTTGCCACCGCTGCCGACCCACTCGAGTCCGGCGATCATCACCAGTTCAGCTGGGCAGCCCGGCGAACTAGCGGAGTCACGTGCACCGGGACGATTGAGCGCCGTTGTCGTGGGAGGAGTGGCTGCCGCAGTCCTCCTCATTGCCATCTTGCTCGTGCTCCTGATCTAGGCAGGACGACCAGCTCGGTACGCGCCAGCAGGCAGACCACTCAGCACAGAGCCGCGATGAGGGCACCAAACACATCGGCTGGGCGCTACGAATACCGGTCAAAGTGGCCACAACGATTTGGTATGGCTAACCTAACCTGTTTTCAACGCTCACGGTGGATCTCTAAAATGGCGAGTATGCCCCGGCAACACATCACCCAAAGGAAGATCGCTGAACACGTTCAGCGGCTGGGTGAGCTTTACCCGCCGATCCCTTTGGACTCGGTTGATCGGACGATCAAACGTCCGGGACTCGTGGCCAAGAAGTTCGGGCACGTTATTGACTATCTCGCACGAGTCGAGCTTGAAGTCGACCGCAATGTGCTAGAGCTCCTGGTCCTGCTGCCAGATGTCGACGAGACCAACAAGACCTTCTACGCCGACGTGTGGCAACCGCAGGAGATCCAGCACGGGCTGATCTTGGACCGGCTCCAGCAAGATCTCGGCCGTGCCGCCGCCAAACCGCACCTCGAGGTGTCGTTCCCGATCAGGATCTTGGGAGCGCTGGCCCACCTGAAGCCCATCCAGGACATCGCAAAGTTGATGTACTTCCTCACCGGTGCCAGCACCGAACGGCAGGCGGTGCTCGCCTACAACCAGATCAACCGCGGGATGCAGGAGCTTGGCGAGACAGCGATTTCGGAAACGATCATCACCCCGATCAAACAGCAGGAACCGGGACACTTCGCCTTCTACCAGATGTCGGCGACAGCGATGATCCAGGACAAGGTGCTCAGGCCCTGGCAGCTGTTCCTGACCCGGGTGATGCGCGAGAAGTCATATCATCTCGTCGGCACGAACCAGATGAAGCAATTCAAGGCCGACATGGGTGGAGTAATGATTGACCTCGGCCTGGATCTCGATCTTGAGGGATACGCGCGCGAGATTGGGCGTGTCGAGAACCGGCTGTTGTGGGCTCACAAACAGGGCATGGAGTTTCCGCCGTACATACTGCGGGCTCTCCGGGAGAGTGTCGACCTCTACCGTGAGCGACTTGAGCGCGGGCTCAAATTCGCTTAGCACTTGATGCAGCACTGCCGTCCCCATTCGTGGGGATTTGGGTACGGGGGAGTCCTGGCGTAAACTTCTCGGCTGGCCAACTTTGGCCGGCCGATGAGGCGTACGCGGAATCAAGTTAGAGAGGCTATGGCGAAAAAAGAGGGCGCACTCGAGCTGGAGGGCACCGTGGTCGAGGCCTTGCCCAATGCGATGTTTCGCGTTGAGCTGGCCAATGGTCACAAGGTCCTGGCCACGATCAGTGGCAAGATGCGGCAGCACTACATCCGCATCCTCCCGGCCGATCGAGTGGTCGTTGAACTCTCCGCCTACGACTTGACCCGCGGCCGCATCGTCTACCGGCACAAGTAGCCAACTCGCAACCACCCACATCGTCTGGCTTGTTCGCGCTTGCCTGACGTGAGTTCAGAAAGAAGCTCGATGAAGGTCCAACCGAGCGTCAAGAGAATCTGCGACAAGTGCAAGGTGATTCGCCGGCACGGTCGCGTGATGGTGATTTGCGAGAATCCGCGGCACAAGCAGCGACAGGGCTAGCCGCAGCCTCAGCAACACCCGCAACTCCAAGCTGCGAGCGTCGGTATCGCGCGAGCAGCTTAAACAGAAAGCGTGATCGCAAGTCCGGGAAAGCCTTCCCGGACCCACCCTCGGTCGGAGGCCGAGGCCCCGGTGATCGGGCCGCTAGACCCGATCGAAGGCAGCCAGGGACGCATCACGCCAGACACCTCCGCGACGTCATGCGCCAGAGCTTTTCGAGGGCGTAAGCCACGAGGCCGACGTTGACCAGACGAAAGGTATTACGGCTCGATGGCACGCCTTATTGGGGTTGACCTCCCGCGCGAGAAGCGGCTCGAGGTCGCTCTCACCTACATTTACGGCATAGGCAAGACCCGTGCTTTGCAGACCCTGGAGGCCACCCAGATCAGCGGCGACCTCCGCGTCCACCAGCTGACCGACGAGCACCTGGTCGCGCTACGCGACTGGATCGAGGCCAACTATCAGATCGAAGGTGATCTTCGTCGGGAGGTCGCCTCAGACATCAGGCGCAAGGTTGAGATCGGGTCCTACCAGGGACGGCGCCACCGCAGCGGCTTGCCCGTACGCGGCCAGCGCACCCGCACCAATGCCCGCTCCCGCAAGGGCGCGCGCAAGCCAGTCGCCGGCAAGAAGAAAGTTAAGTAACGCCGCCCGGCGTTCTTGGAAGAATCCAGGAGAATTTGAGAGCTTATGGCAACCGCAGGCCGCAGCAGCGCCGCCAAGAAGGTGCGCCGCAAGGAGAAGAAGAACGTCGTGGCTGGCCACGCGCATATCAAGAGCACCTTCAACAACACCGTCATTTCGATCACTGACCCGAGTGGCGCGGTCATCGCCTGGGCATCAGCGGGCACCGTCGGTTTCAAGGGCTCCCGCAAGTCCACCCCGTACGCCGCACAGATGGCCGCCGAGGCCGCTGGCCGCCGCGCCATGGAACACGGCATGAAGCGCGTCGACGTGTTCGTCAAGGGCCCCGGTTCCGGCCGCGAGACAGCGATTCGCTCACTCGGGGCAATCGGTCTCGAGGTTGGCGCGATCTCTGACGTAACCCCTATCCCGCACAACGGCTGCCGCCCGCCCAAGCGGCGCCGCGTCTAATAGCCCAGAGACCGAGGACTTATCGAATATGGCTCGCTATACCGGTCCCATGACCAAGAAGTCGCGTCGGCTGGGTGTTGATCTCGTCGGCGCAGACAAGGCGTTCGAGCGTCGCCCCTACCCGCCAGGTGTGCACGGCAAGGGACGCACCAAGGAGTCGGAGTACTCGCTGCAGCTGCGTGAGAAGCAGAAGGCGCGCTTCTCCTATGGCGTGCTTGAGAAGCAGTTCCGCCGCTACTACGAGGAGGCCAACCGGCTGCAAGGCAAGACCGGCGACAACCTGCTCCAGATCCTGGAGTCCCGCCTCGACAATGTGGTCTATCGTGCCGGACTGGCCCGTACCCGCCGGCAGGCCCGCCAGTTTGTGGTGCATGGCCACTTCCTGGTCAATGGCCAAAAGGTCGACATCCCCTCTTACCGGGTAACTCCGCATGACGTCATCGACCTTGCGGCAAAGGTGAAGGACCAGACCCCGCACATCATCAACCGCGAGACGCACAACGAGCGCGACGTACCTGGCTGGATGCAGGCCTTTCCTGACCGCGGCCGGATCCTGATTCATCAGCTCCCGACGCGCGAGCAGATTGTCATCGATGTCTCTGAGCAGTTGATTGTGGAGCTCTATTCGAAGTAAACGTCGGAGTTTGTCCGACCGAGCAGAAGGCTCCCCTCCAGGGAGTAGCGCCTTACCCGTCGGATACGGGTAAGGAGCCGCGCTTTCAAATAGTGGGAGGCGCGGAGGAAGGAAGAGAAATGCTGATCGCACAGCGCCCGTCCCTGTCGGAAGAGAGCGTCTCCGACAATCGTTCCCGGTTCACCATCGAGCCGCTGGAGCCGGGCTTCGGTTACACCCTCGGCAACTCGCTGCGCCGGACGCTGCTGTCGTCCATCCCAGGTGCGGCAGTGACGAGCATCAAGATCGACGGCAACCTGCACGAGTTCTCCACGATCGAGGGCGTCGTCGAGGATGTCACCGAGGTCATCTTGAACCTCAAGGGCCTGGTTGTGTCGTCCGAGGAGGACGAGCCGGTCACGATGTATCTGCGTAAGGCGGGCGCCGGCGAGGTGACCGCTGCAGACATTGCTCCGCCCGCCGGGGTAGAGGTGCTCAACCCTGACCTCCACATCGCCACACTCAATGACTCCGGCAGGCTGGAGATGGAGCTGGTGGTGGAGCGTGGCCGTGGATACGTCTCGGCAGTGCAAAACAAGGCCGCCGATGCCGAGATCGGCCGCATCCCGGTCGACTCGATCTACTCACCGGTGCTCAAGGTCACCTACAAGGTCGAGGCCACCCGCGTCGAGCAGCGCACCGACTTCGACAAGTTGATCTTGGATGTGGAGACCAAGCAGGCAATCCGTCCGCGCGACGCAGTTGCCTCCGCCGGCCGCACGCTCGTTGAGCTGTTCGGCCTGGCGCGCGAGCTGAACGTGGAAGCCGAAGGCATCGAGATCGGGCCGTCGCCGATCGACGAGCAGTTGGCTGCGGATCTCGCGCTGCCGGTCGAGGACCTGAACCTGACCGTCCGGTCGTATAACTGCCTCAAGCGCGAGGGCATCCACACGGTCTCGGAGCTGGTGTCGCGCAGCGAGCAGGATCTGCTCGACATCCGCAACTTCGGTTCGAAGTCGATCGACGAGGTGAAGCTCAAGCTCCACGAGATGGGCTTGTCGCTGAAGGACAGCGCGCCAGGCTTTGATCCGCTGAGCGCCATCAGCCGTTACGACGACCTTGAGGAGGAGGACGTCGACTTCAGCGAGACCGAACAGTATTAAGCAAGGGGGGCGACCCCCTTGAACCCCCGCAGGAAAGCAAGGGGGGCGACCCCCTTGAACCCCCGCAGGAAAGCAAGGGGGCGACCCCTTACGTACCTAGTGCACTGGAGAGAACATGCCTACACCCACCAAGGGTGGACGCCTCGGCGGTAGTGCCGCGCACCAGCGGCTCATCCTGTCCAACTTGGCCACTCAGCTGTTTGAGCATGGCCGGATCGTCACAACCGAAGCCAAGGCGAAGCGGTTGCGTCCGCTGGCGGAGAAGTTGATCACCAAGGCCAAGCGTGGTGACATCCACGCTCGACGCCTGGTGCTCACGACCGTTCGGGACAAGGGTGTGGTGCACACGTTGTTCACCGAGATCGCGCCTAGCCTGGCTGACCGCGAGGGCGGCTATACCCGGATCACCAAGGTTGGTCCGCGCAAGGGCGACAACGCTCCCATGGCGCTGATCGAACTGGTGAGGGAGTCTGTCGAGGAGAGCAGGAAGGCGAACGCCAAGAGCGTTGCTCCGGCGAAGAAGGCTCCCGCCAAGAAGGCGGCTAAGTCAGCTCCGGCGGCTGCGACTGCTGCCGCGGCAACTCGGCGGCAACCTGAGCCTGCGGCTGCTCCTGCCGATGCAGCAGATTCGGCTGCCGAGTCGCCGGCTGAGCCGAGTCCGGCAGAGAAGCTGGTGGATGAAACGAGCGAGCTCGAGGACGCCACCGCGGAGCAGGAGCAACCAAGCGATGACTCCTCCGCTGAGGAGGCCGTCGCAGCGAGCGAATCGGACGAGACCAGCGAGGCCGACGAAAAGGCCTGAGTTATCGCCAAGCAAGAGCGGCGCTCTCCCACAGGGATGAGCGCCGCTCTTGCGTTGTGAAACGAAGCCCGCTGGTCGAGATATTTGTCCATGCCAAGAGGCAGAATCGCCAGCATGTTGCTGAGCCGACTTGCCGAGACGCGAATCGCGCTTACCGGCACCCGCTCGCGGAACGCCAAGCGTGATCTCATCGCCGAGGTGCTTCGGGAGGCTTCCCGTGATGACGTGGAGATCGTCGTCTCCTACCTGTCCGGGAGCCTTCGCCAGCGGCGTACTGGGGTGGGCTGGAAGGCGCTGCAGTCCATACCTCCGCCTGCCGATGAAGCGTCACTGACCGTCGGCGAAGTTGACACGGTTTTCGAGTATGTCGCCGGTCTCAGCGGGCCAGGATCGACGGCCGCGCGGGCTGCGGCCATGGACGCGTTGCTCGCGCGGGCGACCGCCGAAGAGCAGGATCTGCTGCGCGGTTTGGTATTCGGTGAGCTGCGGCAGGGCGCTATGGAGGCGGCAGTCCAGGAAGGCCTGGCTGCTGCCTTCGACGTTCCCATCACTGCTGTACGCCGAGCGGCCATGTTGATGTCCTCGACCACAGGCGCCGCAGCCCTGCTGTTGACCGGCGGCCTCGAAGCACTCCAGGCGGTCGGCCTTCGGGTTGGCGTTGGCATTCAGCCGATGCTGGCGGCTAGCGCTCCGGGCCCGGATGCCGCGCTGGATAAGACGGGCCTTCCGGCGGTCGTCGACTACAAGCTGGACGGGGTACGCGTGCAGGTGCATCGCCGCGGTGAGGAGGTACGGATCTTCACCCGCAGTTTGGACGACATCACCGCGCGGCTGCCCGAGGTTGTGGCGGTGGCGCAATCTCTTCCTCATGATCAGCTCGTGCTCGACGGCGAGGTGCTCTCGTTGCGCCGCGACGGACGGCCCGAAGCCTTCCAGGTCGTGGCGTCCCGCACCATGAGCAGCGTCGATGTGGCGGCACTCGCCCAGACGGGGGCGCTCCAGGTTTTCTTCTTTGACTTGTTGCATGTCGACGGCCGAGACCTATTGGACGCGCCGCTATCGGAGCGGCTGGAACTGATGCGCCGGCTGATTCCGGAAACGGTAACCGTCCCACGCGAGATCTGTACCACCCCCGAGGAGGCTGCAGACACATTCGGGGATGCGGTGAGCCGCGGCTACGAAGGCGTTGTGATCAAGAACCTCGACGCGCCATACGCGGCTGGTCGTCGAGATTCGGCGTGGGTCAAGGTCAAGCCGCGACACACCTTCGACCTCATCGTCACAGCCGCTGAGTGGGGGCATGGTCGCCGGCAGGGTTGGCTGTCCAACCTCCACCTTGCTGCACCTGATCCGGTCTCGGGCGAGTTGATCATGCTCGGCAAGACGTTCAAGGGCCTTACCGATGAGCTGCTGACGTGGCAGACCGCCCGATTCCTGGAGCTGGAGATCCGGCGTACCGCGGGCACCGTCTTCGTCGAGCCCTCAACTGTGGTGGAGATCGCCTGCGACGGGCTGCAGGTATCGACTCGCTACCCCGGAGGCGTCGCATTGCGGTTCGCCCGCGTGCTGCGGTACCGGCCAGACAAGTCAGCTGCAGAGGCTGACACCATTGCCACGGTCAAGGCGCTCAGCCCGATCATCGACGGCACTTGAAAAGGCCAAGGACAAACCCGCGAGCTTGGCAACGCGCGCCCAGCGGCGACCGCTTCTTAGCGGGTCGGATTTGAAGCTAGGAGCATGTTGGCCGGACGGACAAATCCGGCGCTCGCGGGTTCGGGTGTTGGCTGTGGATTAGCCGGCCGCACGCGACCAGTTGTACACAGTCAAGGAGCGGCTAGCTGGCCGTCACCTCACATGTCCAAAAGTCATTCATTCTTTGGACCACCTCCTTTCCGTGTCCCACTAACGTATGCGCGCGCACGGGTCGGGTCAACGGACTTTGCACAAGTCGTCCAAGCACGATGCGCGAGCTGGCAGCCGTCCAGGACCGAGAGCTGTACCTAGGTTGCTGGCGCTGTACGCGGCATGCACGCCATGCACAGCGTCAACATCCCACACAACGTGTGATGTTGACCCTCTGGCCCGAGGAGACGGCCGTCGTGCTATGAAGCTTCGATGACTCTGGCCCGGCTCACCGAGGTGCCGCTATCTCGGCCCGGCTCGTGACGCTGTGGCCGCCGAAGCTGCGCGGTTGATGGGCATGTTCAGAGATCTCTGACAACGGCGTAGCGGTCCAATGCCTCCTTGCGCTCGACGGCGTGAATCACAATCGGCTCCGGATAGCCGTTCGGCGTGCCTTGCGGCGCAGTCCACGGCTTGTGCAAGTGTTCGATCGGCACATCGGCGAGCTCCGGTACATAGCGCCTGATGTAGCTGCCGTCGGGGTCGAACTTCTCAGACTGAGCGGTGGGATTGAAGATCCGAAAATAAGGTGCCGCATCAGTGCCGCAGCCAGCCACCCATTGCCAGTTGAGCTGGTTCTGTGCGATGTCTCCGTCGCGCAGATGCTCCATGAACCAGCGAGCGCCATGCCACCATCCGACGTGCAAATCCTTGATCAGGAATGAGGCAACAACCATTCGCACCCGATTGTGCATCCAGCCCTCCGCCAGGAGCTGACGCATGCCCGCGTCGACGAGCGGATAGCCGGTCTTACCTTCCTGCCAGGCCCTAAGTCGCTGAGCGGCGGTCTCGAGCCGAAGCGGATCATCGGTCGGCATCTTGCTGAACTCGCGACGGATGGGCTCGCTCACCGCTTCCGGTCGTCGGAACAAGACGTCGGCGAAGAAATCGCGCCACGCAATTTGCCGCGCAAGTGCCATGGCGCTCTTCGAACGTCTCCCAGCGAGGTCATGCAGCACCGTTCGCGGGTGCAGGTGCCCCCAGCGCAGCGCGATAGAAAGGTGCGAAGTGGCATCAGCCCCAGGAAAGTCGTGGAGCTCGTCGTAGTTGGCAAGGCCGTTGGAGTCCCTGCGCAGCCAATTCCGCCATGCTGCCCTCGCCGGCCTTTCTCCGGCGAGCGAAATTAAGGCGTCGTCCGGAGTATCCACCCGCACTCGGCCGTCGGCCTGCAGCCACTGCACTGTGCTCGCGCCTATCTCTGGAGCGGGCTCGTGGATCCCGTGCGCAATCCAGGCACTATGGAACGGGCCAAACACTTGGAAGGACCGGCCAGAGCCGTTCTTCAGTGTGCCGGGTGCGACGGCGTACGGCGACCCCGTCCGCACCAGTTCGATTCGGTGTGCGCTGAGCTCCTCCGCTACACGGTGGTCTCGTGACCGCCCGTAGGGACCGAAGTCGGCGCTGATGTGTACCCGCTGGACCTCGTGGACCCTCGCCAAGTGTGGAACTACGGCAGCAGGGTTGCCGCTCGTCACGCTCAGTCCGGACCCGCCGGCATTGCGCAGGTCGCTATCGAGTCCGTACAGGGCAGCCATCAGCCAGGCTCGCCGAACCTGGCCAGCGGAGCCTAGGAGATATGGGTCGAGCACGAAGAGCGGCAGTACCGCCTCGCCGTCGTCAATCGCCGAACGAAGCGCAGGATTGTCGGCCAGTCGGAAGTCGCGTCGTACCCACCAGATCGCCGCAGGTCCCTTCGAGCCCATCGTCTAATCTTGCCTGGGGCATCATGTGTTTTCCGCAAGCGTCGCACTCAGGTCCTGCAGGATGGATCCGGCGATGGGGTAGATCCTCTTCTCAGATGCACGAGAGTGAGAGAGCGCGATGCGCGAGCGAGGACAATAGGAGAGACGTGAGCGACCTGATCGACACCACTGAGATGTACCTCCGCACTATCTATGAGCTGGAGGAGGAGGGGATTGTTCCCCTTCGGGCGCGTATCGCGGAGCGCCTGCATCAAAGTGGCCCGACTGTGTCGCAGACCGTTGCCCGCATGGAGCGTGACAACCTGGTGCACGTGCTGGGTGACCGTCATCTAGAGCTAACCGACGAGGGTCGGATGCGTGCGACGCGAGTGATGCGGAAGCATCGACTGGCGGAGCGGCTCCTCATCGACGTCATAGGCCTGGATTGGGAGAAGGTCCACGACGAGGCTTGTCGCTGGGAGCACGTCATTTCTGAAGATGTCGAGCGCAGACTCGTTGACCTGCTGAACGCGCCAACCGTGTCGCCGTACGGCAATCCAATTCCCGGGCTCGAGGAACTCGGTGTGAGCACGGCCACCGAGCCGTTCCGGGACGGGAATGAGCAGCTCCAGGACGTTGTCAGCAGCTCCACGTCCCCCATCAGGGTCGTCATCGAGCGGATGAGCGAGGAGATCCAGAAGGACGTGGAGATGATGGGCACGCTGCGACAGGCCGGCATTCAGCCTGGTGCGGTTGTCAGCGCCGAGCTTGGCGGACTGGGTGTCCGGCTTACGGCCGACGGCTCGCCCAGCTGCGAGATCGATCGAGAAGCATCCACCCACTTGTTCGTGTCGCGCGTGTAATGGCACCGCGAGAAGATTCCGCGGTGACCACCGACGAGGTCAACTGGCGGGCGTACCTTGCCGAGTTTCACCGCGAGAGGGCGGGGATCGCCGAGGCTGTGCTCTCCCGGGCTCTCGCCGGGGACCATTCGCCGTACCGCTGGCTGGCCCGAGCGGTGTCTGCGAACGCGAGCACCGTGCTTGATCTCGCGTGTGGATCAGGTCCTATGTCGCGCGAGCTCGCCCTTCCGGGACGTACGGTCATCGGTTTGGATCTGTCTGAGTATGAGCTGGCGTTGGCGGCAGATCGGGGACCAGGGCCATGGATCCGGGCCGATGGGTTGCAGCTCCCCATCAAAGACGAGTGCATCGATGTCGTGACAAGCTCAATGGGATTGGTGGTAGTCCAACCGCTGTCCCGGGTCGTCGAGGAGGTGGCGCGGGTGCTGCGCCCGGGCGGAGTGTTGGCCGCGATTGCCCCTGGAATCCGGCCACTCGGCCCGCGCGACCTCAGGGTGCTCACCCGGATCAATGGACGGCTGAGGACGAAGCCCCAGTTTCCAGGGCCGGTAGAACTGACCGGCTTTGCCAAGATTTTGGCCCAGCATGGGATGCGGGTCGTTGAGGATGCCCGCGAACGGTACCGCTTCAGCATTCGCTCGCGTGCCGATGCCGAGCTGGTGATGTCAGCGCTATACCTGCCGAACACGCGCTGGTCGCGGGTAGAGAGCGCGATTGAATACCTCGAGGACCGCCTGGAGAGGCACGACGTGGTCGATGTGGCGATCCCGATGCGTCGGCTCGTCGCGATCAAATAGTGGGGCGCTACGGAATAGGCGTGAGTCGCGGCCGGTTGAAACAGTGGCTGCCGCTAGCGCCCCCTAAACAGCCCATCCGTAACGAGGAGCATTTGCATGGCAACGCTTGAGATCACTGCCGATACCTTCGAGGAGACCATCACCGACAACGACATTGTCTTGGTGGATTTCTGGGCCGAATGGTGTGGGCCGTGTAAGCGATTCGGGCCCATCTATGAGAAGGCCTCTGAGGAGTACGACGGGATCGTCTTCGCCAAGTTGGATACCGACGCCCACCCTGAGTTGACCGGTCTACTGGGCATTGAGGGCATTCCGACGCTGATGGCCTTCCGTGAGGGTGTCCTGGTCTTCAATCAGGCCGGCGCGTTGCCGGGCCATGCTCTAAAGCAGGTTGTGGACGCCGTAAAGGGCCTGGATATGGTCGAGGTGCACGCTCAGGTCGCCAAGCTTCAGGCCGAACACGTTCACGAGTCGTAGGCGTCGATCACTTCGACGAACGTCGCTGCAGCCTGTGCCCCATGTAGATCAACAACGATCGCGATGCTGGGCCAGGGATCAGGATCTGGCCCAAGAGTGCCGCGCGGTACAGCGCGCTGATCCACAATTGTCTGCCCGCGGCCGATGCCCTCGAGGTTGACCCGAACAGGGAGCTCGCGAGTGACGAAGAGCTCAGGGTTGGTCAGTAGGACCATGGCACCGGCGTCGCCGAGCAAGCCCACGTAGTCACGGTTGAAGTCGTGCGACCTTGGACGACGTCGGTAGAGAAGCTCGCCTGCGAGCCGGATTGCTGGATGATCATGCGCACGGAAGCGGTCAGCGTCGGCCTGGCTTGCCGTGAGCCGGCTGAAGGCGTCGAGTCCGTACATGATGGTGGGGATCGACGACTCAATCACGCAGCTGGCCGCCTCGGGGTCCTGCCAGACGTTGAACTCTGCGACAGCTGTCACATTGCCGCCGCTGACGGAGCCGCCCATGAAGATGATCTGCTCAAGTCGCGTAGCCACGTCCGGATACATGGTGAGCAGCATCGCCACGTTCGTCTTGGGCGCCAGCGTGACCAAGATCACCCGCTCAGTGGATTCCATGATCAATTGATGCAACAGCTCGACGGCATGCAGCGGCGATCGCTGCCGCGTGGTATCGGGTAGCCGAATCCCGCCAAGTCCATCGACGCCGTGAGACCCGCCTGTTCGCCGGGCGTGCTCGATAAGCGGTTGTGCGGCGCCTGCCGCGACTGGGATATCTCCAGAGCCAGCAGCGTCCAGCACCTTGCAGGTGTTGATCACTGCCTGGTCGAGGGGGACATTCCCGGCGCCGCAGCTGATGCCGAGCACTTCGAGGTCGGGGTGGCGTACGGCATAGAGGATGGCGAGAGCGTCGTCCGTGCCAGTGTCGACGTCTATCAGAATGCGTCTTGGCACATCAACACGGCCCGAGGCTCACAAGGCAGACGCCATTTCACCCCAGATGTCCTCCAAGTAGCGGTCAGCATCTCGCAGCTCCTGGAGCCAGTCCTCCGCCGAGGGATCCGATCCGTTGGTCTTGGCGCGGTAGATGTCCATCAGGGCGGCGCGTACGCCAGGCGCCATGGTGTTGGCATTGCCACAAATGTAGATCACCGCCCCGGCCTCGATGAGGTCCCAAACATGATCCCGCTCGCGCTCGATCGCGTGCTGGACGAACGTTCGAGGCTGTCCAGGCTCACGCGAGAAGGCCATCTGCAGCTCGGTGATACCGGACGCCTCGAACGCCCTCAGCTCATCGGCGTAGAGGAAGTCATTCTCCGTGTTCCGGCAGCCGTAGAAGAGCATCGACTTCCCAACGGGAACGCCCTTTTCCGCCAGGGCCGCCCGTTCCTGCAGGAAGCCGCGGAAGGGTGCCATCCCGGTGCCTGCCCCGACCATGATCATCGGGACGTGTGGGTTGGCCGGCGGCCGGAAGGGGATGGTCGGCTTGCGAACAAAGGTGAACTGCGTGCTCCCCTCCATGCTGGTCGCCAGGTGGTTGGAGGCCACCCCGTTGAAGTACCCGTCGCCGCTGCGGGCAGGACCATGGAGCACACCCACTGTGAGATGGCAGCTGCTCGCAACCGCAGGGGAAGAGGAGATGGAGTAGTACCGAGGCCGCATGGGTGGCAGCAACTCCAAGTAGACGTTGAACGGCAGGTCACAGCTGGGGAAGTCGTCCAGCAGCTCCAGCACCGACCGCCGACGGGCTCCCACTCGCTCTCGATAAGCCGTACGGCCTGCGTCGTCGAGGCCAGACATAGCCAGCAGCTCGGCAGCCTCTTCGGGGTCCGTGGCGTATCGGGCCAGTACGGCAAGATCATTGCGGCTGGCGACATCCTGCAACTCCACGCAGGCGCCGAGGATGCCGAGCAGCGGCGCGGGTTCTCCCAGCGGCAGGTGGGTGTAGGTGCCGCCGCCGGTCGGGTTGATGGTGACGTACGTGCCCGCGTCGAGACCGAACCGAGCCATTACCCGCCGGATGACGTCGACATTGTTGCGCGGGAGCACACCAAGATGATCACCGGTCTGGTACTCCATTCCGGCCGGCAACTCCACCTCGATATGGTGGGCCGATCGCGAATCGGGAGCGGACTGACCGTTCCGTAACAGCTCCCGGTTGACCACCAGCGTGGACGGATGAGCCCGGTAGGACATCACCACGGGGTTGGTCGTCTGCTTGTTCTCCATGGTGAGGCGCAGCCGTGGCTCGGCGGGGGCCGCCGTGGTCGACTCGGTGGAAAGGGCCAGGCTGTCGGCCAGCGAAGACCACAGATCGGAGTACCACTCCGAGAACTGACCGTCGAAGTCCGAGCGAGCGTCGCCCTCGCCGCGCGCATGCACCCGACGTGCCCCATGAGCTTCAAGCTGCGCATCGATCAGTGTTGGTACGGCCTGGTAGGTCGAGGCCCAATCCATGTTGCCGCACCCGAAGACAGAGAAAGGCAGCCCAGATCCGGCGTCGGACGGCGTTGCCGAATCGGTGATCCAGCGGCAGAACCGCTCGGCGTTGTCGGGCGGCTTGCCGTTGTAGGACGCGCACACGACGACGAGAGCCCCCTCGTGTGGCAGCTCGCCCGTGTGATCATCAAGCGCGCCCAGCGTAACTGCGTAGCCCCGGTCTGATCCGTCCTGGGCGATTCGAGTTGCAATTCCCTCCGCGGTCCCCAGGTTCGAACCGAAGAGAACCATGAGCGGCGTATTGTGCCCGTCAACATCGACGGATGGACGTGGTGCGGGTTCTTGCGACACGACGGACGGAGTGGTCACCGCGGACCGAGGAGCGGCCCCAGTCGTTCGGCCCGGACGCAGCCGGAGACCGATCTTCAGACCGTCCGGCTTGATGGTGAGGCTCTCTTTGATCTTGAGCTGGTAGTTCAGTTGATCAACGAACTCGAAGCGTTGCAAGAGCATACCGAGCACCAGCACCGCCTCCTGCAAGGCGAACTGACGCCCGATGCAGGCGCGCTGACCGGAACCAAAGGGTTTGTACGCGTTGGCCGGCAAGCTGGCCCTCGTCTCGGGACGGAAGTGATCGGGATTGAAATCCTCGGCATCGTCGCCCCAGATTGACTTGTCACGGTGCAGCATGATCGTCAGCGCTGTGACGGAGGAACCCTTGGGCAGCAGGTATCCGCCGACCAGCGCATCCTGGTACGGGTAGCGCGTGAACGCAGCCGCGGTGGGCCAGAGCCGCAGGGTTTCGTTGAGGATCTGGGTGACGTAGGTCAGCCCTTGGATCTGCTGGTACGTCGGCAACACAGTGGTATCCGTGCCGAGCACTCGATCAACTTCCTCCTGGGCTCGGGCGACCACGTCAGGATTCTTGATCAGATAGCTGATGGCAAAGGACAGCAGGCCGCTGGTGGTCTCATGTCCGGCCACCAGGAAGGTGATGCACTGCGCGACGATGTTGTCATCGCTCAACTTCTCGCCGGTGCGCTTGTCGACGCCGGTGAGCATGCAGCTGAGCAGGTCTCGATGATCTTCGACGTTTCCGCTCCGGCGTCGCTCGTCGATGATCTTGAAGACTTCGCTCTCCATGTACCGGTAGCTCTCCTGGAGCTGACGGGTGGCTCGTCGCCGCAGCCGAGTTTGAACTGGCAGTTGACGGCTCCGAATCTGGCTCTCCTGCAGCATGAGCATCATGGCGCTGACGAAGGGGTGCTGAGTGTCGCGGTAGAAGGAGTTGAACCGATAGCCGAAGCCGCACAGGGCAATGGTGTCCAAGGTCAGCCGCGTCGTGTCGGCCGTCACATCGACCAGCTCGCCAGGATTCAGCCGTTCCCACTTCTGCATGAGCTGAGAGGCGATGTCATTCATCGCCGGCACGTAGTCGCGCATCGCCTGCATGCTGAAGTTGGGCAGCAAGATGTTGTGCGCCTTCGCCCAGTTGGGATCGTCGGTGTCGGAGGTGAAGAGCCCGCTGCTGCGGCCAAACGCCCGGACAGCCTTTTGCCCGTCGCCGACCAGCTTGTCGAACCGCTCGTCGTCGCATAGATCATCGATCATCGGCAGTCCGGAGGCGATGAATCGGTCGCCGACAGGAGTGCGGAAACGGATCATCGGCCCGTACTCGCGCACGAACTGCATCAGCGCCTGAATCGAGCGCTCTGCCGGTACGTCGAACATGTTGCCGACGAGTGGCTTGCCCTTCGGGCCGGGAATGTCGTCAACGGTGAGCGGTGCCGTCTGGCGGTCCTCATCGGTTTGAGATGTAGTCATGCGGATTGCCTTTCTAATGCGGGCGGTTCGGCGACTCGACCGGCGCGGATGAAGACCACCAGGCCGACGATGACGACCCAGGTGGGGAAGAGGAGCATGGCCGCTGGGTGCATCACCGTGCTCAACAGCAGAAATGCCGCCACCAGGTAACTCACCAAGGCCAACCACTTGGGCATGATTCCTGCTTCGCGGAGCAGGGTCGTCGTGGTCAGCGCGTACATGCCGGCACCGCGAAGCGCGTAGATAAAGACCATTCCGTAGCCGACCGCGAGCATGCCTCTGGCGAAGTCGGCCGACGGCAGGGGGGCACTCGTCAGATCCTTCAAGAGCGCAACAGAGCCGGCCGATGCAGTCCCCGCGAAGAGGAGAACGACGAAGAGAATCCCGGATACCAGCTGCAACCCATCCGGGATGGCCGATGGGGACGGCGTGCGGGACTTGATCAGCAGCCGGGTGGTGTGCGCGTGCCAGAGGAACGCGACTCCGGCAAGTGGGATCAGATAGACGCCGACCGTGACAAGCGTTGTGCTGTCGCTGTTGTAGAACGCGGTGATATCTGCGTCCGAGGCAGACAGCGTCGGCGTCGTTTGGACGAAAACCAACGCGACCACAAAGAGCACGGCGAAGAGGATGCCCGTCAGGCTCGATAGCCGGGCGAGTTTGACCGTGGCGGGCTGTGCAGCCCGAGCCTTGGCGCGGGCCGCTTGGGACGCGTCCGGAGACGAGGCTACTGAGGGTGGCGACTGAGGTTGAGTGATCGGGGGCTCGGCCATGATTTTCAGCCTCCCCAGATGTCTTCGAGGAATCGACCGTCGGCGCGCAACCCGGCGAGCCAGGTGTTGCCGTCCGTCGACTCGCCAGACTTCATCCGGAACACCTGAATGAGTGCGGTGCGGACACCGGGCGCCATGGTGTTGGCGTTGCCGCAGACGTAGATGTTGGCCCGCTGCTCGATGAGATCCCACACATCGTCCGCCCGCTGGATGATGGCGTCTTGAACGTAGCGTCGCTCCGGATTTCCCTCGCGGGAGAAGACGGCATCCACCTTGACCACGCCGCCCGCCTCGTAGCGTCGCAGCTCGTCTTCGTAGAGGAAGTCGTCCTTGGACGTGCGGCAACCGAAGAACAGCAGGGAGGTTGCGACGGGCGCTCCTTGAGCTCGTTGTGTGGCCCGCTCCTGCAGGAAGCCTCGGAAGGGAGCCAGGCCCGTTCCGGCTCCGATCATGATCATCGGCAGGTGCGGACTCTCTGGTGGCCGGAAGGCGATTGTCGGCTCGCGTACGAAAGCGAAAACCGTACTGTTCGGGGCGTTCGATTCCAGGTAGCTCGAGCAGACTCCAGCGAACTCGCCGATCCCTGACCGAGCCGGCGCACGCAATACGCCAGTGGTGATGCTGCACGTGTCGGGGCTGACCAGAGGTGAGGAGGAGATGGAGTAGTAACGCGGGCGCAGCGGTGCCAGGCGGTCGAGGAACACCTCGAACGGCATCTCACAGGCGGGGTAGTCCTCGAGCAAGTCAAGTAAGGAACGGCTACGGCTCAGCACCTCGTTACGGAACCTGGTCTGCGATGCATCGTCGGAGCCGATGAAGCCCTCGAGCGATGATCGTTGCTCATGATCATCGGTATAGCGCAGCATCACCTCGATGTCGCCGCGAGTTGCCGGATCCTGGAGCTCGACGCAACTGCCGAGCACGCCAAGCAATGGTGCAGGCTCATCGGTCGGCAAATGGGTATGGCTCCCTCGGTTCGGGATGATCGTGACGTAAGAACCAGCGTCCAGTCCGAAGTGCAGCATGACGCGCCGGATGAGGTTGATGTTGTTGCGCGGCAGGACCCCGAGGTGGTCACCCGCCTTGTATTGCACGCCGGACGGCAGGGCGACTTCAAGGTGCCTAGTCGAGCGGTCGGTGCCCACGCCCTGCAGTTCGCGATTGTCACGCACCACCGCAGCCTGGGCGTGGTAGGACATGATGACCGGATTGGTGACCTGTCGATTCGTCACTGTGATGGCCAGTCTCGGCTGACTCTCATCTGTTTCGTGCGGGGCATCGACACCCAGAGCGGTGCCAACGTCCTGCCACAAGGTGTCGTGCCAGTTGCGATATGCGGCATCGAAGTCACCGCGTGCGTCACCAGCACCACGCGGGTGGATGCGGGTGGCACCGCGTTGCTCCAGCCCTGCATCGAGTTGGGTTGGCACTGCCTGGTATGTCTCTGCCCATTCGGTATTGCCACAGCCGAAAACGGTGTATGACAAGTCTTCATATGCGGTGGGCCCTGCCCCGTTGAGCGCGTGGTGGAACTTGATGGCGTTGTCCGGCGGTAGCCCGTTGTAGGAGGCGCAGACGATGATCGCAGCCTTCGCTGGCACATGATCGACGTGTTCGTCCAGGGAGCCCAGAGCTATCTCATAGCCACGCTCGGTGCCCTCTTGCGCGAGGCGATTGGCGATGCCCTCCGCGGTCCCGAGGTTCGATCCGAACAAGCACCGCCAGCGGCGTATGGTGCGCATTGCTGACGCCTGGCCGGGGCTTGGCTTGTGCTTCGGAGGAGACGGTGAGCGGCTCGGCCTTGTCGATCAGCCGATCAGCACGGCGCTTGACCTGAATGTAGAGGTCGGCGGGTTTGACGGTCAGGGTCACTTTGGTGTGCAGTCGATAGTTCGGGTCCTTGATCAACTCGAACCGCTGCAGCAGCATGCCCAGGACCAGGACGGCCTCCTGTAGCGCGAACTGCCGCCCGATGCAGGCGCGTTGCCCGGTGCCGAACGGCTTGTACGCGTTCGGAGGGAGTGCACTCATCCGCTCCGGTGTGGTGTGGTCGGGATTGAATTCCTCGGCGTCCTCCCCCCAAACGGATTTGTCACGGTGCAACATCGGGGACAGGATCATCAGCGCCAGGTCCTTCGGGATCGCGTAGCGCCCGCCACCGATCACCGTGTCCTCCTTCGCGTGACGCCTGAATCCCGCGGCCGTCGGCCACAGCCGCAGCGCCTCATCGAGAACCTGGCGTACGTAGGTCAGCTCATGCAGCTGATCGAAGGTCGGCAGCAGACGTGCCGCCGAGCACCCGATCAACTTCCTCACGCGCTCGGTCGAGGTATTCCGGGTGCTCGAGCAGGAAATAGATGGCGAACGACAACAGTCCACTGGTCGTCTCGTGGCCGGCGATCAAGAACGTGAGGCACTGGGCGCGGATGTTCTCGTCCGGCAGGGTCAGTCCCGTCTGTTTGTCGACTCCGGTGATCATGCGGCCGAGCAGGTCCGTGTTGTCCGCGGCATCACCCATGGCTCGGCGTTTGCGGATGAGATCATCCACCAAGGTGGCCATGAAGGCTTGGTCCTCTTCAAACTGGCGCTGTGCACTGATCTTGAGCCGGGTCTGGATCGACAACTGTCGGAGCCGCGCCTGCGACTCGTCGAGCACTCGGACCATCGCCTGCACGAATGGGTGCGGCGTCTCGCGATAGAACGAATTGAACCGGTAGCCGAAACCGCACAGTGCGATCGTGTCGAGAGTCAGCCGGGTCATGTCGGCCGGGACATCGATCTCCTCGCCAGGATTGAGCCGATCCCACTTGCCCATCAACTGGTCCGCGATGTCGATCATTGCCGGCATGTAGTCCCGCATCGCCTGCATGCTGAAAGGCGCCATCAATATGCCGTGCGCGCGGGCCCACATCGGGTCGTCGGTGTGGGCCGTGAAGAGGCCAGCATCAACTGGGCCCTCGGCCAAGATCGACAGGCCTGCGGTGATCACCTTGTCGAAGCGAGCGTCGTCGCAGATCTCAGAAACCAGGTCGATGCCGGACACCACCACCGAGATGCCACCAGGCGTGGTCAGCTTGAAGATCGGCCCGTACTCACGAGCAAGAGACATCAGGCTATCGATCGGCTGCGCCAGATCGATGGCCCGAACGTTGCCAAGGAACGGCAGTCCAGGAGGACCAGGGAAGTCTTCAGGTGCAAGCGGTTCGCTCATGGTGATGTCTCCTGAACCTTGCGAGCTCGAACGTGGGCCAACTCGGTCCCCACGAAGGGACCATGATCACGACAAGGATCCCGACCCGAGCTCGGCCACGCCAGACGAGTGTCTGACGAGGACCAGCTCGACGATGAGAAGCACTGAAAAAAGCAGCTCAGAAATGCTGCGGATCCGGGTGTGAGCCTTAAGTTGATCGGACACACCGGAGGAACTCACGTGCCTAATGTTACGGGCTTGCTACGCGGCTGAGAATCCTCTTTTGTTTCGATTGAAGCAACGAAAGAATCCTCGCATGCAGGCGTCGAGCATGGTGGAGCTTTTGGTGATCATCATCTGATTCGGTGCATGAGACCTGCTGCCGGCGCCCAATGCGGCTACCCTGTGTGGCGCGCTAACGCGCGCAGCCCCCATAGCTCAGGGGATAGAGCAAAGGTTTCCTAAGACGTAGATCGGGCGGCCCGCTTCCCCGCTCAATCCGGCTCCGACAAGGCGCGCCACCCGGTTCCGCGATGGTCGTCGGTAGGCAGTGGCGAGCGTTATTTGGCATCCGATCTGGCGCATATCTGGCGCGACGATCGCCTTGATCAACTTCCACCGCTGTAGTTCGTTTGATCATCTAGTCAAACGATCAAGGTCGGCGTGCCCTCGAATCACGTCCGGTTATCATGCCGGGTGTCATGCGTTGAGACGCCTTCACTAATGGCTCAGTTCGATGAGCAATCGATCGAGCGTGATCTTCCCGACCTCGTACTTTCTTCATGGTCGCCACCGGACTGCGCATCGGCGAAGGGCTCCCGGTCCAGTGGGGCGACGTCGGCTTGGTTAAGGGCACGGCAGAGGTACGTGGAACGGTTCTGCGGCTGCGCGCTGGCGGGCTGGTTATCATGCCGTCCCCAAAGTTCGCGGCTGGACGGCGCATCCTCGAGTTGCCGTACTGGGCGGTTATCATGCTGCGGCGGCGTGAGGCCGAGGACGTAGCCGAGGATGAGCTTGCCCGCCAGGTCTTCCCCGCACCGGTCGCCGGTGGTATACGCGACCCGTCCAACACGCTCAAGGTGATGCGCTAGGCGTTCAAGCACGCTGGCTTCGATGGTGTGACCAGCCGCTACTTCCGTCAGACGGTCGCCACCTTGATGGATGAGGCGGGCCTGTCCGCACGTTCAGCTGCCGACCAGCTCGGGCACGCAAAACCCTCGCTGACCGCCGACCTCTACATGGGCCGCAAGGAGCGCGCGACCGGGGCGGCCGAGGTCTTCGAAGGCTCTTTTATCCGTGATTTGCTCGGCTCTTCGTCCGCTGCCTCCCGGACCGCTCGGGACTGTTTCTTGCGCCGGCCTTGCTAGCGCTGGTCGGCACGCTGCTCCAGCCAGGCCTCGACGGCTTCCCGGCGGTATCGCACATGCCGGCCCACCCGATAGCCGACTGGTCCGTCGCCCATGTACCGCCAGCGATACAAGGTGTGAACCGGGATGCCTAACATTTCCGAGACATCGGTGAGTGACATCAGCTTGTCACCGGCCTTCAGCGTCATGATCATCTTCTTTCTCGAGTGGTACTGGGAGGCACAACGGTGCCTTCGAATCACGGTGGCTGCCCGAGCGCAGGCGCTCCAACGACGCGATGGTCGTCTCGGCAGTCTCAGCGTCCGTTGCTGGCCGATCCATCTGCGCTTCACCCCACTGCATTTGTTGCTCGCCCGGGCAGACAGCGCGTCCATGGTGCAACTCGCCCGCAGACCGGGGATGAGCCGCTGGTCAGGACCTGTCCGTCAACGGACCTAAGTCGCGAAGCGGCGGCTGGCGGTCGTCAATACCTGAATGACCTTGGAAAAGTCGCGATCAGGCAAGGCCGCATTCGCCCGAGAGAACGCTCTGGGTGGTCTTGGCCAGCGAGGGCCGTGCTTCGCGGGGCGAGTGTTGCGTCTGGAACGTGTAGCGGGTCGCTTGCGTTTGCCGCTGAGTGCGTTGGTTGGCCGCCAAAGAAGTTGCCGCTCTGTGTCGCTGAAAGCGTGGTTACTTCGAGTCGCGCGCTGCACCTTGGGGCGGCTGCTGCCCTTGGATCTCTCGCCGGTTGGCGTTGCAGCGTGACTGGTGGTTTGGCCACGAACTCGCATGGCCAGCTTGGAAGGTCGCGGGCAGGGTGCCTTTTGGGAGCGATCTCAGGCGGCTGGGCGTGCTCGTGAGCTACCGCAGCTGACCGCCTTTCACCGTGCTTACTGGCCCGCTAATGGCCCAGACCTGGGTGCACGCTCGTTGCTTTGGCGGTACCCGACGGTGACTCCGCACGGCCCGGCCCTGCGGGACGCCGGCGCGTTCGGGCGCTCGTGAGCCGGGTGCAGGTATCGCGTCATGGTGGTCAGGGTGAGCGCGGCCTGAGGCAACGGGTATCCATAGTTGTCGAGCCGACTTCGGTTGGGCCTGTTCTTCCCCCACACGCCGGTAGCTCAGATCAGCGGATGGTCGAAGGCCCCGGCTAGTAGTGCGTCGATCTTCTCGACGTCCATTGCAGCGGTGGTACTCCGTCGTCGTACTCGCTCGCGTAAATGCCGGTTCCCGCACAGTGGCCTTGCCCGCAGTGCCGGTGACGGTCGTACGCGAGCCACCTAGCCGAGTTTCCCCGGGCGATCCTGAGAACCTGATCTGACGAGCTTCGACGGGGCTTGGGTAAGCCGCCCGGAACAACCCGGGCGAGCAGAAACAAGCTCGTTCGGTTGCTGGGAGCGCAGGCTGCAGGCTTCGCCGTTCCACGAACTCTCATCAGCCAGGATCCGCATGCAATCCGCGCCTAGTCCTGCGGTGATCAAGACCGTGCTGGCTGGCTCCGCAGCCAGCTGTTCACCGTACGACTGACCGCTGACCACCTCGCCGACGACGAGGCGCTCGCATCTGCCGGTTTCGCAACCTCCGGGGGGCTGTGTTGTGGGCATCGCACCCACGCCGCCCAGATCGAAACTGAGCGGTTAGATTAGCGCCAGGACCTAGCTACTCCGATCTTTCCCGGTCCAGCTCGACGCAGCGATCGAGCGCCGATTCAGCAACGTCTTGGAACGGCTCGTTCTGCGGATGGGGGTGGCCGATCTCAAGCTGACACCGGCTGGTGACCGGTCTGGCTCGAGCTCAACCCACAGGGTCAGGTTTTCCTAAGGGTCTGACCGCAATGGATCTGACCGGACCTTTCTGTGACTTTCTCCTCAACGAGGGCCGTACCGGACGCCGTCGTACGGTCGCTCCACTTGACCCCCTTGATTGCGCTCGCCAGCACCGAGAGGACGTGTCCTGCATAATCGAGCCGGCGAACAGGGCCGTCCGGTCATCGGCTCGACGCCGGAGGAGTCTCGTGTTCGTAGTTCATGCCAGCTGGCTCGGCCCGGCGACGTCGCGCCTGGGCGGGCTGGCCGTTTGGGGTGAAGACTCATCCGCACCACTGACATCGACACGCCGGCCAGGCCGGGCGCCTCGCGTACAGCCGCATCCCTACGCCGCCTCGCATGCCGATCTAGTCGCGTTGCTGCCCCCGGTCGGGGGCAAGGCCGCGCCGGAAACGGCGACCCTTACTCTTCCAACGCGCGGCGGCGGGCCGATCGCTTCGCCGGAACTGGTCAGGGACGAGATCACTGAGGTGCAAGGGGATCTGCGAGCTGGACTGTGGCAGGTGCCCACCCTGGAACTCGAAGCCGATCTTGCATTAGACCTGCTGCGCGGCCTCGACAATGAAGGGGGCACGTGCGGGGCATCGGTAGTCCACCTGGTCGAGCTGGCCGGCTTCGCCGCCGACCTGGTCGCCCGGGGACGGCTGCTGCCGATCGTGCTGGCCGATCCGCCGCGGGCGGTCTGGCGTCCGGTGCTCACCGGGCCGGACGCCGCCTGGACCCGCGTCCTGGCCCCGTCGATGCCGCCGCCGCTGGCGGCCGCCAACCCGGAGCAGGAGCTTGCCGTCTGGGCCGACGCCCTGGACAGCCTGGTCGACGCGGCCGCCCGGGCGGCTCTCGGCCCGACGCCGGCTGAGCCTCGGCCGCGCCGGCACCCCGGCCACCGCGCCTGGCTGGCCGCGCTGACCGGGCCGAGCGCACGCTTCGCCGCCGACCGCGGCCGAGGCCGCCGCCGGCTCGCGAGCGCCCTCGGCCGCCTGGCAGGCGACGCCGTGGCCGGCCCGGTCCGGGCCTGCTTCCGGCTGGTCGAGCCGGACGAGGACCGCGAGGACTGGCACGTCCGGTTCGCGCTGCAGGCGACCGACGAGCCGAGCCTGGTCGTCGACGCCGAGCCGTCTGGCGTCCCGCGGCGACGCTGCCCGCGCTGGCCCGGCACGTCGACGCCCCGCAGGAGACCCTCCTGGCCGAGCTGGGCAAGGCCAGCCGGCTCTACCCGGAGCTGGACGACGCGCTGCGCACCGCGCGCCCGCCGGCCTGCCACTCGACACCGACGGCGCCCACCGCTTCCTGAGCACCGCGCGCCCGACGCTGGCCACGGCCGGGTTCGGCGTGCAGCTGCCCGGCTGGTGGACCAGGCCGTCGTCCCGGCTCGGCGTGCGGCTGACCGCCTCGACGCCGCCCCAGCCCGGGCCGGTGGCCGCCGAGCGACAGCGACCTTCGGGCTCGACGTCGATCGCCGAGTTCCGCTACGACCTGGCCGTCGGCGACGAGGCGCTCACCGCCGACGAGCTGGCCGAGCTGACCGAGCTGAAGGCGCCGCTGGTCCGGCTGCGCGGCCAGTGGGTCGAGCTGGACGCCGCGCCGGCTGGCGGCCGGCCTGAAGCTCGTCGGCCAGACCGGGCAGAGCCGACCGTCGGCGAGCTGCTGCGCCTCGGACTCGGGTCGCCACCGCAGGCACCGTCGAGCCGGCCTGCCGGTCGAGCGGCGTCGCGGCCGACGGCTGGCTCGGCGACCTGCTCTCCGGGCACGGACCGAGCAGCGGCTCGCGGCCGTCGGCCCGCCCGGACTCGTTCGACGGCCAGCTGCGCCCGTACCAGGAGCGCGGTCTGGCCTGGCTGGCCTTCCTCGGCCGCGCCGGGCTCGGCGGCGTCCTCGCCGACGACATGGGCCTGGGCAAGACGGTCCAGCTGCTGGCGCTCTGCTGGCGCACGAGCCGCACGGACGCCCCACGCCTGCTGGTCTGCCCGATGTCGCTGGTCGGCAACTGGCAGCGGGAGGCCGCGCGGTTCGCCCCGCGAGCTGCGGGTGCACGTCCACCACGGCGCCGAGCGGGCCCGCGGCAAGGACGTTCGCCGAGGCGGTCGCCGGGCGCGACCTGGTCGATCACCACCTACGCGCTCGCCGCCCGCGACGCGGCCGCGCTGCGCAAGATCGCCTGGCCGCGGGTCGTGGTCGACGAGGCGCAGGCGATCAAGAACGCGGCCACCAGGCAGGCCATCGCGGTCCGCTCGCTGCCGGCGGCGACCCGGATCGCGGTCACCGGCACCCCGGTGGAGAACCGGCTCGCCGACCTGTGGTCCATCATGGAGTTCGCCAACCCCGGGCTGCTCGGGACCGCGCCGCGACGTTCAAGAAGCGCTACGCCGAGCCGATCGAGCGGCACGGCGACGACGACGCCGCCGAGCGGCTGCGCCGGCTCACCGGGCCGTTCGTCCTGCGCCGGGTCAAGACCGACAAGTCGATCATCTCCGACCTGCCGGACAAGCTGGAGATGGAGGTGCTCTGCAACCTCACCGCCGAGCAGGCCTCGCTCTACCAGGCGGTGGTCGACGACATGCTGGACCGGATCGAGCCGAGCGAGGGCATCGAGCGGCGCGGCCTGGTGCTGGCCACGATGACCAAGCTCAAGCAGGTCTGCAACCACCCGGCGCAGTTCCTGCGCGACGGCAGCCGGCTGGCCGGGCGGTCGGGCAAGCTGGCGCGGCTGGACGAGATCCTCGACGAGGTGCTGGCCGTCGGCGAGAAGGCGCTGCTGTTCACCCAGTACGCCGAGTTCGGCGGCATGCTGCGCGGCCACCTGGCCGCCCGGTTCGGCCGCGAGGTGCTGTTCCTGCACGGCGGCGTCGCCAAGCCGGCCCGCGACGCGATGGTCGCCCGGTTCCAGGCCGACGACGCCGGCTCGCCGCCGCTGTTCGTGCTGTCGCTCAAGGCCGGCGGCACCGGGCTGACGCTGACCGCGGCCAACCACGTCGTGCACGTCGACCGGTGGTGGAACCCGGCCGTCGAGGACCAGGCCACCGACCGCGCGTTCCGGATCGGCCAGACGCCGCAACGTGCAGGTGCGCAAGTTCGTCTGCGCCGGCACGGTCGAGGAGAAGATCGCCGACGATGATCCGCGACAAGCGCGGGCTGGCCGCGAAGATCGTCGGCACCGGCGAGCAGTGGCTCACCGAGCTGTCCACCGGAGCTGCGCGACCTGTTCGCGCTCGAGGCCGGGGCGGTGGTCGAGTGAGCGGCGGTTCCGGGTACCCGCCGTCGCGGCCGCGCGCGGTCGAGGGCGGGCTCAAGGCGCGCAGCGCCCGCGGCGCCATCGGCGAGTCGTGGTGGTCGAAGCGGTTCCTCGACCGTGCTCGAGTCGTTCGCGCTCGGCACCCGGCTGACCCGGGGCCGCAACTACGCGCGCCAGGGCCAGGTGATCTCGCTCGAGGTCGGCCCGGCGTGGTGCGGGCCGATGGTGCAGGGCTCGCGGGCGCGCCCGTACGAGGTGACGATCGGCCTGGCGCCGTCCGCCGAGCTGGTCTGGGCCAAGGCCGAGATCGCGCTGTCGGAGCAGGCGCTGCCCAGCGCCCGGCTGCTCGCCGGCGAGATGCCGCCCGAGCTCGAGGAGGTCTTCGCCGCCGCCGGCGCGCCGCTGTTCCCGCGCCGCGTCAACGAGCTTGACCAGCGCTGCAGCTGCCCGGACTGGCGAGGTGCCGTGCAAGCACCTCGCCGCGACGTTCTACCTGCTGGCCGAGGCGTTCGACGCCGACCCGTTCCAGATCCTGCACTGGCGCGGCCGCGACCGGGAGACGCTGCTGGGCCGGCTGCGCGAGCTGCGGGCGGAGGGGTCGCCCGACGGAAGCCCCGGCCTCCCGACCGTCCGCGACTGCGGTGGGCCGCCCTCGCCCTCGCCGACCTGATCGAGCACGGGGACTCGATCGCACGGATCGCTTCTGGCAACCCCCCGCACCGCTTCCTGCACGACCCGCCATCATGAACGTCGACTCCGACCTGATGCTGCGCCAGCTGCCGATGCCTGACGCTGCGTTGGGTGGGCAGACCCTTATTGATCGACTGCGTGCCGCGTACCAGCGGTTCGGGGCGATCGAGTAAGGCACTCCTGGCGGGCAACGCCTGCCGTGGGTGGCTAATGATCGTTTCCCCTTGTGATTAGACGTCCTTGAGCGCCCCTGGCTCGCAGAAGACAGGCGGTCGCATCGACCGAGTGGTTCGGCGCCTGATCGCTGTCCTCGTTACGGTGCTACCGGTGGCCGCCCAGCGCGAACTCAAGGCGCTTCGCTGCGACCTGGCGTCATGAAGGCGTAGCTGACCGACCCGACTGAGACGATTCGAACAGCCGCTCGTTCGGCCGAGCGTTGGCTTCACGGCGGATCGGCGCGCGTCGACGCTACTGCCGCTGGTGTGCCAACCGCCTGCTGCCGCTTCGCCCTGCATGCGACATGCGCTGCTGCGGGGAGGTGGGCACGGGCTGCACGCTTGAGCCGGTGCAAGTGTGTAGCCCGTGCCCACTTTCCTGGGAGTGGGTGGTCGAGGATTGCTCAGCTGAGAACCGCTTCCGACTGGTCGGTGCTGACAACCACAGTCGCCGCGCTGTCCTCTTTGCGGGCTACAACGGCGTGGGCGGCGATGGCCCAGCCCCACATCAGGGGAAGCAGTGCACTGCCGAGGGAGGTTACTGACGTGATCGCGACCATGAACGGGATGAAGCTCATGAGCAGGATGGGGGTGGTGCGTGGTCGGAAACCGTTGCGGAGCATCATGATTCCGAGGGCGATTCCGACGAGTCCGATGACCATGATGGCGCCGATGCCGACGATGAACATCTGCTCCATGAACGGGGTGAAGTAGTCGCCGAACAGTGAGAGGGTCAGCAGGGCGTAGGCCGGCGAGGGTGACCTGCCAGAGACGTCGCTCGGCCCCCTCGGCGCGACGGTGTCGGTAGACGAGGTAGGCCGCAGTGGTGAAGGCGAGACAGACTGGCGTCCAGATCTTCCCGTAGGTGAGGTAGACCGTCCACGGGTCGCTCCAGTCGAGTAGCGGCCGCAGTGCGTCGGTGGCCGGCACGGCCCAGGCTCGGGTGAGCGGTGACTCGACGAGATCGTCTGGGTGGGCCATGAAGCGGGCCAGGGCGTGAAGCTGCCCGACCACTGTGCCCGCTGCGGCCATCACCCATGCGATCACGCTGATCCTTCGGGCGGCGGCTGGTGAGATGTTCATGATTTGGCTCCTTGTCCGGCCGTCGTATGGCCGTGGGTCGATGCTTCGACGGTAGGGAGCCGGCAGGCCTCGGGTCGTCATGCGGACGCACGAAATCGGGTAGCCCTGAGCAGGATCTGCGCATCCTCCGTTAGGAGGACGTCCGGCCACCCGGTGCAGCAGTACGGTCGATTCGTGAGCCGCCGGAGCTGGGTCTTCGACGTCACGATCGCGCTGGCGGTCGGGGTGTTCGGCGAGCTCGAGGCGTGGTGGGGCATCGGAGCGACGCACCGGCAGGGCCCGCTCTGGGCGCAGGCACTGCTATACGCGCTGACGGCGCTGCTACTGGTGGGTCGACGCGTCCGCCCGCTGGCCTGCCTGACCGGGATCGTCGTGGTCAGCCGCGGGAGTTCGCCGCGGTCGGCTCACCGGAAGGAGGGGCGTCAGCTTGCGCCGCTGATCGGCTGCCTACACGGTCGGCAACCGGCGGGACCGGCGACGCTCGCTGGGTGGGGCTCGTACTGGATGTCGTGCTCTGGGTGGCGTGGGCCGGCGCTGGACCCGCCGAACGACGGCGCTCGCGGAGCACGGGTCGGCGCTGGTATGGCTGGCACCGTGGATGATCGCCTGGCTGGTCGGGGCGCTGGTCCGGGCACCCGGCTCAGAACGCCGAGCAGCGCCGCTCGACCGCGGAGCAGCGGGCGTCCCGGGCGGTCGCCGAGGAGCGCAACCGGATCGCCCGAGAGCTGCACGACGTGATCGGGCACAGCGTGAGCGTGATGACGGTGCAGGCATCCGCCGTACGCCGCCGGCTGACCCCGGACCAGGTCGGTCGAACGCCAGGCACTGGAGACCGTCGAGGCGGTCGGACGGGAGGCGCTCACCGAGATGCGCCGGATGGTCGACGTCCTCCGGCAGGACGGCGAGTCGACCGGAGCTGGCGCCGCCTCCGGGGCTCGCGGACCTGTCGACCGGCTGGTCGAGAAGTTCCGCGAGGCCGGACTCCCCGTGTCGCTCCGCGTGGAGGGGCGAGCCGCAGGGCTGGCGCCCGGACTCGACCTCACGGCGTACCGGCTGGTGCAGGAGGGGCTGACCAACGCACTCAGGCACGCGGCGGCGCCCCGCCGGGCCGAGGTGACGATCGTCTGGGACCGGGACCAGCTCGAGCTGGCCGTACGCGACGACGGCGCAGTGCGGTGGCCTCGACCAGCGCCGGCAACGGACTGCTGGCATGCGCGAGCGCGTCGGGGTGTACGGCGGGAGGCTGGTCGCCGGCCCGGGACCGCGGGGCGGCTTCGAGCTGGTCGCGACACTGCCGCTGCGCGGTGACGACATGACCGATCCGGGTGCTGATCGCTGACGACCAGGCGCTGGTGCGGGCCGGGTTCCGGATGATCCTCGAGATCGAGCCGGACCTGCGAGGTCGTGGGCGAGGCAGCCGACGGGGACGAGGCGGTGGCCTCGGCCGGCGCGCTCGCCGGACGTCGTGCTGATGGACGTCCGCATGCCCGGCACCGACGGGATCGCCGCGACCCGGCACATCACCGCCGACGCCCGGGGCACGGCGCGGGTCGTCATGCTGACGACGTTCGACATGGACGAGTACGTCTACGACGCGCTGCAGGCAGGAGCCAGCGGGTTCCTGCTCAAGGACGTCGAGCCCGAGCTGCTGGTCGCCGGCATCCCGGCGGTGCACGCCGGGGAGTCCCTGCTCGCGCCCTCGGTGACGCGGCGGCTGATCGAGTCGTTCCTGCATCGTCCGCGGGGCTGAACGCCGGAGACAGGCGGCTGGCGTCGTTGACGCCCCGCGAGCGCGAGATGCTCGCAGCTGCTCGCGCGCGGCCTGACGAACGCGGAGATCGCGACGAGCTGGCGTCTCCGAGACGACTGTGAAGACCCATGTCGGCCGGGTCCTGATGAAGCTCGACCTGCGCGACCGCGTACAGGCGGTGATCTTCGCCTACCAGACGGGGCTCGTGCGGCGGCTAGCCAAGCGCCTGTGGACGTGCACTCCGAATTGCGGGCGCTAAGGAAGAGGTGGCACGAATCAATCGAGCGTCGAGTCCTGCTTCTTCAAAGTAACGGCGACGACCGTTGTCGATAACAGACGCGGTGGCGCTGATCTTGCACGGCTGCTGCAGGCTCAGCTGATGCAAGAGCCACTGCATCAGGAATCTCTCGCTCGGGGCTCCGGGCGCCCTTGAACGGTTGTTCACGGAGAGTGGCTTCTTCGAAGTTGCGCAGCACATGTTTGGCCATCTCGTTCCGCATGGCTTCTGCCGGGGAGGTGTTGACGATGATGATGCGGGATTTCGTTCGGTGCCTACCGAGCAGTTGTCGCCGATTGCCCTGAAGCCGTTCAGGTTGCTGCCTGGGCGGAGGCGGCGGTGACGTTCAAGTCCTTGGCAACCAGCTCTACGTGATTCACTGCCCGAGCGAGGTGGTGGTCGCCTGGGGAGGCAAACCCAGCTGAGGAGGTGCGGTACTGCGCACCAGCCTTAACCATCGCTGACCCGGTTATCGACAGGCTTTGGCGCCCGCTTGAGTCCCGAGGCGCCCTGCGTGGCGATGGCGATGATCGCACCTGATATGCACGAGCCACGTCTTCGACGGACGATGAGCACCGGGCTTCGCGCTTTCGGCAGCCATGCCAGCCAGTCGGCCCATGCTTGGCTGGCTTATCTTGACCAGCGTGGGCTGAGCCTGCTTTCAGTCTTCCCCGGCCGCGGCTGTCGAGATCTTCCTTCCATCTGAGATCGTCGTGTCATGAACGCGAGGTCATCGGTGCGTCGCGGTGTCGCACGGTATCCGGTGCTCGCGTTCATGTTGATCAGCCTCGGGGTTGGCTTTGTGCCGGCTGCGATTCCGCCGATTGTGGACTCGGAGATCTTGCCGTTCGGCCTGCCGTTGCACGGACTGGTGATCGGGGCTCTTGGCCTCGGCGTCGGCGCGTTCCTGGTCACGGCCGCGTTGTCGGGCCGTGCGGGTGTCGCTGGCCTGGGACGTCGTAGTGTGCGCTGGCGTGTCCCGGTGCGCTGGTACCTGATTGCGCTGTTCTCGGTTCCCGTCACGGCGACGCTGATCTCACTTGCGATCTACGGCCCGCGAGCGCTAGCAGCCCCGTCCGGAGGCTGGCCGCGAGCGCTGGCCGAGGTCGCAGCCTTACCTTCTGTTGCAGCTAGTGCTGTTCCAGCTTGCCGAAGAGATCGGATTCACCGGGTTCCTGCAGCATCACTGGCAGGACCGATACAGCCCAATGAAGCTCACCTTGTACGTGGCACTGCTGTGGGCGTTGTGGCACCTGACCGACCACTTCGCTGAGGAAGGCTGGGGACTCGAGCAGCTCGTCTCGGCACCAGTCGTTTTCGCTATGGAGTTCGTCGCGCTGTTCTTCGCCCGCGCCTTGTTCGTGTGGTTCTACAACCGCACCGGTTTCAGCGTGCTGCTGGTGGCGATCTTCTACGCGAGCTTCGACGCCTCCATTAGCCAGCTCTCCCGCGACGTGGTGCCGGCGTCGAACACAGTGAGATTCCTGATCTTCAGCGGGGTGATCCTTATCTTCGGGGCAGCGGTGATCATCGCCACCAAAGGTCAGCTGGGCCGGCAAGAGGCCGTACCAGCCGTGGCAGGCGACATTGCTGGCGAGCACATCCCGGATGACGCTGGAGGACAAGGAAATCCAAAACGGTCGGATCCGCCCGACGCCTGAGCGTCTCGGGCTGTCCGGGGTGTCGATCCTGCGCGGCTCGTTCGTCGTTAGGGTGGACGCGGCTCGATCGGCGGCCGCGATGGATCATCAGGTCCCATGCCCGATACGCGGGTGCACCGGTGACGAATGTCACCGGTCCCAGCGGAAACCGGGATCGGCTCCGTTGCGGGGGCGAGCGGCGACAACCCTTGTTGGTCCCCGCTGGTGAGGCGACTCCACTGGCAGACGGTCTTCGGCCATGGAGGATGTGGTCAGCCTCCGGATGGGGTGGCTGCGCTGCGCGCCACTCGCAGGCATAGACCTGCCAGGATCACCGCGACCGGTCCCCAGAGGTAGCGCTCCCAACCGCTCGGGGAGGCGAAGTCAGGACCGCGCCGAACGAGACGGCTTAGGGATCCCGACCGGATCCGGCGCCCAGAATCTCTTCGCACGAAACTTGTTGATCACCCTCCCAGGTGACTTGTCGACAGATTTCCCCACGGTGACGATCACCGCACAGCACCCGCTGGTGGCCGGCGCTCGTCTGTTCGCCGCGCGGAAGAGTCGGAGGAGCCGACGCCCCGTTCCTGGCGGTCCAAGGTTGACTTCCCAGGCAATACCTAGGAGCCGTTTGAGGGACACTCAGCGCCTCTGAGCCGTAGATTTCGTCGCTCTCCCGGGCGACACCGCGATTTCGGTGTACATCGGCGCCTCGTCGTACAAATATTCGATCCAACCTCTAACTTGAACGATCTTGAAAGGCGATCGGATGGACGTCGTCGGCCACGTCAGATGCTCCGCCCTCATCGTAATGATCAGTGCGGGCATCGAGTCCGAGTCGCGTGCCACGGCGCGTGATGGACGAGGCCTACATCTGGCTCGAGGACGGCGTTATGGACCCGAGCGAAGGCAGGCGCCCGTGGATCACCGAGGACATCCCGGCCGGACGCATCCGATAAACGTCGTGCGCCTGGTCCTCCCTTCGACGAAGGAAGCTTAGGCCGAGCCTTGGGGCTTCGTCCACCGTCGGTCACGGGCGCCGCCGCCTGGCCGTAGCGCGCGCCCCAAAGACTCGCCATCCGTACCGCCGAAAGAATCTGGTATTCAGTCTTGCTATCTACCGGTACTCCGTCCTACTATCTAGTAGTACTCAGTGACACCGAATAGCGAAGGGAGGGCTGTGGTCATGGGAAAGCAGATGACAGAGATGCTCAAGGGCACGCTGGAAGGCATCGTTCTTGCCCACCTCGCGGTGCAGCCGGCCTACGGGTACGAGATCACCGCGCAGCTTCGGAAGCAGGGCTTCACCGACATCGTCGAGGGCACCGTCTACGCGCTGCTGGTCAGGGTCGAGCAGCGCGGCCTCGTCGACGTGGCGAAGGTTCCGTCCGAGAAGGGGCCGCCGCGCAAGGTGTACACGCTCAACGCCAACGGGCGAGCGGACCTCGAGCAGTTCTGGAGGGCCTGGAGCTTCCTCGCGGAACGGATCGAACAGCTCTACCACATGAGCACCAGCAGAGAAGGAGAGAAGTAGCTATGGCCGCCAAGTGGGTCAGACCCTCACCGGGTCGCTCGAGCAGAAGAAGCAGTACAAGCAGTACCGGGCCCGCATCGAGGCCCTACCCCGAACCGTACGGCGCCGCCGCGCAGGCGTTCAACCGGTACTTCATGTACTACGGGGGCATTACCGATGGCGACACCCTCCTGACGATGTTCGGCGACTTCGCCGACCTCTGGGAGCGCGCCGCAGCCGATGGGATGCCGCTGCGCGAGATCGTCGGCGACGACCCGGTCGAGTTCGCCGAGACCTTCGCGCAGGCCTACTCCGGCAAGCGGTGGATCGACAAGGAGCGGGCCCGCCTGACCAAGGCGATCGAGGACGCCGAGCCAGAGGAGCAGAAGTGACCACCCACCAGGCCGAGGCACCCGCGATCCGGGTGCAGGGCATCGAGAAGTCCTTCAAGGACCTACACGTGCTGCGCGGCGTCGACTTCGACGTGAGCGCGGGGAGCGTCTCGCGCTCCTCGGCTCCAACGGCGCAGGCAAGACCACGCTCGTGCGCATCCTGTCGACGCTGCTGAGGGCCGACGCGGGCACCGCCACGGTCCACAGCTACGACGTCGCCGGCAATCCCGGCGACGTGCGCCAGTCGATCAGCCTGACCGGCCAGTTCGCTGCTGTCGATGAAGTTCTCACCGGGCGCGAGAACCTCGTCCTAGTCGCGAAGCTTCGTCACCTGAAGAACCCGGGTGCGATCGCCGACGACCTGCTCGCCCGTTTCGCGCTCACCGACGCAGGCAACCGCAAGGCGTCGACGTACTCGGGCGGCATGCGCCGCAGGTTGGACATCGCGATGAGCCTGATCGGCAACCCGCCGGTCATCTTCCTCGACGAACCGACCACCGGCCTGGACCCGCAGGCGCGGATCGAGGTGTGGCAGACAGTCAAGCAACTCGCCAAGGGCGGCACGACCGTGCTGCTGACCACCCAGTACCTCGATGAGGCCGAGCAGCTTGCCGACCGCATCGCGATCCTGCACCAGGGCACGATCATCCAGAACGGCACCCTCGCCGAACTCAAGCAACTCCTCCCCCCCGCCAAGGTCGAGTACGTGGAGAAGCAGCCCTCCCTCGAGGAGGTCTTCCTCACCCTCGTCGGTGACACCGGCGACACCGACACCGCCGACGGCGACCGCAGCACCGGCACCGTCCCGGCAGGAAAGGAACCCCGATGACCACCCACGTCCTCGGCGACACCAGCGTCCTCACCAGCCGGTCACTGCGCCACATCCTCCGCAGTCCCGACACAATCATCACCACCGCGGTCACCC
>CAWIZB010000015.1:0-58020 GCA_963840505.1 uncultured Actinomycetota bacterium
GTCCGACCTCTACACCTCGCAGCGGATCCTCGACGCCGAGGCCCGTCTCGTCGCGGCGGCGGGACGTCGCGGCGGTGCGTCGGTCGAGCAGACGGCGGTGGATCTGGCCCTGCTGGAGATGGCGGCGAACGGCACTGCACTCGATGCTGGGCAGGCGTCACTGGTCCGCCAGATGTGCACCTCCGGGGCACGTCTGCAGCTCGCGATCGCCCCCGCCGGCGCCGGGAAAACAACCGTCATGCGCGCCCTCACTCTGGCCTGGACCCAAGACGGCGGCCAGGTGCTCGGCCTGGCCCCGTCGGCTGCCGCGGCCGCCGTCCTCGCCGAGCAAACCGGCATCCGCGCCGACACACTCGCCAAGCTCACCTGGTCCCTTGACCACGGCGACCTTCCGGACTGGGCGGCAGCGGTCGGACCGTCGACGTTGGTGATCATCGACGAAGCCGGCATGGCCGACACCCTCGTCCCTCGACACCGCCGTCCAGTTCGCCATCGATCGCGGTGCGAGTGTCCGACTGGTCGGTGATGATCAACAACTCGCCGCGATCGGCGCCGGCGGCGTGCTCCGCGACATCAAAACCCAGCATGGTGCTGTGCAGCTGAGTGAGCTGCACCGCTTCACCGACCCCGCCGAAGGACGGGCATCACTCTTTCTCCGTGAGGGTGACCCGGTCTCGCTCGACTTTTACCTGAATCAGGGTCGCGTACATGTCGGCGACCTCGCCGCCACCACCTCCGATGTCTTCACCGCTTGGGCCGCGGACCGGACGTCTGGGCTGGACGCGATCATGGTCGCCCCGACCCGCGACCTAGTCGCCGAACTGAACGCTCGTGCCCGCGCGCATCGGCTCGATCACACGCCTGCAGCATCGGAAGTGTCTTTGGCCGACGGGAACCGGGCCAGTGTCGGAGACGTGATCATCACCCGCAGCAACGACCGCCGGCTGCGCCTCACCGCCACCGACTGGGTCAAAAACGGCGACCGCTGGACCGTCACCCATGTCAGCAAACACGGTGACCTGACCGTACGGCACACCCGCAGCCACCTCACGGTCCGACTCCCCGCCGACTATGTCCGCGAGTCGACCGGCCTCGGCTACGCCACCACCATCCACGCCGCCCAAGGCGTCACCGCCGACACCATGCACGGCCTGCTCACCGGGCGGGAGTCACGACAGCAGCTGTACACCATGCTTACCCGCGGCCGGGTCGCCAACCATCTCTACCTTCAGGTCGTCGGCGACGGCGACCCGCACACGATCAACCGGCCCGAGACTGTCGCGCCCCGCACCCCAACCGAGACCTTGCAGCAAATCCTCGCTCGTGACGAGGCCACCACCTCAGCCACCACACTGCTGGGAGAACTCAGTGAGCCGGCTGCTCGGCTGTTCGAGGCCGCTCAGCGCTACACCGACGGGCTCCATGTCGCGGCCGAGCAGCTAGTTGGCCCCCGGATCGTTCAGGTGCTCGACGGCGAAGCCGACCGGATCGTCCCCGAACTCACCAGCGAACCATCGTGGCCGACCCTCAGAGCACATCTGCTCGCTTTGGCGGCTGAAACCGGTGAGCACCCACTCCTCCACCTACAGACAGCCGCCGCCGGACGCGACCTTCAGACCGCCGGGGACATGGCCGCCGTGCTGGACTGGCGCCTCCCAGAGCCCGCACCTACAGACCCGGGACCGCTGCCGTGGCTTCCAGGCATACCATCAACGCTTCAAGATCATCCCGTTTGGGGTGAGTACCTGGCGAAGCGGTCGCAACTCGTCATTGGCCTCGCAAATCAGGTCCGAGACTGCGCCAGCCAGAACAGCGAACAGCCAGTATGGGCACCGCCAGGCAGCCACCCGACAGCCGCCCTCATCGGTGAAGTCGAGGTCTGGCGTGCCGCCGTCGGCGTCGACGCCCAAGACCGCCGACCGACCGGAGCAGGACAGCTACAAGCGGCGTTCGCCCTTTGGCAACAGAACCTCGACCGAGACATCGCCCTGTGCGGCCACCGCCTCCGCGCAGATGTAGGGAAACGCCAAGTTGGTGGACCCTCCCAAGATCAAGATCGACATCGCTTGCCCTCAAGAGGCCCTGTTCGTCGGAGTCTCCCGCCCGGGCCCCGCTTGTAAGCGTCAGCGCCAGCTCAACAGATTTGGGTGATCAACGCTTGCACACTGGCCCCGAGCCAATGGCGCGCTGAAAGAGATCGACGTGCGCACACGACCGCCTGCGGTTCAGCGAGGCCTTAGGGCTAGGTGACAACAGTCACCGGAATCGGGCGGCCGTTATCCACAGGTTGCCGCAGCACAGGCTTGGCGTCGGTCCTTTGCTGGATCGTCGTCACTGGGCGCACACGAGCACCGCTGGACTACGACCCGTCCGAGACCGCCCAACGAGGCAATCGGAGGACAAGCATGAACGATCCAGCCGCGAAGATTCGAGTTCTCTACTCGGTTCCGGAGGCAATGGCTCTCCTCAACTTGAGCAGGACGCAGATCTATGAGCTCATTCGCACATCCCGCCTGGTGACGGTCACCCAAGGCCGTCGCCGGCTTGTGCCCGCCGACTCGATTACCGAATACGTGCAGCTATTGCTCGCCGAATGCCGGGCCGGCGGGCATGGCGACGCGGCGTAGCAACGGCGAAGGCGGCCTCAGCTGGAACGAAGCCCGTCAGCGCTGGGTCGGCCGAGCCTCTCTTGGTTACAACGCCGACGGCAAGCGACGAATCGGCACCGTCAGCGCGAGAACCAAGACAGAAGCCAAGAACAAGCTGCGAGCGCTTCTGCGCGATCACGACGACGGTTTACCAACCCAGCGCGCGTACACCGTCGGCGACGCTGTTGAGGCCTGGCTGATGCATGGCCTCGTGGGGCGCGACCCGAATACGGTGGCGAACCGGACAAGCCTGGCTCGCACTCATGTCATCCCGGGACTCGGCAAGCGCCGGCTGGCGGAGTTGACTGCTGAGGAAATCGACAGCTGGCTTGCGGACAAAACCAAGACGCTAAGCACCGTCACACTCGAGCGTCTGCTCTCAATCCTGCGGCATTCGATCCGTCGGGCCCAGGCGCGCGACCTGGTCAAGCGCAATGTTGCGCTGTTGTGCGACCTACCGAAGGGACAGCCCGGCCGTCCGTCCAAGTCCTTGACGCGGGAGCAGGCCGAAAGGCTGCTAAGAGCTGCCGGCGAGAGCCCCACCATGAATGCTTACGTGGTCGTTTCGCTGCTCATTGGTGCCCGAACCGAGGAACTGCGGGCATTGACCTGGTCGCGGGTCAATCTCGACGGCAACCCGCCGACCATCGAGCTCTGGAGGTCTGTCCGCGCACACGGCGACACGAAGACGAGCAAGTCACGCCGCACACTCGAGTTGCCGGCCCGCTGCGTCGAAGCCCTCACGAAGCACCGGTATCTGGTCGAGAAGCAGAGTGCCGAAAGCGGACGCCAGCTCGAGGAGTACGATCTCGTGTTCTCGACGACCACCGGCAGCCCGCTTGATCCTGCCAACGTCCGCAGAGCCTTCCGGCGCGTCGTCGCCGCGGCTGGGATGGACCCCAAGTCCTGGACACCGAGAGAGCTGCGGCACAGCTTCGTCTCGCTGCTGTCCAGCTCAGGCATGCCGATCGAAGACATCGCCCACCTCGTCGGCCATGCCAACACCCGGGTCACCGAACTCGTGTACCGCAAGGAGCTACGTCCGGTGCTGACCCGCGGAGCGGTCGCGATGGATGCGCTCTTTCCCGACGACGACGGCTCGCGCGCGTTGGTAAGCAGATTGGTAAGCAGAAGCCAGGCCCACAAGCCAGAAGGCCTCGAGCATGATGACGAAAGTCCGCCTGACCAGGGGCTTGAATAGTGGAGCTTAGGGGACTCGAACCCCTGACCTCTTCCATGCCATGGAAGCGCGCTACCAACTGCGCCAAAGCCCCTTGAGCGTGGACGAGCCAGCCGTCCACAACCTCACCGATCTTACAGTCGAAGCGTTAGGCCCGGCCAATCGAATGACCTACGCCGACCTGCACTCTGACGCGGCCGCGCAGCATCCTCAGACTGTCGTCGTCGCCTGAGAAACAGCGGGCTCAGGCTGAGCATTACAACGACTCCGAAGCGGTGACGTCTCGCCTATCGCTCGCGATCAGTAGAGGAAGATCGGCAGCCAGCCGGGGTTGTGAGCATGGAGAAGTATGGCCCAGAGCACACAGTCGAAGATCAAGTGCACGCTGACCACGTAGACCAGCGATCGGGTGCGGTTGAAGATGTAGCCCTGGATCAGGGCAAATGGCGTTGTCAGGAACGGTCCCCAGCTCTGATAGCCCAGCTCCCACAGGAAGGACACGAAGATGATCGCTTGCAAGATGTTCGCTTGCCACAGTCGGAAGTGTCGCCGTAGCAGCGCGAACGCCGTGCAGATGAAGAACAGTTCATCCCACAGGCCGACAGCGTTCACGCAGATGAAGAGCCTGATGATCTCAGTCGGCTCGCTCACCGCTGGCCAGTTGAGGTAGGTGCCGGAGCGGATGAAGTAGAACGGCATGATCACCCAGGCAAGCCCCACCACAATTGCCAGGTACCACTTCTCGGCGGTCGTCCACTTCCGGCCGGTGTTGATCGGGAAGCGCACGACGTGGCGCTTGAAGACGAAGCGGTCGACCACGTACGGGACGACGACAGCGAGCAGCAGCACGCTTCCCATCAGCATGATGTTGCCGTAGCTGATATCAGCCTCCAGCGAAATCATCCCGATGATGCCCAAGCTGAAACCGATGAGCAGCAAGCTCTTGCCAAGATCACGATCGACGATGAATCCCAAGACCACACTGACCGTCAGCACTGCATAGCCCGACGGCTCGTGTTGCAGCCCGAAGAGCAGAAAGCCCGCGAGCGACACGCCGAAGGCCGGCAGGAGAGCCCAGGAGAACTTCGGCGGCGCCTCGACTGCGGTGTCCACCGGTGCCGTCGCCACCCGACCAGCATGCCATTGACACCGTCGGCCAGCGAGTCACCGGCCATCGGCCTGAGCCGCCGCTTCAGCCGATGTCGAGATCCGCGTCAGCGGTCAAGTTGTAGCCCTCGATCCGCCAGTACGCCCCTGAGCGGTGCCGGTCGATGCTCACCCAGGCGCAGTTCGAAAGCCCGCCGAGCAATCGCCAGCGTTCAAACGGCAGGTCGACGAACCGGCACGCACCAACCCGGCCGGCGAGCCCGTGGGTAACAACGACGATGGTGGCATGATCTTCAGCGGCCTCGGCGATCTCGGTCAGCACCTCCGTCATCCGCTCAGCGACCTCGCTCGGGCTCTCGCCGGTCGGCGACCGGCGTACGTCTTCGCCCGCCCAGAGGCGGCGCGCCAACTCGGGATCAGCCGCCCTTATCTCCTCGCCGAGCAAGCCCTCCCACGAGCCGACGTGAATCTCGCGCAGCCGCTTGTCGGTGATGGTCTCCAGTCCGGTGCGCTCGGCGAGCGCCGCCGCAGTCTGATAGCACCGGGACAAGTCGCTGGAATACAAGCGAGTAGGTCGATAGGCAGCAAGCACCTCCGCGGCACGAATCGCTTGGCCGCGCCCGACCTCATCGAGAGGAATGTCGGCCTGCCCCTGGAAGCGGTCGACCACGTTCCATTCAGTGCGACCGTGGCGCCAGATGATGATCCGCGCCGCCGTCATCGCCGTTCGTCCACGCCGAGCTCGATCTCAGGGCAGTCCCGCCACAACCGCTCCAGCGCGTAGAACCGCCGCTCGTCGGTGTGTTGCACGTGTACCACGAGGTCGAGGTAGTCCAGCAGCACCCAGCGCTGTTCCCGATACCCCTCACGGCGTACCGGCTTCGCATGATGACTCCGGAGCAATTCCTCGATCCCCTCGACGACTGCGCCGACCTGGCGCTCGTTGGATGCGGTGATCACGAGGAACACATCGGTAATGGCCAACTGCTCGGAGACGTCGTAGGCGACCAGATCGGTGCCAAGCTTGTCGACGGCCGCGGTCGCGGCCGCGCGTGTCAGTTCCAGCGCACGCTTGGTAGCAGTCAAGATCTCTCAATCTGTCGGATGTGTTTGCTCGATGCTGTCTGAGCAACGCGCACACCAGGCTAGTCCTTCGAGTTCGCGGGGACCCCGCAGCCGAGTTCTCATCCTTTCCGAACTCTGCAGCAGCGCGGTTGACAGCGATTAATGCAACGCCGAATGGGGTCCGCCACCTGATTTCTGGCGGGACCATGATCGGCGGGTGCCTGTTGATCAGCCGGTGCCTCCGCCGGAGCAAGGGCCAGCCGACACCACTGCCTGCCCGTTCTGAGCTAGCTGGGTTCTGCCCTCGTACGCGGGCGCCCGTAGGCGGCAAGAAAGACCTCTGCGCCAGCGTCAGCCAGCGCATGAAGCTCGCGACGCGTGCGGCGGCGGCCGACACCACGGAACATCGCGGTATCCAGCGGCTCACCAATGACCAGGAACGCGAATTGGGTCCCCGCAGCCAGTGGATCATCAATTGCCAGTTCCCCGCGCTCGGCCAGCCGGGCAAAGGCGGTGCTCAAAGCATCGATCGTGCGGCGGGGCCCGGTCTCGTGATATTTGCGCGCAAGGTCTGGAAACCGTCCCGCCTCGCGCAGAACCAGCTGGCGGCGACGCAGCAGCACAGGATTCATCACCACATCGATGTAGCTCCGCGCCAGCTCCTGGAGCGCCGCCGGTACATCGTTGGCCTCCGCGGTCGCTGCCACCTCTGCTCGAAAGGCGCCCGCGGCGCGTTCTACGCTGCCGAGCGCGACCTCTCGAAAGAGTGTTTCCTTGTCACTGAAGTGCTTATAGACGGTCTGTTTTGATACCGCAGCCGCCGAGGCGATGTCCTCCATCGACGTGCCGGCGTACTCCCGCGTCAGGAACAGCTCCGTGGCTGCATCGAGGATCGCACTGCGCTTGCGGGAACTTCGACCCGACATTTGTGAAGTCACCAAAAGATCCTAGGGAACAGGCGATGATTCTGTCAGTACTGGACGGTCTAGTTCCGGTAGAACCCCATCCAGGATCGAAAGGACTCCAAATCATGTTGCCTCAGAATCTCCAACAGCAACAGGTGAGCACCTCGCCGCAGTTGCGGATGGCCCTGATCGCCGGCGCGATCGCCGGACCCCTCTACGTCGGCGTTGGCACTCTCGAGGCAGTGTTGCGTGACGGCTTCGACATCCGCATTCACTCGCTTAGCCTGCTGGCCAACGGCCCGGGCGGCTGGATCCACTCGATGATGATGGTTGTCAGCGGCCTTCTCGCTGTCATCGGCGCGCTCGGAGTAGGTACCGTCCAACAGCGCACCGGACGACGCTCGTACGCCATGATCGCGGGTCTGGTGATCTACGGGCTCGGCGTTGCTACAGCCGGCCTGCTCCGCGCCGACCCTGCCGAGGGATTTCCGATCGGCACGCCGCCGGGCCCTCCGGTAGTGATTACCGCTAGCGGCGTCGGACACCTGGTAGCAGGCGGCATCGGCTTTCTTGGGTTGATCGTGGCATGTCTTGCTTGCGCCCGCAGGTCCGCACGGGCCGGCGATCGACGCTGGGCCATCTGCTCAGCGGTGATCGGCGTCTACTATCTCGTCGCCTTTGCAGGCATCGCTTCAGGAGCCGGCAATCCTGTGATCAACATTGCCTTCACAGTTGCTGTGGTGCTCGGGTGGGGATGGCTCACAGCGCTCTGTGTCCGGGCGCTCAACGGAAGAGTCCGCTGAGCACCTCGGCCCTCGGCCCCAAGGTCACATCGCCGGTCTCGGTGAGCTGGCATGGACATGATCAACTTCACCCTGACCGGTGATCCGCCTTTACAGTTAACTAATGGACGCCAGCGACCCCCAGCTGGCGGCGCTCGTGGAGGGCCCAGGCCCGGCGGCGTACGTGCCTCGACTGCTGCCCGCATGGGCTGCCGCTGATCAGGGGCCTGCTCACCGGGTTGTCGATGGAAGCCTGCTGTTCTTCGACATCACTGGCTTCACCCCACTCACCGAACGGCTGGCCCGCCGAGGCCGGGAAGGCGCCGAGGAGCTGAGCAACCTCCTCGACACTGTCTTCAGCCAATTGCTGATGGATGCCGAGGACGAGGGTGGCGACCTTCTCAAGTGGGGCGGTGACGCGCTGCTCCTGCTCTTCGACGATGCAGACCATAGCCGCCGCGCAGCTAGGGCAGCGCTGCGCATGCACCGAGCTCTTGCGCAGCTCGGACGCGCCAAGACGTCGATCGGCCGAGTCAAGCTGGGTGCTTCCGCTGGTATCGACTCTGGTCCAGTCCACCTGATACTGGCGGGAAATCCCGCCGTGCACCGGGAGTTGGTTCTGCTGGGTCCAACGGCTACAGCGGTCACCATGCTGGAACACACCGCGGGCACTGGTGAGGTGCTGGTAGGCGATGCCACTGCTGCAGACCTCGGGCCGGAGCTAGTACGCCCGCACGAGGGCTGGGGTCATCTCCTTGCCGGCGTACCGACGCCCGCCAACCGTCCACCGCAACCGGAACCTGAGCCGATGCCGGAAACGGTTCAGCAGCTGCTACCGCCGCAACTGTGGGCCTACCTCTCCCAGCCGTCTCGGGAACCGGAGCACCGGACCGTGGCCGTGGCCTTCCTTCGCTTCGACGGCACGGACACCCTCCTAGCCGAGGATGGTGCAGAGCTGCTCACGACAGCCGTCGATGAAGTGCTTCGAAATGTGCAGGAGGCTGCAGTCGCCCACGACATCTCCTTCCTCGACACTGACGTCGATGTGAACGGCGGAAAGATCTTGCTCGTGGGCGGTGCGCCCCGCAGTGCCGGCGACGACACCGATCGGCTGCTCACCGCCGTGCGCGAGACGGTCGATCGGGCTGGTCGGCTGCCATTGCAAGCCGGCATATCGCATGGCCGGGTGTTCACGGGTGACACCGGCTCCCCCAGTCGCCGAACGTATTCGGTGAAGGGCGACGCCGTAAACCTCGCCGCCCGGCTGGCCGCATATGCAGAATCCGGCTCAATTCTTATGGCGGCCGACGTGCTGGAACACACCCGGCGGTCGTACGCGGTCAATGACGCGCCTATGGCGAGCCTGAAAGGCAAAAGCAAGCCGGTGCCGGTCGTCACGCTTGGCGAGCCGCTCGAGCCTCGCAGGCAGCAGGACAGTGAGGATGTCTTCGTCGGCCGGGACACCGAGATGGCCATTCTCAAGAGTGCAACTGAGCAGCTGATCAATGGATCAGGCGGCCTCATCGAAGTGATCGGTGAGCCAGGAATCGGAAAGACCAGGCTGGTTGACGAGGCTGTCGCCCAGGCCGGCGAGGTCACGATGCTGCGCTGCGATTGCGAGCGCACGGGCGCTGGAACGCCGTACACACCGGTGCGGCGTCTGCTGCACCAGGTGCTCGGCACCAACAGCAGCATGGATCCGGACACACATCGCCAGCTGCCTTCAAGATTGCGTGACCACCGCGGCGCCCGAGCTGCGCCCGTGGGTTTCGTTGCTCGGTGTCGTGCTCGACGTCACCATCCCCCCGAGCCCGGAAGTGGCCGAGCTGGAGGAGCAGCATCGTGCGGAGCGGGTACCTGAGCTTGTCGCAGACCTGCTTGAGCGGATGGTTCCGAACCCCCGTGATGCTCGTCGTCGAAGACTCGTATCTGGCGGATCCGGCGAGCGAAGGTGTGCTGACCGCCATTGCTCGACGGGAACAGCAGCAACCGTGGCTCCTTCTTGTAACCCGCGACGACCGTCCTACCGGCTGGATCCCCGCGGCTACCGGTCGAATTGAGTTGGGACCGCTCGACATGACGTCGTCGATAGAGCTGGCAGAGATGGCGACGCCGGAGCGGCCATTGCCGCCTGCGATCGCCGAAGAGCTGGCCGTGCGCTCGGGTGGACATCCGCTGCTGCTGCGTGAGCTGGCCCGTGCTGCCGCCCGGGGGGAGGACCCGGACGAGCTTCCTTCGACTGTCGAAGAGCTTGCGGCGAGTCAGATCGACCAGCTCCCACTGGCGCAGCGTTCACTGCTACGGCGCGCCGCAGTACTCGGCGATGAGTTCCCCGAGGACCTGCTTGTGCAGATGTTCACGGGACGTTGCGCCCGAGAGGTCCGGAACCGAACTACTCGCCGGGCTGTCAGGCCTCATTGTGCCGACCGGTCACCAGCTCCGCTTTCGTCACCCGATTCTTCGGGAAGTTGCGTACGCCGGCCTGCCCTATAAACGACGCCGCGAATTGCATGCGAAGGCCGCTGAGGTTCTCGAAGCCACCACCGCCGCGGCGGACCGCCGCCCCGAGATCCTCGCACTTCACTACTTCGTGGCCCGCAACTACGACAAGGCGATGGACTACGGCTGGCGGGCCGGGGAGCGGGCAATGGCACGCTATGCGCCAGCCGCCGCCGCCGATGCCTACCGAAGGGCGGCCCAGGCTGCCCGACTTTCCTCCGGCGTCAGCCCGAGCGAGCGTTCGTTCTACCTGGAAGCGCTGGGCGATGCAGAGTACTTGGCGGGCCGGCCCACCGAGGCTGCCGCAGCCTACCTGGAAGCGCTGCGGGGTGTGCGCGGTCAGCCGCTGCGGGAGGCTCATCTGGCGCTCAAGCTGACCCTGGTGGAGCAACGTCGCGGCCACTACAGCAACGCACTGCGCCGGGCGAGTCTCGGCCTGCGTGCTCTTAGCGACGCGACAGGTCCGGAGGCGGGCGCCGTTCGTGCCCAGTTGCAAGTCCGCTACGCGTTCTGCCGGGTCCAGCAGGGTCGCTACGCGGATGCCCGCCGATGGGCGGAGCGAGGCCTCGCCGAAGCAGAGGCGGCCCATGAGCTGAAAGCACAGGCCAAGGCGCACGCGGTACTGCAGGCCGTAGCGTGTGGATTCAGGCGGACCCAATGCCGAGCAGCACGGGGAGACGGCGCTGCGCATCTTCGAGCAGCTTGGGGACCTCACCGAGCAGGCCCATATGTTGAACAACCTGGCCTTGCAGCGATCGGCCGAAGGCCGTTGGCCTGATGCGCTGCTTATGTTCACGCGCGCGGCCGAAACGTTTCGCCGGCTCGGCGACGCCCCCAATGCTGCGAACGCTGACTACAACCGGGCCGAGGTCCTGGTACGGCAGGGCCGGTCGGACGAGGCGTTGCCACTGCTCCAGAACACGCTCCGGGTCGCCCGCGCCGTTGGTGACGAGGACCTGGTGGCCCTGGTACGCAAGGAAATGGGTAGGGCGCAGAGCCGGGCGGGCGACGTAGCAGCAGGACTGATCTTGCTCGAGGAAGCTCGCACTGAATTGACCAGACTCCGAGAACCCCAAGAGGTGGTGGATGCGGACATCGCCTCCGCCGAAGCGCACCTGCTGGCGGGCCGGCCTGAGCAGGCTCTGGTCCTGATCGAGGGAGCGGTGACAGAGGCTGCCTCCATCCACGCCGCCACTTTGTTGCCGTCGGCGTACCGCGTCCAGGCCGCTGCCCTGTTTGCCACGGGTGAGGTCGCGCAAGCTCGGGCGGCTCTCGCCGAGGGATTGAGACAGAGCTCCTCACCCGACGTCGCGCACGAGCGCGGATTCCTGCTCGCTGTGGCTGCACGGATCGCACGTCAGGACGATGATCCCGACGCAGACCGGCTTGCCGAACAGGCGCGCGAGGCCCTGGAGTTGCTGGGCGTCGTCCGGGTGCCGTTGCCTGAGCTGAGTTAGCCGGGATGAGCTAGGCGAAGGCTGCCCGCAGGTCGACCGCGTAGAACAGGGCACCCGGACGAGCCCTCGAGTTGCTGGGCGTCGTCCGGGCGCCGCTGCCGGCGTTTATCCGCTGAGCTAGCCGGCCCAGCGGGCGTCGACGTTGAAGAGCACGGGCAAGTAGAGGTCGCCGTCGCGCCGCTTGCTCTGCTCGTAATCGACGCACGCCTCTTGGTCCTTGCCAAGCACACCCTTCTTCGGGCACGGAGGCGCGACCTTCTTCAGCGGACCGGTGTTGTTCAGGGTGTAGATCACCTTGAACTTGGTCACGTCCTGCGTCTCGGGACAGAGCGCCTTGTCGCACGCGAGGATGACCTTGGCGGGGTGCTTGCGGCTGTACAGCGGGTCTCCGTCAGAATCCTTGAGACTCGCAATGGTGGTGACGACCAACGCCGTGGTGCCACCGACCTCCCGACAGCCCCGAAGAGCATTCCGACGAGGCCGTCACACGAGCCGACCGACAAGGTGACGCGACCATCCGCACCGTTCTTCAGAACAAAGATGCCGCAGTTCGGAACCTTCGAGGTTGGCGCGGCACAGTTTGGATCCTTGACCGTCAACGACTTGCCCGGCGTGGCATTGGCGCCGACCGCCGTGAGAGCGACCTCCACCGTGACCTTGTCCGACGCCAGCTTCTCTCCGTAAACCACCTTGACTTCCAGCACGACGCCGTTGGCGAACTGTGAGTAGGTCGCGCCGTAAATGGTGGTGCTGGAGAAGCCGGCTTGGATGACCGCCGTCGTGTTGCCCCCAAGCTCACCCGGGCCCGACACCTCCACCAGTTCGATCTTGGTCGCCTTCTTGACCTTGACGGGTTTACCGTCGTCGTCGACCACCTGCACGACGACATTGAATGGCTCGTTCTGAACCGGCCATTGCAGGCCTGAGCCGGTATCGGTGATCAAGACGATTTGGAGGGCCTTCGCATCGTCACGGTCGCCTCCTTCGCCCGGTGTTCCAGTGGCACCAGCGGGAAGCCAGGTACCGACCATCACCAATGCCGCAGCTAACAAGGCGGCGCTCAGGATGGCGAGACAACGTCGAAGTAGTGATTGTCTGGGCGTCATTGACGGCCTTTCCCCCGGGGAAGATTCAGGAGAGAAGCTATGGCAATGAGGCCCGCATTTAGGGGATTTCGCGCTAGTGTCGCGGTCCGTTTTGATCGTCGGTATGTTCACCCGGGTTGAATCGGTCGAGCATCTCCTCCACCTCGGCCCCCGCCTCCCGCGCGCTCGGCGGGAACCCCGTGACGACTGGAAGGAACCGGTCGCACCTCAGCGCCTGCAACTGAAGGTCGCTGACCGCCCGAACCATGGCCGTACGCGGCACCCTGCGCAACAGCCCGATCTCTCCGAACCCATCCCCTGGACCGAGCGTCGTGATCAGCCGACCGTCTCCGACCACATCGGCCGCGCCCATCTCGATCACATAGAAGCGGTCGGCGGGATCACCTTGGCGGAATACCGCCTGGCCGGCGGGCACGTGGACCGGTTCCAAGCCGCGCGCGAGCTGTTCGATGGCCGGCAGCGGCAACGGCTTGAGCATGGGCACACCGTGGAGCAGCTCGATCTCTTCGTCAAGGACTCCGATGTCGCGGTCCAGGTGTCTCAGTCGGCGCCATGCCGCCGCCGCCAGGATCGGACAGATCGCGCCGACCGCGACCAGTGCCACCCGCACGCTCGCCAGATCGACCAACAGTGAGGCGACGAGGGCACCCAGCCCGACGCCAAGCGCGACGAGGCTCTCCAGTAGGCCGAATACTCGGGCAAGGACCTCATCCGGGGCCAACCTGGCCATCAACGTGAATAGGCCGACATCGACGAGCGCATTACCGACGCCCACGAATGCCAACAGGGTGAATGCGGTTGCCTGCGAAGGAAAGAGTGGAATCAGCGCGATCGGCAGTCCCCACAATGCAACACCGATGCCAAACCACTGAGCCAGACGCTGAGATCCCACGAGCAAGGATGCGGCAAGGGAACCGATCACCGCACCTGCACCAATGGCAGCGGTAAGTGTTGCGACACCCGGCTCACCAGTGCGTAGCAGATCCAGTGCGACAACAACCGTGAATACGGTCAGCGCACCCCGGCTGAAGGTCTGGGCTAGTCCCAAGGCCATGAGCAGCGCCAAGTCTCGGTTCCGCGCGATGGCGCGGACACCCTCCGCTGCATCCGCCAGCAGGCGGCCCCGTGGCGCTGCAGGTCTGGGCGGAGCGTCGTAACGCAATCGCAGCACCAAGGCCGCCGCGGCCAGCGATGCACCTGATGCGACGGCGAACACAACGGCGACATCTGTGAACTGCAGGATCACAGCGGCCAATAACGGACCTGCCAGCGTGGCGACCGAATCCAAGAACCCTCGTACGACGTTGGCGCTGGCCAGCTCATGACCAGTCCGGCACAGGGACGGGAGCAATGCCGAGTGTGCAGGTCGGTAGAGGGTCGCCGCGATGGTCGAGAGCACGGCGAGGACATAAACGATCGACACTGGGCCGTTGAGCGCGACGACGATTCCGGCCGCTCCGGTGGCAACGCCGCGGACAGTGGACACCAGGACCAGGACTCGTTCCCGGCGTCCCCGGTCCGCCAGCGGCGCGGCTAAGGGCGCTACTACCGCCGACGGCACCATCCGCAGCAGTCCGACTAGCCCGACCGCGGTCGCGCCGCCATCTCGGTAGGCAACGATTCCGAGAGCTACGGTGAAGGCCCACTCAGCGGTCCAAGCCCCCAGGAAACTCAGCTGTGCGCGACGCAGATTGCTGTTCACGGCATTGCTGACGAACGCCTCCCCGGCCGCCTGCAACCTCTTGCGCAGCCGCGGCTTGCTCATGTCTGCTGACAATAACGCTGGCGCGAGGGAGCGCCTCGCTAGCTGTGAGGGAGCGCCTCGCTAGCTGTCTGAGGCTGCAAGCCCGCGCAGTCGCATCGTCTCGTCGTGGTTGAACTCCGCCGCTCGAGTGAACAGTTCATCGGCGAAGGCGATCTGCTCGTCGGTCAGGGTGTCCAGGTATTCCGCCCAGCGTTGCCCGACCGCCCCATACACCGTGCCGGCCTTGGCGAGCACCGCCTCAAGATTGACGGTCACGATTACCCGGCGGCGATCATGCGGATCCCTGGACCGGACGACGATTCCAGCCTGCTCCAGCCGGTCGATCGCAGCCGTGATGGCACCTCCCGCAGTAAGCCCGGATCGCTCCGCGAGTTCGCCGGGCGTCGCTGGCCCGAAAAGCATCAGCAGGCTGGACAGCTGAAGATCGGTGCTGTTCAAACCGGCCCTCTTGGCCACCGCGTCCTGAAACAGCACCGCGCGTGCCATGAACACCCGCATCGTGTAACCGACGTGCTCGATCAGTTCAGCGCGCTGCGTCGCTGTTGACGAACTTTCCACCATGCTGCTATTCTCTCGAATATCGAGAGACTCTATCAGCGAGAGTCTCTGAACTGTACTCAAGAATCATAGACAGGAGTTGTCATGCCACGCGCACTTGTCATCGGTGGCGGCGTTGCGGGCCCAGCTACGGCGATGTTCTTGGCCGCCGACGGCTGGGACGTCGAGATCTTCGAAGCCGCCGCGCAACCCGACGACTACGCAGGCGCCTTTCTCAATGTAGCTACCAATGGACTCACTGTGCTGGACGCACTCGGCCTCCGGGAGCGTCTGCTCTCCGACGCCCATCCCGCTCCGCACATGATCATGTGGAGCAGCACGGGCAAGCAACTCGGGTCAGTGCCGAATGGCCCTGCCGGTGACCCGGCTCGCGGGAGTGCCGTCGTCCGCCGAGGTTGGCTACACCGCGTGCTTCGAGAGCGTGCCGAGAATCGCGGAATCCCGATCCGTTTCGGCGCGCGCCTGACCGATATCACCGCCGAGCCAGACGTGGTGCATGCGACCTTCGCCGATGGCCACAAAGCATCGGCCGACATCCTGATCGGATGTGACGGCATCGGCTCACCAACGCGAACCCACATCGATGCACACGCGCCGAACCCGCGCTACAGCGGTCTGGTGGGTCTCGGCGGCTTCGCTCGGGTCGCCGGGCTGTCGCCGACGCCAGCCACCCAGCACTTCGTTTTCGGCCGACGGTCCTTCTTCGGATATCTGGTACGCGCCGACGGCACGGTCTACTGGTTCGCCAACATCACTGCACCCGAACCGTCCCGCGGGTCGCTCCGCGACGTGCCGGCCGCTGAGTGGCTCGACCGGCTCCGCGACCTGCACCAGGACGACCCGTATCCGGTGCCGCAGATCATCGACGGCCATCACGGTGATCTCGGCGCCTACCCCATCTACGATCTCAATGGAGTCCCTCGCTGGAGCCGGGGACGAGTGGTCGCCGTGGGCGACGCAGTGCACGCCACCAGCCCGAGCGCTGGCCAGGGAGCCTCGCTCGCGCTCGAGGACGCGCAGACACTCGCAATGTGCCTGCGCGTAGAAGCTGATCATGAGGCTGCATTCGCCCGTTACCAGGCCCTACGACAGCCTCGAGCCGACAAAGTTGTCGACTATGCGCGGAAGATCAACAACCAGAAACGGGTCAGCAAGAGTCGGGTTGCCGTAGCCATCCGTGATGCGATGCTCCCGCTGTTTCTCAAACGGGCTGCCAACGACCGATCCAACGACTGGCTATACAACTACCGCGTGAGGGAGAGCCGGCCGCTCAGTCAGTCTCGGTAGAGGCCGCGCTTGGCGATGTACTGCACGATGCCGTCCGGCACCAGGTACCAGATCGGCTCATGTTGCTGCACCCGAAGCCGACATGCTGACGAGGAGATCGCCAGCGCCGGGATCTCGAGCAGGTCGACCTTGTCCTGAGGTAGCTGGGCGATGACTGGTGAATCAAGCTCGACTCCCGGCCGGGTACAGCCGACAAAGTGAGCAAGATCGAAAATCGAATCCACCTCGTGCCAGGTAAGGATCTGGGCCAGCGCATCGGCACCAGTGATGAAGTACATATCCACGTCGTCGCCGCGCTCGACACGCAGATCGCGCAGCGTATCCGCGGTATAGGTAGGCCCCGGTCGATCGATGTCGACGCGGCTGACGGTGAACCTCGGGTTGGACGCGGTCGCGATCACAGTCATCAGATAGCGGTCCTCCCCCGATGACACCTGCCGATCAGCCTTCTGCCAGGGCTGCCCAGTGGGTACGAAGACGACCTCGTCGAGGTTGAAGCGACCGGCCACTTCGCTGGCAGCGACCAGGTGGCCGTGGTGAATCGGATCAAACGTGCCACCCATGACGCCGAGCCGGTAAGGCTTATGCGGCTGCGTACCGCGCTGCCGGGCCAGCCCTGTCGCGCGAGGTGGCGGCGTGACCATGCCCTAACTGTGCGGGCGGCCCTTGCCGACCGACCAGGTGATCAACAGCAAGAGAACGAGGATGCTGAACCCGAGAACTCCAAAGGCCCAGGCAGGAATCGGCAGCTCGCGGTGCGCCTCGGTCTGGAGGAGCATCAGTCCCAGGGTCATACCCCGCAGCGTAGCGGTTCAGCGCTGTTGGTGGGTGGCTCGGCTCGTGCGTGCATCACTCCCCTCTTCGGGCCGCCGCGACCCGTCAGGAGATCTCGCGACTACTGCCTAACCTGGCCGGAGCCGGTCACCACATACTTGGTCGAGGTCATTTCAGGCAGACCCATCGGGCCGCGAGCGTGCAGCTTCTGCGTGGAGATTCCGATCTCGGCTCCGAACCCGAACTCACCTCCGTCGACAAACCGGCCCGAGGCGTTGACCAGGACCGCAGCCGCATCCACCTCCGCGGTGAACCGAGCAGCAGAGGTCTGGGATTCGGTGATGATCGTCTCGGTATGGCCGGTGCTGTAGCGGCGGATGTGCTGCAAGGCCGAGTCAAAGGAATCCACGATGGCGACTGCGAGGTCCAGCGAGAGATACTCCTCGGCGAAGTCCTTCTCCTCTGCCGGAACGACGTCGCCGTACGCCGCAACCTGGGAGTCGCCGTGCACTGTCACCCCGTGGGCGGCGAGCGCCTCAAGTGCCTTCGGCACGAAGGAGGCTGCGATATCAGCGTGCACCAGAAGCGTCTCGGCGGCATTGCAAACCGAGGGCCGCTGGGTCTTGGCGTTGATCAAGATGTCGAGCGCCATCTGTTCGTCGGCCGCGGCGTCGACGAAGAGGTGACAGTTGCCTACCCCCGTCTCAATGACCGGCACCTGGCTGTTGCGGACCACGTTGTCGATCAAGCCTGCGCCGCCGCGCGGAATCAAGACATCGACCAAGCCGCGCGCGGCCATGAGTTCATTAGTGACCTCACGCGGACCGGGGACAAGCTGGATGGCCTCGGCCGGGAGTCCGGCATCGATCAGTCCAGCTTGTAGCGCCTCGACTACGGCTGCGTTCGACTCGGCAGCCGAGGACGAGCCTCGCAGCAGAGCGGCGTTTCCCGACTTGAGACAGATGCCGCCGGCGTCGGCGGTGACGTTGGGGCGCGCCTCGTAGATGATGCCGACGACACCGAACGGCACTCGAACCTGGCGGACCTGTACTCCGTTGGCGTTGGTCCAGCCGCGCACCACATCGCCGACCGGGTCCGGTAACGCCGCCAGCTCACGTAAGCCCTCGACCATGCCCGCAATCCTGTCCGGGGTCAACCGCAGCCTGTCGATCAGGGCAGCGCTGGTCGCGTTCGCCTCGGCGCGGGCGACGTCGCGGGCGTTGGCCTCCAAGATCGCGGTCTCGAATTTGGCCACCGAGTCGGCCATCGCAAGCAAAGCCGCGTCCTTGGTCGCTCTAGTGGCACTGCTCAACGTCAAGGCGGCAGTTCGCGCCTTCTGAGCCTGTTCATGCACAGTCACCGGTCAAATCTAACGCTGCTGCGACACGGTGACGTGCGGAAGAACCTGTGCCGAAGCTCGTCGGCGGGCGAAGTCCGGTGCGTGCTCCGGTAGTAGGCCGATGCCCAGGAAGTAGCCAGGAATCGACTGCAACACGGGATAGCGCTGCATCAGTCTGAGCGGGCCGGGGGCCGCGCTCGGTCGCGGTTCTGCTTCATCCTCGGCAATGCGAGTCTCCACAACGACCCGATGCGCCAGCCGTTGGAAAGCCTGCGTGAGCACCGTCGGCAACCAGCGGCGACGCTGCACTGCACGGAGGCGTGGCGTGGCTACCGGTCCGGTACGCAGTGATGGAGCAAGAAGCCGGCCCCCAGCGACCGCATCCTGGACAGCCAGGTTGATCCCGACACCACCGACCGGCGACATGGCGTGAGCAGCGTCGCCAATACACAACAATCCATCGCGATACCAGCGCGGCAGCCGGCTGAGCGCCACGTTGAGCAACCTGATGTCGTCGAAGGACGTGAGCAAGTCGACCCGATCTCCCAGCCAGGGCAGGGCATCACGCAGCCTCTGCCGCAACGCATCGATGCCATGATCGCGGAGCGTAGCCAGCGAGCCCTTCCTGATCACCATGCCGATCTGGAAGTAATCACCACGGTCGATCATGATCAGCAAGTTTGATCGTGAAATGCGACCCACGACGCCTTCCGGATCCGTCGCCAGCCGCGGCAGCCGGAACCACAGCACGTCCATGGGCACACCGAATGTGCGCGACTTGAGTCCGGCTCGCTCGCCCACCACGGAAGATCGGCCGTCGCATCCGACAACAAGATCAGCCTCCAATGAATGGCTCTGGCCGTCCTGGCTGTAGGTCACGCCGCTGATCCTTTGACCGTCCCACAGCAGGTCAGTGACCTCAGCTCTCATGATCAACTCATAGCTCGGTTCCTGGCGGCTGGCGTCGGCGATCACATTCAGGAAATCCCACTGCGGTATCAGGGCAATGTGTTGATGACGGCCCGGCAGCCGGGTCAGGTCGGCAACTCCGTACGTTCCGGAGTCGAGCTGGACCCTGAGCTTGTCCACCCAACGAGGCGGAAGAGCGGCGAACTGCTCCCCCAGTCCGAGTTCGTCCAGCAGCGTCAGCGTGGAGGCATGTACCGTGTCGCCGCGAAAGTCACGCAGGAAGTCCGCGTGCTTCTCTAACACGGTTGTTCGTACTCCCGCGCGGGCCAGGATGAGGCCGAGCACCAAACCTGCGGGTCCACCACCGACGACACAACAGCCGGTCCGGGTCACCGAAGTCTCCATGTGTTGAATCTATGCGCGCTGAGCCTGTCGAAGCGCAGCAGCTTGCGCCCTTCGACAGGCTCAGGGCGCACCTTTTGCGCTCAGGGGCGGGCCTTCACGGGACACCTTCACGCTCAGGCGCGCCTCGCTAGACCAGGGCCGGTGGCAACGCGCCCTCGTTCTCCAGCAGCCAGCGCTTGGTCTCCAGGTGGTGCCCCGGCTCACCGCCGGAGTATCCACCGAGGCCATCACTGGCGACCACGCGATGACACGGGATGATGATCGGCACCGGATTCGCCGCCATGATCTCCCCGATCGCGCGGGCCGGCACTCCGGTGCCGCTCAGCTCGGCTAACGCGCCGTACGTGATCGTCTCCCCGTAACCGACGGTCCTCAGCGCCTGAAGCACCGCCTCTGTCACCGGCTCCATCGGGGGTAGGTCGAGAGGCAGAGTGAAGTCTCGCCGCTGCCCGGCGAAGTACTCGCGCAGCTGTCCGAGTGCCATCTGCACCGTCTCGTCCGGTTCAGTCGAGGCGCCTCCTGGTCGCAATCGCCACCCGACCTCGCGTACGCCGGCAGGTCCGGCAAGGATGCCGATCACACCCACTTGGCTGTCGAACTGATCAAAGAAAAGCGTGGTCATGATGCAGACCATCGTGCCGCACGCCACTGACAGGCCCGAAATGTCCTGCCTCCGGGATCCCACGCTGCGTGGGATATTCGCGCTGTGCATGGCGTGCATGCCATGTACAGCGTGAGGAACCTGGGTTCAGCTTCGAGAGAACTGGGTCGCGATCACGCTGGGCTGTCGGCGCTTTCAATGACCACGAGCGCGTCGCGATGCACGACCGTACGGTCGTATCCAGCGCCCAGCTCGGCGGCGAGGTCGCGCGTGCTGCGGCCGAGCAGGGCTGGCAGTTCATCTGAGTCGTAGTTCACCAGTCCGCGGGCGATAACCAACCCATCCGGTCCAACCAACTCGACCGGCTCGCCAGAAGAGAACTGACCGCGTACGGCGGTGACGCCGGCGGGCAGCAGCGAGGCTTTGCGCTGGGTGAGGGCGCGGACCGCCCCGGCATCGAGCACCAGAGTGCCGCGGGCGGCGCTCGCATGCCGCAGCCACAGCAGCCGAGTGGGTCGCCGACGGCCTGTGGGATGGAAGACCGTGCCGACCAGCTCACCTGCTAGAGCTGCCTCAGCCTGCGCGGCGGTCGCGAGGACGACCGGAATCCCGGCGGAGGTCGCAATCCGCGCCGCATCGATCTTGGTCACCATTCCTCCGGTGCCGACCGTGGTGCCGCGCGTCTCGATATCGACATCGACGAGGTCCGCCTCGCCCCATACGTCGCTGATCTTGCGCGCCTCAGGTTTGGCGGGATTGGTGGTGTAGAGCGCCTCGACGTCGCTGAGGAGCACCAGAGCATTCGCGTGGACCAGATGCGCCACCAGCGCAGCGAGCCGGTCGTTGTCGCCGAATCTGATCTCGTGCGTGGCAACCGTGTCGTTCTCATTGACGATCGGCACCACGCCCAGCTCCAGCAGCCGACCGAAGGTCCGGTACGCGTTGCGATAGTGCGAATGGCGCGTTACGTCGTCAGCAGTGAGGAGGACCTGACCCACTCCAAGCCCGTACCCGTCGAACAGCTGGGTGTAGTACCCCATCAGCAGACCCTGACCGACTGAGGCAGCCGCCTGCTGAGTTGCGAGATCGCGCGGGCGCGTCTTGAGTCCCAAGGGAGATAGGCCGGCCGCGATGGCACCGGATGAGACCAGGACGATCTCGCGGCCAGTCAGCCTGGCCCGTGCCAGTACGCCGACCAGCTGCTCGATCCGTTGCGGGTCAATGCCTCCCTCGGCCGTGGTCAGTGAAGATGAACCGACTTTGACCACGACACGCCGGGCGCCGGCGAGCTCGTCACGCATCGTCACGACCTGAGTCCGACTCCAGGTGCTCTGAGCTGGCATCGTTCTGCCCTGAGATTGCCGAAGGGCCGGAGACCGCGGTTTCACCATTCTCGGCCGGCTGGCCTTCGGCAGCCTCGGCGGCGTGATAGGCCTGATCCCTTTCGCGTCGACGCCGGGCGGCGGGTCGTTCTACGCTCAGCCGCTGGTCCTCGCCCCGGCGGCTCAGAATCTCCGCGCCGATCTCGACCTGCGGGGCGAAGTCAAAGATCACGGCATTGGCGCCGCCGATTGCGACACCATCGCCGGACTGAGCGCCAAGCTCGAGCAGCCGGTCCTCGATTCCGATCCGATTCAGCCGGTCCGCGAGGTAGCCAACAGCTTCGGCATTGGCGAAGTCGGTCTGCTGTACCCACCGCTCCGGCTTGTCGCCACGAACACGCCACAGCTCACCCTCACGTTCCACGCTGAACTCGGCCTGGCCGTCCAGTGGCTTTGGCCGAATGACGATCCGGGTCGGCGGAGGGGGCGGCGCCGAGTCACGGCGAGCCTTGACCAGTTGAGCCATCGCGAAGATCAACTCCCGCAGGCCTTCGCCGCTTCTGGTGGAGATCGGGAAGACTTGCAGCCCTCGATCATGCAAATCGCCAGAGGCCATCCCGGCAACCTGCCTGGCGTCGGGAATGTCGATCTTGTTCAGGGCGACGAGCCGCGCCCGGTCCTCAAGCCCTCCGTGCGCTTTCAGCTCGGCCTCGATGACATCAAGATCGGTCAGCGGGTCGCGGCCCGGCAGATAGGTGGCGCAGTCGATCACATGGACGATGGCGGCACAGCGTTCAATGTGGCGCAGGAAGTCGAACCCAAGACCGCGTCCTTCGCTGGCGCCTTCGATGAGTCCAGGCACGTCCGCGACGGTGAAGCTCACGTCACCGGCAACCACGACCCCGAGGTTGGGCACCAAGGTCGTAAAGGGATAGTCGGCGATCTTGGGCCTGGCGCGGGAGATCGCCGCCACCAGTGACGATTTTCCGGCGCTCGGGAGGCCCACCAGCCCGACGTCGGCGACGACCTTCAACTCCAGGTTGATCGTCCGGGTTTTCCCCTTCTCACCGAGTAAGGCGAACCCAGGCGCCTTCCGACTCGGTGAAGCTAGCGCCGCGTTGCCGAGTCCGCCGCGGCCACCTTGGGCGACAACAATCTCTGCGCCGTCGGCAGTCAAGTCGGCGATCAGCTCACCGGTGTCGGCATCGGTCACCACCGTCCCGCGGGGTACTGGGAGGATGACGTCCTCCCCGCGAGCGCCGTTGGCGTGGTTGCCGCGACCCGGCTCACCGTTGGTCGCACGCCGATGTGCTTGGCGGTGATAGTCGACCAGTGTGGTCAGCCGGTGATCAACACGGAGCATCACTGAGCCGCCGTCCCCGCCGTTGCCACCGTCCGGGCCGCCGAGGGGCTTGAACTTCTCACGATGAATGGAAGCGCAACCGTGGCCGCCGTTGCCGCCGTACACGTGGAGCGTGACGTTGTCCACGAACGTCGGGATGGCCATGGCTGAAGCCTCCTCTCAGTGATCAGAAACGCGCAAAGGGCGGCCCAGATACTTGGGCCACCCTTTCGGCGATTTGTGGTATGTCGTTACTTTGCCGAGGTGGTGGCCTCGGCTGGCCCAGAAAAATTGGACGCAGAAAAATTGGACGCAGAATCTGATGCGCGGGGCGTCACATTGACGACCCGACGGCCTCGCCGAGTGCCGAACTCAACATGTCCTGCGACCAGCGCGAACAAGGTGTCATCGCCGCCGCGGCCGACACCGTCGCCGGCGTGGAAGTGGGTACCGCGCTGCCGCACGATGATCTCGCCAGCATTCACCAGCTGGCCGCCGAACCGCTTGACGCCGAGCCGCTGCGAATTGGAGTCCCGACCATTGCGAGTCGAGGACGCTCCCTTCTTATGTGCCATGTCGTCGCCTCAGCTCTTGATGTCTGTGACTAAGACCTTGGTGTACCGCTGACGGTGACCCTGGCGCTTGCGGTAGCCGGTCTTGTTCTTGAACTTCAGGATGCGGATCTTCGGGCCTTTGGTCTCTGCCAGCACCTCGGCAGTCACCGATGCCGAGCCGAGCGCCGACGCATCTGACGTGACGGCGTCACCGTCGACGAGCAGCAACGGTGTCAGAGTGATGCTGGAGCCGACCGCGTCGTCAAGGCGGTCTATCTCGAGGACGTCGCCGACAGCGACCTTGTGCTGGCGGCCGCCACTCCGCACGATCGCGTACACGCCTGACCTGCTCTCTCTTGCTGTCTGATTGGGTGTGTGCAACACAAAGGTTTGAGGGCACACGCAAGGCGCCCGCCGAAGCGTGCGCACCGAGGATTCAGAGTACGCGGCCGCTGCTAATGGGGTCAAACCATGCGTTGACTCATCCAAGATGCCCGCGTAGCCGGATTCGTTGACTCATCTCAAAATGTCCGGATGTCGGGGACCAAGTACGTCGTGTCCAGCACACTCACCGAGCCGCTCCCCTGGGAGAACTCGATCCTGCTGCCCGGCGACCCAACGATCAGTGTCGCCGCGCTCAAGGCCGACTCGGGTCCCGATCTCGGCGTCGTTGGGAGCGGTCAGCTGGTGCGGTCGCTGCTTGCGGCAAACATGAAGGTAGCAAACTGTGCAGACCTTCAGCAGCCGACGTGAACCTAGGTTTCGTTATCCGGTGTCGGAGCTGGAGCGCAGGGCGGCGCGAGCGCCCTCGTTGGTGATCCAGAGATCAGTTGCCACAGCAACGCAGGTAATGCCGCGTTCTCGGAAGCGATCAGCAACTTCAGGGGTCCCGGCGAAACCACCCACCATGCGGCCGTACGCCGCCGCGACCTCCACGATCCGCGTAAGAGCGCTGGTCTCCGAGTCGTCGTCGAGCAGCGCCTGAACGGTCGTCCCGAGGGATAGGGAGAGGTCGTACGGCCCGACGAACAGCTGACCGACTCCATCCACCGCCGCGATCTCCTCGACTCGTAACAGTGCGTTGGCCGACTCAATCATCACGGCGCAGGTGATACTGCTGTTGGCCGCCTCTGCCGTCAATATTGCACCCCCCCAGATGCCGCCCAGCTGCCCCCAACTGCGGCTACCGACCGGCGGATAGAAGGTTGCCGCGACTGCGCGCTGCGCGTCCGCCGCAGACTCAATCTGAGGAACAATCACCGCACGTGCTCCGGCATCCAGCGCGGCACCGATGGCAACGAAGTCACACGAGGGAACCCGCACCACGAGCTGAGCGAACCCTGATGGGAAGCTCCGCGCCGCATCGATGATCTCGGTGCGGGAATACAAACCATGTTGCGGGTCGAGGCATAGCCAGTCGAATCCGAGACGCGCCAGTCGCGCCACCATGCCCGGACTAGCGTCGCCGCACCACACTCCGCTGCTCGGCCCACCGAATCCGCGAGCCCTCTGCTCTTCTGCCATCACACGACTCATTCTGGCCGCCCACCTGAGGCTACGTCCGCAGGCGGGCCCGGAGATTCCTCCCCTTCGGGCACCTCTTGTCGGAAAAGTGGGCTAACCCACGTTGCAGTCGCTGATCGGCTGATCGGCTGGCGGACTGAGGGTGATGGTCAGGTCGGTCAGTCATCGTCCTTGGCGGCTGCAAGCAGCTCCCGGCGGTGTGCGAGTGTGGTGCGAAGCCTGCCGTGACGGGCGCCCAGCTCCATCTCAGCTGCGTCTATGCGGTGCCAAGCCGGCATATCGAGAGCATGGATGCCACGTTGTGCGAGCAGCCGGTCCAGATCTCCCAACCTCCCGTGGGCCTGGACCGCACCGTCGTGCACATCGGCAAGCAACGAGGTCACCGTCTCCATGGCGTCGGACTTGTTGGTGCCTATCACACCAGTGGGTCCCCGCTTGATCCATCCGGTCACATACTCATCCGGTGAGAATCCGCCGTCACGGATCACTCGGCCTTCGGCATGTGGAACGCGACCCGTCCTGTCGTCGAAGGGAATACCGAGTAACGGCAGGCCGCGATAGCCGACCGAACGCACCACAAGATCGGCGGCCAGAGTTGGTCGGCGGCCATTACCTACCACATAACCCTCGGAATTGATCATGGTCCGCTCCACCTCGACAGCGGTCACTCGATCATTGCCGATGATCTTCGTCGGTCGACTCCAGAAGTGAAAGCTGATCCGCCGGGAGGCACCGCTCAGCGGCCGTGCCGCCCACTCCTGCAGCACCACCAGGTTGCGGGCCGCGACCTTGTTCTGTTGCACCACTGCCTGGCTGGACGGATCCATCTCGAGGTCTGCAGGGTCGATGATCACATCAACATCGGCTAGCTGCCCGAGTTCACGAAGCTCCTTGGTGGTAAAGGCCGTGTACGCGGGCCCGCGGCGGCCGAGCACGTGAACGTCGATGATGTTCTTGCGAGACAGAGATTCCAGTACCTCGTCGGCCATGTCCGTGTCGTCCAACTGATCGACTGTCTTGATCAACACGCGGGCAACGTCGAGCGCGACATTGCCGACCCCGACCACCACTGCCTGGCGGGACGTGGTGATCAGCTCGTCGATCTGGGCCGCTACGAGATGATCAGTGATGCTCGGCTGGTCGGTGTCGGGATGGACGTCGGGATGACCGCAGTACCACGCCACGAGCTCAGCGGCGGCGATGCTACCCGGCCGCTGCTCACCGGGGATATCCAGACGTCTGTCGGTGCCCGCCCCGTACGCGTAGATCACAGCGTCGACGGACTCCCGCAGCTCTGTAATGCTGAGGTCGGAGCCAATGGCTACATCGCCGTAGAAACGCACATTGGGCTTTTCCAGCGTGCGCTCCAGCGTGTTGCGGATCGAGCGAATCGAGTGATGGTCTGGCGCAACGCCGTAACGGACCAGCCCGAACGGCACGGGGAGCCGGTCGATCACGGCGACCTCCACGGCCACATCAGTCTGCTGGCTGAGAGCCTCGGCGGCGTAGATCCCTGCCGGCCCAGCTCCCACAATGGCGACGACGAGAGGTGAAGACTGGGCCGACGATGCACTGTCGGTCAGCTCAACACCACCGGCTCGATCTGCGGCTCAGCCGCATCCTGTTCCTGACCTGCAGCGCTCCGGCGGCTGCGACCGCTCCGTCGGTTACGAGCGGGACGCTCCTCGAGCGCTACTTCATTGCTGCCATCCGCGGCGTCCGCTGATGTTGCGTTGTCCGTCGCCTTACCGGAGCCAGATTGGGCGTTGCCGCGACGGTCCCGCGGACGGGAGTCTCGCGCTCCCCCATCGGCATGTCTGTGCGACTCGACTGGCATGTCGTGCAGCTCGTAGCCGCGGCCGTGGCACTGCGGGCACTCGGTGCTGAACGCTTCCAGCAGTCCGGTGCCGATCCGCTTGCGCGTCATCTGAACCAGACCCAGGCTCGTGATCTCGGCCACCTGGTGCCGAGTGCGGTCACGTCCCAGACACTCGACGAGGCGGCGCAGCAGCAGCTCGCGGTTGTTGGGCAACACCATGTCGATGAAGTCGATCACGATGATGCCGCCGATATCCCGGAGTCGCAGCTGCCGCACGATTTCCTCGGCTGCCTCCAGGTTGTTGCTGGTGACTGTCGCCTCAAGGTTGCCGCCGGTGCCGGTGAACTTGCCGGTGTTGACGTCGATCACCGTCATCGCCTCGGTGCGGTCGATGACCAACGACCCACCGGAAGGCAGGAACACCTTGCGCTCCAGGCCTTTCGCAATCTGCTCGTCCAGCCGGTGCTCAGCGAAAAGATCATGATCACCCTCCCAGCGACGCAGCCGATCCTTCAGGTGCGGCGCGACGTGCGAGACGTATGCCTCCACCGAGTCGTACGCGTCAGTCATCCCGCCGTTGCCAGCGATGATCAATTCTGAGAAATCTTCGGTGAAGAGGTCCCGGACAATGCGTACGGTGAGATCGGGTTCGGCGTAGAGCTGCTGCGGGGCATTGCCGGTGGCGACTTTCCGCTCGATGTCCTCCCACTGCGCCTTGAGCCGATTCACATCACGAACGAGCTCCTCTTCGATTGCTCCCTCGGCAGCCGTGCGAACGATCACGCTGGCGGACTCGCCAACCAGGTCCGACAAGATCTCCTTGAGCCGCCGGCGCTCACTTTCCGGGAGCTTCCGAGAGATTCCCGAAAGATGGCCGCCCGGGGCGTAGACGATGTAGCGGCCCGGGATCGAGATGTGGTTGGTCAGCCGCGCTCCCTTGGCGCCAACCGGGTCCTTGGAGACCTGAACCAAGATCGTCTGACCGGGCTTGAGCACCTTCTCGACCTTGCGATTCTGGCCTTCGGCGCCGAAGTAATCCCAGTCGATCTCCCCCGCGTAGATCACTCCATTGCGACCTCGACCGATGTCGACGAAGGCGGCCTCCATCGACGGCAGAACGTTCTGGACGCGGCCCAGGAAGACGCTGCCGATCAAGGAACCGTGCGAGGCGCGGTCGACGTAATGCTCGACGAGGATGTCGTCCTCCAGTACGGCGATCTGCACCAGATCATCCAGTTGCCTGATGATCATCTTGCGTGCCACGGATTCGCGCCGTGCGAGGAACTCGGCCTCGCTCAGGACGGGCGTGCGGCGCCGACCTGCCTCCCGGCCTTCCCGTCGCCGCTGCCGCTTGGCCTCCATTCGGGTCGATCCGTCGATGCCAGAAACTTCGTTATCGGCATCTTGACGGCGGGGCTCGCGTACCCGAACGACGGTGTCCGTCGGGTCGTCTGGAGCGGGAGCCGTCTCCTCCCCTTTCCGCCGCCTACGACGCCGCCGCCGGCGCGAGCTCTCAGTAGTGCCCTCGGCGGCGTCACCGGCTTCTGCGGCTTCGTCTTCCTCGGCCTGCTCGGCTTCGGCGGACGCGGCCTCGTCGCCAGTGGTACGCCGGCGGCGACGCCCTCCACGACGACGACGGCGACGGCGGCCCTCGCCGCCCTCACCCTCGTCCGTGGTGTCGCCCGCCGCTCCAGGCAAGCCCTCGTCCTCAGGCGCAGGCTCATTGGGCGCAGGTTCCCTTGCTGCCGGTTCCTCGGCCGCAGCTGCCTCGAGCTGCTCCTCGATGACCACATCGGGCACTGTCTCGGTGTCGCCGGATGGCGCCTGGTCGGGTGCTTGCACCACTCCCTCCGGCTCGGCGGCGGGTGCGGGAGCCTCGTCGGGCGTGGCTTCGGTCGCCAAGGCCACGGTCTTCTTGGCCGTTCTCTTGCGTGGGGTTTTGACGACCTCGCCCTCGCTGGGCGGAGTCTCCTCACGGACTTTCTTGGTTGTGCGCTTGGCTGCGGATTTCTTGGCGGTTTTCTCAGGTGGGCTCGCTAGCTCAGCCTCGGTGGAACCGTCACCGACCGGCTCCGGCAAGCCAATGGGGCGCTCGATCGTGGGCGCATTCGGGGCTGAAGAGGGCGGGCCGGCCGGTCGGCTCGCCGCTCGCCGCCGACGTGGGGCGGGCTGAGCTGGAGATTCTTCGTTCGTATCTTGTGTTGATGTGTCGGGCTCGTTGGGATCGAGCATCAAACTCCTCTATGGCGCGTACGCGCACTTTCTCGTTTCGCTGCACCGGCGCATGGCCGGGCTGCGGAAGCTTGCGGAACCGATGTGGTGAGTCCGAGCCTCCCGCGGTCAAGCGCCGGCTACGTCACACTCGAAGCCTGCTCGTCGCGGTGGAGGATCAGGTCCACCTGCTGGCGCGACGTGTTACGCCGCGCATGTTTGCCATCGAGACTCGGACGCATTTTGTGTCCAAGCCGTCTCCAGTATCACACACGTCACAGCTGGTCCGTGCGTCGTGCCGCGCCGCGGGGATCTGCGTGACCAGGCTCACTGATGGCTCCGGATTCGCGGTCCAGCCTGCCCTGGGCGAGCCGCGTCAGGATCGGCGCCTCCATCGGAGCAAGCTCGGGGTACGCCGCCCGCAGGGCTGCCAGCACGTCATCGGGTCGGACCAGCGGTGTTTCATGAGCCAGGATCATGGTTAACCGACCGTCCTCGACCTCAAGCCTGACTACGGCCGCACGGGCATCGAACTCACGCACTCCGTTCTTGGTCATTCGCTGCACCAGCACCTCGTCCTCAGCGAGGAAGGCATCTCGAGCATCTTGCAGCGTTGCTCTCGACAGACCTGCCAGAGCGACCTGCCAGCGGGAGCCGGTCAGCTCCTCCGCCAGCGCTCCCGACCGGGCCACGGCCACCTCCACCACATCAAGGCCTGGCGGTAGGGCCTCGTCAAGGGAGGCCCGCACCTTGTCCGGATCGCATGCCGCCGCCAGCCCGATCTCCAGATACTCGGCTTCGCTTGCCGCCCCGGTCGGGGAGGCGTTCGGGTATGAGATCCGCGGATGGGGAGAGAACCCCGACGAGTACGCCATCGGCACCCCAGCCCGGCGCAGTGCCCGCTCGAACGCGCGCCCGAAATCCCGATGACTGGTGAAACGGGCACGGCCGCGCTTGGCGTATTTGACCCGGAGCCACTGCACCGGCGGCGGGTGCTGCTCAGGCTGGGTGCGAGGCGTCGGCGGCACGCGGTCGAGCGTAACCGCCTGCGGTCAGTAGACGCCCTGAATTCACATCGCCAGTGAGCCTCAAGAGCGACATTTCCGGCCTTTCGGGCTCACGAGTGATGCAAATTCAGGGAGCCTTGGACAGATCTGCGACCGGCGTCACTGGAAGGAGCGTGCGACCAGTCGGGCCAATCTGAATGGTGGTGTCCAGCTGTGGACAGACCCCGCAGTCGAAGCAGGGAGTCCACCGGCAGTCGTCCACCTCGACCTCATCCAAGGCGTCCTGCCAGTCCTCCCACAACCACTCCCGATCCAGACCGGCATCCAGATGATCCCAGGGCAGCACCTCGGCGTAGTCGCGCTCGCGCGTGGTGTACCAGTCGAGATCCAGTCCGCTCCCCTCCAGGCATTGCTCGGCGCAGGCCGCCCAGCGCTCATAGGAGAAGTGCTCGCTCCAGCCGTCGAACCGGCCGCCATCCCGCCAAACCGCCTCGATGATCGCGCCGACGCGGCGATCGCCGCGGCTCAACAATCCTTCGATGATGCCCGGCTTCCCGTCGTGGTAGCGGAAGCCGATGGCTCGGCCGTAGTCCCGATCTCCGCGGATCGCATCCCGGAGCCTGGTCAGCCGGGCATCCACGGTTTCATGATCACACTGCGCAGCCCACTGGAACGGGGTATGCGGCTTGGGTACGAAGCCGCCGATGCTCACGGTGCAGCGGATGTCCCGCCGTCCGCTGATCTTTCGACCGGTGGCGATCACTTGCTTGGCGAGATCCCCGATCGCAAGCACGTCCTCGTCCGTCTCGGTCGGCAGGCCGCACATGAAATACAGCTTGACCTGCCGCCAGCCGTGCGAGTACGCCGCAGCGACCGTTCGGATCAGATCATCCTCAGTGACCATCTTGTTGATCACCTTGCGCATCCGCTCGGTGCCGCCCTCCGGCGCGAAGGTGAGCCCAGAGCGTCGGCCGTTGCGAGACAGCTCATTGGCAAGGTCGACGTTGAACGCGTCCACCCGAGTACTCGGTAGGGAAAGCGACACGTTGCTGCCCTCATAGCGATCAGCAAGCTGGTGAGTGATCTCGCCAATCTCGGAATGATCGCTGCTGGAGAGGCTCAGCAGCCCGACCTCCTCCAGTCCGGTGGCTTCGATGCCTCGTTGCACCATCGCACCGATCACGTCGATGCTGCGCTCGCGGACCGGCCGAGTGATCATTCCCGCCTGGCAGAACCGGCAGCCGCGGGTACAGCCGCGGAAGATTTCGACGGCATAGCGCTCATGCACCGTCTCCGCGAGCGGCACCAGCGGCTTCTTCGGGTACGGCCAGGCGTCCAGGTCCATCAGGGTGTGCTTGGCGACTCGGAACGGTACGCCCGCGCGGTTCGGTGCCACGCGGCGGATCCGGCCGTCGGGCAGATAGTCGACGTCGTAGAACTTCGGGACGTAAACCCCGCCACCCGCAGCCAGTCGCAGCAGCAAGCCATCGCGGCCGCCCGGCCGACCCTCGGCCTTCCATTCTCGGATGACCTCTGAGATCGTCAGCGCGATCTGCTCGCCATCGCCCAGCACCGCTGCATCGAGGAAGTCGGCGATCGGTTCGGGGTTGAACGCCGCGTGCCCGCCGGCCAAGACGATGGGGTCATGCTCCCGCCGGTCACGAGCGTGGATCGGTATTCCGGCCAGGTCGAGCTCGGTGAGCATGTTGGTGTAGCCGAGTTCGGTTGCAACGCTCAGCCCAAAGACGTCGAACTCCCCGACCGGTCGATGCGAATCCAGCGTGAACTGCGGCACACCGTGCTGGCGCATCAGTGCTTCCATATCAGCCCACACCGCGTACGTCCGCTCGGCCAGGATCCAGTCCCGCTCGTTGAGGATCTCGTACAAGATCGCGACGCCCTGATTCGGCAGGCCCACCTCGTACGCATCCGGATAGCTGAGACACCAGCGAACCTCGACCGACTCCCAGTCCTTGGTCACGCTGTTCAGTTCCCCACCGACGTATTGGATGGGTTTGCTGACCTGCGCCAGCAGCGGTTCGAGGCGCGGGAATACCGAAGCGGGGCCAGTCGCGATCATCGTCATGACGGTCCCAGCGTAACGGCGACTCGGTGATCAGCTTTCAGTCAAGCGAGGTCGGGAAACCAGAGCGCGATCTCCCGTTTGGCCGACTCCGGAGAGTCGGAGCCATGGACCAGGTTTTCCCGGTTGGACAGAGCGAAGTCACCGCGAATGGTGCCGGGCGCGGCCTTCCGTCCATCGGTCGCGCCGTTGACCGTGCGGACCACATCAATAGCTTCGTCGCCCTCAACGACCATCGCCACGGAGGGGCCGGACAGGACGAACAACCGCAGTGGCGGGTAGAACGGCCGCTCGACATGCTCCGCATAGAGCTGGTCGGCCAGTTCACCGGTCATTTGACGCAGCTCCATCGCCACGATTGACAGGCCCTTGGACTCAAAGCGGCTGATGATGGCGCCGGCAAGACCGCGGCGGACAGCGTCTGGCTTGATCAGCACGAAGGAACGCTGGCTCGGCACAGGCGGTGCGACGTAAGTCATGCCTGAACCCTAGGCGATGTCGCCGCCCTCTGGGGAAGGCTCCATGCGCGAGTCCAGCCGCTTGCCCATCACAAACGACATCACCCACACTGCCGCGAACAGTGCCCCAACAACGAACATCGTCGGGGTCAAGAATCCGAGAGCGAGCCCGGCGAGTTGGGCGACCCAGCCGAGGATGTAACCGACTCGAGAGCGAAGGAATCCAGCGGCTAGCAGGGCGAGCAGCGCCGCGCCACCTGCAAATCCCGCGGCGGCTGCGGGAGGCACCTCCGAGACCACGATCATGCCCGGAATGGCCAGCCCGAAAACGATCACCTCGAAGATCAGCACCGTCATCAGCACGACCCGCATCGGGTTACCTGTACTGAGACTGATCACGGCCAATCCCGCTCGGTTTCGTGCCCGTTTTCGGAGTAGTCGGCGTCCCATTCGTCGTCGAGATCCTCACGCGCCGCCGGGACAACCACCGGCTCCTTCCTGACGAGCAGGGCACGTGCCTCACTGATCGCGATCACCGATCCGCTGATCAGCACACCCGCCGAGCCGACGACGTCCACCTCCGCCAGCGCCACCGCCCGCTCGATCGCGTCATCCAGCCTGGGGACAACAGTGACGCGTGAGGCGCCGAAGATCTCCTCGGCAAGCTCCCCGAGCTTCTCAGCCGGTAACCCGCGGGGGGTGGAGGCGACTTGGGTGATCACGACCTGGTTCATGATCTCCTCGAAGACTTCGAGAACGCCGCGCGCATCCTTGTCAGCCATGACCGCCACGACGCCGATCAGCGGGGTGAAGGCGAAGGCTTCCGTGATGGCGGCTGCGGCCGCTCGGGCGCCGTGGGGGTTGTGCGCCGCGTCGAGTACCACCGCCGGCGAGCGGCGTACCAGCTCCAGCCGGCCCGGAATGTGGACCTGGGCGAAGCCCTCCCGGACCACATCGGGGTGCAGCGCCTTGAGTCCGAGAAACGCTTCGGTCGCGGCGAGTGCCTGCGCAGCATTTGCGGCCTGGTGGGCACCGTAGAGGGGCAGGAAGATGTCATCCACTGGGCCGTCTGACCCGCTGAGCCGAAGGAGTTGGCCGGCCACTGCGAGCTGTCGGTCGATGACACCGAAGTCGACGCCCTCCCGTTGTGGCAGCGCTCCGACCTCGGCGCACCGGGCAAGCAGGACTTGTGCGGCCTCCACAGTCTGACCAGCAAGAATCGCATGCGCTCCCGGTTTGATGATCCCGGCCTTCTCCCGCGCGATCTCGGTGATCGTACGGCCCAGCAGATGAGTGTGATCAAGATCGATTGGAGTGACCACCGCAACGTCTGCATCGGCAACATTGGTCGCATCCCAGGCGCCACCCAAGCCGACCTCGACGATTGCGACATCGACCGGCGCATCGGAAAATGCGGCGTAGGCCATTGCCGTGATGATCTCGAAGAAGGTCAACGCCACGCCATCAATCTGGCGTTCGTCGACCACTGCAACATACGGCTCGATCTCGCGCCACACCTCGTCGAAGCGTTCATCGCTGATCGGCTGCCCGTTGATGGTGATCCGCTCCGTCACGCTCAACACGTGTGGGCTGGTGAATCGACCGGTACGAAGGCCATCGGCTCGCAGCAGCGATTCGATCATGGCCGCGGTACTGCCCTTACCGTTGGTGCCGGTCAGGTGGATGACCGGGTAAGCCCGTTGTGGGTCGCCAAGCAGCTCGGTCAGCGCCCGGATCCGGCCGAGGCTCGGTGCTGGGCGATGTTCCGGCCACCGGGTGGTGAGCGCGGCGACGATCTCTGCATGAGATTGTTCGGCAGGCATGACGCCCAAAGTCTAGGGCGGCGCTGCCGGACCAGACTTTGCGGGCGCGATGGGCCCACTAAGCTGGCAGGCTGACCCGGTACCAGCGACCAAAAGCGTGTGCACGCGACCATAGAGCTTCTTTAGGATGCAAGATCATGACCACTCCAGCTGACCCCCGAACCGATGCGCCGACCACCACCGGCGCGGGTGTACCGGAGAAGCCGGCGCTGGAGGGTCTGGAGGACAAGTGGATGGCACGCTGGAAGGCCGACGACACCTATGCGTTCGTCCGGCCTGCTGGCCGGGACGAGGTGTACAGCATCGACACGCCCCCGCCGACGGTGTCGGGCTCGCTGCATGTCGGCCATGTCTTCTCCTACACCCACACCGATCTGATCGCGCGTTTCCAGCGGATGCGAGGCAAGCACGTCTTCTATCCGATCGGCTGGGACGATAACGGCCTACCGACCGAGCGCCGCGTGCAGAACTTCTACGGTGTGCGCTGCGACCCGACAGTGCCGTACGACCCGGACTTCACACCGCCGGAGAAGCCCGACCCGAAGCACGAGCTGCGAATCAGCCGACCCAACTTCGTCGAGTTGTGCCACCAGCTCACCCATGTGGACGAGAAGGCATTCGAGGACCTCTGGCGGCGCGTGGGGCTCAGCGTGGACTGGTCCAGCCTCTACACCACGATCGGCGAGGACTCGATCATGGTGGCCCAGAAGGCATTCCTGCGCAATGTCGTACGCGGCGAGGCGTACCTCTCCGAGGCACCCACCCTGTGGGATGTCACATTCCAGACTGCGGTTGCGCAAGCGGAACTCGACGCCCGTGACTACCCGGGCGCTTTTCACCGGATCGCCTTCCACAACGCCGACGGTCCGGTGTATGTCGAGACCACACGGCCTGAGCTCATTGCCGCGTGTGTGGCCCTCATCGCCAACCCCGACGATGAGCGCTACCGACCTCTATTCGGCACTAGCGTCACCAGCCCGCTCTACGGGGTGGAACTCCCGGTTCTGGCGCACCCAGCGGCAGAGCCCGACAAGGGCACCGGGATAGCGATGTGCTGCACCTTCGGTGACCTCACCGACGTCACCTGGTGGCGCGAACTGCAGCTGCCGGCCCGGGTGATCGTCGGTCGCGATGGACGGATCGTGCGCGACAGGCCGGGGTGGATCGCCGACGACGTCACGTGGCAGCCGATCGCCGGGAAGACGATCATCTCTGCTCGGGAGTTGGTCGTGGCTGGGCTGCGCACGTCTGGTGATCTTGATGGTGAGCCGACGCCGACGCTGCGCAAGGCCAACTTCTACGAGAAGGGCGACAAGCCGCTGGAGATCGTCTCCACCCGCCAGTGGTACATCCGAAATGGCGGGCGCGACGACGATCTCAAGCGCGTGATGTTGGATCGTGGTGCGGAGCTGGAGTGGATACCGCCCAACATGAAGTACCGATACGACAACTGGGTGAGCGGCCTCAACGGGGACTGGCTGATCTCGCGGCAGCGGTTCTTCGGGGTGCCGTTCCCGGTCTGGTACGCCTTGGACTCCGACGGGGAGCCTGATTACGACCACCTCATCCTGGCTGAGGAGGATCGCCTGCCCGTGGACCCGAGTTCGGACCTCCCCGTCGGCTTCAGCGAGTCACAGCGAGGCGAGCCCGGCGGCTTCATCGCCGATCCCGATGTGATGGACACCTGGGCGACGTCCTCGCTCACCCCGCAGATCGCGTGTGGGTGGGAGCGCGACCCAGAACTGTTCGGCCTGACGTTTCCGATGGATCTCAACACCCATGCTCACGAGATCATTCGCACCTGGCTGTTCTCCCGCGTGGTGCGTGCTCACTTCGAGAACCATTCGGTGCCGTGGCTGCGGTGCATGATCAGTGGCTTCGTGATGGATCCGGACCGGAAGAAGATGAGCAAGTCCCGGGGCAACACGGTGGTGCCGACGGATGTGCTGGAGCGCTACGGTTCCGACGCCGTACGCTGGCGCGCCGCCAAGATACGGCCCGGGCTGGATTCGCCTTTTGATCAGCAGGAAATGAAGGTTGGGCGGCGGCTCGCACTGAAGGTACTGAACGCGAGCAAGTTCGTCCTGGGGGCCGGCGCTTTGACCGACCCCGCTGCGATTACCGAACCTGCTGACCTGTCGCTGCTCGCGCAACTCACCGTGTTGATCACCGAGGCCACTCGGTCGTTCGAGGCGCACGACTACACCGGCGCTTTGGAGAGTACGGAGCAGTTCTTCTGGCAGTTCTGCGACGACTACTTGGAGCTGGTCAAGGAGCGAGCGTACGGCCCAGCCGAGGACCCCGGTGCCGCGTCGGCCAGGGCGACCTTGACGCTCACTTTGGACATCGTGTTGCGACTGTTCGCGCCGATCATGCCGTACGTCACTGAGGAGGTGTGGTCTTGGTGGAGGGAGGGCTCGATTCACCGGACCCGCTGGCCCGTGACAGGTGAGGTGGTCCTCGCTCGGGATCCAGGTCTGTTGAGCGACGTGTCGGCTGCGCTGATCCAGATTCGCGGCGCAAAGACCCAAGCCCGCGCATCGATGAAGACCGAGATCAGCCTCGCCAAGTTCTACGGCACGGCCGATGCGCTGGCGCACCTGCAGGCCGTCGAGACGGACCTCCGTGCGGTCGGCCGGATCACCGGTGATGTCAGCTGGATTGAGACCGACGGCCCGATAGCTGTTGACGTGACTCTGGCGTCACCAACGTAACTACTCGCCACTCGAAGAAACCGGTCACTTCCAACCCGTATCTGGCCCATTTTGAGGTTGCGAGTGACCGGTTTCGCCAGGTGGTCGGTGGTGACTGACCGGTTTCCACAGAAGGGAGCCGACACCGAGGCCTGTCCACAGATGCGTTGAGGCTCGGACGTCTTGCGGTCCGCGTCCGCATGCTTCCGGCGTGACCGTACAAAACAGACCACACTCTCCCGCCCGGGGATGGCTGCGGGGCCGGGAGTGGGAACGCATCACTCGCGGGGTGTACGCCGCGGCGCTGAGCCGTACGCAGTTCGAGGAACTAGCGGCGTGGCAGCTGATCCTGCCCAGAACCGCCGCTTTCTCGCACCTGACGGCCGCTCGGCTCCGAGGCTGGTGGCTGCCGGCCACCATCGCACACCCGGTCTTCGCTGCCATGCGCAACGCCGATCCCCGTCCGCGACGGCCTGGGCTGCTGGTATGCCGCCACACCCAGCCGTTCCCGATAAACCTGGTCAACGGGCTGCGGATCACCACCGCGGCCGAGACGATCCTCGCTGCTGCGCGCGACCTCGGTGTGCTCGATCTGGTCATCCTCGGCGACTCGGCGCTGCGGCTGCGGCACTGCACCCTGACCGACCTCGAGATCACGGCCCGTCAGCGGCGGCGCGGTGCACCTCTACTGCGACAAGTCATCCCGCTGCTCGATGCGCGGAGCGAGTCCGCTTGGGAGTCGATCATGCGAGTGCTGCACCAGGCAGCCGAGATTCCGGTGACCCCGCAGCAGGAGATCTTCGACGAGGATGGCCGGTTCATCGCTCGTGCCGACCTACGGATCGACGGGACTCGGCGGATCCACGAGTACGACGGCGCGAAGCATCGCGAGGCTGATGTCCACGAAGACGATCTGGAACGCGACCGCGCACTCCTCGGCGCGCGTTGGGAGCGGCACGGCTTCACCTCAAAACACCTGCGGCGAGACGGCGCCACAATCATCGCCGACGCCGACCGCCTGCTCGGACGGGCCTGGAATCCGCGTCGGCTGGCTGCGTGGCAGCACCTGCTCGACCACTCGCTCCTTGGACGGGCTGGCCGCGCCCGCGCCTACCGCAACTGGCGGCGAGCCGTTGCCGAAACCGGTCAGATGCAACAAGGAGAAGGCCGCAATCTGGGTGGTAGTGACCGGTTACGTGAGGACGGTTCAGGCGCTCTTCTCGCGACGCTCGCGCTTGGCGAGCTTTTCGCGGGGCACAAGTGTCGGCAACACCGAGTCCCTGACGACTTCGGAAGTAATGATCACCTGTGCGACGTCATCGCGACTGGGAACGTCGTACATGACATTGAGCAAGACCTCTTCGAGGATCGCCCGCAGGCCGCGGGCGCCTGTGCCGCGTAGCAGTGCAAGATCGGCAATCGCCTCGACCGCGTCGGGGGTGAACTCCAGTTCGACCCCATCGAGCTCGAATAGCTTGCGGAACTGCTTGACCAGCGCGTTTCGCGGCTCAATCAGGATGCGGATGAGCGAGTCGCGGTCCAGCGGGCTGACCGATGAGATCATCGGCAGCCGCCCGATGAACTCGGGAATCAAGCCGAACTTGATCAGATCTTCCGGCCGTACGTCCCCGAAGGGATCGTCTGAGTCGGGCTGACGAGTGGCGATGTCGTTGTTGAAGCCCAACGGGCGCTTGCCGATCCGCTGGGCGACGATGTGGTCGAGGCCGGCGAATGCGCCGCCGACGATGAACAACACGTTGGTGGTGTCGATCTGGATGAAGTCCTGATGCGGATGCTTCCGACCACCCTGCGGCGGCACCGATGCCGAGGTGCCCTCCAAGATCTTCAGCAAGGCCTGCTGGACGCCCTCGCCGGAGACATCACGGGTGATCGAGGGGTTCTCGCTCTTCCGGGCGATCTTGTCGACCTCGTCGATGTAGATGATCCCGGTCTCCGCCTTCTTGACATCGAAGTCCGCCGCCTGAATGAGCTTGAGCAAGATGTTCTCGACGTCCTCGCCGACGTAGCCGGCCTCGGTCAGCGCCGTCGCATCCGCGATCGCGAATGGCACATTGAGCATCTTGGCCAGGGTCTGGGCGAGGTAGGTCTTACCGCAGCCAGTGGGTCCGATCAGCAAAATGTTGGACTTCGCGAGCTCCACACTGTCGTCCTCGACGCGCCGAGTGGGATTGGCTGCTTCGGCCCGAACACGCTTGTAATGGTTGTAGACAGCGACCGCGAGGGCTTTCTTCGCATTGGTTTGCCCGATCACGTAGCTGTCAAGGAAGTGGCGGATCTGATGAGGCTTGGGCAGCTCATCGAGCAGGCCTACCTCGGCGCCCTCGGAGAATTCTTCCTCGATGATTTCGTTGCAGAGGTCGATGCACTCGTCACAGATATAGACGCCCGGACCCGCGATCAGCTTCTTGACTTGCTTCTGGCTCTTCCCGCAGAAAGAACACTTCAGCAAGTCGCCGCTCTCTCCGATGCGCGCCACACCGCCTCCTCTCCGACGCCCGATCGTGTGACTCGTTTTCACACCCTAGCCTGACCGCTCCTTGAGGTGGAGGACATTTCGTCCACCAGTCAGGCTCAGGTCGCCACTAGACCGGAACTGCCTTAAGCGAGGTCAAGACCTCGTCGATGATGCCGTACTCGAGTGCCTGCTCTGCGGTTAGGTACTTGTCTCGCTCGATATCTCGACTGACCTCGTCGGTCGACTTGCCTGTGTCCTCGGCCAGCATCTGCTCCATCAGCGCCCGAATCCGCAGGATCTCCCTGGCCTGGATCTCGATATCGGAGGACTGCCCGTAGCCACCCTCGGTCGCCGGTTGGTGGATCAGGATCCGGCTGTTGGGCAGCGCCAGCCGCTTGCCCTTGGTGCCTGCCGCCAAGATGACCGCGGCGGCCGAGGCCGCCTGCCCGAGGCACACGGTGCGTACGTCGGGCTTGATGTATCGCATGGTGTCGTAGATCGCGGTGAGAGCGGTGAAGGAGCCGCCGGGCGAGTTGATGTAGATCTCGATATCGCGCTCGGCGTCCATCTGCTGCAGGCAGAGCAGCTGGGCCATCACGGCATTGGCGATGTCATCTGAGATCGGCGTGCCGAGAAAGATGATCCGGTCCTCGAAGAGCTTGGTGTACGGGTCAATCCGGCGCATGCCGTACGACGTGCGCTCCTCCCACTGCGGGATGTAGTAGTCCATCGTGGGAGAAAAAGGCTGACCCAGGGCGAAGGGCTGCGAAGTCAATCTGCTGTTCATCTCGATTCGCTCCTTCACTGGTTGGGGGCCTGAGCTGACGGAATCTGCGCAGCGGTCTCAAAGACGTGATCGATGAAGCCGTACGTCTGAGCCTGCTCTGCGGTGAACCACCGGTCCCGGTCGGAGTCTGCCTCAATTTGCTCGAGCGTCTGGCCGGTGTGCTCGGCAATCAGCTTCTGCATGGTCGACTTGATGTGCAGTGACTGCTCGGCCTGGATCCGGATATCGCTTGCTGTGCCGCCGAGGCCGCCAGAGGGTTGATGCATCATGATCCGGCTGTGCGGCAGGGCAAACCGCTTGCCTTTCTCCCCCGCGCACAACAGGAACTGACCCATCGATGCAGCCAAACCAATCGCCACGGTCGCCACGTCGTTGGAGATCCACCTCATGGTGTCGTAGATCGCCATCCCCGAGTCGACCGATCCCCCAGGGGAGTTGATGTAGAGGTAGATGTCCTTATGTGAATCCTCAGCGTTCAGCAACAGCATCTGAGCGCAGATGGCGTTGGCATTTTCGTCCTTGACTTCAGAGCCGAGAAAGATGATGCGGTTCTGCAGCAAGGATTGGTACACGTTGTCGTCGAGTCCAAAACCGTTGCGGCCGCCAGAGTTGTTGTAGCTATCGGGACGCGCTGCCCACTCGGGCTGATTGAAGTGGCTGAGAAATAGAGAGCCGGGAGTCGGGTTCACGTTGACGAACCTACCCCGGAGGCTCCGGCGAGTCGCGGGGAAACCAGGCGTGTTCGCTGTCGGCGCAGAAGGGCGAGAGTCCAGCGCTGATCCGCGTGTCATCGATCATGGAACGCGAACTGCTGACCGGGCGAACGCTGGGCCGAAGCCTCAGGAGCTCGTGCCCTGGGCCTGTTCGGCCGTTGCCTCCTCGGCAGCCTCACCGTCGATGTCTTCAGGCTGGGCCTCCGGGTCGGCGTAGGTGCCGTCCTCCTGGAGCGTCGCCAATTCGACCACCGAACCATCGGAATCGGTCACCGTAGCGGATTCGACGATCATGGCCAGCGCCTTGCCGCGACGGATCTCCAGCATGTACTCCTCGATGTGGTGCGGGTGTTCCTTCAGGTGATCCGCGACCTGCTGTGGCGCAACGCCATCGGACTGCGCCTTACGCATGATGTGCTGGGTGAAGTCGTTCTGATCAACGTCGAGTGAGCGCTCTTCAGCAACCTTGTCCAGGATGATCTGTGCTTTGAGTGCCTGGGCTGACCGGTCTTCGAGGTCGGTCCAGAATTCGTCCTCGGTCTGATCTTGACCAACGTCGGCGAGGTACTGCTCGGCAGTGAGCCCGGCCTGTGCCAGCTGCTCGGTGATCTGCTTCCGGCGAGTGTCGATCTCAGAGTTGAGCAGGTGCTCGGGCACCTCGATGTCAACCTGTCCGACCAAGGTCTCCAGTACGGCGTCGCGACCCTGACTCGCCTGTTCGAGCCGGGCAATCTGGGTGAGGCGCTCCTTGATGTTGGCGCGCAGCTCCTCGACGGTGTCGAATTCCGACGCTTGCTGCGCGAACTCATCGTCGACGTCAGGCAGCTCAGAGGTTTGCACTTTGGTGACAGTCACCTGGATGTCGGCTTCCTCATCCTGCAGCGGACCGCTGACCAGCTTCGAGGCGAAGGTCGCTGATTCGCCGGCGGACAGCCCGATGACCGCCTCGTCAAGTCCGTCGAGCATCTGCCCGGACCCGATGGTGTATTCCACGTCTTCGGCAGTAGCGTCTGCCAGCGGCTCGCCGTCCCTGCTGGCAACCAGGTTGATCGTGACGATGTCACCATCGGCCGCAGCACGCTCCACGGTTTCACGGGACCCGAAGCGGTTGCGCAGCACGTCAAGCTGCTGGTCAACCAGCGTGTCCGGCACGTCCAGCGCGTCAACCTGAGCCTGCAGGGTGGAGAAGTCAGGAAGGTCGAACTCAGGTCGTACGTCGACCTCTGCCGTGAACTCGATGACGTCACCGTCCTCGAGCTTGGTGACCTCGACGTCAGGCTGGGCCAGCGGCGACAGATTGTTTTCGGTGATGGCGGCGCCATAGAAACTCTGCCAGGAGTCGTTGAAAGCCTCCTGGATGATGACTCCACGACCGAAGCGCTGGTCGATCACAACGGGCGGGACCTTGCCGCGCCGGAAACCAGGAATGTTCACCGACTTGGCGACCTCGGCGTATGCCTTATCCATACTGGGTTTGAGATCCGTGAACGGCACCTCAACGGTGATCTTGACCCGAGTAGGGCTCAACTGCTCGACGGTGCTTGGCACGCTGATTACTCCTGTGATCGCGACACGGACGGAGTGGGAACCGCCCGAGCTGGGCTCACGCTGAGCCGCGGCAATCCTACGGGCCAGGCTTGACCCGGCCAAACGTCCGTACGGGAGGTCCGGCCAACTGGATTGGTCGGCGCAGTCGCGTGCCCTACACTCGTCGCGAACGTTCGGACCAGGCCGGACGGCCGGGGCGTAGCGTAGTGGCTAGCGCGTCTGCTTTGGGAGCAGAAGATCGCAGGTTCGAGTCCTGTCGCCCCGACTCCATGAACGCAGCCAAACGCCGTCAAGGCCGCAACTCGTCATGGAAATGCGGGTGTAGCTCAATGGCAGAGCTCCAGCCTTCCAAGCTGGTCATGCGAGTTCGATTCTCGTCACCCGCTCCACCACTTCCGGCCCCAGTCAACTAGGTTTTCCGCCTCCGACTTCACCTCGGTCGGCCGCCCGTGAACCGACGCCGGGCCACTCTAGGGCCTGATGTGATTCCTGAGCAGCGACTCGTACAACTCCCGCGTGCGCGGCTGCAACTGCCGCTCCCTCACCCACTGGTCCGCGTAGTCACCGAGGATGATCCGCCGAGCGGTCGGCGACGACACTTGCCCCGGACGATGTCAGCTTCAAGGGCCTCGCTCCGCTCGGCCGCTGGCGCGTGTCCTCGCTGCGCTCCGGGCCGCGCCGCTGGACCCGCTGACGCAAATGGCTTCTCTCAGGAAGAGTGACCCTTTCCGCCGCCAGAGACGAGCATTACGCAGATGGGCCTATTTGGATCTCTTCGCCGTCGGGATCAGTCACCGACACGTGTCGACCCGCCTGGTCTTCGCCCGTCGCGGCCTCGTAGCCGGATTCCCGGAGCCGTTCTGCGAGCGCATCGAGCGGTTCGTTGGTCTTGAATGCGAGCTGCACCGGATACGGCGGGCCGAACTGGTCTCCGGCGGACGACGGGATGGTTGACGGAGAGGCGAGATCCCTCTGGCGCAGCGCGAGGATTCCTGAGTTGCCGTCCGCGTGCAAGGGCTCCAACGGTGAGTCGTTAACGGAGTCGGCGGTAAACCCGAAGGAGGCGAAGTAGGCCACCTCGCGGGCGATGTCGTCGGTGTGGCAGATCGCCACTACGTCCAAGGGTGTGGCGGCGGTCCGCTCATGCACTTGGTACCCGCCGTACAGATCATCCTGCGTGTCTTCGTTCAGCCCGATCACCGCACCCTGCGGCGCGATGATGACGCCCTGTTTGCCGTAGGTTTCGTCCCAGATGTGGACCTCCAGGCCGCTCGCAACGAGTTCATGCCCCGCAGCGGTGATGTCGGCGGTGGTGAAGTTGAGTGAGGTGTGACCGGGGACGGCACCGGAGGCTGTGCCGGCGGCAGTATGGATCCCTAGCTTTCCCGAGCGGCCGTCGAAGGTGGCGAACGTCCTTTCCGCGTGGCTCAGGGTGTTGTGCAGCCCGAGCACGGTGAAGAATTCGATCATCGCGGCGGGGTTCGGTGAGAACCTCAGCGGCCAGATTGTGTAGCGGTGGGTCATTTGGGGTCCTTCCGGGCCAGATAGGCAACGAGTGCGGATTCGACAACCGCGGAGAGGCTGCGGCCTTCGTCGATGGCACGGTGTTTGAACGCCTTTACCAGTTCAGGTGGGAGGTACACGTTGAACTGCACTTTGGGTGGCGGGCGATCCGGCATGGCTAGTATGCTAGCAAAGTAGCATTCGCCGCACAAGAGATCGCCTTGAGGCTAGTTGCCCTGCAGCAGCAGGTCAGAAAATCGAACAGCCAGCAGCCGTCGGGCCACAACTGGGCCACATCTGCGGGTCACCGAGGGTCAACCGCGGTCACTGCCGGGCCACGTTCCACACGTAGATGGACGTTCGAGGACGGCCCAGGGCTTAATTCCAAGCTGGTCATGCGAGTTCGATTCTCGTCACACGCTCAGCAGCATCGCTCCTAGTCAACTCAGTTTCGCTATGCCCGAGTTATTCGAACACTCCGATGACAAACAACCAGGCTGGTCATCCGTATTGAACTTTTGCAACCAGCCGCCAGGCTAGGGAACGTCAAGAGTTCAAAAGTTCGCCAAGTTGATCTTGAGAGTAGACCCCGATGCGATACGCACGCGCCGGTCGCGGGATCCGCGTCTCAATCCTTCAGCGCTTCGAGCGATTCCGGAAGGATCTGCCCGCCGTCTACGACAATCGTCTGACCAGTGATATAGCCCGCTTCCTTCGAGGCGAGGAACAGCGCGGCGTAACCGATGTCCTCGACGGTGCCGAGCCGCTTCAGCGGGATCGAGGCGGCCATGGTCTTTTGGTATTCCGGCCCGAGCGACTCCAGCCCCTCGGTGATGATGTTGCCGGGCATGACCGCGTTGACGGTGATCCGGTATTTCGCGAGCTCGATCGCGGCGGTGCGCAGAAAGCCGAGCTGGCCGGATTTCGACGCTCCGTAATGCGTCCAGCCAGGAAAGCCGGTGATCGGACCCGTGATCGAGGATGTGATGACGATCCGGCCAGCGGCGGATTTCTTGAGGTAGGGCACGCAGGCTTTCACGGCGAGGAACGTGCCCTTCAAATTTGTGGCGAGCACTGCGTCCCATTGCTCGGGCGACATGTCCTCGATCCTCGCCTGCGGAAAGCTCCCGGCATTGGCGCAGAGCACGTCGATGCCGCCATTCCGCCGCGCCGCGCTCTTCGCCATCTTCTCCAACTCGGTGAGGTTGGTCACGTCGGCTATGGCGGCGCTCGCATCACCGCCGAGTTCCTTCGCCGCGGCTTTCGCCTCGGCGCGGTGCCGCGCGACGATCGTGACCTTCGCGCCGTTCCTGGCGAAGACCCGCGCGATGCCCTTGCCGATGCCCTTGCTCGCACCGGTGACGACGACGGATTTTCCCGCAATCGATGTCAGCATGCGCCCCCTCCCTCGAACGTTCTGACTCAACAATGCTCCAACCCCAATACGTGCGTGCGCGTAAGCACTATCGACCGCCGCGCACGCCTCGGATACTCTGACGCGCATCGCGGGAAGGGGGCCTGATGGTGCACGCGCCCGCTGTGGGTCCGATCGCCTTCGCCCGCGGCGTTCGAAGCAGGGGGTTCCTTCACTTCGCCGGCGATCTCTGGCGTGAGCACGGCGACGTCTTCGAAGCGCACATCGGTCGCCGTCGGCTCGTGTTTGTCATCCATCCCGACGCTGTCGAGCAGGTCACGGTCTCGGGCCGCCAGCGCTACGACAAGAAGGGCAGCTACGACGACGTCCGGAAGTATCTGATCGGCCAAGGTCTGGTCGGCAGCACCGGCGATCTGTGGCGCCGCCAGCGGAAGCTGATGGCGCCCTTCTTCACTCCGAGGGGTGTCGCGACCTACGCGGACCTGGTGATCCGCGACTCGTTGCGCTTCGCCGTGCGCTGGGAGGACCTGGCCGACGAGCGGCGGGAGGTCGACCTGTCGGAAGAGATGATGCTGATCACCGCCTCGATCATCCTCAAGGCGATGTTCAGTTCGGAGACGCCTGAGTCGATCACCCAGATGAAGAGCGCCGTCGAGACGATGATCGCGTACGTCGCCCAGATGGTTCCCGTCCGCGTGCCGACGTGGGTGCCCAGCAGGCGCAACCACCGCTATTTCGAAGCCCGCGATCTCGTGCATGGTTCGATCGCCGCACTGATCTCCGAGCGTCGGGCGATCCACGAGACGGACTGGCCGAACGACCTGCTGTCACGCCTCATGGAGGCGCGCGACCCTGACACAGGCGAGGCGATGACCGAAACCCTGCTGCGGGATGAATCGATCACCATGTTCTTCGCCGGCCATGAGACGACCGCGCGAACCATGGCGGCGGCCTGGTACGCACTCGGGACGCACCCCGAAGTCGCTGCGCGGCTGCACGAGGAGCTCGACTCCGTCCTCGGAGACCATGCACCAACTCTCGAGGAACTGCATCACCTCCCGTACACGCTTCAGGTCGTGAAGGAGGTCCTGCGGCTGTACCCAGCGGCGCCTTTCTACGCGCGGGATGCCATCGAGGACGACCAGATCGGCGGCTTCGACGTGCCGTCCGGGGCCACGATCATGCTCTCGCCGTTCTACACACACCGGCATCCGGACTTCTGGACCGATCCCGACCGCTTCGACCCCGATCGGTGGACACGGGATGCCGAGACCACCCGTCACGGGCACTCCTACCATCCCTTCGCAGCCGGCCCGCGGATCTGCATCGGCAACAACTTCTCGCTTCTCGAGAGCCACCTGCTGCTCGCGATCCTCGCGCGACGCTTCCGCCCGCGCCTGCGCGATGGGTTCGTACCGCACTTCGTCATGCGCGGCACGCTGAGCATCGAGGGCGGCCTGCCTGCCGTGATCGAGACGCGGTGATCCGCTGTTTCGTCGGGGCGCGGCGCGTGCGGTCACTTGCTAGTCACGAACGACGCTCAACGCGGCCATTCCGTCGACCATCGCCCGATAAGCGACGACACGCCGAGCCCATGTCGTCCCTGCCTGATGGCGAGTGGTCAGGTGGTGACAGGATTGCCTGGGTGTACCACTCCGGTACCTCACCATCCCCAACCAGATGAGAGCAGGTGTAGCTGTGTCAGACGACCAGCCCGTACTCAACACCATCGCCGAGATGACCGCTGTGTCGCTGGCCCGCGGCACCCTGGACGCGCGCGAACACATGCTTGCTCGGCTAGCCGCCCTCGTGGCAGTCGACGCCCCGACTGTGTCGTACGTGTTGAATTTCGAGCCGGCAGCCGAGGTGGGGCTGACAGTGGAGGACACACAAGGCCTCCTGGTAGCGGTGGCACCCATTGTTGGTACGGCGCGGGTGGCGTCAGCGGCAGGAAAGCTTACCGACGCTTTAGGCTTCGTGATCGATCTCGCCATCGCCGAAGCCGAACTCGAGTTCGAAGCCGAGCTCGAGGCCGAAGCGGTACTCGAGGCCGAGCTCGAAGCCGAAAGTGACGCCAGGCCCGAAGCTCGCTAGGTCCACCTCCAGAGGCCGCCCGGTTGGCACACGCTCGATTGATGTGATCAGCGCACGGTACGAAGCTCGGCACCAATCGCAGCAGCGCAGTCTCGAAGCCTCCGTCCGAGCCGGCTAGTGGGGGCCGAGCGGCTGCGGCTGCGTGCGGTCATGACGACCCAGGAAAGCTGTTTGTTTCCGCGGCTGAGGGCGCGTGGATAGTGCTAGCCGAGGGTAGCGACGAGGATGGCCTTGATGGTGTGCAGGCGATTTTCGGCTTGGTCGAACACGATGCTGGCGTTTGAGGTGAAGACCTCGTCGGTGACTTCGAGGCCGTTGGTCATGCCGGTGTGCTCCATGATCTCGCGGCCGATGACGGTGTTCATGTCGTGGAACGCCGGCAGGCAGTGCATGAACTTGACTGCCGGGTTTCCGGTCTTGTCGAGTAGGGCCGCATTGATCTGATACGGGGCCAGCAGCCTGACCCGCTGCGCCCAGACGTCTTTAGGTTCGCCCATGGACACCCATACGTCGGTGTGGATGAAGTCGACCCCCAAGACTGCCTCGGCCACGTCATCGGTGATCGCGATTCGTGCACCCGTTTGCTCCGCAACCTGGTACGCGAGATCCACCACCTCCTTGGGCGGGTGCAGCTCGGCCGGCCCAGCAAGCCGGACGTCGCTGCCCATCAGCGCGCCCATGACCAGCAGCGACCGGCCCATGTTGAACCGGCAGTCGCCGGTGAACGCGTAGCCGATGGCGTCATAGGGCTTGCCAGAGGCTTCGTGCATCGTCAGGAAGTCGGCCAGCATTTGCGTGGGGTGCCACTCGTCGGTCAGCCCGTTGTAGACCGGCACCCCGGCGTGCTTGGCGAGGGCTTCGACATCTGCCTGGCGGTTGCCGCGGAACTCGATCGCGTCGTACATGCGGCCCAGCACTGCTGCGGTGTCGGCAATCGATTCCTTGTGTCCCAGCTGAGAGCCGGACGGGTCCAGATAGGTCACGTGAGCGCCCTGGTCGTAGGCGGCAACCTCAAAGGCGGACCGGGTGCGGGTGGAGCTCTTTTCGAAGATCAGCGCGATCTCCTTGCCGTCGAGTCGTTTCATCTCGGTGCCGGAGTACTTGGCCAGCTTGAGCGCCCCCGCCAGCCGCAGCAGGTAGCGCAGCTCGCCCGGCGTGAAGTCAATCTCCTTGAGGAAGCTGCGGTCGCGCAGGTTGAACGCCATCGTTGGCTCCTAGCCGAATCAGAACGCTGGATCGCGTTGCAGCGGACAGGTCATGCAGTGCGAGCCGCCCCGGCCACGGCCGAGCTCAAATCCCTCGATCGTGATCACCTCGATGCCGGCCTTGCGCAGGGCTGTGTTGGTGCCGGTGTTGCGCTGGTAAGCGACGACCACGCCGGGTTCGAGCGCGACCACATTGTTGCCGTCGTCCCACTGCTCGCGCTCGGCTCCGAAGCTGTCCCCGCCTGTCTCGACCACGCGCATTGGGGCCACGCCCAGCGCCTTGGCCATCAGCTCAGGCAGCGAGCCTTGCTGTTCCTCGACTACGAGATCCTCGGCGGACTCGCCGGGGCGGATCGCCCAGACCCGCGCGCCGCCCACCACCTGGGGGAACAGCGTGACCAGGTCCCGGTCGCACATCGTGATCACCGTGTCCAGGTGCATGTAGCTGCGCGACTTGGTCAGCAGCACCGCCAGCACCTGCTTCGCCGAGCCGGCCCGGAATAGCGACCGGGCGATCCACAGCACCGCCTGCGGGGTAGTGCGCTCACTCATGCCGATCATCACCGTGCCGTTGCCGATCGGCTGCACGTCGCCGCCCTCGACATGGCAGCGGCCCCAGTCTTCGCCGGTACCGCCCAGCCAGATGGGGAATGTCTGCGTGGCGAACATCGGGTGGAACCGGTAGATCACCTCCATGATCATGGTTTCTGGTTTGCGGGCGGGCTTGGTCATCGGATTGAGCGTGACACCGTCGAAGATCCAGCAGGAGGGATCGCGCTGGAACAGGAAGTTTGGCAGCGGAGGTAGCAGCATGCTGGTCGGGTCGGCCGACTCCCACACCAGTCCGACTTCCTGTTCGACGTCGGCCTTGGTGATCCCGCCGATCAGGAAGTCCGCCACCAGCGCCGGGTCCGCTGTCGTGGCCCACTCGCGGGCCCGCTGCGCCGCGGTGATACCGACCTCGCGCTCATTGAGGATGTAGTCGCTGACCCAGTCCCTGACGCCGGGCTGCTCCAGCGCCTCGGCCAGCAACAGCTCGACCTCAAACACCTCGACGCCACGCTCGCGCATCACCTCGCAGAACGCGTCGTGTTCCGATTTGGCCTTGTTGACCCACAAGACGTCATCGAACAGCAGTTCCTCGGCGTTCGATGGGGTCAGACGGGTGTGCTCCAGGCCCGGCCGGTGCACCATGACCTGGCGCAGCCTGCCCACCTCCGAGTGCACTCCAAACGGCATGTTCATCACCTCACAACGGGGCGGGCCACCGATGCCCCCATGAGAAATTTCTGGTAGCGGCCTAGGTGGCACGAGGGGCGTGTGGTCCGGTCAACCGGGCCTTTCGGCCCAAGACCAGCAGCGCATTTCTCTCCTACCTTAAGCCTTGTAGGGCCCCGGGGGACACGCGCCCTTGCGCGCGTGACATGCACCCGGCACGCATGAGAATGAGGAGCCATGGTGCACAAGATTGAAGGCCGGGCCGGACCCCGGTGCTGCTCCGGTTGAGCCCGGGAAGGCGGGACAGTCACATCAGTCTGGCCTGACCGCGGCGATGGCGCTGATCATCGGCAGCAACCGGATCTTCCGCAAAGAGTTACCTCCCACCCGGTGAGCTGCGCTTCGCACGGCAGCTGTCTGCCGCACGCAAGGCGGGAAGGTGCGGAGGACATCCAACGCCACGCTTGGTCGGCAACACCATCGCCTCCTAAGCTCACACCACAGCTGGCCTCGAGGAGGGCGCCAGCGGCGTCTATTCCTCTGCACCAACGTTGTGAGGCACACATGCGCGTGGTAATCGCTCTGGGCGGCAATGCACTGCTTAAGCGTGGCGAGCCGATGACAGCTGAGAAGCAGCGGGGGAACATCCGATCGGCCGCGCCTGCCCTAGCCGCAGTGGCCAGCAGGCACCAACTGGTCCTGTCCCATGGCAATGGACCACAAGTAGGTCTGTTGGCGCTGCAGGCCGCGGCGTACGCCGAAGTCGAGCCGTATCCCCTCGATGTGCTAGGTGCTCAATCTGAAGGCATGATCGGGTACGTCCTCGAACAGGAACTCGGGAACGAGTTACCCCCACAGGTGCCCTTGGCCACCATTCTCACTATGGTCGAAGTCGATCCGGCAGATCCGGCATTCCGAGATCCCACGAAGTTCGTCGGGCCCGTATACACCCGAGAGCAGGCCGACCAGCTGGCCGCCGACAAGGGCTGGGCGTTCCGTGAGGACGGGACGTCCTGGCGGCGGGTGGTTCCGTCGCCACAGCCGCGGCGCATCTTCGAGATTCGGCCTATTCGCTGGCTGCTGGACCAGGGAGTCATTGTGATCTGCACTGGCGGCGGGGGTGTTCCGACAATGTTCACCCCGACCGACCCACGGAGGCTGACCGGTGTCGAGGCCGTAATCGACAAGGATCTCGCGAGCCAGCTCCTCGCCCGCGAGATCGAGGCCGACCTGTTGGTGATGGCGACCGATATTGATGGCGTCTACGCGGACTGGGGTACGCCCCAACAACGCCTATTCAAGATGGCCACACCAGCTGAGTTGCGTGCGCTGCCCTTCGCTGCAGGCTCGATGGGGCCAAAGGTCGAGGCAGCCGCCCTGTTCGTGGAGGGAACCGGTAAGCGGGCCGCCATCGGCGCCCTCGCCGACATCGAGCCGATCGTCGAGGGTCGCGCGGGCACCCAAGTGGTCGCCGACTGAACGGCAGGGTTAGCGCATCCAGGGCGGAAAAGATGCCCGCATGGGACGGGCTGGTCCGCGTCCTCGTGGCGGTCTGGCCGCACTGGTGGAAGTCAGGACGGGACGCAATGAGCTACGAAGTGAGGACTTGGAGAACTTCTGCCGCAGAGTCCCAACCACGGCGCCCGTGGTACGGCACTGGGCTCGCGTGATACATCCGGGGTTACGTCGCCACAGTTTCCATGCCAAATCTCCCGGCCACCTGTCGATCAGCGCCGCTAGCGGAAAAGCAATTCGCAGCCGACGCAGCGAGCATGTCGGATGCCGGCAGCAGCATTCATTGCGCCGACACTCCGGCAGTACATTTCGCGACAAACGCCTGGCAGCGCCCCTCGATGCGAGCACCGCGCTGCTGAAAGCCGCGTGTGTCAGCCCGCGGCAATCCGCCGGGCGCGAATACGGCTCCAAACAAGGTCCAGGACGATGGCAAGAACAAGAATGCCGATGATCGCGACGAACGTCTGAGGTTCCGTTCGCAGGGTCTGCACAGCGAACACAAGAAGGACCACAATCGTGAGCAAGATGCCGGCCAGCAGTAGTGATGTCCGCGACCCAGTCTCCGCCCTGAGGCGATAAGCCGCGATCGAGGTGATCAGGAAGATGGCGAGCGCGACGGCGCTACCAAGGGAGGCTATAGCGCTCAGGTCGACGAAGTTCGCGAGCAGCAGCACTACGATGACCGAGATCACCAGGCCCCGCGTTCCGCCGACCCGTGCGAGCTGGCCGAAGACCGGGGGAAACATCTCCGACTCCGCAAGCTTCGCAGTCGATCCTATGGCGGCGTAGATGTTGGCGTTCACCGACGACGATGTCGCCAGCAGCGCAGCAATCGCCATCATCACAAAGCCGGCCTCGCCAAGCGCTGGCTTGGCCGCCTGAGCCAGAGCCGTGTCACCGTTGGCGATCACCTCCGCAACGGTGAGCGTTCCGAAGACGCCAATCGAGATCAGCACATAGAGGGCTGTAGTGATGCCGAGCGCGACGTACATGGCGCGTGGCAGGTTCCGGGCTGGGTCGGGGAGGTCACCGCCGGTGAAGCTGATCACGGCAAAGCCGAGATAGGCGAAGAAGGTCAGTGCCACACTCGATATCAGGTCAACTGCGGGCGGATACGTCGAGGGGGCGAGCAGTTGTGGGTCGACCTGCCTGAGGGTCACCACAATGAAGATCGCGAAAACCGCAAGCAGGACGATCACAATGATCGACTGGACCCGGTCGATGAAGCGGGCGCCCGCGATGTTGACTACCGCAACCGCGAGCACGACCGCCGTCGCCAGCACCTTGCTCCATCCGGGTGATGAGGCCTGCCCAAAGAAAAGTGCGGAGCCATAGTTGCCGAACGAGACCGCCACCATCGCGGTGACAATCAGCGCCGCAAAGTACAGCAGCCAGGATGTGATCGCGGTGATATGCCCCTTCCCGAAGCCCTGCAGCAGGAAGGTCACGATGCCACCCGAGGAGGGGTACCGCGCGCCGAGCTTTGCGACTGCGTACCCCTGCAGGGTCGCGATGATGCCAGCGATGAGGAACGACAGCCACACCGCTGCGCCAGCAACCGCACCGGCCTCACCGAGGAGGGCGAAAATACCGGCCCCGACCATCGAACCGACACCCAGAAAAGCCGCACCGCGTACGGTCATGGCGCCCTGACCCTGCTGGGCGTCGGCTGCATTGCTCGGATCAGTGCCGCTCATTCACACCCCTCCAGGTTCGCTCTTCGCCCGACGAGGCCGGTCCAGACAAATGCTGTCGCATGTCCAGCCAACTGTTCGGTAATCGACGGTATGGCTACACCGAGCATCCTGCCTCACCCGCCCAGGGCTAAATCACTCTCGTGCTGCCAACAAACGCTCAATATCCGGCAGGATTCTGCTCTTGGGTTGGTCACGACTTTCTGGAGGGGCTCACCAACCGCCGCAAGGGCTCGCGATATTCGGTTGGCTCCAGACCCGGCTCGGTGGGTGGCTGCGTACCCTCCTGCCAACGGTTGCGCGACGACGATCAGGGTCCACCGCAACAGGGGCCAGCTGACCGGCGGTCGCCTGGTCGTCGGCTCGCTCGAGTCATTCGCCGGGGTGGCGGTTGCTTGATCGTTGCTTGCGATCCGTACCGTGTAAATTGAGGTCCGTGGTCACCTGATTCCCGGAGCAGGCGCCACGGACTTGCCACCCGGTCACTGCTTCAACTTGGTCCGCCAGCCTGGTCCTCGACATCCATGCCTGTCGGCGATCGAGTCGAGGATTCCCAACAGGACGGCTAACGCTCCCGAAGGGAGGCCTCGGTGTCTTCGAGCGCTGAGCCTACGGCCGTATCCGACCCTAACGTCCAGCCGGGACGGAGTTTGGGGCTACGACAAGCCACTGCGCTGATCGTCGGGAACATCATTGGCGTCGGGATCTTCAGCCTGCCGGGTTCGTTGTCCGCCTACGGTCCGATCACGTTGTTGTCGATGGTGCTGGTCACTGTAGGTGCGTTGGCGTTGGCTCTGCTCTTTGCGGGGTTGTCTCGGCGCCTGCCCGCTGATGGCGGGCCGTATGCCTACTCGCGGGTGGCGTTCGGCAACGGCGTCGGGTTCTTCAATGGGTGGTCGTACTGGATCATGGCGTGGTCGGGCAATGCCGCGATCGTGACGGGGTGGGTGCTGTATGTGGAGTATCTGCTGACCCAGGGTGGGGCGGCGCCGCCTCTGGCGAGGTGGGCTCTGATCGGGATCGCGCTGGTGGGCCTGTGGTTGCCGGCGTTGGTCAATCTGAATGGTGTGTCGAAGATGGCCTCGGTGCAGGTGGTCACCACGGTGCTCAAGTTCCTCGCGTTGGCGGTGGTGTCGCTCGTGGGTGTGTTCTTCATTGACACAGCCAACTTCCGTCCGTGGAATGTGTCGGGCGAGCCGGACCGGGTCGCCATTGGGACCGGGCTCGCGCTGGGGTTGTTCAGCTATCTGGGGGTGGAGGCAGCCGCGGTAGCGGCGGGAAGGGTCCGTGATCCCGATCGCACCGTGCCGCGGGCTAGCATTCTGGGCACGTCCGCGTGCGCAGTGCTGTACCTGGTGTCGTTGTGCGTCGTCTTCGGGGTTGTGCCGAACAGTGAGCTGCAGGAGTCGAACGCACCTTTTTCGACCGCGGTGAACACGATGTTCGGCGGGAGCTGGGCCGGATATGTCATGGCCCTTGCGGTGGTGGTGTCGGGATTTGGAGCGCTGAACGGGTGGATGATGCTCTGCGGCGAGATGCCCTTGGCTGCGGCAAAGGACGGATTGTTTCCCGAGCGGTTCGGTCGGCTGTCCGGCAAGGGCGTGCCCACGTTTGGCATTGTGATTTCCGCGCTCTTGGCGAGCGTTTTCACCGTGCTCAGCTATCTCGGTAGCGCGGGCTACACAGTGTTCAACACCTTGGTCTTCATGTCCGGGATCACCGCTGCGATCCCGTTCGGGTTTTCCGCGGTGGCCCAGATCAAGTGGCGCCTTCGGGACGGCCGGCAACTGCACACACCTCGCGTGGCACGCGATGTGATTGTGGCGGTCGTCGCCGTGGTGTTCTCGGTGCTGTTCATCTGGTTCTCGCGCAACACCGGGGAAGAGGCAGCGTGGAAGGTATGGCTGCCGTTCATCTTCTGCGCTGCAGCGTTCCTGCTCGGGATCCCGGTCTACCTCGCGCAGCGCGCCCACATGCTGCCCCCCCAACCGGTTCCGCCATACGAAGTTGCGGCGAAGAAGTGAGTGACTGAGACATTGTCGCGAAGCGCCCACCAGATCAAATTGACCGAGACATTTGCGGCGCACAACTACGACCCGCTGCCAGTGGTCGCTTCCCATGGCGACGGATCCTGGGTGACCGACGTCGACGGCCGCCGCTACCTCGACTGCCTGGCCGCCTACTCCGCGCTCAACTTCGGCCACCGGCATCCCGCCCTGATCGAAGCCGCGCGCGCCCAGCTTGATCGGCTCACCTTGACCAGTCGCGCCTTTTACAACGACCAGCTTGGCCCCTTCTGTCGGGATCTTGCGGCACTGGCCGGCATGGAATGCGTCTTGCCGATGAACACAGGCGTAGAGGCCGTCGAAACTGCGATCAAAGTGGCGCGCCGCTGGGGGTATGACGTCAAGGGCGTGCCCGAGGAACACGCCCAGATCGTGGTGATGACCAACAACTTCCACGGCCGCACCACCACGGTGATCAGCTTTTCCAACGATCACATCGCGCGCCGCGGCTTCGGCCCGTTCACGCCCGGGTTTGTTGCCGTCCCATTCGGGGATGCGGAAGCACTGGCTGGGGCAATCACCCCACGGACCGTTGCGGTGCTGCTGGAGCCAGTGCAAGGCGAAGCCGGCGTTTTCGTGCCACCGCCGGGATACCTCGTGGCAGTACGGCGTATCTGTACCGACTCTCGCGTGCTATTTCTTGCCGACGAGATTCAGTCGGGCTTGGGACGGTGCGGGACGACATTCGCCTGCGAACGCGAGGACGTCGTACCCGATGTCTACATGTTGGGCAAGGCGCTCGGTGGCGGGATTGTGCCGGTGTCCGCCGTCCTGTCACGAAATGACGTTCTGGGCGTGATCACTCCGGGCAGCCACGGGTCGACCTTCGGCGGCAATCCGCTGGCGGTCGCGGTTGGTCATGCAGTGGTAGGCCTCCTGGAGACCGGGGAGTTCCAAGAACGCGCTCGCGTCCTGGGCGAGCGGCTCCGGAGCCGCCTGGAGCCCCTGGTCGGTAGCAGGGGGGTCACCGAGGTTCGCACCGTAGGGCTATGGGCCGGGGTGGACCTCGATCCGGCGGTACTGTCGGGCCGGCAGGCCGCCGAGGGCCTCGCGCAACGCGGGGTACTGGCGAAGGAGACCCACGACATCACGATTCGATTCGCACCGCCGTTGATCATCACCGAGGAGGAGCTCGACTGGATGCTGGATCAGTTCGAGGCCGTGCTCGACACCGCGACGGCCACCCACTAATCCAAGCAAGGCATGGAGCCCGTCGAAGGATGGGCACGCGAAGAGAGTCTGGGGCTCCGGGTCCGTGCGTCACCATACCGGCGGCTGCTGCTCACGGCCGCCGAACACCTGTCCGTCAAGCAGTGGAAGCGGCTCAGCCGGATGCTCGATGATCATGATCCGACCAATGAGCTCGGCGCCGCCTGGGGCGTGAAGGAACGGCTCCGCATGCTGCTCGCCGAACACGAGCCGGCGAAGATCCCGTTGGCAACTGGTCGACTTCTACGACGCCGCGATCGACGCCCAGCTGCCCGAAGCCACCCGGTTGGCCGAAACCATCGTCGGCATCGGCAGCCTGGCCACCTGGGCTGTTTGGCCGGGACAGGACCGCGCCCGGCAAAGGCGCTGAAACTCACCACCACGCCCATACGCAAATAAAAAAGAGCCCCAACCGGGCCCCTTTTTAAACTGTGGCTTTTGGCCGTGGCATCACCACGCCCTCCGGCTCACCGTCGTCGTTAAGCACGATATCCACCACTTCTGCCTCACCTGGAATATCCACGCCGTACAACCGCTTCAGAGCGGCAGCGACCTTCTCCACACCCCGGTCCGCCAGCGCATACAGGCTTGCAACATCATCGGCCTCACACTGGCCCTCAAGCTCAGCTCCCGGTGCGGTCAGCAACGCTACCTTGCCGCAGTGCAGGTGCACGCGAATCACAAACTTGTCATATTTGTCGACCAAGTATGCGTCAGTCAGTTGCCCCAGGCACGACTCGCCGTCGCGCTCGGTAAACAGCGCCGCACCGGCGCCCGCCATTGCGACGCCAAACCCGCCGCCATAATTCTTGATCGTTTTTAGTCGGTTCTCCAGCAGCCGGTCCTCGATGCAGCCCAAGTGACAGACTTTGGCGGCATGCGGTGGCGCATCAGGATGTACGTGCTTACTCACAGATAATAATTCCCATTTACACCAGACCGTTAAGCTCATTATCGTCGGCTGTCCAAGCTCTTTTGCTCACACCTAGGTCAGCGATCGATGCCATGGCGTAAGCCTCTCATGATCTTGGAAACGGCTCACCAGAGGGCACAGACGGCGATCTGAGGCTCGGTCGGCGGTCGGGGATGCGTCCCAACACCAGCCATCAACCGACCGACTAGGTCGAGGGGTTCATCGGCCCAGCGGGGTCGGATGGTTGCGGCGTCGGGATGGTGGAATCAGTCCACGGTTGCGAGGTGATTTCCTGCCGCCGCGGCGGAGGGCGGAGTCGAGGTGCTGGGCCAGACTGTCATCGCCCATCCCGCCCGCGATCTTGATCAAGTGGCCACTAAGCCGATCGTCGTCGAGATGGGCAAGCTGCAGGGACTGGCTTTGGCTCTTGGTCTCTCGACGACTCAAGATGATGTTCGCATCCGCGCTGATGCGGTCTGCT